>DATKOF010000001.1:0-75702 GCA_035524795.1 Burkholderiales bacterium
TCTGCCGCCCTGCTGAAATATCGGTTCCGTGCCGATCATCTGTTCAAGGTCGTGATCGGACACCGCAATTCCGTTGCGCGCCGCCTGCCCCAGCAGCAATTGCTGGCGAATCAGCGCATCGAGCACCGCGGCGCGTAGATCCTGGCTGTCGAGCAACCCCGGTTCGACCTTGCCGCCGAGCGAGCGCCGCAGTTGGTCCTGGCGCTGGCTCAATGCATTTGCAAATTCCTGCGGCGTAACGTGCCGGCTGCCGACCTTGGCGACGTAATTGTCGCCGCTGGTCGCATCGAAATACGAATTGATGCCAAAGAATGCGAACGGCAGCGAGACGAGAACCAGAATTATCTGGGCGAGTCTTTTGTTGTTGCTTATGAAATCGAACATGATTTGCTGTCGAAAATGTGAAAAGGTGGACGGCGCTCATCTTTCCCAGATTATTGGCGGAGTGGACGGGACTCGAACCCGCGACCCCCGGCGTGACAGGCCGGTATTCTAACCAACTGAACTACCACTCCTTGCAGGATTCGACCGCCAACTCCTCTCTGATGGTGGGTGCTGAGAGGGTCGAACTCCCGACATTCGCCTTGTAAGGGCGACGCTCTACCACTGAGCTAAGCACCCGCAACCGGTCCACTATCGCCGGACGCCGGTCATGATGAATTTGGGGTAGATGCGCGGCGCGCATCTACCCCAAACCATGTCTGCTATTAATTTTTATTAGTTTAACGCATCTTTCAATGCCTTGCCAGCACTGAACTTGGGCACCCGGGCGGCCTTGATCTTGATGACTGCGCCGGTGCGCGGATTGCGGCCGTCGCGCGCCGCGCGTTTGCTCACGCGAAACGTGCCGAAGCCGACCAGCGTCACGTTCTGCCCTTTTTTGAGCGACCCCTTGATCGCGTTGAGCGCGCCGTCCAGCGCTTTTTCGGCGGCGGCCTTGGAAATATCGGCGGACTTGGCGACCGCCTCGATCAGTTGCGCCTTATTCACGTTTTATCCCCTTGTCGTGGAAGTGCCTTGCATGCGAATCCATTGACGGGCGGTTCCAACGCGCAGCGGCCGGCCATGGTGGTACAGAAGCCCGCTTTGATTTTATAGCAAGCGCGAAAATGGGGTGTCAAGCGTGGTCGCTACACCGGGAGCCCGCGGCGCGGGGACGCACCACGCCCCCCCCACGCCCGCAGAAAATTCAATGCTTGACGGCAGGTGCCGGCGTATCCTGCACCGGCGGCAACGACGCGACTTCGGTTTTTTCCGGCAACGGCTCAGGCTTGCGCTCAAGCGCGTACTCGAGCACCTGATCTATCCACTTGACCGGATGGATGTCGAGCCGGTTCTTGATGTTGTCCGGAATCTCCGCGAGATCCTTGACGTTCTCCTCGGGAATCAGCACGATCTTGATGCCGCCACGGTGTGCGGCAAGCAGTTTCTCCTTCAACCCGCCGATCGGCAGCACTTCGCCGCGCAGCGTGATTTCACCGGTCATCGCGACGTCGGCACGCACCGGAATGCCAGTCAGCAGCGATACCATCGCGGTGCAGATACCGATGCCGGCGCTCGGCCCGTCTTTCGGCGTCGCACCCTCCGGCAGGTGGATGTGGATGTCGTTCTTCTGATAGAAATCCTCGGGTATGCCGAGCCGGCGCGAGCGGCTGCGCACCACCGACAGCGCGGCCTGGATCGATTCCTGCATCACCTCGCCGAGCTTGCCGGTGGTGATGGTCTTGCCCTTGCCAGGCATCGCCGAGCTCTCGATCGTCAGCAGTTCGCCGCCGACCTCGGTCCACGCCAGACCGGTGACCTGACCGACCTGATTTTCCTTTTCGGCCAGCCCGTACGTGTAACGACGCACGCCGAGGAATTTATCGAGGTTGCGTGCGGTCAGCGATACCCGGCGGCTCTTTGCGTCGCGCACCAGCAGTTTCACCACCTTGCGGCAGATTTTCGACAGCTCGCGCTCCAGCGCGCGCACACCGGCCTCGCGCGTGTAGTAGCGGATGATGTCGCGCACCGCGCTGTGGGAGACCGCGATCTCCTCAGGCTTGAGGCCGTGACTTTTCATCTGCCTCGGCAGCAGGTGCTGGATCGCGATGCGCACTTTCTCGTCCTCGGTGTAACCCGACAGCCGGATTACCTCCATCCGGTCGAGCAACGCCGGCGGAATATTGAGCGTGTTCGCGGTCGCGACGAACATCACGTCCGACAGGTCGTATTCGACCTCGACGTAATGGTCGACGAAGGTGTGGTTCTGCTCGGGATCGAGCACTTCGAGCAGCGCCGACGCCGGGTCGCCGCGGAAATCCATGCCCATCTTGTCGACCTCATCGAGCAGGAACAGCGGGTTCCTGACGCCGACCTTGGCCATGTTCTGCAGGATCTTGCCGGGCATCGAGCCGATGTAGGTGCGGCGGTGGCCGCGGATTTCCGCCTCGTCGCGCACGCCGCCGAGCGACATCCGCACGAACTTGCGGTTGGTCGCCTTCGCGATCGACTGGCCGAGCGAGGTCTTGCCGACGCCGGGCGCGCCGACCAGACACAGGATCGGCGCCTTCAGCTTGTCGACGCGCTGCTGCACCGCGAGGTACTCGATGATGCGCTCCTTGACCTTTTCCAGCCCGTAGTGGTCTTCATTGAGCACCGCTTCGGCGTGCGCCAGATCGGTGCTGATCTTGCTTTTCTTCTTCCACGGCAGGCCCACCAGCGTGTCGATGTAGTTGCGGACCACGGTCGCCTCCGCCGACATCGGCGACATCAGCCGCAGCTTCTTCAACTCGGCTTCGGCCTTCTTGCGCGCCTCTTTCGGCATGTGCGCGTCCTTGATGCGCTTCTCGATCTCGTCGAGGTCGGCGCCCTCTTCGAGCTCGCCGAGCTCCTTCTGGATCGCCTTGACCTGTTCGTTCAGGTAGTACTCGCGCTGGCTTTTCTCCATCTGGCGCTTGACGCGGCCGCGGATGCGCTTCTCGACCTGCAGGATGTCGAGCTCGCCCTCGATCAGCGCCAGCAGATGCTCGAGCCGCTTCCTGACGTCGAACATCTCGAGCACTTCCTGTTTCTGCTCAAGCTTGAGCGGCAGATGGGCCGCGATGGTGTCGGCCAGCCGGCCGGGTTCGTCGATCCCCGACAGCGAAGTCAGGATTTCGGGCGGGATTTTCTTGTTCAGCTTCACGTACTGGTCGAACTGCGCGACCAGCGTGCGTCGCATCGCCTCGACCTCGGCGGTCAGCTCGTCACTGGCCGGCACCGGCGTCACGTCGGCCGCGAAATGGGTCTTGGCGTCGATGATTTGATTAATGTTCGCGCGCTGGCTGCCTTCGACCAGCACTTTCACCGTGCCGTCGGGCAGTTTAAGCATCTGCAGAATATTGGCGAGGCTGCCGATCGCGTAGAGGTCATCCGGGCTCGGTTCATCCTTGGCCGCCGACCTCTGGGCAACCAGCACGATGTTCTTGCCCGTCTCCATCGCCGTTTCGAGCGCCTTGATGGACTTGGGACGGCCGACGAACAGCGGGATCACCATGTGCGGGAAAACCACAACATCGCGCAACGGCAGCAACGGCAATTGGGTCGTCGTGTTGGTCAGTGAATCATCGAGATCTGGCATCTGGGCTCACCTGATTAAAGGGATCACATGGCTTAATGGGGACGGCGCCCCGTCAATTCAAGCCGGCTGCCACCCGCGGGGAAACCGCGCTGTGCCGGGGATTATACCGAACCCGCCACTTTGGGCTGGTCGGCATAAATCAGCAGCGGCCGCGCCTCGCTGGTGATCGAGTTTTCGTCGACCACGACCTTGACCACATTGTCGAGCGATGGCAGGTCGAACATCGTATCGAGCAGCGCCTGCTCGAGGATCGAGCGCAGCCCGCGCGCGCCGGTCTTGCGCTCCAGCGCACGATGCGCGATCGCCTTCAGCGCGGCGTCACGCACTTCCAGTTCGACCCCTTCCATCCTGAACATTTTCTGATACTGCTTGAGCAACGCATTTTTCGGCTCGATCAGGATCTGGATCAGCGCCACTTCGTCGAGTTCCTCCAGCGTTGCCACTACCGGCAGCCGGCCGACGAATTCGGGAATCAGTCCGTACTTGATCAGGTCCTCGGGCTGTACGTCACGCAACACCTTGCTGATGTCCTTGCGATCGTCGCGGCTGTTGACTTCGGCGCCGAAACCGATGCCGCCCTTCTCCGAACGCGCGCGGATCACCTTGTCGAGGCCATCGAATGCGCCACCGCAGACGAACAGGATGTTGGTGGTGTCGACCTGCACGAATTCCTGGTTCGGATGTTTGCGGCCGCCCTGCGGCGGCACCGACGCAATGGTGCCTTCGATCAGCTTCAGCAGCGCCTGCTGCACGCCTTCACCGGACACGTCGCGCGTGATCGACGGGTTGTCGCTCTTGCGCGAAATCTTGTCGATCTCGTCGATATAGACGATGCCGCGCTGCGCCTTCTCGACGTCGTAGTCGCACTTCTGCAGCAGCTTCTGGATGATGTTCTCGACGTCCTCGCCGACGTAGCCGGCCTCGGTCAGCGTCGTCGCGTCGGCGATCACGAACGGCACGTTGAGCAGCCGCGCCAGCGTCTGCGCCAGCAGCGTCTTGCCGGAGCCGGTCGGCCCGACCAGCAGGATGTTGCTCTTGGCCAGCTCGACGTCGTCGTTCTTGCCCAGGTTCTTCAGCCGCTTGTAATGGTTGTAGACGGCAACCGACAGGATCTTCTTCGCGGTACTCTGGCCGATCACGTACTGGTCGAGGATTTCGCGGATTTCGTGCGGCACCGGCAGGTCGCCCTTGGCGCTCTTGCCGCCCTGTTCGCCTTGGGTTTCCTCGCGGATGATGTCGTTGCACAATTCGATGCACTCGTCGCAGATGAACACCGACGGGCCCGCGATCAGCTTGCGCACTTCGTGCTGGCTCTTGCCGCAAAACGAGCAGTAGAGCAGTTTTTCGCCGCCGACTTTCTCTGACATGTGCCGTCCCTTCGCCCCGTTTCTCCTAGGACATCACTTTACACCATCGGTTCTGGCCCGGCTCACCAGCACCCGGTCGACCAGCCCGTATTCCATCGCCTGCTCGGCTGACAGGAAATTGTCGCGATCGGTGTCTTTTTCGATCGTCGCAATGTTCTGCCCGGTGTGCCTGGCCATGATTTCATTGAGCTTGCTTTTCAGGTAAAGGATTTCCTTGGCGTGGATTTCGACGTCGGAGGCCTGCCCCTGAAAACCACCCATCGGCTGATGGATCATCACGCGTGAATTAGGCAGCGCGAAGCGCTTGCCTTTGGCGCCGGCCGTGAGCAGCAGTGCGCCCATGCTGGCAGCCTGGCCGATGCACAACGTCGAAACATCGGGCTTGACGAACTGCATCGTATCGTAGATCGCGAGGCCGGCCGACACCGAGCCGCCGGGCGAATTGATATAGAACGAAATGTCCTTGTCCGGATTTTCCGATTCCAGGAACAGCAACTGCGCGACGATCAGGTTAGCGGTGACCTCGGTCACCGGCCCGACCAGGAACACCACGCGTTCCTTGAGCAGGCGCGAGTAGATGTCGTAGGCGCGCTCGCCGCGCCCCGACTGCTCGATCACCATCGGAATCAGCCCCAGTCCTCGGGGTTCGTGCATATCACGGCTCATCGCTGCTGCCCCATCAATTCGTCAAAAGTAACCGGCCTGTCTTCAACCCTGGCGCTGCGCAGTCCCCACTGTACCACGTTATCCTCGACCACCGCGGACTCAAGCTCGCGCAGCCGCTGCGGCGACTGGTAAATCCACTGCACCACCTGTTCCGGCTGTTCGTAACTTTGCGCCCGCTCTTCGGCCAGCGCGCGCACCTGTTCGGGCTTTGCCTGCAAACCATTGGCCCTGACGACTTCGGCCAGAATCAGCCCCAGCTTGACCCGCCGCTGTGCCTGCGCTTCGAATACCTCACGCGGCAACGGCACGCCTGCGGTCTTGATGCCGCGCGCCTCAAGATCCTGGCGCGCCGCCGCGCTCAGATGTTCTATCTCGATCTCGACCAGCGACTTCGGAATTTCGACCTTGGTGCCGTCGAGCAGCGCCTGCATCACCTGCTCCTTGACCCTCAGTGCGACGCGCTGCCCGATCTCCCGCTCGAGGTTGGCCCTGACTTCGTTGCGCATTCTGTCCAGATCGCCGTCTTCAATGCCGAGCGTGCGGGCGAATTCCGCATCCAGCGGCGGCAATTTCACTTCTTCAACCCGCTTTAAGTTCACCTCAAAAGTCGCGGTTTTTCCTGCTAATTCCTTGGCATGATAGTCCTGAGGGAAGCGAATTTCAAATGTCCTGGCACCTCCTGCTTCCAGCCCCGGCAGCTGGTTTTCGAAGTCGGGCAGGAAGCGGCCTTCACCAAGGACGACGGCAGCGTCCGCCCCCCGCCCGCCCTCGAATTCCTGGCCATCGATGCGTCCGAGATAATCGATCGTCACCCGGTCGCCGGTCGCGGCGGCGCGCGTCACCGGCTCAAAAGTCGCGCGCTGCCGGCGCATGATCTGCAACGTCCTGTCGATGTCGGCCGCCTCGACTTGCGCCTGCGGGCGCTGGATCGTGGCCTGCGACAGATCGCCGATCGTGACTTCGGGATAAATTTCGAACGTCGCGCTGTATTGGAACGGTCCGCCCGCGCGCACTTCAAAGCGGGGATAACCGGCGACCTTGAGGTTCTGTGCGCGCACCGCGTCGCCGAAATTCTTCTGCAGTGCATCGCCGAGCACTTCGCGCCGCACCTGCTCCTCATAATGCTGGGCGACCACCTTCAGCGGCACTTTGCCGGGACGGAAACCGTCCAGCTTGACCTTGCGCGCGAGATTCCTGAGCCGGTTCTGAACCTCGCTGTCGATTTCTGTCGGCGGCAGCGAGATGTCGAGGCGCCGCTCGAGTTGACTGATATTTTCCATGCCTGCTGGTATCACCCTTTCCTGTCTTGATCGGTACTGGTGCGAAAGGAGGGACTCGAACCCCCACGCCTTTCGGCGCCAGAACCTAAATCTGGTGCGTCTACCAATTCCGCCACTTTCGCAACGGCTTGATTATAATTCAGCCATCCTTGCCAGTCAGCCGCGAAAGTCCGACCACCGCAAGGTTTGCATTCTTTAACTCATTGTAATCGCGGCAAATGCCCGTCGATCACTACGAAAATTTTCCGGTCGCCTCGCTGTTGCTGCCGGCGCCGCTGCGCCGGCCGGTCGAACTGGTCTACCGCTTCGCGCGCAGCGCCGACGACTTCGCCGACGAGGGCAATCTGTCCGACGCGCAGCGGCTCGCGCTGCTCGCCGGCTATCACGACGAACTGCGCCGCATCGAACACGGTCAGACGCCGCAGCAGTCGCTGTTTGCAGAGCTCGCGCCGCTGATACGCGAACGGCGTCTGCCGTTGCAATTGTTCCACGACCTGCTGTCTGCGTTCGAGCAGGACGTCGTAAAAAAACGCTACGCGGTCTTCGACGACGTCGTCGATTATTGTCGGCGTTCCGCGAACCCCATCGGCCGCCTGCTGCTGCACCTGTTCGGCCGGGTTGACGCGCAAAGCTGCGCGCAGTCGGATCAGATCTGCTCGGCACTGCAACTGATCAATTTCCTGCAGGACGTCGCGCTCGACTACCGGAAAGGGCGCGTTTATCTGCCACAGGACGAGATGCTGCGTTTCGGCGTCACCGAAACGCAGATTGCAAATGGCGACCCCGGCGGCCACTGGCTGTCTTTCATGCGGTTCCAGATCGACCGCTGCCGGGAAATGCTGCGCGCCGGCGCGCCTCTCGGACGCGCGATTGCAGGACGCGTCGGCCTTGAAATCCGCGTGACGGTCGCCGGCGGCGCATGCATTCTCGACAAGCTGGAAGCCGCCGGCGGCGACATGTTCAGGCGTCGTCTGGCGCTGCGGGCATTGGACTGGCCGTACTTGTTGGGACGCGCGGTGTGGCAATGACGCCTGATCAGTATTGCCAGCAGAAAGCCGCGCAAAGCGGCTCCAGCTTCTACTACAGCTTCCTGTTCCTGCCGCCGCCGCGACGACGCGCAATCACCGCGCTCTATGCGTTCTGCCGCGAGGTCGACGATGTCGTCGACGAATGCAGCGACCCGGCCGTCGCCCGCGCCAAGCTCGCCTGGTGGCGCGATGAAATTGCGGCGATCTACGCCGGCGCGCCGCGGCATCCGGTCGCTCAGGCGCTGGCACCGGTCGTGCGCGATTTTGAATTGCCGCAGCAGCATCTGCAGGAAGTCGTCGCCGGCATGGAAATGGATCTCACGCAGGATCGCTATGCCGATTTTTCCGCACTCAGGGTCTATTGCTATCGCGTCGCCGGTGTGGTCGGCCTGCTGGCGGCGAAAATCTTCGGCTGCAGCGAGGCCGGCACGCTCCGCTACGCGGAAACCCTCGGCATCGCCTTTCAGCTGACCAACATCATCCGCGACGTCGGCGAAGACGCGCGCCGCGGCCGCGTCTACCTGCCGCTCGACGAACTCGCGCGTTTCAACGTGACGACCACCGACATCCTGAGCGGCCGCGAAAGCGATGGCTTCCGGCGCCTGATGGAGTTCCAGATCGAACGCGCGTGCGGTTTTTACCGTGATGCGTTTGCGTTGCTGCCCGCCCGGGACCGCAAGGCACAGCGCGCGGGACTCGTGATGGCCGCGATCTACCGCGCCTTGCTCGACGAAATCCGCGCCGACGGTTGCCACGTCCTGACCCGGCGCGTTTCGCTGACGCCGATCCGCAAGCTGTGGATCGCCTGGAAAACGTGGGTAACGGCTTAGGATCGAGGAGCAGGAATTGAGAAGTACGTGGCCGACCGGAACGTCTGACGCTCAAGTTGCGATCGTCGGCGGCGGCTGGGCCGGGATGGCGGCGGCAGTCGAGCTTGCCGCGCGCAATGTTGCGGTCACCGTGTTCGAGGCCGGCGCGATCCCCGGCGGCCGCGCGCGCCGCGTCGAATACAACGGCGTTGCGCTCGACAACGGTCTGCACGTTCTGATCGGCGCCTATCGTGAAACGCTGCGGCTGATCAGACGGGTCAATCCCGGCTGGCGGACGGCGCTCCGGCGTCTGCCGCTCGACTGGCGCATCCACGGTAAATTTCATCTCACCGCACCGCGGCTGCCGGCGCCGCTGCATGTGTTCGCCGCTCTGCTTGGCGCGCGTGGCATCACATGGAAAGAAAAATCCGACGCGCTGCGCTTCATGCGCGCGCTGCAGCGCGACCGTTTCCGCCTCGCGCAGGACGTCACGGTCGAACGATTGCTCACCCAACACGACCAGGATGGAGAACTGTGCCGCGCGCTGTGGAATCCGCTGTGCATCGCCGCGCTCAACACGCCGCCGGCGACCGCCTCGGCGCAGGTGTTCGTCAACGTGCTGCGTGACAGCCTGTGCGCCGGACGCGGCGCGAGCGACATGCTGTTGCCGCGCGTCGATCTGTCAGCGCTGTTTCCCGAGCCTGCCGTGGCGTGGATCGCGCGCCGCGGCGGCCGGGTACGCACCGCCTGCCGCATCACCGCGATCGAACCGCTGGCGGACGGTTACGCCGTCGAAGCCGGCGGCGCGCGGGAAATTTTTTCGCACGTGATCTGCGCGCTGCCGCCACATCAGATCAATGCTTTTCTGATCGGCATCACCGCGCTGTCGGAAATGGTTGAAACGATCCAGCGCTTCGATTATCAGCCGATCCACTCGGTGTGGCTGCAATATCCCGAATCCGTCGGACTGCCGTCGCCGATGCTCGGTTTTGCCGGCGGCGTCGTGCACTGGGCCTTCGACCGCGGACAGCTCTGTGGCCAGCGCGGCCTGATCGGCGCCGTGATTTCGGCGTCCGGCGCGCACCTGTCACTGCCGCAGGACGAGCTCGCGGCGGCCGTGCATCGGGAGCTGAAGCCGGCGCTTGGCAATCCGCCGGAACCGGCATGGACGCGCGTGATCGCCGAAAAGCGCGCGACGATCGCCTGCACGCCCGGCCTCAGGCGGCCGTCGCCGGCGACACCCCTGAAAAATTTCTTTCTGGCCGGCGACTACACCGCGAGCGACTACCCGGCGACGATCGAGTCCGCAGTGCGCAGCGGGATCGTCTGTGCGGAACGAATCTGCCGCTGATGCTGCCCGTCCGAACGCAACGACAGCGGAAGCGTATACTGAAAAAAGTGACGGTCGGCGGGAGACCTTTAATGCGGCCGCCCTTCGGCCGATCCGGAAGGAGGAAAACCATGAGCGATCCTGCAAGAACCATGGCGGAAGCCATTTATATCCAGGCAGTGGTGCATGATGTGGTGATGCGCACCGTGAAAGGCTGCGACGCGGCGGAAATGGATTACAGACGTTTGTCAGAGGAAGCGTGGCGGGCGGCGAAAGCATTTTCCAAATGTTCCTACGAAGGCGCTTCCAGAGTGGACGTCTAGCGCCGCGAGGCTGATCACCGCGGCGTCCGCAGCGCCCGCTCCCGTTCCTCCTTGTCCAGCCGCGCGATCTCCGTGACTTCGGCATAAAATGCCGCCAGGTCGCTGTGGTGCTTTTCGATCAACTGCTGGAATTGCGGCACGCGTTCGGTATAAAGCGCGACCGCTGCCAGCAGCGCGTTGTTCGGCGTCTCGAAAAGACGGTCATAACCGGCAAAACCGCCCCACTCCGCCTTCAGTCTTGAGTAATCCTGCTTCATCGCCGCGAACAGATCGGCCTTGCGCGCGCGCATCGCCTCGGGCGCGATGGGCTGGCGGTAGAGGCCGTCGAGCCGCGCCCGGTATTCGGCGATCAGCGCCTGGAACTGCGCTCGGCGCCGCTGCGACCGTTCGAACTCCGCCTTCAGCGCCGGATCGCCGCGCTGCGCGAGCCAGCGCCTTACGCCCTCAAGTTCGACTGCGACCGCAAACGATTCGTTGAACGTGGTGTCGTCCTTCACGTATACGATCTGATGCGCGAGTTCATGGAAGATGATGCGCGCCAGATCGGGCTCCGGATAGTCGATGAAGGTATTGAGCAGCGGGTCGTCGAACCAGCCGAGCGTCGAATAAGTCGGCACGCCGGCGACATAAACATCGTAACCCTCAGCGCGCAACCCGTCGGCGAAATTTGCGGCTTCATCATGCGAGAAATAGCCGCGGTAGCCAACACAGCCGGCGAGCAGAAAACACCAGCGGTGCGGTTCGAGGGAGAATTCCGGCGCCGCGAAAACATTCCACAGCGCGTACGGGCGCTTGAGGTCGGCGTAGCTGCGGAAACTCTCGTTGTCAGGCTCCGCAAGTTCGCGGCTCGCGAAATTGCGGATTTCGAGCGCCAGTTCAAGCTGGCGCTTGAGCTCGGGCGGCGTCTGCGGATTGCTGATCACGTTTGCGATCGGCTGGCGTGCCTCGACCACGTTCATCTGGCCGCCGACCGATTGCAGGTAATAGCCGAAATTCGCACAGCCGCTCGCGGATGCAATCAGTACGGCGGCGGCCATCTGGCGTAAAGGGCGGAAAATTCTCATCACGAATGCATGAATCGTCCATCGCGCAGGAACGCCGCGATCTGGCGGGCGACTGTGCGTGACGCCAGCATACCCGTATGCGTGATCGGAAGCACGATCCTGTCGCACGCGCCGGGCACATCGGTTTCCTCGACCGCGATGGTTCCATCATTCGGTTGCGGCAGGCCGGGCGCGACCACGCGCCCCAGACCGACGCCGATCGAACCGGCGATGACGCCGACCTCGTGCCCGCCGAAATCGGTCGGTTTCGGCGCGGCCAGCCACTCGCGCACGCTGCGGCCGAGCAGTTGCGCGCCGAACGTCTGTCCCTCGAGAATTTCGGCGGCACGGCTGCCGCGGTACGGCGTGCCGGCCAGCACCACGCGTCCCGGCGGCAGCGTCGCGCGCGCCAGCGCACACAGGATCACGATGCCGCCGAGGCTGTGGCCGACCCAATGCAGGGTCGGTGCGTCGAGGCCGCGCGCGAATGCCGCGAGATCGTCGGCGTTTGCAGCAAGCGAGTTGCGTACAGAGGGATAGGAATAGCTGACGGCGTCGAATCCGGCGTGCCGCAGATAACGCCGGTGATACTCCATTGCGACGCCATGCATCCACAAACCGTGCACCAGCACCACGGCAGCGGGGCGCACGTTGACTGCCATCTCAGGCAGGAAAGTCCCGGAAGCTCAGAACACGCCGTACTGATTGAACCACTTGAGCATTTGCTGCCAGGCAGCCTCGGCCGATTTTTTGTCGTAGCTGCTGCGATAATCGGCAAAGAACGCATGTGATGCCGCGGGGAAAATTCGAATGAACGAATGGCTGCCGCTGTATTGCAGCCGTTTGCGCATTTCCTCGATGTCCTTGAGCGGGATGCTCGGATCGTTGCCGCCGTAGAGCCCGACCACCGGCACTTTCAGCGTCGGCGCAACGTCGATCGGGTGCACAGGGTGAAGTTCGTTGTAGTCATCGATCAGGCGTCCGTACCAGGCGGCGCCGGCTTTGACTTCAGGTGCGTTCCCGCAATACAGCCAGACGATGCGGCCGCCCCAGCAGAATCCGGTGATGCCGAGCTTGCTCGGATGAGCGCCATTTTGTTGCGCCCAATCGACGGTCGCATCGAGATCCTGCATCACATCGGAATCGGGCACTTTGCTGACGATCTGATCCATGATCTGCCGGATGTCGCTCAACTTCGAGACGTCGCCCTGGCGCGCAAATAAATAGGGGGCGACCGCCATCGCGCCGAGTTTCGCCAGCCGCCGACAGACGTCCTGGATATGCTCGTGGACACCGAAGATTTCGTGTACGACCAGTATCAGCGGCGCATCGTGCGCGCCAGCCGGCATCGCGCGATACGCGGGAATCGTGCCGCCCTTGACCGGGATATTTACCTCTCCCACCGTCAATCCATCGGCGCTCGTAACGATCGCCGTCTGCGCCAAGGCGGGCTGCACCGCAAGCGCAAAGCCTGTTGCGAGCGTGGACACCACGAACTCGCGCCGCGTCCACGCGGTTTTCGGTTCCAGCACCAGTCTATCGAGCGCGTACGGGTCCTTGTCGTCTCGCATATGCAGTCCTCCTCCGGCGATGCCGTTTTCGTCACTCCTTGATTGACTCGACCTGGATGTGCAACGTCACGTCGTCGCCAACTCCCGGCGTGAACTTGCCGAGGCCGAAATCGGAACGCTTGAGGGTCCCGGTCACTTCCGCGCCGCAGTCTTCCCGTTTCATCATGGGGTGCATGCCACATTTGACGTTGGCAATGGTCAGCGTCAGGGGTTTGGTCACGCCGTGCAGCGTGAGCTCGCCTTCAGCCGATGCCGGCACATCGCCGCTGAATTTGAGTTTGCTGGACTTGAATGTCATTACCGGAAACTTTGCGACATCGAAAAACTCGTCGCCGCGCAGATGGTCCTCGAGCTTGGCACTGCCCATGTTGACCGATGCCATGTCGACGGTAATGTCGACGCTGCCGGTCTTGGCGGCGCGGTCGAGCATGATCTTGCCCGAGGTCTTGTCGAACTGGCCATGATGGATCGAGAATCCGAAGTGACTGTACTCAAAGCGCGGAAAAGTGTGATTGGGTTCGATATCGTAAATATCCGCGGCCAGCACCGGCGCGGCAAAACCGAAGATGCAAAGTGCGATAATTGCAGACTTGCCCATTGTTTTTCTCCTTGAACGAAAGTTGATTGCCAGACTACGGGCCAGGCGCCTAACGGCGTCCGGCCGAAAACCTTGCTGCGACCTCCGCAACGCGCCTGCCGAGATGTCTGGCGGTCTCGAGATCGCCGGATGGCGGCGCGACATCGGCGTCAACATCGGAATCGGATTGCGCCATCGCGCCGAGATATGATCCCATCCGGTTCAGGTCGTTGCGCTGCGATTTGCTGTTGTTCGCGGGCAGCAGGCCCAGGCTGACCCAGATCATCGAATGCTGCGCGGCGAAAATCGACAATTCCAGCAGCGAGCTGAGCTTGTCTCCGTTGAGGCTCGCCGAATTGGTAAATCCCGCCGCAAGCTTGTCTTTCCACTCCTGGGTGAACCACAGCTTCGAACTCGCCTCCATGAATTTCTTGAACTCGGCGGAAATGCTGCCCATATAAGTCGGCGCGCCGAAAATGATCGCGTCGGCCTGCGTCAGGTCGTTCCAGTGCCTGTCCACATCGGCCACTGCAACCAGTTGCGCCACGGTACCGGCCACACTTTTCACTCCATCGCAGACCGCCCGCGCCTGCTTGCCGGTATGCCCATAGCCGCTGTGGTATACCACAACTACTGCTGTCATATTATTTTCCTTCAGTTCAAATCGAACAACAGAACTTCCGCCGCTTCGCCCTTTTCAAAAACGATCTCGCCAACCGCCTCGATCTGGATCGCATCTCCCGCCGTCAGCGCCTGGCCGTTGACCGTCAGCTTGCCGCGCGCGATGTGAACGTAGGCGCCGCGCTCCGCTGCCAAAGGGTACGAAACGCGTTCCCCACCGTCGAGCAGCGCCGCGTAAACCGTGGCATTCTGGTGGATCAGCACCGAACCGTCGCGTCCGTCGCCGGAAGCGATCAGCTGCAGCCGGCCGCGCTTCGCGGCCGTGTCGAAATGTTTCTGCTCGTAGCCTGGCTCGATGCCTTTGACGCCGGGCTCGATCCAGATTTGCAGCAAATGGACCATCTCATCCCGTGAAGCATTGAACTCGCTGTGCATCACGCCGCGACCGGCGCTCATGCGCTGTACGTCGCCGGGGCGGATCATCGAACCGTTGCCCATGCTGTCCTTGTGCTGCAATGCGCCGTCCAGAATATAGGTGATGATTTCCATGTCGCGGTGGCCATGCATGCCGAAACCGCGGCCGGGCTGGACACGGTCTTCGTTGATCACGCGCAGGCTACGGTAGCCGAGATAGCGCGGATCGTAATAATCGGCAAATGAGAAGGAGTGGTAAGTGTCAAGCCAGCCGTGGTTGGCATGACCGCGTTCCCCGCTTTTACGCAACATCAACATCAGACTGTTTGCTCCGGCTCCGGTTCATTGCGGCACCGCCGGCTTGCCGCTGCCGGTCGGCGCATCGGCGGCCGGCGACGGTGAATCCGCCGCCGCCTGCCAGCCGCCGCCGAGCGCCTTGTAAAGCTGAACGCCGGCGGTCAACGCGTCGCGATAGGCCAGCACGCGCAGCAGCTCCGCGCTGTACAAGTCCTGGTCGGCGCTGATCACTTCGAAATAAGATGAATAACCTGCGGCGTAGCGCTGCAGCACGCGCTCGCTTGCGCTGCGCAATGCAACGACCTGCGCTTCCTGCGCGCGCAGAGCATCGCTGTACCCCTTGCGCGCGGCGAGCGCATCGGCAACCTCCTGCAACGCCTGCAGCACCGTCTTCTGATACTGGAATTGGGTCTGCTGCTGGCGCGCCGAAAATACGTCGACTTGCTTGATGTTGACCGTCGAATTGATGATCGAGGCGGCGATATCGACACCGATTGACCAGGTTTTGGCCGGCCCGCTCAGGAAATCCGACAGTTCGGCGCTCTCCGAACCGATGCTGCCGGTCAGCGTGATGATCGGGATCAGCGACGCCTTGACCGATTTCAGGCGCGCGTCGGCGGCAATCAAATCATATTCCGCCTCGCGCACATCGGGGCGGCGTTCGAGCAGCGCCGCCGGCAGGCCGGCCGGCACGACAGGCGGCGTCGCCGCCGGCAACGCGTCGACAGGGGTCGTGCGCTGCACTGCGGCCGGATTACGGCCGAGCAACACCTGCAGCTGGTCCTCGGCCTGCGTGATCTGACGCCTGAAATCCGGGATGTTGGCTTGCGCTGCGGCAAGATTGGCTTCGGCGCGGCTGACATCGAGCCCCGATACGACACCGCGTTCGAATTGCGCCTTCGTGAGGTCGAGAAATTTCTGGCGGGAGGCAACTGTTTGTTCAGTCACCGCGAGTTGTTGATCGAGCGCCAGCAGATTGAAATAGGTAGTGGCAACATCGGCGATCAGTCCGGTGCGGACAGCGTCGCGCGCGAATTCGGTAGCGAGCAGATCGGCGCGCGCCGCGCGCGTCAGATTCGACACGCGCCCCCACAGATCGACTTCGTACGAAAGATCGATCTCGCCGCTGAAATCATTGCCGATCGCCGGCGTGGTGGCCGGCAGCGGCGTGCGCCCGATCGCCGAAATCCGGGAGTGCTCCGCATCGGCGCCGGCGGTGATCTGCGGCAACTGGCCGATGCGGGCAATGCCAGCCTGCGCGCGGAATTCCTCAACGCGCGCGGCGGCGATTTTGACGTCGTAGTTCTGCTCCAGTGCGGTCTTGATCAACTCCTGCAACCCGGGATCGCGATAAACCTCCCACCAGCCGAGATCACCGAACGATTGCTGGTTCGCCGGCGCATTTTCGCCGCGGAATGACAAAGGCATGTCCAGTGCCGGCCGTTGATAGCTGTCGCCGAACAATCCGCAACCCGCGAGAGGCGCAGCAAGCGCGAGCAAAGCAACCGCGCGCTTCATGACCTGATCTCCGGCGCCGCCGCGCCACCATTCGGCTCATCCCTGAACGGGTGTTTGCGCTCGCTGATGCGCTGGATCACGACATAGAACACCGGGATCACGAAAATACCGATCATCGTCGCGAACAGCATGCCTGGCGCGACAGTGTTGCCGAGCGACTGCCGCCCGCCGGCGCCGGCGCCGGTCGCGATCGCCAGCGGCAGCGTGCCCAGTATGAATGCGAACGAAGTCATCAGGATCGGTCGCAGCCGCAGCTGCGCCCCCTGCTTCGCTGCCTCGACGATCGACTGTCCGCGTTCGCGCGCAAGCTTGGCAAACTCGACGATCAGGATCGCGTTCTTCGCCGCCAGGCCGATCAGCATCACCAGCCCGACCTGCACATAGACGTTGTTTTCGATGCCGTGCAGCGTCAGACCGAGGAACGCGCCGAACACGCCGAACGGGATCACCAGCATGATCGCGACCGGCATCGCCCAGCTTTCATAAAGCGCGGCGAGCACCAGGAACACGAAGGCGAGCGACAGCATGAAAATGTAGCCGGTCTTGCCACCGGTCTTCTTTTCCTGATAGACGGCGCCGGTCCATTCGTAGCCATATCCCGGCGGCAGCGTCGCGGCCGCGACTTCTTCCATCGCCGCGTTGACCTGGCCGGAACTGATGCCGGCCCCGCCCTGCCCGTTGATGGTCGCCGCGCGGTAGATGTTGTAGCGCTGGTAATATTCGGGGCCGTTGATCGACTTGATGCTGGTCACCGCCGACAGCGGCACCATGTCGCCGTTGGCGCCGCGCACGTAATACCGCTTGACGTCATCGGGGGACGCGCGCGCTGCGGCGTCGGCCTGCGCCTGTACCTTGAAAGTGCGGCCGAACAGGTTGAAATCGTTCACGTAGTAGCTGCCGAGAAATTCCTGCAGCGTAAAGAACACATCGCTCAGACTGGCGCCGTAGGTCTTGACCGCGTCGCGGTCGATGTCGTACTCGATCTGCGGAATCTGGTCGTTGTACTGGGTGAACGCAAATCCGCCGTTGGCGAATTCGGGACGTTTGCGCACCGCGGTCAGAAAGTCCTGCAGCACCTGCGAAAACTGCTTCGGATCGCCGCCGGCGCGATCCTGCAGCACGAATTCGAAACCGCTCGATTGGCCGAGGCCGCGGATCGGCGGCGGATTGATGATCAGAATCTGGCCGTCCGTGATCTGCGCGTTAAGCTGCCCCATCAGCCGGCCCTGCAGCGCCTGTGCGGTCAGCGCCGGCCCCTTGCGCTCGCCCCACGGCCTGAGGCGGATGAACGCGGTGCCGGTATATGACGTCGTGAGGCCGGTCAGCACGTTGAAGCCGCTCAATGACGCGACGCCGTCAATGCCTTTAGTGGCGCCTACGATGTGGCGGAGCTGCGTCATCGCCGCCTCAGTGCGGTCGAGCGAAGCCGCCGGCGGCAGCGTCAGCACCGCGATGAAATACCCCTGATCCTCCGGCGGCACCAGACCGGTCGGCCGGATCTTGACCAGTCCGTAGACGGCGACCAGCAGCACCACAAAGGTGGCCGCGACCAGCACCGAATGCCGGATCAGGGTGCCGACCGAACGGCTGTAGCGGGCGGTGAAGGCGCCGAAAACGCGATTGAACAAATCGAAGAAACGGCCAAGCAGGCCATGCGGCTGATCGTGTTTGGCCGGTTTCAGCAGCAGCGCGCACAGCGCCGGCGTCAGCGTCAGCGCACAGATCGCGGACAGAATCACCGTTGCCGCGAGCGTCAGCGCGAACTGCTTGTAGAGCGCGCCGGTCAGCCCGCCGACGAAGGCGACCGGAATGAACACCGCCGACAGCACCAGCGCGATTGCGATCACCGGCGCGCCGACGTCGGCCATCGCCGCTTTTGCAGCATCCATCGGAATCGGGTGATCGGTATCGAGCCGGTGCTGCACGGCCTCCACCACCACGATCGCATCGTCGACGACGATGCCGATCGCGAGCACCATGCCGAACAGCGTCAGCGTGTTGATCGAAAATCCGAGCGCAGCGAACATCGCGAAAGTGCCGATTACCGACACCGGCACCGTCAGCATCGGAATCAGCGTCGCGCGCCAGCTCTGCAAAAATACGTAGACGACGAGCAGCACCAGGCCGATCGCGATGAACAGCGTCTTGACCACTTCCTTCAGCGATTCGGTGACAAACGGCACCGTGCTGTAAGGTATCGTATAAACCATATCCGGCGGGAAGCGTTGCGCCAGCGTTTCCATCGTCTGGTGCAGCTGTTTGTCGACTTCCAGCGCGTTGGCGCCCGGTGCCAGGAAAATGCCGATGAATGCCGCCGGATTGTCGTTTTCGCTGACGTTGATCGAGTAATCGACCGCCGACAGCTCGACGCGCGCGACGTCTTTCAGGCGCACGATCTGGCCATTGGCCGCCGCCTTGATGATGATGTTTTCGTATTGCCTGGGATCGGCCAGCCGGCCCGGCACGAAGATCGAGTACTGCATCTGCTGTCCGGTGGGCGCCGGCGGCAGGCCGGCCCGGCCGGCGGGAGCCACCACGTTTTGCTCCTGCACCGCCGCGGTCACGTCGCCGGCGGTAATGCCGAGGTTGGCCATCTTGCTCGGATCCAGCCAGATCCGCATGCTGTAATCGCGCGCGCCGAAAATCCGCACGAAGCCGACACCATTGATGCGCGCCAGCGCGTCCTGAATGTTGAGCAGCGCATAGTTGCTCAGGAATACGTTGTCGTAGGTGCGCTTCGGTGAAATCAGTGCGAACACTTCCAGAAAATCAGTCGACTGCTTGCGGATCTGCACACCCTGGCGGATCACGTCCTGCGGCAGCGAGGTCTCGGCGATCGCGACGCGGTTCTGCACGTCGACTGCCGCGATGTCCGGGTTGGTGCCGACATCGAAAGTGACGGTAAGGTTGTAGGTGCCGTCGTTGGCGCTTTTCGAATCCATGTAGATCATGTTGCTCGCGCCGTTGATCTGCTGCTCGAGCGGCGCCGCGATCGAATCCGACACTACCCCTGCGTTGGCGCCCGGGAAGGTCGCGGAGACCTGGACTTGCGGCGGGACGATCTGCGGATACTGCGATATCGGCAGCTCGATCGCGGCGACCGCGCCGGCCAGGGTAATGACCAGCGAGATGACCGTGGAAAAGACCGGACGGTCGATGAAAAAATCGAACATGCGTCAGTTCCCGGCCGCAGGCTTTCGGGAATCCGGCTTGTCTGACGGCTGATGCTGGCTGGCGGCGCCTGCGGGCGTTGGTTTCGCCGCCGGCTGCGGCGTCGGAGATGACGGCGCCGCAGCTGCTCCGTTGGACTCCGTTCCCCCGGCAGGCACGGCTTTCACCGGCATTCCGGGATGCACCTTGCCGGTGCCTTCGACGATCACGGTTTCGCCGGGCTGCAGGCCGCTTTCGACCAGCCAGTCGTTGCCCATGCGGGTATTGGCCGCGATATCGCGATGCTCGGCATTGCCCTGCGCATCGACGACCAGCACCGACCGCTTGCCCTGCAGTTCCTGCACTGCCTGCTGCGGGACGCGGATCATGTCCCTGGTTTCAAGCGGCACGCTGACGCGAACAAACTGACCGGCCAGCAGTTCCTGCCCGGGATTGGATACCGACAGACGCATCTGCAAAGTTCCGCTTTTGGGATCGATCGCGGCATCGATGAAATCGAGACGGCCACCGTGACTGTATTCGCTGCCATCGGCCAGCTTGATCTGAAACGGCACCGCAGCGCCTTTTTTGAGGCCGTCGATCCGCTTTTTGATGGCGAGCCACTGCTGTTCGCCGACCGTGAAATTCACGTAGATCGGATCGACCGAATACAGCGTCGTCAGCAATGTCGTCGAGGCATCCACCAGCCCGCCGGGTTTGATCAGCGCCTTGCTGATGACGCCGTCGCGCGGCGCCTGGATCGTGGTGTAATCGAGATTGAGATGCGCGGTCTTGACTTGCGCCTGCGCCGCCTCGACGGTAGCGGCATCGGCCCGCTCCTTGGCGACCGCAGCGTCGAGATCCTGCTGGCTGACCGCCTGCGCGGCGACGAGCGGCCGGGTACGGTCAAGCACCTGCTGCGAATTGAGGTGATTAGCCTCGGCCTGCGCCAGCCCCGCCTTGGCCTGCGCCAGCGCGGCGATGTACGGCTGCTGATCGATCACGAACAGCAGATCGCCCTTCTTGACGTGTGCGCCGTCGGTATAAGCCTGGCGTTCGAGAATGCCGCCGACGCGCGCGCGGATTTCAACGGTGTCCACGGCTTCGGTCTGCGCCGCATACTCTTCCTGCACCGCGATCGGAACAGCGACAACCTTGATCACGCCGACCGGCAACGGCGGCATCGCTCCGGGAGCGGAAGGTTTACCGCAACCGGTCATCAGTGCCGAGAACAGGAACGCGGCCGTCCCGGCGATAATCCAGTTCGAAGCGCGCAAATGAATCATGGACACGGCAATCCTCCTTGCATCAAAAACCACGCTCTACTGCAAAGAATCCTGCGAACCCTGAAGGATACGGCCGGCGTCCACCAACCGTCATCGCGAATCGCCGAGGTTCAGAAAATTCGGAACGGCGAATGATAGCCGATATTTGTTCTTTTTTGAATACTGGCTTCTATTGTGTATATAAATACCATGATGTATAGTAGACACGTAAATGTAACCGATATCATGCTGCCGTTCTAATCACCTGCCTGAAAAATGGTTAAACCACCCATGCCGCCCAAACAGAACATCTGCCCGGCCCACATCACTCTGCGCGTCATCGGCGGCAAATGGAAACTGGTGATCCTGTGGCATCTATGGCACGACACCAAACGCTTCAGCGAGCTGAAACGCGCGATTCCCGGGATCACCCAGCGCATGCTGACGCAACAGTTGCGCGAACTCGAGCGCGACGGCGTCGTATCGCGCAAGGTCTACGCTCAGGTGCCGCCGCGCGTTGAATACGGGATGACGGATTTCGGCCGTACGCTGGAGCCGATCCTGCGCTTGATGTGCAAATGGGGCGAAGAGCACGCGCGGCGCGTGACCAGCCGCGCGCGTCAGAGCGACGCCACCAAGTCCGTACGGCTGGCGGCCTGATCTTTCCACATCAGCCGCCGGCGCGTCCCGGCAGCGACCGCTGCATCAGATTCAGTACGGCGGCGGCTTTGTCGAAAGTTTCCTGATATTCGTCGGCGAGGCGCGAATCGGCAACGATCCCGCCCCCGGCTGAAAAATAGACTTTGCCGCCCGCACATATCAGCGTGCGGATGACGATGCTGGTGTCCATGCCGCCATCCTGCCCGATATAGCCGATCGCGCCGCAATAGACGCCGCGCCGGTGCGGTTCGAGTTCCTCGATGATCTGCATCGCGCGCAGCTTCGGAGCGCCGGTAATCGATCCTCCCGGAAAACATCCACGCAACAGGTCGAGCGCGTCCCGATCGCCGCGCAGTCTGCCGGTGACGGTGCTGACCAGATGGTGCACGGTCGCAAAACTCTCGATTTCGAACAGCTTCGGCACCTTGACTGATCCGTGCGCGCAGTTTTTGGAAAGATCGTTGCGCAGCAGATCGACGATCATCAGGTTTTCGGCGCGATCCTTCTCACTCGACTGCAGATCGTGCATGATCCCGGCGTCGAGCCGTGGATGGCCGGCGCGCGCGCGCGTGCCCTTGACCGGCCTGGTTTCAACACGGTCGCCTTCGACCTTCAGGAAACGCTCGGGCGAGGCGGACAGGATCTGGCCGTACGGCGTATTCAGATATGCGGCATGGGGCGCGGGATTGACGATGCGCAGCGCCTGATACGCGAGCCAGGGATCCCCCCTGAACGGCGCGCTGAAGCGCTGTGCCAAGTTGACCTGATAACAATCGCCGGCATCGATGTAGCGAAGCGCGCGTTCGAATGCCATCGCATAAGCATCCGGCCCCAGATTGGACGAAGGTGCCGCGGTGATGCAAAACGGCCGGCGCGCGCGTTCGGCCGCGGGCGCACTGAAGCGCGCCACGAATTCGCGCCAGCGCGTGCGCGTGTCTGCGCGCCGACCGCCGACGAGCCAGCCGCGTCGCTCGTGATGGTCGACGACGACTGCCCAGTCATAGAGACCGACCGCCATTTCCGGCATGCGCACGTCGTCGGCGGCGGATTCCGGCAGGCGTTCAAATCGGCGCGCGAGATCGTAACCGAAATAGCCGATGGCGCCGCCACTGAACGGCAGACCGCGTGCCGGCTGCTTCCCGATGCCGAGATGGCGGCCCAGCAGCGCAAATGGATCTTCGCGCGACAATTCGTTGATGCCGCCGCGCACTTCAGTCATCTTGCCGCGCGTTACCACCGTCGCATAGGGTTCAGCGGCCAGAATATCGTAGCGTGCACGGGCCGGATGGCAGCACCCGCTGTCGAGAAACACCGCCCACGGCCGGTCGGCAACCGCTTCGAACAATGCGGCGCCGTCCCCGTGGTACGGCAATTCGGTGCACAATAAATCCGCCATCTCCGTATACTAGCGCAAGCTCGACCAACTTCTGCCGCACACATCGATTGGCTGCCGGCTATCGCGGACGTTTCGCCCCCTCCCCGACGGGTCCCCTGCATTTCGGTTCGCTGGTCGCGGCAGTCGCCAGCTACGCTGATGCCCGCAGCCGCGGGGGAACGTGGCTGGTGCGCATCGAGGATCTGGATCGGCCGCGCACGGTCGCCGGCGCCGCTGACGATATTCTGCGCACGCTCAACGCCTGTGGTCTGCAATGGGATGGAGTCGTCCATCAAAGTCGGCGGCACGGCGCCTATCATGCAGCGTTGCACCGTTTGCGCAAACAGGGCGTGATCTATCCTTGTGCCTGCAGCCGCCGCGAAATCGCCGATTCTGCGATTTCCGGCATCGAGGGCCCGGTCTATCCCGGCACCTGCCGCAAGGGTCTGGCGACAGACAAGCGCCCGCACGCATGGCGCGTCGACACGCGGGGAGTACGGATTGCTTTCGAAGACACACTACAGGGAAAGATCGAACAGGACCTCGAGCACGACGTCGGTGATTTCGTGCTCTACCGCAGTTGCGTATTCGCCTATCAGCTTGCAGTGGTGGTCGACGATGCCGAGCAAGGCATCACCGACGTCGTGCGCGGCGCCGATCTGCTGGATTCGACGCCGCGCCAGATCTACCTGCAGCGTTTACTGGGGTTGCCGACCCCCCATTATCTGCACGTACCGGTAGCGGCCAACGACAGGGGGGAGAAACTCGGCAAACAGACAATGGCGGCTGCGATTGATGCGGGAGATCCGCGCCCGGCGCTGGTCGCGGCATTACATTTTCTGGGGCTCGATCCGCCGGCGGAAATCACCGTTGCGAGCATCGCCGCAGTGTGGCGGTGGACTATCCGGCACTGGCAGGTCGCCCGATTGCCGCGCATCAGATGGCTTCGCGTATAGCTAACCCGGCGGCCAGCGGAACGGCCGCCCGGCAAGCAGATGCAGGTGCAGATGAAACACTGTCTGGCCGGCCTGTTCGCCATTGTTGACGACCAGGCGGAAATCATCAGCTGTTCCAAGTTGACGTGCGATTTTGCCGGCGATGAGCAGCAGGTGGCCAAGCAATACCTGATCCCCGGCTTCCGCGTTGGCAAGACGATCGATCGGTTTCTTCGGGATCAGCAACAAGTGGACTGGCGCCTGCGGATTGATGTCCTTGATTGCAACGCACAGATCGTCTTCATAGACGATGTCGGACGGGAACTGCCGGTTGATGATCCTGGTGAAAAGGGTGTCCGTCATTTTTCGCGTCTGTTTTCCACAGCGATGTTTGCGGCAGTCCATGCGACGACTGCATTCACCAGTTCGTCGCTGGCCGCGGTCAGCGCGCGCACCCCGCCGGCGGCGTCCGGGGTCGGTGCCGCTTTCTCGAACACAAAATCCTTCTGCGCAATCAGCGTCCGCTGCGCAGCGTCAACCAGACTTGCCCGCGCCGCGACCACGCCACGGCTCGTATCGGCGCGATCGAATACCTGGGAAAAATCCTCCAGTTCGACGCGCAGCGCATAATTGACGCGCACGCCATCGGCCACGCCGACCACGCCCCCGGTGCTCGCCTGCGTAAGCCGGTCGCGCAGCCGCTGCGTCAGCAGGGCGGCTGGCGACGCCGCCCAGCGGCTGTCGGCGTAACTGCGCTGGCGGCCGGCGTCCTGCCCCAGGCGGTAGGCGATCTCCGTGGTATCGAGCCAGAACGGGGCATCCACGTTATGCAGCAACAGACTGGCATTGATATTCCTGGCGGTGCCGGCGTTGATCTGGGGCGCGCCGAGATCGTAGGTGGCCGGCGTCAGTTTCACCGACGGGCCGAACGAACAGCCGGCCAGCACCATCGCGCACAGCACCATCCATAAATTCTTCATTGTGCGTTCAACCCCGCCGAAAATCCGCGTTCGCCAGGGCCGGGCGGCGGCGGATTCTTGCCGAACAGAAGACTGTGCGGCTGTTCATCGATCTCGGTGATCAGCCGATCAAGGCCGCGTGATGAGCGCTGCACATCTTCCAGCAATCCGTTGAATCGCGGCAGCGTATCGTTGACTTCCACAAACACCGAATCGGCGCGCTTGAGTGTCATACTGGCATTGCCCGCCAGCGAAGAAATGCCGTCGGCAGCGCGGTCGAACTGGTGCAGGGTCGCCATCAACTGTTTCTGATTTTTATCGTCGAGCAGGACGTTGACGCGCTGAGCGACCCGATTGAAGTTTTCGATCATTTGCTGGCCGGAACTGGTGACGCTGTCCATGAACGACGGGTGCACGTCGATGCGGGCAAGCTCGCCGGACAGCAGCGCAGGATTGCTGCCGTCGTCATCCAGCATCACGTACGACAATCCGGTGACGCCTTGGGACCCGAGCTGGGCGTAGACGCCATGCGTCAGCGGGGTATCGGCCCTGACCGCGATTCTTACCAGGATGTTGCGGACGTCGTCGGGATCGAACTCAATGTTGACAACCTTGCCGACAGTCACGCCACGGTAGCGCACCGGCGCCTGGAGATTGAGCCCCGTTACCGGATGATGCGACACCAGGAGATAATCTCTGGTCTTGACGGTGTCGTTGCTGAACCACAATGCAGTCGCGATGATGCCGGCGCCAAGCAATAACGTAAACAAACCCGCTGCAAGCGCGTAAGCCCTGTTTTCCATCGCCTCCTCCCAGAATATCCGTCTTTACGTCAACAATACCATGTCCTTGACGGCTTCGAGCGCGCGCCGTCCGCGTTCCCCCATGAAAAAATTGCCGATGAACGGATGCGGGTTGGCCACCACCTCGTCCAGCGTGCCGACGATGACCAGCCGCTGTTCGCACAGCACTGCGATACGATGCGACAATGCCACCAGCGTATCGAGATCGTGCGTAACCATCACCACCGTCAGATCCAGCTCCCGGTGCAATTCCTGAATCAGCTTGACAAAACTCTCGCTGCGGTCCGGATCGAGTCCGGCCGTCGGTTCGTCTAGAAACAGCAGTTCCGGCTCGAGAGCGATCGCACGCGCCAGCGCGATGCGTTTGATCATGCCGCCCGACAGCTCGGATGGCATTTTAGCGGCATGGCGCGGTTCGATGCCAACCATTTCAAGTTTGACCATCACCAGATCGTGGATCAAACCTTCGTCGAGCGCACGCAGCTCGCGTAGCGGCAAGGCAATGTTGTCGAACACCGTCAGCGCAGAAAACAGCGCACCTTCCTGAAACAGCATGCCCCAGCGATTGCGCAGGCTACGGAGCCGGCTCTGGTCACCACCGTGCAGCGGAACGCCGAATACGCGCACTTCGCCGCGCGCAGGCTGTTCAAGGCCGAGCATCTGCCGCAACAAGGTGGTTTTGCCACTGCCGGAACCGCCAACCAGTGACATGATCTCCCCACGACGTACGCTCAAATCGATGTCCCGGTGGACAACGTGGCTGCCGAACTGCGTCCACAGACCCTCGATTTCAATGATGCATCCCGCCATCAGCCGACTCCTACATCCTTGAACAGAATCGCGAATATCGCATCAACGATGATCACCACGGTAATCGAGGTCACGACCGAATTCGTGGTGCCAATGCCGAGACTTTCGGTATTGGGCTCTATGCGCAGACCGAAATGACAGCCGATTAGTGCAATCAATGATCCGAACACGATGCCTTTTCCGAGTCCCAGCCATAAATTGGCGATCGGGACTGCGTCCGGCAGGCTGGACAGGAAATATACGTAACCGATATCGAGCTGAGCGTGCGCCGACACCATGCCGCCGATCAGCGCGACGCCGTCGGTCCATAATATGATCAGCGGCATCGAAAGCGCGAGCGCAAACATCTTGGGCATGACCAGCCGCAAAGTATGGGGAATACCCATCACCGCCATCGCGTCGAGCTCTTCCGTCACGCGCATCACGCCAAGCTGCGCTGTAATCGCGGAACCTGAACGACCGGCAACCAGAATCGCCGCCAATACCGGACCCAGTTCACGGATCACGCTGATGCCGAGGATATTGATGATGAACGCGTCGGCCCCGAACAGCTTGAGCTGCTGCGCCGAAAGATAGCTCAACACCACGCCGACCAGGAACCCGACCAGCGCCGTAATGCCGAGCGCTTGGGCGCCGGTGCGGTAAATACTGGCGGAAATTTCCCGCCATGGTATGTTTGCCGGCCGACGCAGCAAGTCCAGGGTATCGAGTACCACCTGCCCGAGCACCATAACAACTGCCAGCAGATGGTCGACCAGCGATAACACTCCCTGCCCGAGTACAACCACTCCGTAGAAGGGATCGTGCGGCCGGTGCAGCGGCACGGGTTCCGGAGGCAAATCGAAGCGGTCAAAGATTTGCTCATGTTCCGGCCTCAACAGGAGCTGCGCCACCCGGTGCTTCCCCCACACCCGCCACAGCAGCATTGCCCCGGCGTGATCGAGCATCTGGACGTGCCGCAAATCCCACTCACATCGCTGATCCAGAGCACATTCGGCAAGTTGCGGCTGCAATTCGGACAAGCGGGGTTCTAATCCATGCAGGTTCCAAGCCCCCCCCAGCTCACAGCGTTGCATACCTCCAATTTTTGTCCGCTGCAAATAGGGCGCTGAAAAATCCTGAAGTTCAGCATCCGACATGGCACATATTCCCCGATGAATCCAAAATGATATTTATCTATATGATTTGTAACATTTTTATAATTTTGCGGTTTGTTTGATGCAACGCAAAATACGTATTCGAAAGTTCTTGACTTATCAATATAAAATAGTTATTGTGCAATGCAGCAAAATAATAACTCTCGGGTTTCAGATCGATTTTTCATGATTTATAAACCGTTTGAAGGGAAATCACAATGTACCAAGCTCCTGAACAGCTGATCACATTGGGCAAGGCGAATTTTGAAATTGCAGTACGGTGTGCCAGCATCGCGTTGGAAGGCGCCGAACGGCTGCTTCAATTACAGATCACTGCCACGAAAGAAGCTTTTGCCGACGGTGTGCGGCAAACCAAGACCGTAGCGGAAATCAAGGATCTTCAGGAACTCGCCCGGCTTAAGGAAAGCCTTACTCAGCCGGCCGTCGAGAAGGCGGCCAGCTATGCCAAAAACGTTTACGATGTCGTGACCGGAACCCAGTCCGAACTCGGCGGTGTGCTCGAAGAACAAATTGCCGACCTCAACAAACATGCCGTTACTGCGCTTGACCGATTCATAAAATCAGCACCTGCCGGATCGGAAGTCGCCGTTGCCACCGCCAAGTCCACCATTTCCGCGATCAACTCCGCTTACGACAATTTTGCAAGAGCAGCGAAACAGTTCGCGGATTTGGCCCGGCTCAATATGGACACCCTAGTCAGCCAGAGCCGACAGCAATATACACAATAAGAATCTGCCCGGCTGTTCCGCTTTTTCTTCATGCTGGACAGCGATGCTGGTGGTTTTTGCCATGCCATATTCGAGCAGGAATCTGCCGGGATGAAAACTGCCGGCGGGCGTTCAAGCCGGCCCGGTTACGCTCAATGTGCGAGCGCAATTCGTCGAGGGTTTCAAATATATGAGGGGGATGATGCGACACCTGCCCGTATTGTGCGTGCCGGTCTTGGCGACGGTACTGATCCGGCATATTCGCACCCCTCGAGCGGCAATGCATGATCGAAACTGGCTGCAACAGCAATCCAGACGATCAAATTCGCATATTTCGCGATGCGGTGACGGAATATATTCTTGAGCGACGACGCCTGGTCATCGCAGATCGACAGCAGGCTGCCGCCCATCCTGACGCTGTCGTATTGTTCCCGCTTGACAATCCGAATACCCCCATTTTCGGCGATTGAATTGCCGTAATGCAGCCGGCCCGGTTTCCGGGTCGAAGTCCAATGCGATGGGACCTGCCGCGAACCACAGCGCGGGTATCCTTGCGCACGACCGCTTCCCACGAAGAGCGTAAACCCCGATCCTGCAAAACAGCACTTGAATATCGTCGGACTGATTTATAACTATATGTTTACATTGCATATATTTTTAATATATTTACTATTGTAATAAGAATCGTTATCATTAAAAAATGCACAGATCGGTGAAAACATACAATCACCAGCCGAAATCCGGGGCTTTGTCTCCCGCGACAGCGGCGCCGGCGCGCATCACCAGTGAACGATTACTGAATGGTGCGGCGGAGATTATTATCGAACATCAGGGACGCGACTATCGGTTGCGTCTGACGCAAAACGGAAAACTGATTCTGACCGCCTGATCAGTGGACAGCGACCCTGAAATCAATGGGCCCGCCAAAATCGGCGAGGAATTCATCAACGCGTTCAATTGATGGATCCTCAGCAATTACATCTATGATTGACGTACGGAACTTTCTGGCGACATCTCCATGCAGATAAGTGCCGCGGCCAGCCTGCTTGTCCACCACCTCATAACCATTCTGGGCCGGATACTCCAGCACATAATAGTTTTCACTGTCGTAAACAATGTTCATCATGAGCAGTTAATGGGGGCGCCATTCGCGTTTTCAAGCGCCGGTCGTTCGAGGAAATACCGAAGGTTCCACCACAGATTCACAGCCCTTTCGCACTGCTTTTTGACAAAGACGCGGCCCCGCTTTTCTGATGACCCGCTTATCCGGGATCGTCGCTCCCGTCGTAATTCTGTAATCATTGCTCAATATCATCAGCGGCATGCTGATGAATCGCGTACGTAGCCCTTTTAAGGTACGTTCGCTGTTTTTATCCGACATCCATCTCGGCACGCGCGCATGCCGCGCCGAACAACTCCTTTCCTTCATCAGGGAATACGACTCCGAGTATATTTTCCTGATCGGCGATATCATAGATTTTTGGGCGATGAGCCGTGGTGTCTATTGGCCGGCGCAGCATAATACCGTAGTGCAGAAAATCCTCAGAAAGGCGAGGCATCAGACACGCATCATCCTGATCCCGGGCAATCACGACGAGGCGTTGCGAGAATATGTCGGCAGCACGTTCGGCAATATCACCCTGGCGCGCGAATATGTCCATACCACGGCCGATGGCAAGCGTTACCTGCTGCTGCATGGCGACGAATATGACCAGGTGACGACGTATCACCGCTGGATATCGATACTCGGGGACGTTTCCTATACTTTTCTGATCCATCTTAACCGCGCGCTCTCGTTGCTGCGCCGCAAACTCGGCATCAGCGGATACTGGTCGCTTGCCGATTACGCCAAGCGCAACGTCCTGCAGGCCGTCAGCTTCATCAGTAATTTCGAGGATGCTGTCGCACACAACGTAAGACATCGCGACCTCGATGGCGTAATTTGCGGACATATCCATACGCCGACAATCAAACAGATCGGCGGCATCACTTATGTCAATTGCGGAGATTGGGTCGACAGCTGCAGCGCGATCGTTGAACATCATGACGGGCGGCTGGAACTGGTGCGCCATACCCGATCGGCCGATGAATCGCCGACCGAGATGCCCGAAGAAGAAGCAGTCCGCGCGGAGGCTGAGTTGCTATAATCTGCACCATACGCTTTCGCGAGCGGCCAAATCGGTTTACATCAAGTTTCCTTGCAAATCTCCGTCAAGGGCAGCGTAGTTAATTATGAGGTTGCCGGCAACGGTCCATGGTTGGCGCTAAGCCATCCACTTGCGTGCGACCTGCACGTATGGGATCGACAGATGCCCGCGCTTACCGCCAGATTCCGTGTGTTGCGCTATGACACACGCGGCCACGGCGGCAGTTCTGCATCAGCGGGCGCCTACACGCTTGAACAGCTTGCCGACGACGCCCACGATCTGTTCCAGGCACTGGACATCGACTGCGCGCATTGGGTCGGTCTGTCTTTAGGCAGCCTGATCGGACAGACATTCGCGCTTAAATATCCGACGAAGCTGCAATCGCTGGCGCTGGCCGGAACCACCAGCCGCTATCCGCCCCAGGCAATAAAGGCGTTCCAGGAACGCATCCAAAATGTCGAGACCGGCGGAATGGACGTGGTGACCGAAGCGACACTCGAGCGCTGGTTTACTGAACCCTTCCGCAAAGCTCATCCTCGGGTCATGGATGACATCGCGCGCCGGATCCGTACGACGCCGGTCGCCGGCTACATTGGCTGCTGTCGTGCCGTTTCCCGGATCAATCTGACGGAACGCCTCGGCGAAATCAGCCGCCCTACGCTGGTAATGGTTGGCGCGCAGGATTCCGGCACTCCGGTTGCGATGGCGCGGACGATCTACCATGCATTGCCGGGAGCCGAGCTGGTGATCGTGCCTTCAGCAGCGCACCTGCTCAACATCGAACAACCGCAGGCGTTTAATACCGCGCTGCTGTCGTTCTTGGCCCGCACCAGCGGAGCGCGCTGATCAGCCGGATTTCTTGGCCGCCGATCCGGTCTTCCCGGCCTGTTTTTTCCGGGGATTATGCGGACGGGTCTTGCCATACGACCCCTTGAAGATCTTGCCGCGAAAAGTCCTTTTGTCGCCTTTGCCCATGATTTTTGGTCAGGTCACACCGTAACACGAATCGACATCAACCGATGCCAGGCCGTGTCAGCCGGGACTCAAGCCACTTCTTGATGCGGTTGGCATCGCCGAGGCGCGTATATTTCCCCCAGGAATCGAGCAGTACGATGACCACGGAACGTGCCGCAATTTTGGCCTGCATGACCAGGCAGCGGCCAGCTTCGCTGATATAGCCGGTTTTCGACAGCCCGATGTTCCAGCTTGGACTCTTGACTAGGCGGTTCGAGTTGTGAAACTCCATGCGACGCCCCGTAGCCGTCGTTACTGCATGTGACGCCGTCGTCGTAAATTCGCGGATCGCCGGGTAACGATAAGCGGTATCAACCATTTTGACGAGATCCTGCGCCGTCGAAACATTGCGGCTGTCGAGCCCGGTCGGATCGACGAAGCGGGTATTGGCCATGCCGATCTCCGCTGCCTTGCGGTTCATCGCCGCCACGAATGCGGGAGTTCCGCCGGGATAATTGCGGCCGAGCGCGGCAGCCGCACGATTTTCAGAAGACATCAACGCCAGTCGCAGCAGGCTTTCCCGCGACAGTCGGGTGCCCACCGTCAACCGCGATCCCGTATGTTTGATTGTGTCAACATCGGCGCTGCTGATGGCCAAGATTTCATCGGGCGGCAGGTTGGCATCAAGCACCACCATCGCTGTCATCAGTTTGGTGATCGAGGCAATGGCCGCGGTGCTGCCAATATTCTTCTCGTAGATCGTCGCGCCGCTATCCTGATCGATGATCAACGCGGTCGTGGACTTCAGATTGAGACGGCTCTCGATAAGCAATGATTGCCCTCCCGCCGTTCCGGCGGATGGCTTGTAGGAAACATCGACAAACTCCGCCCCTACAGCGCTGGCAACCATCACCATCGACCACACTGCTGCCCATGTTATCCCGCTACTCGGGCTGATGCCAAATCGCAGCACTCCACCACCTCCCCGTCTTAGCGCCAGTCGGACCGGCCGACGATAAGATAGCAAAAATCGACAGTTAGGAAAAGGTCTTGAAATCATTTCAAGCATCGACGGCGGTCAATACGGGCATAACAGGGCGGCGATGCCCCTTTGATATCGGGAAATCTGCCGCATGCGCCGTTCGTCGGCATCGATTCGTCTCTGCTGTCATTTTCACTGAAACCATGCTTGTAATAATATCCAATACGCGGTAGAAACTGTCCTTTTTCCGACGTTAAGTCAATTATCAAACCTGTAACGGCCTATCGAATGCCAGCATCCCCTTCGGTCTCCTCATATACGAAAGCCGCCATTACGCTGCACTGGCTGATGTTCGCGCTGATCGCATGCGGTTTTGCACTCGGCCAATACATGGCCGATCTGCCGTTGTCTCCGATGAAGCTCAGATATTTTTCCTGGCATAAATGGCTGGGCGTGACTATCTTCATGCTCGCCGTCATGCGGATCGCATGGCGGGCGACCCACCCGGCACCGTTGCCGCCCGCCGGAACCCCCGCGTGGCAGAATGCGGCGGCCGGCGCCATTCACATCCTGCTCTACCTGCTGATCATCGCCATTCCGCTGAGCGGGTGGCTGCACAGTTCGGCCGCGGGAGTACAAACGGTCTATCTCGGCCTGCTGCCACTGCCTGACCTGCTACCCAAGAACAAGCCGCTCTCGGAATTTCTCGGCGAAGTTCATGAAATCCTGAATGATGGTCTCGCGGTGCTGGTCGCCGTCCATGCGGCGGCGGCACTCAAGCACCATTTCGTCAACCGCGACGATATATTGAGACGCATGCTGCCCTTCCTCGGACCGCGCTGAGATCCGATGATGCGATGGCTGATTCTCGCCGTGGCGGCCGGTCTGCCCGTGGTGACCGCGGCCACGGAGCAGAACGTCGTCTACGATAAAAGCCGGATTACCTGCGCGTCGCGCCAGATGGGCGTACCCGTGGAAGCCGACTTCAGGCAGTTCACCGCCCGGATCGACTTCGATCCCGGCCGCCCCGACGGCAGCAGGATTTCAATCGCGATCAACACCGCCAGTTTCGAGTTTGATCCAGAAGTCGACGATGAAGTCAGAGGCCGGCTGTGGCTGAATGCCCACGATTTCCCGCAGGCGCGCTTCATATCGTCCAGCGTGCGCGCAATCGGCAACGGCCGTTACGAAGCACGCGGTACGCTGGAAATCAAGGGCGCCCGCAGCGAAGTCACCGTGCCTTTTACTTATCAGCCGGCGGCCGGCGGCGTATTCGAAGGAGTATTCGTGATCAGCCGCCTGCACTACAACATCGGCGAGGGCAAGTGGCGCGACACCGATACCGTCGGCGATGACGTGCAGATCAAATTCCGGATCGTGACCGACAGCCCGGCGGCGAAGAGGAAATAGGAAGGTCCCGACCGGTTTCAGATCACGACTGGCGCGGCTGCCCGACCCTCGTGCTGTCGTTCGGTCTCCTCCTCCTGCTGCTGCAGCGCCCACATTTCGGCATAGGCGCCGCCGCGCGCCAGCAGTTCGCGATGGGTGCCGCGTTCGACGATACGCCCCGCCGCCATCACCAGAATCTGATCGGCATCCATCACCGTGGACAACCGGTGCGCAATCACCAGCGTGGTATGCCCTTGCGCAACACGCGCCAGCTCATCCTGGATCGCCTGCTCGGTCGCCGAATCGAGCGCCGATGTCGCCTCGTCGAAAATCAGGATCGCGGGGTTCTTGAGGATCGCGCGCGCGATGGCGACGCGCTGCTTTTCTCCGCCCGACAGCTTCAAGCCGCGCTCGCCGACGCGTGACTCGTACTGCTCCGGCAGACGCATCACGAAATCATGGATGTGCGCGGCCTGGGCGGCGGCGATCACCTCTTCGCGCACGGCGTCGGGCCGTCCGTACTGGATGTTGTAGTAAATGGTGTCGTTGAACAGCACCGTGTCCTGCGGCACGATGCCGATCGCGCCGCGCAGGCTCGACTGCGTCAGATCGCGGATATCCCGGCCGTTGATCGTGATGCGGCCGCCGGTGACGTCATAAAACCGGTACAGCAGGCGCGCCAGCGTCGATTTCCCCGCCCCGCTGTGGCCGACCACGGCGACCTTGGCGCCCGGCGCGATCGCGAAATCCACGCCGAACAGGATCTGGCGTTGCGGGTCGTAGCTGAAATCCACCTGTTCGAAGCGGATTGCGGCGCGGGCCGTCTCCAGCGGCGCGGCGCCCGGCCGGTCCTCGATCTCGCGGTGCTGGCCGAGCAGGCGGAACATCCGATCCATGTCGGTCAGCGACTGCTTGATCTCGCGATAGACGGTGCCGAGGAAATTAAGCGGGATATAGAGCTGGATCAGCAGCCCGTTGACCAGCACCAGGTCGCCAAGCGTCAGGTTCCTGGCAACCACGCCCTGCGCCGCCAGTATCATCAACAGCGTCACCGCAATCGCGATCACGCAACTCTGGCCGATGTTCAGGATTCCCAGCGACATTTCGGTCCTGACCGCCGCAGTCTCGTACTTGTGCAGGCTTTCGTCGTAGCGCCGCGCCTCGTACTCCTCATTGTTGAAATATTTGACCGTCTCGTAGTTGAGCAGGCTGTCGATCGCGCGCGTGTTGGCGCGGGAATCCAGTTCATTGGCCTGACGGCGGATGTCCATCCGCCACTGGGTGATCAGGATGGTGAAGGCGGTGTAAATCGCGACCGCAACAAAGGTAATCGCGGTGAAGCGCCAGTCGAATTTCGCCAGCAGCACCACGGCGACCAGCGCGAACTCGAGGATCACCGGAATGATCGCGAACAGCATGTAACTGAGCAACGTGTTGATGCCGCGCGTGCCGCGTTCGATATCGCGCGACACGCCGCCGGTCTGGCGCTCCAGATGGAATCGCAGCGACAGCGCGTGCAGATGGCGGAACACCGTCAGCGCGATCCGGCGCACCGCGCGCTGTCCGACGCGGACGAACACCACATCGCGCAATTCGGCGAACAGCGTCGAGGACAGCCGCAGGATTCCGTAGATGCACAGCAGTGCGAACGGCATCGCCACCACCGCCTGCGTCGGCGTCAGGCGGTCTATGACTTCCTTGAATATCAGCGGCACGCCGACGTTGGCCAGCTTGGCAATGACCAGAAACGACAGCGCGACCAGCACCCGGCCCTTGAACTCCCACAGATAGGGCAATAGCATCCCGACGGTGCGCCATTCGCTGCCCCGGCTGTTCTGTGCGACGGGTGTCAGTGCTGCGACGGGGTGCTGGGAAGCGGCCATAGGCAATATTGTAGCCGCCCCGCATCCGCCGTTGCCGCCCCGTCGGCATGCCGATCCGGAGCAGTACAAAAAATGGGCGCAACTGACTGCGCCCGAAGCACCAAAGGAGGAGGATGGAGGCGAAGAGCGGACTGCAACTCCTGCCCCCGCTGCTTAATTAGCAATTCGAATGCCAGATTATAATTTATTGAAAACGATGGATTATTTCAGGTCTTCTAAACTCGCTACGCCCTGTTTAAGGGCTGCTGAAAAACCTGCCGCACCAAAGTTATTCATTTTCTGATTCAAGGGAATTCCGCGATGGAGCGTTTTTCCCGGTGAAGCCGTCGACGCGATGGCGATAACTGGTTGTAAAATTTTGTAATTCCGGTATGTCCTTCGAAACCGTATCGCGTTAAATTGGGCATCATCTTGCAAAGGAGTCGATCATGAAACTCGGAATAACGGTCAGCGGTGGCGCGCTGATATTGGCGCTGGCAAATGGTAGCGCCAGCGCAAACGATTTCGTCGATACCGCACCGGTAATTTCAGCGACGCCGATAATGCAAAGCGTACCGCAGCAAGTCTGTCAGCCCCAGACCGTGGTAACCCAACCTCCGCCTCCGTCACAAGGACAGGGAATCGCCGGCGGCATCATTGGCGGCCTGGCCGGGGGACTGCTGGGCGCCCAGGTAGGACATGGCAGCGGCAAGACTGCGGCAACTATCGTGGGCGCCGCGGGTGGCGCGATCGTCGGCAACCAGATTGCCACCTCCCCCTCAGCGCCTACCGCGCAGACCGTGCAGACCTGCAGTAACGTGATGAACAACATTGTCACGGGTTATACCATCGTTTATCGGTACAATGGCCGCGATGTCACGACCACCCTGCCGTACAATCCCGGCAGTTACGTAAAGATAGGCGTCGGCGTCATAGACGAAGGCGTGGCAGTTGTCGCACCGCGCAGACGCGACGAACGTTTCAACCAAGTGCCGCCGCCCCCTCCTCCGCCCGGCTATTACCGATAACTGCAGTCGCGTTCCAGTCGGGGCGTGGAATGCGAATTCCACGCCTCTTTCTTTTTCGGGTTCAGGTGAAATCGCGCACGCGGCCATAAGACGACCAGCCGATCAGCAAGCGCACGATTTCATAGCAAAGCCAGGACACCGCGCGCGCCGGCAGCCGTTGTTTCCGCCACGTCGTGCGCCGCACCGGCTCGGCGCCCACTGCGATCGCTTCCTCCAGACTGCGCCGGAGCGTGCGTGCGAACGCAGCGTCCTCGATCACAACATTGGCTTCGCGCGCCAGCAGCAGGCTCAGCGGCTCGATGTTCGAAGAACCGACCGTCGCCCAGTGCCCATCGATCACCGCAACCTTCGCGTGCATGAAGCTGTGGTGGTATTCCTGGATCTCGATTCCCGCATCGAGCAATTGCCGGTACAGAGCGCGCGATGCGTAATGCAGCAGTCGGTATTCGACCCGTCCCTGCAACAGCAATATCACGCGTACGCCGCGCGCGGCAGCCTCGCTCAACGCGCGGCGGAAATTCTTGCCCGGAAAAAAATAGGCGTTGGCGATCAGCACCTCGGAGCGCGCCCGTCGTATCGCCTCCAGATAGGCATTCTCGATATCTCTGCGATGGCGCACGTTGTTGCGGATCACGAATGCTGCGCGCTGCCCGCCACGCGGGCCGGCGACCGTTCCGGCCGCCTGACGCGGCAACCGGCGCAATCGTAACTGCGTCCATGTCACCTGCCACCACAGCCGCGTCACCACGCGGTGTATTGCGGAAAGCAGCGGCCCCTCAACCATGACTGCGTAATCGAAGCGCGGCGGAATCTGTCCCGGCGTATCCATGTCGTCGATCACGTTGATGCCTCCGACAAAGGCGACGCTGCCATCCACTACCGCAACCTTGTGATGCAGTCGACGCAACTGGGTACGACGGAAACGCCACACCGCGAGCTGCGGCCGGTAATTGAGCACCTGCACTCCGGCCTGCTGCATCCCGCGCAGGAATCCGGCGCTCAAATCCTTCGAGCCGAAGCCGTCCAGCAGCAAATGCACGGCGACGCCGCGCCGCGCCGCCTGCATCAGCGCTTTCGCTACCGCCTGGCCGCTGCTGTCCTCCGCAAAAATATAGGTCTGCAGATGGATTTCGTCAGCGGCTGCATTGCACGCAGCGATCAGCGCCGGAAAGTATTCGGCCCCGTTCCGCAACAGCTGGATGCGGTTGCCCTGGAAAAACCGGATCATTTTCTGACGATGGTCGAAGTCAGCGCGGCATGATCCGAAACCGGCGCCCACAGCCGGCCGTGATGCGCGTGCGCTCTCTCGACCGTGAACCCGCGTACGTAGATGCGGTCGAGCGGCAGCAGCGGCAGCCGCGCCGGAAAGCTGCGGGCGAAACGGCCGTGCGCCTGCTCGAACACTTCCTCCAGCCCGAGCGGCCGCGCCAGTTCGCGGTGGCCGCGCCGCGACCAGTCGTTGAAATCGCCGGCCACGATCAACGGTGCCTGCGGCGGCACCAGCCGTTCGATGCGCGCGCGCAGCGCGCGCAACTGACGGCTGCGGTACCGGGAAAACAGGCCGAGATGGACGCACACGCAATGCAGCACTTCGGTCCAGCCGGGCACCTGTATTTCACAATGCAGCAGCCCGCGCTGCTCGAAGCGATGCGCCGAGATATCCTCGTTGTCCCAGCGCATCAGCGGAAAACGGCTCAAGATCGCGTTGCCGTGATGGCCGCCATCGTAGATCGCATTGCGGCCGTAGGCGAAATCACCCCATCCGCCGCCGGCGAGAAACTCATGCTGCGGCTGGCGGGGGTTGTGGTCGTGGCGGCGGGCATGGTGCGTCGGGTCGCCCTGCACCTCCTGCAGGAATACCAGGTCGGCGTCGAGCTTGCACAGGCGCTCGCGCACGTCGTGAATCACCAGCCGGCGGTTGAAAAACGACAATCCCTTGTGGATGTTGTAAGTGGCAATATGCAGTGTGTCGCTCATGGTCCGGATTATGGCGGTGAGGCGGCGGTTTTTCCATGCACGGCGGCATGACGTTTCAGCATTTCCCCGGCAACGCCTTCAATGTTGTCGCTGACATCATGCCGCATCAGCGCGGTACCGAGAAATATGGGCACCCAGAATCCGGGTTCGATTTCCGCCTCGTATTCGAGTCTGACGCCCGCGGCGCCGTCCGCGCGGACACGCCACTCGCCCTGCATGCGCTTCATGTCGCCGCCGACCGCATGGAATTTGATCTGCTCCGGCGGCAACTCTTCGATTGCCAGCACCACGTGGAATTCACGGCTGAAGAATAAAAACCGGGTTTCCCCTTTTTGTTCGATGCGCAGCGGCTCGCCGGCGGCGCTGATCACACGGCTTGACTTCATGCCGGGCACGAAATCGGCAAGATGGTTGTAGTCGGTCAGCACCTGCCATGCCGTCTGCGCGTCTACCACAACCGGCGCCGTCACATGCACGCTGAAAATGCCGTGGCTGCGTTTGACTTCGACTTCAGGCCTGGCCGACACCGGCCACGGCGCGGCGAGACAAACGAGGATTATGGTCAGCAAACACCGGCGCATCGCGCCAGTGTAACGGAAACGGCATCAGGCGACGGCCAGCATGCGCTGCAGCGCGGCGCGCGCCGGCACGGCGTCGCGCTCCGGCACCGCGATGCGGTTGACGACGTTGCCCTCCGCGAGATTTTCCAGCGTCCACGCCAGATGCTGCGGATCGATGCGCGCCATCGTCGAGCACATGCAGACCAGCGGCGACATGAACTGCACGATCTTGCCCTGCGGCCTGAATTCCTCGGCGATGCGGTTGACCAGGTTCAGCTCGGTGCCGACCAGCCAGCGCGTGTTGGGCGGCGCGGCGGCGATGGTGCGGATGATGGTCTCGGTCGAGCCGACGTAATCCGACAGCTTGCAGACCTCGAAGCTGCATTCGGGATGCGAAATGACGAAACCGTCCGGATGCTGGTTGCGGAACTTCAGCACGTGCTGCGGCTGGAACATCTGATGCACCGAGCAATGTCCTTTCCACAGCAGGATTTTTGCGGCGCGGATCTGCTCCGGCGTCAGCCCGCCCAGCGGTTCGTCGGGATCCCACACCGGCATCTGCTCCAGCGGGATGCCCGATTTATAGCCGCTCCAGCGGCCGAGATGCTGGTCGGGAAAGAACAATACTTTTTCGCGCCGCGCGAACGACCAGTCGAGGATCTTGCCGGCGTTGCTCGAAGTGCAAACGATGCCGCCGTGCGCGCCGCAGAATGCCTTCAGGTCGGCCGCCGAGTTGATATATGTGACCGGCGTGATGGTGGCGTCGGGGTCGAGCACCTCGGCCAACTCGCGCCACGCGCGCTCGACCTTGGACAGGTTCGCCATGTCCGCCATCGAGCAGCCCGCCGCGAGGTCCGGCAGCACCGCAATCTGCTCAGGCTTCGACAGGATGTCGGCGACCTCGGCCATGAAATGCACGCCGCAGAACACGATATATTCGGCGTCGGTCTGCGCGGCGAGCTTCGACAGTTTCAGCGAATCGCCGGTCAGGTCGGCGTGCTTGTAAACGTCGGCGCGCTGGTAATGATGGGCGAGCACCACCGCGCGCTTGCCGAGCCGGGCCTTGGCCGCGGCGATGCGTTCGCCGCAGTCTTCGTCCTGCAGCGCCTTGAAGCGGTCAAATGCCAGTGCGGTGGCGGTCATCGCCCTAATATAAGGCCAAACGCCCGCGCAAAAAACCCCTGCTTCAGCGTGGCCTAGCCACGCGTTGCGGTAGTTCGCGGATCGCCGCGGCGTTGCTCGGCGAAAACACCTTGGCGGCGGCCTCCTGCCACGGCAGCCATAGATATTGCGCGTGTTCGCGCGGCGCCATCTTCACCGGCAGCGGCTGTGGTACCTGCAGGCTGAACACATGCTCGGTGTTGTGGGTCACACCCGGCGCATAGCGGTCGCGCCAGCGCGCGTAGATTTCGTAGCAGTTCTGCTGATGCCAATCAGTCAATGCGAAATCGTCCGCTTCCAGTCCGGTTTCCTCGCGCACCTCGCGCTGTGCGGTCTGCAGCAGCGTTTCGCCTTCGTTCTGGCTGCCAGTCACCGATTGCCAGAAGCCGGGGGCATCGGCGCGTTCGAGCAGCAGTACTTGCAAATCCTCGGTATGAATCACTACCAGCACCGATACCGGAATTTTGTAGCGTGTGGCCGCCACAAGCGCTTAGTGCTGGGATGGATTACGCAGTTTGATATGCAAATCGCGCAACTGCTGCTCGGTCACCGCGCTCGGCGCTTCGACCATCAAATCCTGGCCGCGCTGGGTCTTGGGGAACGCGATCACCTCGCGGATCGAATCGGCGCCGGTCATCAGCGTGACGATGCGGTCGAAGCCGAACGCAATGCCGCCGTGCGGCGGCGCGCCGTAGGACAGCGCGTCGAGCAGGAAGCCGAACTTGGCGCGCGCGTCGTCCGGCGTGATGCCGAGCACCTCGAACACCTTGGCCTGCACCTCGGCGCGGTGGATCCGCACCGAGCCGCCGCCGATTTCCCAGCCGTTCAGCGTCACGTCGTAGGCCTTGGCCTGCGCCTTGCCCGGATCGCTGCCGAGCAGCGCGACGTGTTCGTCCTTCGGCGCGGTGAACGGGTGGTGCGCGGCAAGCCAGCGCTTGCCTTCCTCGTCGTACTCGAACGCCGGGAAGTCCAGCACCCAGCATGGCCGCCAGCCGGGCGTCATGTGTCCTTTCTCGTGGCCGATCTTCGCGCGCAGCGCGCCGAGCGCGTCGTTGACGATTTTCTTGCGGTCGGCGCCGAAGAAAATCAGGTCGCCGTTGGCGGCGCCGGTGCGCTTGAGGATTTCCGCCAGCACCGGCGGCGGCAGGAATTTGACGATCGGCGATTGCAGCCCTTCCTCATTCAATTTGGCCGCGTCGTTGACCTTGATATAGGCCAGCCCCTTGGCACCGTAAATCGCGACGAACGCGGTGTAGTCGTCGATCTCCTTGCGCGTCAGCGTGCCGCCGCCGGGAATACGCAGCGCGGCGATGCGGCCGTCCTTCAGCGCCGCCGCCTGCCTGAACACCTTGAACTCGACCGACGACATCAGATCGGTCAATTCGGTCAATTCGAGATTGACGCGCAGGTCGGGCTTGTCGGAACCGTAGCGCGCCATCGCCTCCGCATAGCCGATGCGCGGAAACGCGCCGAGGTCGACGCCGAGCGCGTGCTGGAACATGTGGCGCACCAGCCCTTCCATCAGGTCCTGGATTTCGCATTCGGTCAGGAACGAGGTTTCGACGTCGATCTGCGTGAATTCGGGTTGACGGTCGGCGCGCAGGTCTTCGTCGCGGAAGCATTTGACGATCTGATAGTAGCGGTCGAAGCCGGCGACCATCAGGATCTGCTTGAACAATTGCGGCGACTGCGGCAGCGCGTAGAAATGGCCGTCGTGCAGCCGCGACGGCACCAGGAATTCGCGCGCGCCTTCCGGCGTTGACTTGTAAAGCATCGGCGTTTCGATATCCACGAAGCCGTGATTGTCCAGATAGTCGCGCGCGGCGCGCGCCACGCGATGACGCAGCCTCAGGTTATGCTGCATCTGCGGCCGGCGCAGATCGAGATAGCGGTACTGGAGCCGCACGTTCTCCGACAACTGCTCGTCATCCGTCAGGAACGGCGGCGTCTGCGACGGGTTCAGGATTTCGATTTCGGCGGCGAGTACTTCGACTTCGCCGCTGATCAGGTGCGGATTGACGGTGCCGGCCGGACGTTCGCGCACCGTGCCGCCGACCTTGAGCACGAATTCGTTGCGCAGCGTTTCCGCGAGTTTGAAGGTCGCCGCATTGTCGGGATCACAGACGATCTGCAGCAGGCCCTCGCGGTCGCGCAGGTCGATGAAGATCACGCCGCCGTGGTCGCGCCGCCGCTGCACCCAGCCGCAGACGGTGACGGTCTTGCCGAGATATCTGCGGTCGACCCGGCCGCAATATTCATCGCGCATGATGGGGGCCCGAAGAGGTCATCCGTTGTTCCTGTGCCCGTTGACCGGCGCGACGACACCCATCGAAATGATGTACTTGAGCGCCTCGTCGACGGTCATGTCGAGATCGACGATCTCCGTTTTCGGCACTATCAGAAAATAGCCGCTGGTCGGGTTCGGCGTGGTCGGCACATAGACGCTGACGTGCTCCCCCTGCAGGTGATTGACGACATCGCCGCCCGGTTGACCGGTCATGAAAGCGATGGTCCAGACATTGGTGTGCGGAAAGCGCACCAGCAGTGCCTTGCGGAACGCCTGTCCTGACGGCGAAAACAGCGTATCGCTGACCTGTTTCACGCCGTGATAGATCGAATTGACGAACGGGATGTGCGCGAGCAGGCCTTCCCAGAACCGCAGCAGGCGCTGGCCGATCAGGTTGGCGGTCAGCAGCCCGGTGATGAATACGATCGCCAGCGTCAGCACCACGCCCATGCCGGGCACATGGACGCCGAGCCAGTTGTCGGGACGCCATTCGGGCGGCAGCAATTCGAGCGACTGATCCATGGTGCCGACCAGCAGATTGAGCACCCACAGCGTGATGCCGAGCGGCACCCAGATCAGCAGTCCGGTGATGAAATATTTTTTCAACGGTAGATTTCCCTCGCGGAGCGGCGTGCCCCGCGGCCGGAAGCAGGCGGATTATCCGATGACGGTCAGCTGCAGCTCGGGCAGGCGCCGGCGCCGCACGTCGGGGCCGGCGTGGATTCGTCCGCCTTGGCGGTCTTGGTCTCCGCCGCGGCGTCTTGCTGCGGTTTGGCCTTGGCGCCGCCGCTGTTCCTGAAATCGGTCGCGTACCAGCCGCTGCCCTTGAGCTGGAAACCGGCGGCGCTGATCAGTTTGGTCAACGCCGGCTTGCCGCACTCCGGACAATCCGTCAGCGGCGCGGCGTTCAGCTTTTGCAGATATTCCTTCTCGAAGCCGCAGCTCGCGCAGCGATATTCATAAATCGGCATACCGTTCTCCAAATTCAACCGGATGAATTATAACGAAAAACGCCGTCACTGGTGCGCGAGATATGGGTAAGGCGCCGGCAAATCAAGAGGCCGGGCCGGAATAAATGCAGCCGTGGCCGCACGAATCGCGCGACACCGTGACTTTGGCCAGACCGGGAAACGACGGCGCCAGCGCGTTCCACACCCAGCGGGCGATGTTTTCTAGGCTCGGTTGCTGCAACGACGGGATCTCATTCAGGTACTTGTGGTCGAGCTGCTCGCGCAGCGCCAGGCACGAGCGCTCGAGCTCGCCGAGATCGGCGACGAAATCGTACGGCTGCCGCGGCTCGCCCGCGATCGTCACCCTGACCCTGAACGAATGGCCGTGCACGCCGTGATATTTGTGTCCCGGCGGCATGTTCGGGAAATGATGCGCCGCTTCGAACCCGAATTCCTGGTAAATCTCGAACACCGTCAGGCTATCCCCAGTAATTTATGTGTCTGCAGGCTCAGCCGCCAGCGCGGATGGCGCGTGCAGTATGCGACCGCCAGCTGCGTAAAACGTCCGACTTCGGGGCCATCCATCGGCTGCAGCATGAAATGGTCGAAAGCGAGGTCCTCGAACTGCTCCGGCGCCGCACCCTCCTGCGGAAACACCAATTTGAGTTCGTCGCCGGTCGTCACCGCCAGCGGCGCGCCCGCCTTCGGGCTCACGCACACCCAGTCGAGTCCGGCCGGCAGCGGCTGCGTGCCGTTGGTTTCGATCGCGGCCTCGAAGCCGGCCGCGTGCAGCGCGTCGAGCAGCGGCGCATCGACCTGCAGCGCCGGCTCGCCGCCGGTCAATACCACGAGCAGGCTTGCGCCGCGCTCTGCCGGCGCCGCCGCGGCAATCGCGCGCGCCAGCGATTGCGCATCCGCGTACTTGCCGCCGCGCTCGCCGTCGGTGCCGGCGAAATCGGTGTCGCAGAATTTGCAGATCGCAGTCGCGCGATCGCGCTCGAGTCCCGACCACAGGTTGCAGCCGGCGAAGCGGCAGAACACCGCGGGCCGGCCGGTGTTGGCGCCCTCGCCCTGCAGCGTGTAGAAGATTTCCTTGATCGAGTACACCGGCGCCTAAAACGGGATGTCGTCGTCCATGTCGTCGAACGACGCGCCGCCTTTTTTGGCAGCGGGTTTGGCGGCATCGGACTTGGCCGCCGCCGCTTTTGCGTCGCGCGGCTCGCGCGGCGCGGACGCTTCGGAACCGCCGCCGCGTCCGCCCAGCAGCTGCATGCGGTCGGCGACGATCTCGGTCGAATACTTGTCCTGGCCGTCCTTGTCCTGCCACTTGCGGGTGCGGATGCGGCCCTCGACATAGACCGGCGAGCCTTTCTTCAGAAACTCGCCGGCGATCTCGGCGGTCTTGCCGAAGAACGCGATGCGGTGCCATTCGGTGTGCTCCTGCTGCTCGCCGCTCTTGTCCTTCCACTTCTCGGTGGTCGCGACGCGGATGTTGGTCACCGCGTCGCCGGAAGGCAGGTAGCGCACTTCCGGATCCGCGCCGAGGTTGCCATCAGAATCACTTTGTTCACCGAGGCCATCATGTCCTCCCTTGGATGAGTTGCAATACCCGTTGCTCGTCGAACCCGGCCATATCCACCTTCAGATAGGCCGCGCCTTCTTCCGCCGACACCACCGCTTCACGCACGCCCGGCAGCTGCGCCAGTTCGTGCGACAGCCGCTGCGCGCGTGCGCCATCCGTGTCGGGCAGCGCATACATTCGGGTGCGCACCGCGGGCGGCGCCTGCATCGTCGCGACCAGCAGCAGCCACAGCGCGGAAACGGCGGTGCAGAACGCGAACACCGCCGGCGCGCCGAAATGCTGTGACAGCCAGCCGCCGACCGCGGCGCCGGCGAAAGTGCCGGCGAACTGGACGCTGCTGTAGACGCCGCTCGCAGTACCCTTGACGCCGGCCGGCGCGATCTTCGAAATCAGCGACGGCAGTATCGCCTCCAGCACGTTGAACGCGGTAAAGAATACCAGCAGCGAGACGGCGATGCCCCACAGCGATCGCATCAGCTCGCCCAGCATCAACTGCGCGACCAGCAGCAGCGCGACCGCCACCGTGAAAACCTGCTTGAGTTTCGCTTTCTTCTCGCCGTAGATGATCGGCGGCACCATCAGCCCGAACCCGATCAGCATCACCGGCAGGTAGATCTGCCAGTGCTGATTGCTGGCGAGTCCGTCGGCGCGCAGCGCGAACGGCACCACGACGAACATCGCCATCAGACCGGAATGCAGCGCGAAGATGCCGTAGTTGAGGCGCAGCAGTTGCGGGTTCTTCAGCACTTTTGCCAGCGCCGCGGGATTCGCCTCGCTGTCCGAATGGAAACGGCTGTGCGGCGGGTTCGGCACCAGCGCATAGACCACGCCGATCGCCAGCAGCGCTAGCACACCGGTCAGCATGAAAATGCCGGGCACGCCGATCCAGTGGTCGAGCGGCGGGCCCGCCACCATCGAGGCCGAAAACGTGATGCCGATTGTGATGCCGATCAGCGCCATCGCCTGGGTGCGGTGCTCCTCGCGCGTGAGGTCGGCGGCCAGCGCGATCACCGCGCCCGAAATCGCGCCGGCGCCCTGGATAACGCGGCCGACGATCACCATATAGAGCGTATGCGCGGATGCGGCGACGAAGCTGCCGATGGCGAACAGCACGAGGCCGCCGTAGATCACCGTCTTGCGGCCGTAGCGGTCGGACAGCCAGCCGAACGGAATCTGCAGCAGCGCCTGGGTCAGCCCGTAAGCGCCGAGCGCGACGCCGATCAGCGTATGACTGGCGCCGCCGGGCAGGCGCTCGGCGTAGAGCGCAAACACCGGCAGGATGATGAACATGCCGAACATGCGCAGGCCGAAAATCGCGGCCAGACTGACGCTGGCGCGGCGTTCGGCGGGACTCATGCGGTCGGACGACGGTGCTGAACTCGAGGTTGACACGGGTTTGGCATGAAACTGAAGAGTTGCGTATATTAGCAGGTTTGCCCCCGATTCCGATGAACGACATCAAAATCCGCGGCGCGCGCACGCACAACCTGAAGAACATCAATCTCGATCTGCCTCGCCAGCGTCTGATCGTAATCACCGGGTTGTCCGGCTCCGGCAAGTCATCGCTCGCGTTCGACACGCTTTACGCCGAAGGCCAGCGCCGCTACGTCGAATCGCTGTCGGCCTACGCGCGCCAGTTCCTGCAGCTGATGGAAAAGCCCGACGTCGACCTGATCGAGGGGCTGTCGCCGGCGATTTCGATCGAGCAGAAGGCGACCAGCCACAATCCGCGCTCGACGGTCGGCACTGTCACCGAAATTCACGACTATCTGCGCCTGCTGTTCGCGCGCGTCGGCGACCCCTACTGTCCGGACCACAACATCCTGCTGCAGGCGCAGAGCGTGTCGCAAATGGTCGACCACGTGCTGCAACTGCCGGCGGACACGCGGCTGATGATCCTGTCGCCGCTGATCGTCGGCCGCAAGGGCGAACAGGCCGACCTGTTCGACGGTCTGCGCGCGCAGGGTTTCGTGCGCGTGCGCATCGACGGCAAGGTGCACGAGATCGACGCGCTGCCGAAGCTGAAGAAGAACGTCAAGCACACGATCGAGATCGTGATCGACCGCCTCAAGGTGCGGCCCGAGCTGAAGCAGCGGATCGCCGAATCGTTCGAGACCGCGCTGCGCCACGCCGACGGCCGCGCGCTCGCAGTCGAGATGGATTCCGGCAACGAGCATCTGTTCTCGGCCAGGTTCGCGTGCCCGGTATGCAGCTATTCGCTGCCCGAGCTCGAACCGCGGCTGTTCTCGTTCAACAACCCGATGGGCGCGTGCCCGAAGTGCGACGGTCTCGGCCAGATCAGCTTCTTCGACCCCAGGCGCGTCGTCGCCTATCCGCATCTGTCGCTCGCCGCCGGCGCGATCAAGGGCTGGGACCGGCGCAACCAGTTCTATTTCCAGATGCTGCAGTCGCTCGCGCAGCACTACCGCTTCGATATCGAAACGCCGTTCGAAGACCTGCCGCAGACGGTGCAGAACATCGTGCTCAACGGTTCGGGACGCGACAAGATCAAGTTCAACTATTTCGGCGAGAACGGCAGCAAATACCAGCGCGAGCACGCGTTCGAGGGCATTCTGCCCAACCTCGAACGACGTTACCGCGAGACTGATTCGCTCGCGGTGCGCGAGGAACTCGCAAAATATCTGAACAGCCAGCCGTGCCCCGAGTGTGGCGGCACGCGGCTGCGGCGCGAGGCGCGCCACGTGCGCGTCGCCAAACAGACGATCTATGAGCTGTCGGCGCTGCCGCTGAAGCAGGCGGCGGATTTTTTCGGCAAACTCAAATTCGCCGGCGCGCGCCATGCGATCGCCGACAAGATCGTCAAGGAAATCGTCAGCCGCCTCGCCTTTCTCAACGACGTCGGGCTCGACTACCTGTCGCTCGACCGCTCGGCCGACACGCTGTCCGGCGGCGAGGCGCAGCGCATCCGGCTCGCCAGCCAGATCGGCTCCGGCCTGACCGGCGTCATGTACGTGCTCGACGAGCCGTCGATCGGCCTGCATCAGCGCGACAACTCGCGGCTGCTCGGCACGCTGAAGCACCTGCGCGACCTCGGCAACACCGTGATCGTCGTCGAACACGATCAGGACGCGATCGAGAACGCCGACCATGTGGTCGACATCGGGCTCGGCGCCGGCGAGCACGGCGGCCGCGTCATCGCGCAGGGCACGCCGGCCGCGATCCGCAGGAACGCCGAATCGCTGACCGGCCAGTATCTGGCCGGCAAGCGCCGCATCGAAGTGCCGGCGCTGCGCCATCCGCCGGACCCCAAGCGCCTGCTGGTGCTCAAGGGCGCGCGCGGCAACAACCTGAAGAACGTGACGGTGCAGCTGCCGGTTGGCCTGCTGATCTGCGTCACCGGCGTTTCGGGTTCCGGCAAATCGACGCTGGTCAACGACACGCTCTACAACGCCGCCGCGCAGCACCTTTACGGCGGCACGGCCGAGCCCGCGCCGCACGACGCGATCGAGGGTCTCGATCATTTCGACAAGGTGGTCAACGTCGATCAGAGTCCGATCGGCCGCACGCCGCGCTCCAATCCGGCGACCTACACCGGACTGTTCACCCCGATCCGCGACCTGTTCGCCGGCGTGCCGCTGGCGCGCGAGCGCGGCTACGGGCCGGGGCGCTTCTCGTTCAACGTCAAGGGCGGGCGCTGCGAGGCCTGCCAGGGCGACGGCGTGCTGAAAGTCGAGATGCACTTCCTGCCCGACATCTATGTGCCGTGCGACGTCTGCCACGGCCAGCGCTACAACCGCGAGACGCTCGAAGTCCGCTACAAGGACAAAAACATCAGCGAGGTGCTCGGCATGACCGTCGAGCAGGCGGCGGAATTCTTCGGCGCGGTGCCGGCGGTCGCGCGCAAGCTGCACACGCTGCTCGACGTTGGCCTCGGCTACATCACGCTCGGCCAGAGCGCGACCACGCTGTCGGGCGGCGAGGCGCAGCGCGTCAAGCTCGCGCTCGAACTGTCGAAGCGCGACACCGGCCGCACGCTCTACATCCTCGACGAGCCGACCACCGGCCTGCACTTCCACGACATCGACCTGCTGCTGCGCGTGCTGCACCGGCTGCGCGACCACGGCAACACCGTCGTCGTCATCGAGCATAATCTCGATGTCATCAAGACCGCCGACTGGATCATCGACCTCGGCCCCGAAGGCGGCAACGGCGGCGGCCGCATCATCGCCGAAGGCACGCCCGAGGATGTCGCCGACAACAAGGCCAGCTTCACCGGCCACTATCTGAAACCGGTGCTCGACTGAAGCGGAACGCGGTTGACGACGGGGTTTGAAACGACGCTGGCATAGGAATATGATTTGAAGCCTGTTCCCTTGTATCGTTCTGATAATGGAGGCGCAGATGGCCAGCCGCAGGAAAACCAGCGCAAAGACGAAAACCGGGACCAAGCACAAGAAGAAAGCGCCGGCCAGGAAACCGGCAGCGCGCAGCAAACCTGCCACCAAGGCACGCAAAAAAGCCGCTGCGAAAAAAACGGCGGCGCGCCGCGCACCGGCAAAAAAAGCGAAAGCAGGAACGAAGGCCAAGACCAGACCGGTCGCGCGGCCGGCTGCAACCGCCCCCGCTATCCGTCCTGCGGCGCCTGCTCCGCGTCCGGTGGCGCCTGCCATCCGCCCGGCTCCGGCAGCGACAAAGCCGCCGATCACCCTGCCCGCGCATCCCGGCATGCGCATCGGCGTCGTCACCCATTACTTCGGCCATCTGTCGGTCGCGGTAATCAAGATCGAGCAGGGAACGCTGCGCGTCGGCGACGCGATCCACATCAAGGGCCACACCACGGACTTCAATCAACGTGTGCAATCACTGCAGGTCGAGCATCAGCCGGTCAGCGAAGTCGGACGAAACGACGATTTCGGCATCAAGGTGACCGACCATGTGCGCGAGGGAGATGTCGTTTACAAAGTATGATGGGCACAGACGAATAGCCTCGCGCTTCAGGAAAACTATTCGTCGGATTTGGAAAAGCAAGCAGCGTAAAAAACAAGTGGCAATGTCTGCTTTCGACCCTAAGCAGACATTCAACGCCCGCGCTCAGGGGCGCAGACCAGCAAAGCGCAGCGGCTGGCCTGCGCCACCTGCAGCGCGATGTTAGAAGGCTACATACCGAATGTAGAGAATGGGTCAATGTACGGGAACCCGGGCACGAAGCTAGCGTGACCGGCCATGAATTCCTTGCTGTTGAGATCCAGCGCACCTCTCCAATAATGGACACCGTCGCCTAGCTCAACGATGCCATAGACAACAAAGCCAGAATCCCTGAAGCATCCATACTGAATATGGCCGCCAATGGTTGGGACGCTCTCGTCACTGATAACTGATCTTAGGACGTTCATATAGTCAAGATCTTCGGGGTTTTGGGGCAACATTTGCTCAGCGAGTGTTGCTCCCGATCCAAGGAAGCAGTAATTCTTGTCAGTCAGAACCTCCGTAAGCGTATGCGTGTTCGAATCGTCCGTCGCGAGATGGAACACGCGTAGCGCCTTCTTTTGCGTGCAACGACCACCGACAAGAATACCCGCTCGTCCATGTGGACCCAGGGCGGTACGGCACACCTCCAGCGAGACCAGCTTGTACGCCGTGAATACGAAGCTGGCGATACCGCTCATGCTTGTATCGGTGTAGCCAGGCGCATGTTGTAGGCTCTTGAGGACCTCAACCACCGACTCTTTGATCATCAGTGAATTCACTGCGCTTCCGGCGAAGCACATCCCAAGCTCTGTACTCAGCGCGACGTCCCTCTGAGTGCTACTTCCGTCTTGGGCGGGATTCAAGATCGTAAGCGGAAGGCTCAGCACTTTGATACCCACGTCGGCGTAAGAATTGCGAGCGACGGTCAGTCGCGAATCTGACGCGAAATGAACGGTACCGTTGCTTCTCCACGCCATGCAAAGTGTCATGTATCTATCCTGACCTTCTAACAACTAAGCTGATCGGCCGTGCCGGCGCCGCCGCAGGACGGCACTGGACACAGTTGAGCGCGGGGTTAGGCGGCGTCCGCGCCGAAGTCGGGCGCTTGTGATCGTGGTGAATATGCATCTAAGGCAGCCTCTGTTGCAGAGTGCATACGCATTCCGAGGAGTATGCCCATGCTTTCGAACGTGGAGAGAATGAAATAGATTTCTTTTACGCAACCTTTGACCGATTGTGAGTAGGGCCCATCTTCAATTCGAGCGAGATAGTTCAAAAAGTCATCGTGGGCATGCTCCCGTTTTGGGAAGTTGTTCGCACGCAGGAGCCCGAGAAACTTGTTCACCGTAAACTTCCGTCCATACAGCCGCCACGAGAGAACGGAGCCAAGCGTTTCGATAAGGCTGAAGAAAAGCCTCACGGCAGCCAGCACGCCGAAGGCGCTCCAAAACTGGCGTGCTCCCCCATCGACCAGGGCCATGTACGCCCACGAGACCATGAAGTATGGAACAAAGGCGAATAGCCCCATGATGATGCGGGCGCGTGCGTCATTCATGTAGCCTCCCTCCTGTTATTGGTCCGCCGCCCCACGAATTCGATCAATTCGCGACCCGATAGGTCGGCGTGGCCTGACTGCTTTTTAGTGCCAAGTTTTGTGAGAGCCTACTGCATAATTTTCGGTTGTTCAATTGTTGCTGGTTTTGTGCTGCAAGCCTGTGGTGCTGGCGGACGGTAACCCAATGAACTGTGCGGCCGTTTCGTGTTGTAGTGGTTCCTCCATTGTTCGATGATGACCTGGGCCTCCTTCAGGCTGTAGAAGATTTCCTGATTCAAACACTCATCCCTTAGTTTGCCATTGAAGCTTTCGTTATAGCCGTTTTCCCATGGGCTGCCAGGTTCGATGTAAAGCGTGTGGCTACCGATCGACTTCAGCCAGCCTCTGACGATTGGCCTGACCGATTTTTAGTGCCAAGTTATGTGAGAGCCTACTGCATAAGTTTCGGTTGTTCAAATGCTGCTGGTTTTGTGCTGTAAGCCTGTGGTGCCGGCGGGCGATAACCCAATGAACTGTGCGGGCGCCGGGTGTTGTAGTGGTTCCTCCATTGTTCGATGATGACCTGGGCCTCCTTCAGACTGTAGAAGATTTCTCCGTTTAAAAGTTCGTCCCGCAGTTTGCCGTTGAAGGATTCGCAGTAGCTGACCTGACTGGGTTTTAGGTCCAAGTTAATTGAGATTAAGCGTCTGCTTCTGGCCGAAAGCGGACACTTTCAAATTGTGCAGTGTAACGCGAGACGAATCTTCGCGCGGCCAGGAACTGATTAACCGTAATTCGGTTGGAACAATGATCGGGACGCCGCTTATTCTCAACCCGACTCGCCAACTGCCGAAACTCAAAACTCCCAGAACGTGAGCGCCAGGTACACCGCTGAAAAGAACACGATCTCCGAAATCGTGCAGGCCAGCAATACCCAGCACACACAGGACAGCACCGGATAATGGATGTTTGCCAGCCAGGCGCCCGCAGTGGTCATCACCAGCGCAACGACTGTCCAGTTGGCAATGTAGTGGGGCAGACATCCGCGGGCCGCCCGGTTATGCCGATATGCGGCCGCGCGCTCCAACGAATTCCCCCTCGACGTGTCATGGAAAACGCCGATCGGCCACAGCCAGTTTCGAATTGCGAAAACAAATTTCATTTTCTGCTGCAATCGCAGCGTCGAACCACCTCCCTCACCGTGTACCCGGGCGTTCTTCCGATACTCGCGCCCTTGATGCGGCCGGTTCCGGTCAAAGCTTACTCCATCAAGTCAGGCCGTCAAGGTTTGCCCGGCCCCTGTTTGGCCTCGATGTAATCTCCGGTAAAAACCGCCGTTTCCGTTCGATTCACCTGGCATTAAAAAATGCATTTGTCGAAAAGTGCATACGCCGGAATCAGAGGCGGTAACCGATCTTCAAAACAATGGCTCAGCGTCCCGATGAAAACCCGAAGCACCATCATGAAGCATATTTTGCCGTCATGACCAATCCTGGAGCGGCATATTTTTAAAGTGGCATTGATCAGATTAAATAATTCTGTGGTCTGCATCTTGCTTGATTTCAAACAGGGAGAAAAAGCAGTCTGCGTTTTTCGATCTCCGGAAAGGAAAAATAAAAACGGGTTGTTACAAAAATGGTTTGTTAGTGTCCTCTGGAAAGCATGTCGGGATCGTGCCCTTAAATCGGGATAAATAACGAAGGGAGGAGGGTCACATGAAGCGCTTACTCGGTTTTGTCTTGTTGTTCGGTGTACTGAATCTGCTGGGTCCGCTGTTGGCATATGCCGATAATCCGCCTGCGCCGGCCACACCTGCCGCCGCCCCGGCCGGTTATCTTGCAGCTCCCGATTGGCTGAATTCCGGCAACAATGCCTGGCAATTGGCCGCCGCCACCTTCGTCGGACTGCAAAGCGTGCCCGGGCTGATGCTTCTCTACGCCGGGATAGTCAAACGCAAGTGGGCGATCAACAGCGCCTTCATGGCAATGTACGCGTTTGCCTCCGTGCTGATCGTATGGGTGCTGTGGGCTTACAACATGGGATTCGGCCCGCAGTGGTACCCGTTCATCGGCCATCCCGGACTGGCAACGTCGGCCGGATTTGAAATCGGACAGGCAACCGTCCCGGCAGCAGCCAGCGGCATGCCGGCAATGACCTTCCCGATGGCGACACTGGTCTTCTTCCAGTTCGTGTTCGCCGCCATTACGGTGATCATTCTGGGCGGATCGCTGATCGGGCGCATGAATTTCAAGGCGTGGGTCATCTTCGTTCCGGTGTGGATGACGTTGATCTATACGGTCGGCGCCTTCAGCCTGTGGGGAGGCGGCTGGCTGGCTGCGATGGGGGCAGCGGACTTTTCGGGCGGCTACGTGATTCACCTTGCCGCCGGCGTTTCGGGTTTCGTGGCCGCCGCCGTGATCGGTCCACGGCTGCAGAGCGATCGCGACCACTTCCCTCCCAATAATCTGCTGATCGCGATAGCCGGCGCAGGCATCTTATGGCTCGGCTGGGACGGTTTCAACGGCGGCGACCCCTATTTCGCGAACGCGGACGCGGGAGGTGCGGTACTCAACACCAATATCACCACCGCGACCGCGCTGCTGACCTGGATCGTCATGGATACCATGTGCTACGGCAAACCGTCGATCGTCGGCGCGATCAACGGCATGATCGCCGGACTGGTGGCGATCACCCCGGCGGCAGGTTATGTCAACGGAATGGGCGCTCTCATCATCGGCGTCTCCGCCGGCATCATTCCGTGGCTTGCGATGAACAAAATGCAAAAAACCAAACTTTTCCAGAAAGTGGACGACACGTTGAGCGTGTTATCCACGCACGGCGTAGCAGGTCTCCTCGGCGGCCTGCTGACCGGGGTGCTGGCCGATCCCAATATGCTGGTTTATATCGGCACGGGGGCCAATGCTCCCGGCGTCAACATCACGGGCTGGTATTATGGAAATTTCAAGCAGTTCATACTGCAGGGCGAGGCCGCTCTCTTCATCATCGTCCTGAATGCGATCGGCACCTTTGTCATCCTCAAGATCATCTCCATCTTTGTTCCGTTGCGGATGGACGCCGCCACTCTGGAAGCCGGCGACACCGCGGTACACGGCGAAGAGGCTTACTCGCCTAACTGAGATTCTGAAGGCCGACTGCAGGCCCCGGCTCGATTTTGGGCCGGGGCTTTTTCATTGCGGAAAATGGATGGCGTCATTCACGCCCGATATCATCGGGGTGACTATCGGCGGAATCCAGCTTACCGTAATGGCCGCGCCACCGCCACAGAACTCCGGCCCATGAAGAACATCGCAAAAAACGCCCTGCTGATCGCGCTTGCGGCCGGTGGGGCCATGTTATCGGGATATTCGAGCAAGGCTGATGCTTCGCCGCAAATTCTCCGCTGCACCAACACAACAAGCGGGGTCTCGTGGGACGTGAAAATAGACTATCAGAACGGCACCGTGGACGGATTCCCGGCCGTCATTGCCAACGACAACATCAAATGGAATGACAATCTGCGCGGAGGGCATTATCAGCTTGATCGGGCTTCCGGAAACATGACGGTCATTTTCGCTTCGAGTACCGGCGGTTTCATGCTGAACCATAAATGCCGTTTCATGCAGTGAGGCCCGGCCGGGCAAGAAAAATAATGGCGCGATCACATCCCGGCTTTATCTCCCGGTCTTGTCAGACCGCAAACTCGAATTGCTCATTCCTGTCGTAAAATAATTTGCATCCTTCCACTCTCGCCGCGGAATTCAGGCGGTGTTCCTGCCGTTTGCCCGGTTCAACCAGATGCATCACCTCTACGCCACGCGCCACTGCGCTGTCCGCAATCAGATAACGATGGCACTGCCACGGCAACCGTTCGGCGCACATGATCGCAATGCGCTCGCCTGAAGCAAGCGCGAGAAGGCGGTCGAGCGCCTGCTGGAATTCCGCAGTCAGCATGTGATCGGCGTAGGCACGGAAGTTCGCATTGCGCAGCGCGGTGTGAGGCGAATCGTTGCGAGGCTTGCGCCGGCCGCCGAGCGCCCTGCCTTCCCATTGATAGCGGATGCCCGTTTCGGCCAGCAATCGCTCGAGCGCTGCGCGCGCGAACTGCGGATGGCGGCGCGACGCCGGATAGGCGCGCACGTCAGCCAGGCACTGGATGCCGGCTTGCTGCAGCAACTGGAGCAATTCCGTGCTTGTGCGGTTGCCGTGGCCGACGCTGAAAAGAACGGTCATCGGGCATTCTGTTCCGCCACAATCACGTTGCCAAGCGCCCCCGAAAGCCGCGACAATTGCGGAAAGGCCGGCGGTTACCGGCTGTCAATCCCGACAGGAGAACGCGCATGATCGGCGGATATAGCGGCATCATCGGCCTGCTGGTGCTGGTCGCAGACGTGTGGGCGATCGTCAGCATCGGACAGAGCGGGACCACGACCGAAACCAAGGTGCTGTGGATCGTGCTGGTGCTGATCCTGCCGGTGTTCGGGTTCCTGATCTGGCTGCTGGCCGGGCCGCGCGCCGGGCGCGCCTGACCGTCACTTTTCCAATGGAGGCACTGATGAAAAATCTCATCGCATGCACGATGCTGGCCCTGCTGCTCGCCGGCTGCAACGAAAAACCGGCTCCGACCCAGACGCCGACCCCGCAGACCTCGTCCGCCGAGCAGGCAATGCAGGCCTCGAAGCAAGAAGCAACGGCGGCCGTCGAGAGCGCGAAGCAGGCCGCTTCCAGCGCGGCAGCAGCCACCAAGGACGTCGCCACCGCGGCGGCCACCGCGACCGAAAATGCGGCTAGACAGGCGACCGACAAACTGACGGCGGAGAGCCAGGAAACCGCCGGCAAAGCGACGGAAGCCGCGAAAGAGGCCGCGCATCAGGCCGCCACTGCGACCGAGGGCGCGGCGAAACAGGTTGCCGCTGCCACCGCGCCTCCGACCGCGATTCCGGACTGGGTCGTGATGCCGAAGTACGATTGCCGCGCGTGTCACGCGCTGGATCACAAACTGGTCGGCCCGGCGTGGAAGGATGTCGCGGAAAGGTATAAGGGCGATGCGACCGCGGAAGCGAAACTGATGGACAAGGTCAAGAAAGGCGGCCGGGGCAACTGGATCCAGCAGACCGGCGGCGTCTCGATGCCGCCGCACCCGAACCTGAGCGACGACGACCTCAGGAAGGTCGTGGACTTCATACTGTCGCTGGCGAAATAGCCGCGGCCGCTACGCTTCGACGCCGACCGCGTCGCCGATCAGCAGTTCGAAGCGCCGGGCGGCATTGGTCTGGTTCGCCGCGATCTCGGCCAGACCAATGCTGTTTTCATACCAGAACGCCGCGCCCTCCTCGACCGCCGAAAATACGCGCGCGTGATCGAAGCGGTGGCCGCCGACGACAAGGCGCGCGCCGGCGGCCACGCCACGCAGGCCGGTCATCGCGTTGCCGTAATGATCGATGTAGATGATCTCGGCGAGGTCGCCGCCGCCGAACCGCACTGCGAGTTCGCGCGCGGTGCCGAGCATGTCCGTTTGCCCCCGCGCAATCATCGCCGCCACCGGCGCAAACAGATCGCGGCCGTGAAAGGACGCGGAAAGGAACGCCGGTCGCCATGTGATCGGGAACGCTGCGACTTCCCGCGCGCGCGCGGCGACTACCGACAGCAGGCCGTTGTCCGGCCCGACGTACCAGCGCCGGTCGGCGCGCACCGCGATCGGTTCGCGTCCGCCGCCGACGCCGGGATCGACGACGGCATAGATCACGCTGTCCTCGGGCGTGCGCGCGGCAAGCGCGGCGAGCAGGTGCGCGCCGGCCCTGATGTCGAACGCCGGCGCATCGTGCAGCAGATCGATTACGGCCGCCTCCGGCGCGTGGGCCAGCACCGCGGTCCTGACCTGGCCGACGTATAAATCCGAACTGCCGAAATCTGTAAACAGGAATATGGGCATCATATCCGGAAGCGCCACCGCAATACGCCTCGAAACGGCGCATTGCGGCGGAGACTAACCCGTCCGGAACGGACGGGTTGTGCCGTGGGTAAACGGGAAAATGTTCACCGTCAGATGCGTCAGGCTAAATCGTGCAGCACAGGAAATTGCGGCGCGTCCACGTTGGCCACGTAGCGACGGTGGATGTCGCCGAGCCGGTCGAGCACGACCTCCTTGCCGAGCATGCCGCTGGCGCGCACCGCGTCTGCGACGACGTCCGGCGTCAGCAGCTCGAGCGCGACGGTGGACACCGGCGCGTAACTGAGATGCCACGGCTCGGGATGCACGCCGCCGCGGTCGGTGTGGTACGGCCGGAAAAATCCGAAGCGCGCCATGTTCGAATCGAGCCAGCGGTGCAGCGCGTGAAACACGCCGCCCGGCGCGGCTTCCTCCGGCACCATCCGCAACCGGTAGCCCTCCGGCAGCGCCGCCAGATCGATGACGTCGATCTCGCTGCCCCAGTGATGGCGGCTGGCGCCCGGCACCGCGCTCCAGCTCATGATCGCGTTCACCAGTTCGTCTTCGCCGAGAGCGGCGTGGTCGCGCACGTTGCCGTCCGCGTCGTAGAGCGGATATTCGCCGCGGAACTTGCGGTCCCAGATCCTCTGCTGGCCGGCGAGATCGCGGAACGCGCTGACGATCCCGATATCGATGCCGTCGAGCATCGCATGGCTTTTCATCGCCAGCAATGGTTCGATGGCGTCGCGGTGCAGCGCCGCGGCCAGATCGCGGCGGACCACGACATGAGTGTCGGCGCGGCCGGTCAGTTCAAGCGCGTTGAGCATGGCGGGATTCTAAACCGGGCGCCGGCGCCGGCCAAGACAGCCGTCACTGCCAGCCGTAGCGGCGGCTGTAGAAATTCTTCATCAACTGCGTCAGGCACATATAGCCGAGCAGAATTGCGGCCAGAAACCAGAAATAGGCGGTCGGCAGCGGCTGCGTCCTGAAGTAGGCGGCCAGCGGCCCCATCGGAATGAAGATGCCGACCGCCATGATCGACAGCGTCGTCGCCGTCAGCAGCATGGCGGCACGGCTTTGCAGAAATGGAATTTTGCGCGTACGCAGCATGTGCACGATCAGCGTCTGCGTCAGCAGCCCTTCGACGAACCATCCCGACTGAAACAGCGTCTGCTGATCCGGTGAGTTGGCCTTGAAAACGAACCACATCAGGCAATAGGTCACGATGTCGAATATCGAGCTGACCGGCCCGAAAAATATCATGAAACGCCCGATGTCGTCGGGATTCCAGCGCTGCGGCGACTGCGTCAGATCGCGGTCCACATTGTCGAACGGTATCGCGACCTGCGAGATGTCATAGAGCAGATTCTGCACCAGCAGCTGCAGCGGCAGCATCGGCAGGAACGGCAGGAACGCGCTTGCAACCAGCACTGAAAATACGTTGCCGAAATTCGAGCTTGCCGTCATCTTGATGTACTTGAGCATGTTGGCGAAGGTGCGGCGCCCCTCGACCACACCCTCTTCGAGAACCATCAGGCTCTTTTCGAGCAGAATGATGTCGGCCGCTTCCTTCGCGATGTCGACCGCCGAATCGACTGAAATGCCGATGTCGGCCGCGCGCAGCGCCGATGCGTCGTTGATGCCGTCGCCCATGAAGCCGACGACGTGGCCGTTGCCGCGCAGCATGCGCACGATGCGCTCCTTGTGCAGCGGCGACAGCTTGGCGAACGCATGATCGCGCTCGACCGCCACGGCAAGCTCGGCATCGGTCATCGCCTCGACCTGCTCTCCCAGCAGCACATCTCCGATGTCCAGTCCGACCTCGCGGCAGATTTTGCGTGTGACCAGGTCGTTGTCGCCGGTCAGCACCTTGACCGTGATGCCGTGAGCGAGCAGCGCTTCCAGCGCGGGCGCCGCGCTCTCCTTCGGCGGATCGAGAAACGCGATATAGCCGATCAGCGTCAGATCGCACTCGTCGGCGAGGCCGTAGGTCTCTTTCGCCGGCGGCACTTCCTTGACCGCGACTGCAACCACGCGCATGCCCTCCTCGTTGAGCGCGGTCGTCACTTCGCGGATGCGCTCGAGCAGTTCGGGCGTCAGCGGCTCGATCGCGTCTCCGTGCTGGACCCGTGTGCAGGCCGCCAGTATCTCCTCGAGCGCGCCCTTGCAGATCAGCTCGTGATGGTCCTCGCGCTCGGCGACCACCACCGACATGCGGCGGCGCTGGAAATCGAACGGGATTTCGTCGACCTTCCGGTAGTTGGCCGCCGGGTTGAGTTCGCGCTGCACCTCCGCACGTTCGAGCACCGCGACATCGAGCAGGTTTTTGAGGCCGGTCTGGTAATAACTGTTCAGGTATGCATATTCGAGGACGAAATCCGATTCCTCTCCGAACACGTCGGTGTGGCGCTCCAGGAAAATCCGGTCCTGCGTCAGCGTGCCGGTCTTGTCGGTGCACAGCACGCTCATTGCGCCGAAGTTCTGGATCGCGTCGAGCCGCTTGACGATGACCTTCTTGCGCGACATGAACACCGCCCCCTTGGCAAGCGTCGCAGTCACGATCATCGGCAGCATTTCCGGCGTCAGACCGATCGCAATCGAGATCGAGAACAGAAAGGCTTCGAGCCAGTCATGCTTGGTGAAGCCGTTGAGCAGGAATACGATCGGCGTCATCACCATCATGAAGCGCACCAGCAGCCAGCTCACCTTGTTGATGCCGGCCTGGAACGCGGTCGGTGTGCGGTCGCTCGCCGTGACCCGCTCGGCGATCGCACCGAAATATGTCTTGTCTCCAGTGGCAACCACGATGGCGATCGCCGATCCGCTGACGACGTTGGTGCCCATGAACAGCATGTTCTCGAATTCGAACGGGTTGGCCCGATCGCCGCCGCGCAGCTGCGGAAATTTTTCGACCGGCAGCGACTCCCCGGTCATCGCCGCCTGGCTGACGAACAGATCTTTTGCCGACAGCACGCGCGCGTCGGCCGGAATCATGTCGCCGGCCGCCAGCACGAAGACGTCTCCGGGAACGATGTCCCGGATCGGCACCTCCATTTTGCGCGGTCCCTTCGGATGCAGGTGCACCTCGAAATACTTGCGCGCCTCCTCGGCGGCTTCTTCCGCCAGGTCGCAGCGCAGCACGGTGGCGCGGTTGCTGACCATCTCCTTCAGCTTGTCGGCCGCCCGGTTGGAACGCATCTCCTGCACGAAGCGCATGAACGTCGACAGCACCACCATCGAACCGATGACGATGGTCGCCCGCATATCCTCGGTCAGATAGGACACCACCGCCAGTGCGGTCAACAACAGGTTGAACGGGTTTTCGTAGCAGTACCAGAGATGGGTCCACCAGCGGATCTTCTTGTCTTTGTCGATGCTGTTGTGGCCGAACTTGACGAGCCGCTCCTCGACCTGGGAAGGGGTCAGCCCGTTGGGGGCGGAATCCAGCGTCTTCAGCAGCTGCTCGGCGTCCATCTGCGCCGCCTCGTGCAGCTGGCGGGTGAGAGCCGCCGGCATCGTCCTGTCGACCGGACTTCCGGTGAGAACCTCCAGGATCGCCAGCCGCCCGAAATGACGCCGCAGTCCGCGGGCGCGCACGAGGCCGGCAAAAAATTCTCTGAGTACGTTGATCACTTTGCTTTCCCTTCACACCATTTTCCGAAATGTTCGATTCGATATAACAAGATGATATCTATTTGAGCAACAAAAAAGCCGGCGCTCGGCCGGCTTTTTTCGGGATGCTAGGGACGGACTAGGCCGCCCGGGCTTCCTTGTTGGCGCCCTTCTTCCTGGCCGTCTTCTCTTCCGGCGCGGCGGCTACGTCGGGCCGGTCGAGCAGTTCGACCAGCGCCAGCGGCGCATTGTCGCCCTTGCGGAAGCCGGACTTCAGGATGCGCAGATAACCACCATTACGCCCGGCGTAACGCGGACCGAGCTCGCCGAACAGCTTGCCGACGATGTCGCGGTCGCGCAGCCGGTTGAACGCGAGGCGGCGGTTCGCGAGTGACGGCGTCTTGCCGAGCGTGATGATCGGCTCGGCGACGCGCCGCAGTTCCTTCGCCTTCGGCAGCGTGGTGCGTATGACTTCGTGCCGCAGCAGCGACACCGTCATGTTGCGCAGCATCGCGAGGCGATGGCTGCTGGTGCGGTTGAGCTTTCTGAGACCGTGGCGGTGGCGCATGCTGTCCTCGTCACACTTTCTCGGCGAGGCCGACCGGCGGCCAGTTTTCGAGCCGCATGCCGAGCGTCAGTCCGCGCGACGCCAGCACTTCCTTGATCTCGTTAAGCGACTTGCGGCCGAGGTTCGGCGTCTTCAGCAATTCGGTTTCGGTGCGCTGAATCAGGTCGCCGATGTAATAGATGTTTTCCGCCTTCAGGCAATTGGCCGAGCGCACCGTGAGTTCAAGATCGTCGACCGGCCGCAGCAGCAGCGGGTCGATCTGCTGGGGTTTGGGCTGTTCGGTGGTGACCGGCGTGCCTTCCAGATCGGCGAACACTATCAGTTGATCGACCAGCACGCGCGCCGCATAGCGGATCGCTTCTTCCGGTTCAATCGCGCCGTTGGTTTCGATGTCGACGATCAGTTTATCGAGATCGGTGCGCTGTTCGACGCGCGCCGAATCCACCTGATAGCTGACGCGCTTGACCGGACTGAACGAGGCGTCGAGCACGATGCCGCCGACCGTGCGCGCGCTGCCGACGTCGCCTTCGGCGCCCGGCGCGCGCGCGGTGCGCACCGTCGCCGGCACGTAACCGCGGCCATGCTCGACCTTGATCTGCATGTCGAGCTTGCCGCCCGCCGCCAGATGCGCGATCACGTGTTCGGGATTGACGATCTCGACGTCGTGCTGCGGTTCGATGTCGCCGGCGGTCACCACGCCTTCGCCCTGCTTCTTCAGGGTCAGCGTCGCCTCTTCGCGGTTGTGCAGCTTGAGCACGATGCCTTTCAGGTTGAGCAGAATGTCGACGACATCTTCCTGCACGCCGTCGAGCGCCGAATACTCGTGCAGCACGCCGTTGATCTTGACTTCGGTCGGCGCAAAGCCCGGCATCGACGACAGCAGCACGCGACGCAGCGCGTTGCCGAGCGTGTGGCCGTAGCCGCGCTCGAACGGTTCCATCGTGACTTTGGCGTGATACGGCCCGACCGGCTGCACGTTGATGATGCGAGGTTTAAGAAAGGTGCTGCTTGGCATGGCTTAACCCTCTGGTAATTATTTCGAGTAAAGTTCGACCACCAGCGACTCGTTGATCGTCGCCGGCAGATCGCTGCGCTGCGGCAGGCTCTTCAGCGTGCCCTTGAGCGCCGCGATGTCGACTTCGAGCCATTCCGGATAGCCGCGCCCGGAGGCGGCTTCAGTCGCGGCCTTGATGCGCAACTGCGGTTTGGCGCTGGCGGCGACCTCGATGACGTCCCCCGCACGCAGCTGGTAGGACGGAATGTTGACGCGCTTGCCGTTGACCAGCAGCGCGTTGTGGCGCACGATCTGGCGCGCTTCCGCGCGGCTCGCGCCGAAACCCATCTTGTACGCGATGTTGTCGAGCCGCGATTCCAGCGCCTGCAGCAGATTCTCGCCGGTCACGCCCTTCTTCTGCTCCGCGGCATGGTAGGTCTTGCGGAACTGGCGTTCGAGCAGCCCGTAAATGCGGCGCAGTTTCTGCTTCTCACGCAGCTGCACGCCGTAGCCCGACAGGCGGCCGCTCTTCTGGCCGTGCTGGCCGGGCGCATAGTTGCGGCGTTCGATCGCGCACTTGTCGGTGAAGCACTTTTCGCCCTTCAGAAACAGTTTTTCGCCCTCGCGACGGCACTGGCGGCACTTGGCATCGAGATTTCTGGCCATGATGTCCTCCGTCAGATCCGGCGCCGCTTCGGCGCGCGGCAGCCGTTGTGCGGCACCGGCGTCACGTCGGCGATACTGGTGATCTTGAAACCGACCGCGTTCAGCGCGCGCAGCGCCGATTCGCGGCCCGGTCCCGGCCCCTTGATGCGCACTTCGAGATTCTTGACGCCGCATTCCTGCGCCAGCTTGCCGGCGTGCTCGGCGGCGACCTGCGCCGCAAACGGCGTCGATTTGCGCGAGCCCTTGAAGCCGGACGAGCCGGTGGTCGCCCACGACAGCGCGTTGCCCTGACGGTCGGTGATGGTCACGATGGTGTTGTTGAACGACGCGTGAATGTGCGCGATGCCTTCGGCGACGTTCTTCTTGACCTTCTTGCGTACCCTGGTGCTTGCTTTTGCCATATCGACGGTTATCCTTTTGCCGCGGTCGGCTTGATGATCTTGATCGCCGCTTTGCGCGGGCCCTTGCGCGTGCGCGCGTTGGTGCGGGTGCGCTGCCCGCGCACCGGCAGGCCGGCGCGATGGCGCTTGCCGCGCCAGGTGCCGAGATCCATCAGGCGCTTGATGTTCATCGAAATCTCGCGCCGCAGGTTGCCCTCGGTCGTGAATTTCGCGACCTGATCGCGCAGTTTGTCCATCTCGGCGTCCGACAGGTCTTTGATCTTGGACGCGGTATTGACGCCGGCCTCGGCGCAAATCAGCCGGGCGCGGCTGCGGCCGATGCCGTAGATCGCGGTCAACGCGATTTCAGCGTGCTGGTGGTTGGGAATGTTGACCCCGCCGATACGTGCCATATTGCGTCTCAAAAATAAAAGCTGGGAATTATAACTTTTTCATTTAAATCGGTAAATGCCCATCGCGCCGAAAATCATCCCTGGCGCTGCTTATGACGCGGGTCCTTGCAGATGACCCGCACCACCCCCTTGCGGCGGATGACCTTGCAATTGCGGCACATTCTCTTTACCGAAGTCACGACTTTCATAACGGGCTCCTTGAATCATCCTATTTGGCGCGAAACACGATGCGGCCGCGCGTCAGATCATACGGCGTCAATTCCACCGTCACCTTGTCGCCGGGCAGGATGCGGATGTAGTGCATGCGCATCTTGCCGGAAATATGGCCGAGCACAACGTGGCCGTTTTCCAGCTTGACCCGGAATGTCGCATTGGGCAGGGTTTCCACGATCTCGCCCTGCATCTGGATCGTCTCTTCCTTCGCCATCAATGCGTCGGTAACACGCCGCCCTTGAAGTTGGCCTTCTTGAGCAGGCTCTCGTACTGGTGGCTCATGATGTAGGCCTGCACCTGCGACATGAAATCCATCGTCACCACCACTATGATCAGCAGACTGGTGCCGCCGAAATAGAACGGCACGTTCTTCCAGACGATCAGGAACTCCGGCAGCAGGCACACCAGCGTCACATAGATCGAGCCAGCGAGCGTCAGCCGCATCGTGATTTTCTCGACATAGCGCGCGGTCTGTTCGCCGGGGCGGATGCCGGGCACGAAGGCGCCGCTTTTCTTCAGATTGTCGGCGGTTTCCTTCGGGTTGAACACCAGCGCGGTGTAGAAAAAGCAGAAGAAGATGATCGCCGACGCGTAGAGGAACACGTAGACCGGCTGTCCGGGATGCAGTGTGTTGGTCACATCGCTCAACAGGGTCTTCAGCCACGGCGCCATGCTCTCGTTGCTGCCGAACCAGCTGCCGAGCGTCGCCGGAAACAGGATGATGCTGGACGCGAAAATCGGCGGGATCACGCCCGACATGTTGAGCTTGAGCGGCAGATGCGACGACTGTCCGCCGTAAATCTTGCGCCCGACCTGGCGCTTCGCATAGTTGACGAGGATGCGGCGCTGGCCGCGCTCGACAAAGCATACCAGAGCCGTCACGCCGAGAATGACGCCGAACAGAATCAGTACGATCGGGATCGACAGCGCGCCGGTGCGCTGCAGTTCGAGCGTGCTGGCAACCGCGTTCGGCAACCCTGCGGCGATGCCGGCGAAGATGATCAGCGAAATACCGTTGCCGATGCCGCGCTCGGTGATCTGCTCGCCGAGCCACATCAGGAACATGGTGCCGGTGGTCAGCGTGATCATCGTGGTGAGCCGGAACGCGAGTCCGGGTTCCAGCACCAGTCCGCGCTGCGCTTCGAGCGCGATCGCGATGCCGAGGCTCTGGAACACCGCCAGGCCGACCGTGCCGTAGCGCGTGTACTGGGTGATCTTGCGGCGTCCGGATTCACCTTCCTTTTTCAGCGCTTCCAGCGTCGGCGACACTACCGTCATCAGCTGCATGATGATGGAGGCCGAAATGTAGGGCATGATGCCGAGAGCGAAAATCGTGAAACGCCGCAGCGCGCCGCCCGAAAACATGTTGAACATGTCGAGAATGCCGCCCTGCTGCGAGCTGAACAGTTCGGCCAGCCGCGCCGGGTCGATGCCCGGCACCGGGATGTGCGCGCCGATGCGGAACACGACCATCGCGCCGAGCAGGAACAGCAGGCGTTTCTTGAGGTCGCCCAGCTTGCCCTGCATGCCCAGCATGGAATTCTGGAGCGCCACCTAGTCCGCCTTTTTCCTGTTCCTGGCGGCCGGCTTCGCTTTCGCCGCAGATTTGGGTTTGGCGTCCGCGGTCGCGGTTTTGGTTTTGGACGCCCGCTTGGGCGCAGGCGCGACCGCAGTCTCGGGAGCGGCGTCCTGGACAACGGCTGCCGCTGCCGCAGTTTCAGCCGGCGCAGTTTTCGGGGTGTCCGCGACCGCCGGCGATTCTTCGATCCTGCCGCCGGCCGCCTCGACCGCCGCGCGCGCGCCTTTCGACAGCAGCAGCCCGTGCAGCACGACTTTGCGTTTCAGTTCGCCGGAAACGATCACTTTGGCCGACAGCGCATGGATCGGCACCACGCCGGCCGCCTTCAACGCCAGAATATCGATGGTGGCGGCGTCGACCCGGTTCAGGTCCGACAGTCTGACTTCAGCGGTGTCGCGCCGCAGCGGCGACACGAAGCCGCGCTTCGGCAGACGCCGCTGCAGCGGCATCTGGCCGCCTTCGAAGCCGACTTTGTGATAGCCGCCGGCGCGCGCCTTTTGTCCCTTGTGGCCGAGGCCGGCGGTCTTGCCGAGCCCGCTGCCAATGCCGCGTCCAACGCGTTTCTTCGCGTGCTTGGCGCCGGGTGCCGGCTTGATGGTATTGAGTTGCATGTTAACCCTCGTACTTCAGCAGGTAACTGACGCGGTTGATCATGCCGCGGATCGCCGGCGTGTCGGCGACCTCGACGGTGTGATTAAGGCGACGCAGGCCGAGTCCGCGCACCGTCGCGCGGTGTGCGCGCAGGGTGCCGATGGTGCTCCTGACCAGCGTAACCTTGATGGTCTTGCCGGAAGACTTCGCCTTGGTCATCGTTTACCCCGTGATTTCTTCAACCGACTTGCCGCGTTTGGCGGCGATCTGGCTCGGCGTGTTCATCGCCTGCAGGCCGTTCAGCGTCGCACGCACGATGTTGTAGGGATTGGTCGAGCCGAGACATTTGGCCAGCACGTTGGTGACGCCCATCACTTCGAACACCGCGCGCATCGGACCGCCGGCGATGATGCCGGTGCCATCCGACGCCGGCTGCATGTAGACCTTCGAGGCGCCGTGGCGGCCGATTACCGCGTGCTGCAGCGTGCCTTCCTTCAGGTTGATCTTGACCATTTTGCGGCGCGCTTCGTCCATCGCCTTCTGTACCGCGACCGGCACTTCGCGCGCCTTGCCCTTGCCCATGCCGATGCCGCCGTCGCCGTCGCCGACCACGGTCAGCGCCGCGAAGCCGAGCACGCGGCCGCCCTTGACAACCTTGGTCACGCGGTTGATCGCGACCATCTTTTCGCGCAGACCGTCGTTGCGTTCGTCGCCGCCCTGTATCTTGTTTGCCTGTAGTTTCGCCATTGCGTTGTCCCGTGTCCCGCCTAGAATTTAAGCCCGTGCTCGCGCGCCGCTTCGGCCAGCGCCCTGACGCGGCCGTGATACTTGTAGCCGGCGCGATCGAACGCGACGGTCTCGATGCCGAGTTTCTTCGCCTTTTCCGCGATGCGCTTGCCGATCGCCGCCGCGGCCTTGACGTTGCCGCCGTACTTGAGGCTGTTGCGAATCTCGGGGTCGAGCGTCGAAGCGCTGGCCAGCACCCTGGCGCCGCCGGCGTCGATCACCTGCGCATAGATGTGCGAGTTGGAACGATGCACCGTCAAGCGCGTAACGCTCTGTTGCGCGATGCGTGCCCGGGTCTGGCGGGCGCGGCGCAGTCGCGCCTGGTTTTTGTCTTTCATGGGCGGGCCTCTACTTTTTCTTGGTTTCTTTCAGCACGATGACTTCGTCGACATAGCGCACGCCCTTGCCTTTGTACGGTTCAGGACTGCGGTAGGCGCGCACTTCTGCGGCGACCTGGCCGACCGCCCGCTTGTCGATGCCCTTGATCACGATCTCGGTCTGGCTCGGCGTCTCGACCTTGATGCCCTTCGGCATCTGGTGCACGACCGGGTGCGAAAACCCGAGCGTCAGGCTGAGCTTGTCGCCCTGCGCCTGCGCGCGGTAGCCGACGCCGACCAGCGTCAGTTTTTTTTCGTAACCCCTGGTCACGCCATGCACCATGTTGGCGACCAGCGCGCGCAGCGTGCCCGACACCGTATTCGCCCGGGCGTCGCCATCCGCGACCTTGAACTGCAGCGCGTTGTCGACCTTTTCGACCGCGACTTCCGGCGCCAGCAGCTGCTTCAGCGTGCCGAGCGGACCCTTGACCGAAATCTCGCCGCCTGCCAGCTGGACTTCGACGCCGGACGGCAGCGCGACGGGAGCATTACCGATTCTGGACATTGCCGTTCTCCGCTACGCGACTATGCACAACACTTCGCCGCCGATGCCGAGACCGCGCGCCTTGCGGTCGGTCATCACCCCTTTCGAGGTCGAAACGATCGCCACGCCGAGGCCGTTCATCACCGTCGGAATTTCCTTGCTCGGTTTGTAAACACGCAACCCCGGGCGGCTGATGCGCTCGAGTTTCTCGATCACCGGCTGTCCGGCGTAATACTTGAGTCCGACCTCGAGCAGCGGCTTGCCGGCGGCCTCGCGCACCGCAAAATCCTCGATGTATCCCTCGTCCTTGAGAACGACGGCGATCGCAATCTTGAGTTTGCTCGACGGGATCGAAACGGAAATCTTCTCCGATTGCTGCGCAGTACGAATGCGCGTCAGCATATCGGCAATCGGGTCGCTCATGCTCATCGAATGTCCCCCGCTACCAGCTGGCCTTGATGACGCCGGGAATCTCGCCGCGCATCGCGATTTCACGCAGCTTGAGACGGCCGAGGCCGAATTTGCGGAACACCCCGCGCGGGCGGCCGGTCAGCGCGCAGCGATTGCGCAGTCGCACCGGGTTCGCGTTACGCGGCAGTTTCTGCAGCTGCAGCCGCGCTTCGTAGCGCTCCTCGGGGGAAAGTTTCTGGTTGTTGATGATCTCCAGCAATTGCCCGCGTCTGGCGGCGAATTTCTTCACGGTTTTGCGGCGCTTCTGGTCGCGCAGTTTCAAAGCGAGTTTTGACATATCAGTTCCTGAACGGAAATTTGAACGCCGTCAGCAGAGCCTTGCCTTCCTCGTTGCTTCTGGCAGTGGTGGTGATCGTGATGTTCATGCCGCGCAGCGCGTCGATCTTGTCGTATTCGATTTCGGGGAAAACGATCTGCTCCTTGACTCCGAAATTGAAATTGCCGCGGCCGTCGAACGATTTGCCGGGAATGCCGCGGAAGTCGCGGATGCGCGGCATCGCGATGCTGACCAGACGGTCGAGAAATTCGTACATCCGGGTGCCGCGCAGCGTGACCTTGCAGCCGATCGCCTGTCCGGCGCGGATCTTGAACGAGGCGACCGATTTGTGGGACTTGGTGACCAGCGGTTTCTGGCCGGCGATCTTGGCCATGTCGGCGGCCGCATTGTCGAGCACCTTCTTGTCGGCGACCGCTTCGCCGACGCCCATGTTGAGCGTGATCTTGGAAATGCGCGGCACCTGCATCGTGCTCTTGTAACCGAACTGTTTCATCAACTGCTTGGTCACGTTATCCCGGTAATAGGCTTCCAGCCGCGCCGGGATCCTGGCCGTTTTGGCGGTTGCGGCGCTCATGCATCCACCATTTCGCCGTTGGATTTGAAAATGCGCACCTGCCGGCCGTCGTCCAGACGCTTGAAGCCGACGCGGTCGGCCTTCCTGGTGGACGGATTGAACAGCGCGATATTGGAAACATGCAGCGGCATTTCCTTGTCGACGATGCCGCCGGTGGTGTTTTTCATCGGGTTCGGGCGTTGATGCTTGCGCACGCGGTTTGCGCCCTCGACCACCATGTGTTCGGCGTCCACTACGCGCAACACGATGCCGCGCTTGCCTTTGTCGCGGCCGGCAGTCACGATCACGTTGTCGCCCTTTCTGATTTTACGCATTCTTTATCCGCTTCCGTTACAGAACTTCCGGCGCCAGCGACACGATCTTCATGAAACGTTCGCTGCGCAGTTCACGCGTGACCGGCCCGAAAATGCGGGTGCCGATCGGCTCCAGCTTGGCGGTCAGCAGCACTGCCGCATTGCCGTCGAACTTGACGACCGAACCGTCGGCGCGGCGCACGCCTTTCGCGGTGCGCACCACGACCGCGTTGTAGATTTCGCCTTTCTTGACGCGGCCGCGCGGCGCCGCGTCCTTGACGCTGACCTTGATCACGTCGCCGATGCCGGCGTAGCGCCGTTTCGAGCCGCCGAGCACTTTGATGCACATCACGGCGCGCGCGCCGGTGTTGTCGGCGACGTCCAGAATGGACTGCATTTGTATCATGGGTTGCTCTCTTTTAATTCCAACTTGATCCGCCTTCATCGCGGCGGTCAGTCTTGGAATCCGTCCGGTTCGGTTGCCCGCGCTGCCCGTCGATTGCCCGGCGCGGGAAAGGCGGCGATTTTACTGAACCCGCCCCCTCATTTCAAGTGTCCCGCGCTAAATGGTGCGCGCCTTTTCGATCAGCCTGGCGACGCGCCACGCCTTGGTTTTGGCCAGCGGCCGGCATTCCTCGATCAGCACCGTGTCGCCTTCCTTGAACTGGTTGGTCTCGTCGTGCGCGTGGTATTTCTTGGAACGCGTGATGACCTTGCCGTAAATCGGGTGTTTGACGCGGTGTTCGACCAGCACCGTCACGGTCTTGTCCATCTTGTCGCTGACGACGCGGCCGGCAAGGGCACGCCGGTTTTTTACGACAGTTGCGGTAGCATTCATGATTGACGCGCCTTTTCGTTGAGCAGCGTGCGTACGCGCGCGATGTCGCGGCGCACTTTCTGTATCTGGCTGTGGTTGGTCAGCTGCTGGGTTGCGGTCTGCATGCGCAGATTGAACTGCGCCTTCAGCAGCTCGTTGAGCTCCTGCTGCAGTTCACCGGGGTTCTTGGTCCTCAATTCGCTGGCTTTCATCGCTTACGCTCCGACCATGCGGTGGGCGAACGTCGTCCGCAACGGCAGTTTGGCGGCGGCCAGCCGGAACGCCTCGCGCGCCGAGGCTTCATCGACGCCATCCATCTCGTACAGCACCTTGCCCGGCACGATTTCCGCGACCCAGAATTCCGGGTTGCCCTTGCCGTTGCCCATGCGCACCTCGGCCGGCTTCTGCGAAATCGGCTTGTCCGGGAAAATGCGGATCCAGATGCGGCCGCCGCGCTTGATATGGCGCGTCATCGCGCGCCGCGCAGCCTCGATCTGGCGCGCGGTCAGACGGCCGCGCGTGACGGCCTTCAGCCCGTACTCGCCGAAGCTGACCTTGTTGCCGCGGGTCGCGACGCCCTTGTTGCGGCCTTTCTGTTCCTTGCGGTATTTGCGTCTAGCTGGCTGCAGCATGTTTCTTCACTCCTGATTTTCTCTTCTTCGCCGGCGCTTCGGGGGCTGGCACAGCTTCCGGCGTGGCGGCGGCGGGCTGCTCCTTCGGCGCCATTACCTTGCCTTTGTAGACCCAGACCTTGATGCCGATCACGCCGTAGGTCGTCTTGGCCTCGGCGAACCCGTAGTCGATGTCGGCGCGCAACGTGTGCAGCGGCACGCGCCCTTCGCGGTACCATTCGGTGCGTGCGATTTCGATGCCGTTCAGGCGTCCTGCGCTCATGATCTTGATGCCCTGCGCGCCGAGCCGCATCGCGTTCTGGATCGCGCGCTTCATTGCGCGGCGGAACATGATGCGCTTCTGCAACTGCTGCGCGATCGAATCAGCGATCAGTTGTGCGTCGAGCTCGGGCTTGCGCACTTCCTCGATGTCGATGCGCACGCGCACGCCGAGTATCTTCTGCAACTCGCTGCGCAGCGAATCGATGTCCTCGCCCTTCTTGCCGATCACGATGCCCGGTCGCGCGCTGTAGATCGTGATATTGGCGTCCTTGGCGGGACGTTTGATCTCGATGCGGCTGACCGCGGCGTGCGCGAGCTTCTGCTTCAGATAGTCGCGGACTTTGATGTCCTGCTGCAGCATCGCCGGAAAATTCTTGCTGTTCGCATACCATTTCGACGACCAGTTGCGCTGCACCGAGAGCCGGAACCCGGTCGGATGTATCTTCTGTCCCATCGTTATTTCCTTCCGTCGCCGACCGTCAGATGAATGTGGCAGCTGTGCTTGAGTACGCGCACGCCGCGCCCCTTGGCGCGCGCGTGGAAGCGCTTCAGCACCGGCCCCTTTTCGACGTAAACACGCGTGACCTTGAGCTCGTCGACATCGGCTCCGTCGTTGTGCTCGGCATTGGCGATCGCCGACTCCAGTACCTTGCGCACGATCGCCGCGCCTTTTTTCGGGCTGAACGCCAGCAGGTTGAGCGCCTTCTCGACCTTGAGGCCGCGGATCTGGTCCGCGATCAGCCGGCCTTTCTGCGCCGACAATCGCACGCCGTTCAATTTTGCCGTGGTTTCCATTATGTCATTCCTCATTTCTTCTCTTCCGCCGCCGCCGGCGCCGCTGCGGCGGGCGTCACGCTCGACTTCTTGTCGGCGGCCGCGGACACGCTGCCGGCCTTCGAATGTCCCTTGAACTGCCGGGTATGGGAAAACTCGCCGAGTTTGTGGCCGACCATGTTTTCCGAAATGTAGACCGGCACGTGCTGCTTGCCGTTGTGCACGGCGATCGTCAGCCCGACGAAATCGGGCAGTATCGTCGAGCGCCGCGACCAGGTCTTGATCGGACGCTTGTCGTTGGACGCGCGCGCCGTTTCGACCTTGGCCATCAGGTGATAATCGACAAACGGGCCTTTTTTGACTGAACGTGCCATCGATGATTGCTCCCGTTAGGCGGCGCCGGCCCTGGCGTGGCGGCGGCGCACGATCATGTTGTCGGTGCGTTTGTTGTGGCGGGTGCGCAACCCCTTCGACGGTTGCCCCCACGGCGACACCGGATGGCGGTTGCCGCGCGTGCGCCCGCCCAGCGGATGGTCGACCGGATTCATCACTTCGCCGCGCACCGTCGGCCTTACGCCGCGCCAGCGCTTGGCGCCGGCCTTGCCGAACTGGCGCAGATTGTGTTCTTCGTTGCCGACTTCGCCGATCGTCGCGCGGCATTCGATGTGCACCTTGCGCGTCTCGCCGGAACGCAGCCGGATCTGCGCGTAAATGCCCTCGCGCGCCAGCAGCACCACCGAAGCACCCGCCGAACGCGCCAGTTGCGCGCCCTTGCCGGGCAACAGCTCGACGCAGTGGATCGTGGTGCCGACCGGAATATTGCGCAGCGGCAGCGCGTTGCCCGGTTTGATCGGCGCCTCCGATCCGCTGACCAGCTGGGTGCCGGCGGTGACGCCCTTCGGCGCGATGATGTAGCGGCGTTCGCCGTCGGCGTAGCACAACAGCGCGATGTGGGCGCTGCGGTTCGGGTCATATTCGATCCGCTCCACCTTGGCGACGACGCCGTCCTTGCTGCGCTTGAAATCGATCTTGCGGTAGTGCTGCTTGTGGCCGCCGCCGATGTGGCGCGTCGTGATATGGCCGTCGCTGTTGCGGCCGGCGTGCCGCGACTGGCTCTCGACCAGCGCCGCATGCGGCTTCCCTTTATGCAGTTGCGGGCTCACCACCTTGACCACCGCACGGCGCCCGGCCGACGTCGGTCTGACTTTGATCAGTGCCATTATGGGTTCTCTCCTGCCGCGAAAACAATTTCCTGGCCCGGCTTCAGGCGCACATAGGCCTTCTTCCAGTGGCTGCGGCGGCCGATGAAGCGGCCGAAACGCTTGGTCTTGCCGCGTGCATTCGCGACCTGCACCGACAACACCTCGACTTTTTTCTCCTTGGTGCTGAACATCAGCTCGACCGCCGCCTTGATCTCGGGCTTGGTCGCATCCGGAGCGACGCGGAACAGGTACTGGTTGTTCTTTTCGCCGACGAAGGTGCTTTTTTCGGATACCACCGGCGCAAGCAGCACCTGGGCCAGACGTTCGGTATTTTTGGCGGCGCTCATTTCAGCAGCTCCTCGAATCTGGCCAGCGCGCCTTTGGTCACCAGCACATGGGCATGATGGATCAGGCTCACCGGATCGGCATGCGCGGCCATTACCACGTTGACGCGCGGCAGATTACGCGCCGACAGCCGCAGATTGTCGTCGATGCTGTCGGTCACGATCAGCACGTCGTCGAAACCCATGTTCTTCACTTTCTGCGCGAGCAGCCGGGTCTTCGGCTGCTCGACGGTGAAACTGTCGACGACCGCGAGCCGTCCCTCGCGCGCGAGCTGCGACAGGATCGAACACACGCCGGCGCGGTACATCTTGCGGTTCAGCTTGTGGCTGTAGTTTTCGTCCGGCGTGTTCGGGAAAATCCGGCCGCCGCCGCGCCATAGCGGGCTCGACGTCATCCCGGCGCGCGCGCGGCCGGTGCCTTTCTGTTTCCACGGCTTCTTGGTCGAATGCCGGACGTCGCCGCGATCCTTCTGCATGCGGGTCGCGCGGCGCGCGTTCGCCAGATATGCGGTCACCACCTGGTGCACCAGCGCCTCGTTATAGTCACGCCCGAACACGGTGTCCGGCGCGGCGACCTTTTGGGACGGCTTGCCCTGCGGATCGATCAGATTGAGTTCCATCACGCCCCTGCCTTCGCCGATTTGGCACCGGCCTTGACCGCCGGGTAGACGGCGAGATTGCCGCCGGCCGCACCGGGCACCGCGCCGCGCACCAGCAACAACTGGCGCGCCGTGTCGATGCGCATGATTTCGAGGTTCTGCACGGTGCGTCGCACCGCGCCGAGGTGTCCCGACATCCTCTTTCCCGGAAACACGCGTCCCGGATCCTGCGCCATCGAGATCGACCCCGGCTTGTTGTGCGAGATCGAATTGCCGTGGCTGGCGCGGTTCGACGAGAAATTGTGGCGCTTGATGACGCCGGCGAAGCCCTTGCCGATCGAAGTGCCGGCGACGTCGACTTTCTGTCCGACCTTGAACACGTCGACGCCGAGCGCGCCGCCGACCTTGAGGTCGGCAAGCTGATCGGGTATCACGCGGAATTCCCTGAGCACCGTACCGGCCTCGGTGCCGGCCTTGGCGAAATGTCCGGCCGCAGCCTTGTTGACGCGGCGCGCGCGGCGCTTGCCGTACGCGACCTGCACCGCGCAATAGCCGTCGCTCTCGGCGGTCTTGATCTGGGCCACACGATTGTCCGACACGTCGATCACGGTCACCGCAACGGAATCACCGTTGTCAGTGAACACGCGGGTCATGCCGATCTTGCGCCCTACTAGTCCCAAACTCATGTTTTCACCTTTTGGTTTTGACCCGCGCGCGGCTGTCGTGCCGCCCGCGGGCGCCGGTTGCAATTGACCGGCAACTCGTTTACCGGGTCATCACCCGGCGCTCAAAATTTTTCGCCTACAGCCTGATCTCGACATCCACCCCTGCCGGCAGATCGAGCTTCATCAGCGCGTCGACCGTCTTGTCGGTCGGATCGATGATGTCCATCAGCCGCAGATGCGTGCGGATTTCGAACTGGTCGCGCGACGTCTTGTTGGCGTGCGGCGAGCGCAGCACATCGAACCGTTCCTTGCGCGTCGGCAGCGGCACCGGGCCTTTGACCACCGCGCCGGTGCGTTTCGCGGTATCCACGATCTCGAGCGCCGACTGGTCGATCAGACGGTAATCGAACGCCTTGAGGCGGATGCGGATCTTCTGGTTTTTGACGGCGGCCATGCGATCACTCGATGATTTTGGCGACGACGCCGGCGCCGACGGTTCTGCCGCCCTCGCGGATGGCGAAGCGCAGGCCGTCTTCCATCGCAATCGGCTGGATCAGCGTCACCGTGATCGTAATGTTGTCCCCCGGCATCACCAT
>DATKOF010000002.1:0-18371 GCA_035524795.1 Burkholderiales bacterium
TGGATTTCGAGTTGTCGCTCGCCAAGTAATAAAAAGCATCAGTAATAAAACAACCATGCCCGCCCGTGAGAACCACGGTGCGGGCATGGTTTTTTGGGGATTGGCTCAGCATAACTAAGGGTAAATACTTAAACATACTCTCCAATAGACTGGATGAACGGATTGCGCGATAAGTAAAGCCGTTGCCTAAAAAGTCAAAGCATTTCCAGTTCATTCATGATTACCGAGGTTGACACCGCTATTGTCGAATCCGGGGAGCGTATCGGGTTCTGGCAAGAAAGCCTTGCAACGCTCACCCATGCCGAGCAGAAGATCAAAACGCCGGCCGGTGCTTCCTTCAATGCGAAGTTGAGATTATATGAACTGGAACGTCTGCGCTTTGCCGTAGTAAGCGGGACACCGCATACGAACGTCTCCCTGCCGAACGCCCAAAATGATGTTTTTGTCCTGATCGTCCCGATTGAGGGACTCGCAGCGGTTAAACAGGACGGTCGTGAAGCCAGATTCGATCCGGGAGTTTTCGGTTTCTGCAGTCTGGGGCGTCCCTATACGATCGATGCAGATTCCGAGTTCCGCCGTGTTCTCATCCATGTTCCCGGCAGGGAGCTGAGAGAGATATTTCCCGCCTGCAATTACATTACCGCGACAGCCATTTCGATGGAAAATGCGGCGGGAACCCTGTTTCGGGATATGGTGCATTCTCTCAGCCGGAATATCGAAAAGATCGAGCAATGCAAAACAGCGGCGATGGCGGCGGCGGACACCTGCATGAACCTGTTGCGGGGGATGTTGCACGAACTTCCCGAGGCGCGGGATAACGGACCTTCCCGACTCGAGTTCTATCACAAGGAACGAATCAGGAACCACGTCAAAACGAACCTTCGAAGCAGCCTTAGCGTCGAATCGATTGCGCGGGCGGTGGAACTGTCGCCGCGCTATGTCCACTCGCTGTTTTCAAATGAGCCGGTATCTCTGATGAAGTGGGTCTGGACTGAACGGCTCGACCGCTGCCGTCATGATTTGGGACTCGCTTCGCTGAGCAGCCGTTCGGTCAGCGAAATTGCCTACACCTGGGGATTCAACGATCCCGCGCATTTCAGCCGCACCTTTCGCAGCCATTTCGGAACGTCTCCCACGAAATACCGGCAGCAGGCATTGCAGCCTTTTCAACCATCCTCACCCTCGCCTCCGGACACGGCGCTCCCCGTGCAAACCGGGCAGGAGCCGCTGGCCGCCTGAATGCGGTGGTGGCGTTTGCTGGCGCTACGGATTGTCAGCGCGCCATTTGATGGAACAACCCAAGGCAGGATGTTGTTCAGCAGGGCCGGTTCCGGTCTCGGCGATCATTGTCATCGCTTCGAGCAGTTCGCGTTTCGCGTCCGGCGGGGCCGCTTCCTTGCGCGATGCGTCGAGCCGTCCGCGATAACGCAGACGCAGATCACGGTTGAAGCCGAAAAAATCGGGCGTGCATACAGCGCCATAGGCGCGCGCAACATCCTGCGTCGGGTCATGGAGATAGGGAAAAGGGAAACCGCGCGCGCGCGATGCCTTGACCATGTTCTCGAAAGAATCTTCCGGATAGCTGGCGGCGTCATTGGAGTTGATTCCCACGGCTCCGATTCCCAGTGGGCTGAGATCTCTGACAACACGAATAATTCGGTCCAGAACCGCCTGCACGTACGGGCAGTGGTTGCAGATGAACATCACCAGCAGGCCGTTCTGCCCGCGCACTTCGTTCAGCACGTAGATATTGCCGTCGGTGCCGGTCAATCGGAAGCCCGGAGCGCGGAAACCGATGTCCCCGGCAGGAGATTGCGCCACCATCGATTGCTCCAGTAAATGAAATATTACCGGACCGGAATCATGGCCGGTCCGATAATCGCAGAAGTGTCAGTGATAGCGCTTTGCGACCTGCTCGAGCGGCAGGGGCTTGATCTTCTGCGCCATGCCGGCGCAACCGAATGCCTCGAAACGTGCCTTGCAGATGTCCTTGGCGGCGGCGGTCGCGGCCCTGAGCGCCTTGCGCGGATCGAATTCGCTGCGGTCCTTGTCGAACTCGCGGCGGATCGCGCCGGTCATGGCCAGCCGGATGTCGGTGTCGATGTTGATCTTGCGCACGCCGCTCTTGATGCCGCGCTGGATTTCCTCGATCGGCACGCCATAGGTTTCCTTGATGTCGCCGCCATGGTCGCGGATGATCTTCAGCCACTCCTGCGGCACAGACGACGAGCCATGCATGACCAGGTGGGTATTCGGAATCTTTTCGTGTATGGCGCGGATACGGTCAATCGCAAGTATGTCCCCGGTCGGCTTGCGTGTGAACTTGTAGGCGCCGTGAGAGGTGCCGATCGCAATGGCAAGCGCATCGACATTGGTCTTGGCGACGAAGTCCTTGGCCTGATCAGGGTCGGTCAGCAGCATATCGTGCGACAGCGTGCCCGCTGCGCCGACGCCGTCTTCCTCGCCGGCCATGCCGGTCTCCAGCGATCCCAGACAGCCCAGTTCGCCTTCGACGGAAACGCCGATTGCGTGCGCCATCTGGCAGACGAGGTGGGTAACTTCGACGTTGTATTCGTAGGAGGCGGGCGTTTTCTGGTCTTCCTTGAGCGAACCGTCCATCATGACCGAGGTGAAGCCGGAGCGGATTGCCTGCTGGCATACCGCGGCGCTCGCGCCGTGGTCCTGGTGCATCACGAGCGGAATGTCGGGATGCGTTTCCACGGCCGCCAGCACCATGTGGCGCAGATAGGCTTCGCCGGCGTATTTGCGCGCGCCGGCTGACGCCTGCAGGATCACCGGACTCTGCGTTTCCTGCGCCGCCTGCATGATGGCATGGATCTGTTCCAGATTATTGATATTGAAAGCGGGCACGCCGTAATTATTTTCGGCGGCATGATCGAGCAACTGACGCAGCGATATGAAGGACATGATTTCTCCTTAATTCAGTTCATTACCAGAACCGGTTAAATCTACCGAATTTTTGCCGTGATTGCCACGGTTTTCGAACGGCTTTTCCGCCATTCCGGGGACTCAAATAACCCCATTTACGGCGTTGACAATATTGGTCGCGGTCAACCCGAAATATTCAAACAACTGTCCGGCGGGGGCCGACTCGCCGAAGCGGTCGATGCCGATCACCCTGCCTTCGAGTCCGACATACTTCCGCCAGAAGTCGGTGACCCCGGCTTCGATCGCGATGCGCCTGATTCCCGGCGGCAGGACCGCCTGTTTGTAGCTTTCATCCTGGCGGTCGAACACGGTGGTCGAAGGCATCGAAACCACGCGCACCGGAATGCCTTTGGCCGCCAACTGTTTCTGCGCTTCGATTGCAAGCTGCACTTCAGAGCCGGTCGCAATCAGCACTGCCTTGGGCGAAGCAGCGTCAACCAGCACATAGCCGCCGCGCCGGATCGCGGCAATCTGCTGCTCGCTGCGTTTCTGGAACGGCAGGTTCTGCCGCGAGAATACCAGCACGCTTGGCCCGTCGTTGCGCTCGATTGCAGCTATCCATGCTGCGGTTGACTCAACGGTATCGCACGGCCGCCATACGTCCAGGTTCGGAATCAGGCGCAGGCTCGACAGGTGTTCGATCGGCTGGTGCGTCGGACCGTCCTCGCCGAGTCCGATGGAGTCGTGGGTATAGACGAACAGGTTCCGGATCTTCATCAGCGCCGCCATGCGCAGCGCGTTTCTGGCGTAGTCCGAAAACACCAGGAACGTCGCGCCGTACGGAATGAACCCGCCATGCAGGGCCAGACCGTTCATGATCGCGCTCATCCCGAATTCACGGACGCCGTAGAACAGATAGTTGCCGCTGGCGTCTCCCTTGGCGATCGCCTTCGAACCGGACCACCAGGTCAGATTTGAACCGGCCAGATCAGCGGAACCGCCGATCAGTTCGGGCAATGTCGGCGCCAGTCCCTCGATCGCATTTTGCGAGGCCTTGCGGGTGGCGATGGTCTCGGCTTTTTCATTGGTCTTGCCGATGAAGGCTGCGCTGTGTGCTTTGAAATCGGCAGGCAGTTCGCCTGTCATGCGGCGATTGAATTCGCGCGCGAGCTCGGGATGTGCCGATTCGTAAGCAGAGAATTTACGGTTCCACTCGGACTCCAGTTGGGTACCTTTGGCGCGTGCGTCCCATGCCGCATAGATCTCCTGCGGGACTTCGAATGGGGGATGATGCCAGCCGATTGCTTTGCGGGTCGCTGCGATTTCTTCGTCTCCCAGGGGCGCGCCGTGGCAGTGCCCGGTGCCGGCTTTTTTGGGTGAGCCCTTGCCGATCACTGTCTTGCAGCAGATCAGTGAGGGTTTATCCGGGATTTTTTGAGCCTTGCGGATCGCCGCGTCGATGGCATCCGGGTTATGTCCATCGATATCGGGAATGACATTCCAGCCGTAGGCCTCGAAGCGCCGTGGCGTGTCATCGGTGAACCAGCTTTTGATATTGCCTTTTTCTGAATCAATTGAGATGCCATTGTCGTCATAAAGCGCAATCAGCTTGCCGAGTCCCAGCGTGCCTGCAAGCGCGCACGATTCATGAGAGATCCCCTCCATCATGCAACCGTCGCCGAGAAAGACGTAGGTGTAGTGGTTGACGATGTCGAAACCCGGGCGGTTGAAGTGCGCGGCCAGGGCCCGTTCGGCGATGGCCATGCCGACGGCATTGGAAATTCCCTGTCCGAGTGGGCCGGTCGTGGTTTCGACGCCTGGCGTGTGGCCGTACTCCGGATGGCCGGGAGTTTTAGAATGCAGTTGCCGGAAGTTTTTCAGCTCTGTCAGCGGCAGATCGTATCCGGTCAGGTGCAGCAGCGAGTAGAGCAGCATCGATCCATGGCCGTTGGAGATCACGAAACGGTCGCGGTCGGCCCATTTCGGATTGGCCGGATTGTGGCGCAGATGATGTCGCCACAGCACTTCCGCGATTTCGGCCATGCCCATCGGCATTCCGGGATGGCCGGAATTGGCTTTCTGTACCGCGTCCATTGCCAGCGCGCGCAGCACGTTGGTGATGTCGGTGCGACTGGCCGCCATGGCGCCGGTCACGGGTGTAAGAGTCGCTGCCTTCCCTGTCATGATTTCTCCTGATTACCTTTTATGATTTATTGCGCCGCTTTTCATTCATCATATCCAGAATCAACGGGGTCAGAATCAGTTGCATCGCCAGCTCCATTTTCCCGCCGGGGACGACTATGCAATTGGGGCGCGACATGAAAGCATCGTGCAGCATGGTCAGCAAATACGGGAAATCGACCCCCTTGGGTTGAGCGAAGCGGATCACCACGAAGCTTTCATCCGGTGTCGGTATGGTGGTGGAGATGAACGGATTGGAGGTGTCCACTGTCGGCACGCGCTGAAAGTTGATATGGGTGCGCGAGAACTGTGGGCAGATGTAGTTCACATAGTCCGGCATCCTGCGCAGGATGGTGTCGACCACTGCTTCCTGGGAATAGCCGCGCATCATTTTATCGCGGTAGAGCTTCTGAATCCATTCCAGATTGATGATCGGTACCACGCCGACGCACAGATCAACGTATTGAGCAACATTGACTTCACCCGTGATAACCGCGCCGTGCAGTCCTTCGTAGAACAGAAGGTCAGTGTTGGCCGGCAGATCCACCCACGGGGTAAAGGTGCCCGGTTGCTGGTTATAGGGTTTTGCCTCTTCAAGGTCGTGCAGGTACTTGCGCATCTTGCCCGAACCGGTCTCGCCATATTGGCGGAACAGATTTGCCAGTTCCTTCAGCAGATTCGCTTCCGGACCGAAATGACTGAAGTGATTGTTGCCCGCTTTGCCCGCTTTCTGCATTTCGGCTTTCATTTCCGTCCGGTCGTAGCGGTGAAACGAGTCGCCTTCGATTACGGCGGGATATATTTTCTCGCGCTGAAAGATGTGCTGGAAAGATCTGGTGACCGAGGTGGTGCCGGCGCCGGACGATCCGGTGATGGCGATGACTGGATGCTTGGCGGACATGAATTCCCTCTCTCCCGAAAAAACGGCGCTATTTTAAGTGTTTTGCGGTTCTTCGCGTTGAAACACGCGGCTTGAAGCGATGTCCTCTGCCTCGATCGTCATCAGATCCTGCTTGGTGAGAGTTCCCTTCGAGCGGGCCATCAGGCGGTTGGCCTGCCTGAGTCGGGCGCGGTCGAGCGCGTTGCGGATGCTGCGCGCGTTGGCAAAGTTGGGCTGCGCGATCCGGTGCCTGATGTAGTCCATGAATACCGGCTCCGCCGATTGGCTGAATTGATAATGGTTCTGGGCCAGCATCAGCTTCGCGATCGACATCAATTCTTCCGGCGTGTAATCCGGGAAGTCAATATGGTGAGCGATGCGCGACGACATTCCGGGATTGCTCTTGAAAAAGGTGTCCATCCGGTTTTTGTAGCCGGCCAGGATGACCACCAGATCATCGCGCTGATTTTCCATCACCTGCAGCAGGATCTCGATTGCTTCCTGACCGTAATCGCGTTCGTTTTCCGGACGGTACAGATAGTAAGCCTCATCGATGAACAGCACGCCGCCCATCGCGCGTTTGATCACTTCCTTGGTCTTGGGTGCGGTATGGCCGATGTACTGGCCGACAAGGTCGTCACGCGTCACGGCGACCAGGTGACCCTGTCGCACATAGCCGAGCCGGTGCAGAATTTCCGCCATTCGCATCGCGACCGTCGTCTTGCCGGTGCCGGGATTGCCGGTGAAACACATGTGCAGGCTCGGCGCTTCGGTGCCCAAAGCCATTTCCTTGCGTGCCCGTTCGACCAGGAGCAGGGAGGCGATTTCGCGGATCCGCGTCTTGACCGGCTTCAGCCCGACCAGTTCGCGGTCGAGCTGATCCAGCACCTCCTGGATATTGGAGTCGCGCAGCAATTGCGTAAGGTCAACTTCCTTGACGTCTGAGCCAGATGAAGTTTTGGTATTCGTCTCGGTCATGGTTGCGCACACTCAAGTTGTTTCCATGCTGGCACTTGCAATAATGCAAACGCGGAAAGCGGGGCCAGATTTCTGACCCCGCTTTCCGATACTACGGCTGATCGCGTTGCTCTCAGTAACGCTCGCCTTCGGGTTTATCCGTGGCGTAACTGTGTACCGTATAGCGGATGTTGCGGCCATCGACTTCCTGACGCACAACGCCGAATCCCGGTTCCTTCTTCGGTCGGTTGACGATAAACGACATGGCCGGACTTTCCACGCCACGCACGGAATTGAAAGCCGTCACGCGGATATAGTGGTTGGGGAAAGTTTTCCGGCACTGATTGATTTCCATCACGATCCCGGCCGGATCCTTGAGGTCGAACATCGGCATGCCGTACATCTCCCAATAAGTATTGCGCGGATGCGGATCGTCGGTGTATTCCACACTGACTGCCCAGTTGTTTTTCAGCGCGTACTTGATTTGCGCGGTGATTTGCGCGTCGGTGAGGTCAGGCAGGAAGGAAAACTGACCCTGCGTGATCCGATTGCCATGATTGGTCATCATAATAACTTCTCCTCAAAGGATTAGACGCTGGCCGTCGTGGTCGGCACGAAGTCGGCGGTGTCGGTGGACTCGTAGTTGAAAGTGATGTCTTTCCATACCTCGAGCGCGGCCTTCAGCGGTTGGCACCACTTGGCGGCGTCGTCGAGAATTTGCGGACCCTCTTTCAGGTAGTCGCGGCCTTCGTTGCGCGCCTGGATCATCGCTTCGAGCGCGACGCGGTTGGCGACCGCTCCGGCCTGGATGCCCATCGGATGGCCAATGGTGCCGCCTCCGAATTGCAACACGACGTCTTCACCGAGGTAATGGAGCAGTTGATGCATCTGGCCGGCGTGAATGCCGCCCGAGGCGACCGGCATCACCTTGTTGAGCGAGGCCCAGTCCTGTTCGAAGAACAGGCCGTGTTCCAGGCTCACCGGTGTATGGGTCTGGAGCAAAGTGTCGTAGAAGCCTTTGATCATCAGCGGATCACCCTCGAGCTTGCCGACTACGGTACCGGCGTGAATATGGTCAACGCCCGCCATGCGCATCCACTTGCAGATGACGCGGAAGTTCATGCCGTGATTCTTCTGGCGTGAATAGGTCGAGTTGCCGGCACGGTGCAAGTGCAGAATCATGTTGTTCTTGCGCGCCCATTTGGCCATCGTCTGAATTGCGGTATAGCCGATCACCAGGTCGATCATGATGATGACCGAACCCAGCGACTTGGCGAATTCAGCGCGCTCGTACATCTCTTCCATGGTCGCGGCGGTGACGTTCAGGTAGTGACCCTTGACTTCACCGGTGGCCGCCGAGGCGCGGTTGACCGCTTCCATGCAATAGAGAAAGCGATCGCGCCAGTCCATGAACGGCTGCGAGTTGATATTCTCATCGTCCTTGACGAAATCCAGCCCGCCTTTGAGCGCTTCATACACCACACGGCCGTAATTGCGGCCCGACAACCCGAGTTTGGGTTTGGTCGTCGCGCCGAGCAGCGGACGGCCGAACTTATCGAGGCGTTCGCGCTCGACTATGACGCCAGTAGCTGGGCCTTGGAACGTTTTCAGATAGGCGATCGGGATGCGCATATCTTCGAGGCGCAGCGCTTTCACTGCCTTGAAGCCGAATACATTGCCGATGATGGAGGCGGTCAGATTGGCAATCGAGCCCGGCTCGAACAAATCGAGGTCATAGGCGATGTAGGCGAAGTATTGTTGGTCAGTCTTGGTTCCCGGGCCGGTATTGGGCACAGGGTCAACCTTGTATGCCTTGGCGCGATACAGTTCGCACGCGGTCAACCGGTCGGTCCAGACCACGGTCCAGGTCGCGGTTGATGATTCACCCGCGACGGCGGCGGCCGCTTCGTCCGCATCGACGCCAGGTTGCGGCGTAATGCGGAATAAAGCGATGACATCGGTGTCTTTCGGCTTGTAATCCGGTTCCCAATAACCCATTTTCTTATAGGGAATGACGCCGGATTTATAGCGTTCTTTGCCTTCCTTGATCGTTTCTGACTTGCCCATAAGCCGCTCTCCAAATGAGTTGAAAAAACCGCCATACCCCTATGCTGGGGAATTCTGTACCCGGGGGTGCCAACGGAAAATAATTATTGTTTGAGCGCGAAATTTACATGCGAGATACTTAAGCTACAATTCACATTTTTTTAAATATGACATAAACTATTCTTTATGTCTCTATTACGCCGTTTGACATTCCGCCAATTGCAAATTTTTGCTGCTGCGGCGCACCATCAGAGCCTTGCCCGGGCGGCCGAGGAATTGCATCTGACGCAACCGGCGGTTTCGATGCAGATCAAGCAACTTGAGGAAACCGTCGAATTGCCGTTATTTGAGCGAGTCGGGCGCAACAGCACGCTGACTTCGGCCGGCAAGGAACTACTGCAACATGCCGAAAATGTGCTGTCCAGTCTGAAGGATGCAGAAGATTCACTGGCCGCGATTCGCGCAGTCCGGAAAGGGGAGATTACCATTGCAACAGTCAGCACGGCGAAATATTTCGTGCCCCAGCTGGTCGCGCGTTTTCGCGATTCTCACCCTTGGGTCGGCGTCGAAATCGAGGTCGGGAACCGCGATTCGATCATCCAGTTGCTGCGCCGCAACCAGGTGGATGTGGCGATCATGGGGCAGCCGCCGGTCGAACTGGACGCGATTTCCGAGCCGTTTGCGCCGCATCCGCACGGCATCATCGCCGCGCCGAATCACCCGCTGGCGCGACTCAAGACGGTCGCGCCGCAACGTCTGTCCGGCACCGTGTTTCTGGCCCGCGAACCCGGCTCGGGCACCCGCTCGGTGATGGAAAAATTCATCGCCAGACACAAACTTCATGTCAGTCTCGGCGCGATGTTCACCAGCAATGAAAGCATCAAGCAGTCAGTGATGGCCGGTATGGGGCTTGGTTTCGTGTCGCTGCATACACTGCCGCTCGAGTTGCAGGCAAAACAGCTGACGGTGCTGAACGTGCGTGGGACGCCGGTGATGCGTACCTGGCACATCGTTTACCGGCGCTCCAAAAAACTGTCGCCCGCGACACAGGCATTCAAGGAATTCGTACTGGCGCACGGCGCTGGGTTTTTAAAGGAAAAATTCAGCATGCTGCCGCAGCCCACGCACATCCGCCGCACCGAGGAACAATCGCGAATGACGGCTTCCTGATTTATTCCATGGCACGCGACATCAAAAATCTGGCGGTGTTGTTCGTCGACGTATGCGAGAGCACCAAGCTCTATTCGGTGCTTGGCGACAATACCGCGCGCACCCTGATCAACGACTGCCTGTCGTTTGTCAGCGGGGTGGTTGTGCGTCAGGGCGGACGCGTCGTCAAAACCATCGGCGACGAAGTGTTGAGTGTATTCTCAACCGCCGACGCCGCAATTCTCGCGGCAAGCGAGATTCAATCCAACCTCAGCGCCCGGCGCAGCAACAAGAATCCGGTATGCGTTCACGCCGGGCTGCATTTCGGGCCGGTGCTGGTCGAAGAGGGCGATGTCTTCGGCGACACGGTCAATGCGGCTGCCTATCTGACTGCGGTTGCCGCGGCAGAGCAGGTGTTGACGACGCAGATGACACAGGCCAACCTGTCGCCCGTCCTGAAGGACCGGGTGCGGCCGGTATTCAAGACCGTGCTCAAGGGCGCGGTCGAAGAATCGACTGTCTTTCAGGTGATCTGGCATCAGGACACCGTTGCGCTTACCGACGTCAATATGGGGCTGCACAAGATCATTCCCGGCGACGAGGGCAGCCTGCTGATCGCGCACCGCGAGCTGACCCTGCGCCTCGATCAGCGGCGCCCCGGGATCACCATCGGCCGCAGCAAGGAATGCGATCTGGTCATCCACGAAAAATTCGCGTCGCGCCGGCATACCGATATCCGGCTGATGCGGACCCATTTTTACCTGATTGACCAGAGCATCAACGGCACGTTCGTCATGTTCGACAGCGGAGAGGAGGTGCATGTGCTGCGTGGCGAACTGCTGCTGGATGCCTCCGGCAAGATGTCGCTCGGCCGCAGCCTCAGAGATGGCGCGACCGAGATCATTCATTTCAGCCGCGACCGCCGTTCGTTGTATCGCGTCTAGCTGGCCGGCACACGCTGCCGTCAGTTGCCGGGGCGCGGCTCCGGCGTGACGGTGATTTCCACGCGCCGGCCGTCGCGCAGCACGACGACCTTGACCGGCACGCCGATCTTCACCGCGTCGAGCGCGTAGGTATAGTCGTAGATGTTGGCGATCTTCTGCCCGGCGAACTCGACGATCACATCGCCCGCCTGGAATCCCGCCTTATCGGCAGGGCTGCCGCCGCGCGCGCCCGACAGCCTGACGCCCTGGACCTCCGCCGCGTAATCGGGGATCGTGCCGAGATAGGCGCGCAGCGATTCGCGACCGCCGAGCGCCGGTTGAGTCTTGGCGACTTTCAGATAATCGGGTCGCTGCGGATTGCGTACCAGATCAAGCGTGATTTGTTCGGCGAACTGTGCGACGCGCGCCATGCCTTCATAGTTGAGCGTGTCGGTCTTGTCGGTCGGCCGATGGTAGTTTTCGTGGCTGCCAGTGAAGAACGCGAGCACCGGCACGTTCTTCGGGTAGAACGAGGTGGTATCGGTCGGCAGGTAGGGGTCGTCCTGCAGCACGACATTGAAGCCGGCTGGCACGTTGCGTTTCTCGATCAGCGTGCGCCATGCCGATGACGAGCCGATGCCCTGCAACATCAACCTGTTCTCGCGCAGCCGTCCGACCATGTCGAAATTGATATAGGCGATCTCGTCGGTAAGCGGCAGCAGCGGATGCTCGGCATAATTGGCCGAGCCGATCAGTCCGAGTTCCTCGCCCGACCACAGTGCAAAGGCGACGCCGCGCGGAAATTTTTCGGGATGCGCCTTGCGCTCGGCGGCGAGCGCGGCGGCGATTTCAAGTACCGTTGCCACTCCCGACGCATTGTCGTCAGCGCCGCTATGGATCTGGTGTTCCTCGCCCTTGACTGCGAGGCTGCCGGTCTCGCCGAGACCCAGATGGTCGTAATGCGCGCCGAGCATCACGAATTCCGGCGATTTTCCGATGGCCGGCGGCAGCCAGCCGATCACGTTGTTATCGGTCTTCTTCAGATGTTCGAGCGCGGTCGTCAGGCTGATTTTCGTTGCCGGCAGCGTGAAGCGCACGTCAACGGCTTGCGGATTCTCGTCATCGAGCGCGGTCTGCAGCGTTTTCAGGTCCTTGCCCGACGGCGCGAGCAGCCCTGCGGCGGCATCGCCGCTGATCGATGCTGCGACGATGCCGGAGCCGGCCAGGCTGCTGTCGAACGCAAGTGGCGAGAGTTCTCCGGGGTTCGGCGAGTTGGGGCCGGTTACGACCAGCAATGCCTTGGCGCCGTGGTTGCGCGCGATCATCGCCTTGTAGCGCAGACCGGCATAGCGGTTGAGTTCGGCGCGGCGCGGCGGGCTCACGTTTTCCGGCACGTAACGCAGCACCAGCACGATCTTGTCCTTGACGTCGAGTCCTGCGTACGAATCGTAGCCCTTGCCGTTTTCGCCCGGCACGCTGAGGCCGTAACCGGCGAATACGACTTCACCGTCGGCGCCGCCGTTGGCGCTGAACGACAACGGGCGGAAATCCTGTTCGACGCGGAATTCCCGGCTCGCACCGCCGGCAGCCATTGCAAGCCGGTTCTGGTCCGGGATTACCTTGACGCCGGCGCTGAACTCGAACGGTTGCAGGAAGCTGTCGCCGTTCAGCGGTTTCAGTCCGGCTTGCTTCATGCGGTCGGTGATGTATTGAGCGGCCAGCGCCGCGCCCGGCGAGCCGGTCATGCGCCCCTGCAGCGCATCGTCGGCGAGGTAGGCGACATGAGTGTGGAGATCCCGCGCGGTGATCGCCGCGCTGACCGGCGCAGCCGCCGGCAGCGCCGTAGTCGCGGATGACGCCGCGCGCAGCGGCGACTGCTCGATCGCCGCCCGTGCGGCCGCATCGTTCCAGTCGGCGATGAAAATCTGCGATTTGTGGTCGGCGCCGCGGCTCGATGTCCACGACAATTTTTTGCCGTCAGGGGAAAACACCGGCAGGCTGTCGAAGCCGTCGCTGTAAGTCACGCGCACCGGTTCATGTTTGCCTTCGACGTCGGTGATATAGAGTTCGAAGTTCGAAAAACCGAGTTTGTTCGAGGCGAAAATGATGTAGCGCCCCGACGGGTGGTAATAGGGTGACCATGACATGACGCCGAAGTCGGTGATGCGCCGGACGTCGGAGCCGTCGGTCTTCATCGTGTAGATATCGGCGATGGTGTCGCTTGAAAAATGCCGCCAGATGATGCGCTTGCCGTCGGGCGAGAAGAACGGGCCGCCGTCATAACCGGGTGTCGAGGTCAGCCGCTTCTGGTGCGAACCGTCGGCGTCCATGATGTAGATGTCGCCGAAGTACGAAGGGTCGGCGTCGAACTTCCCGCGGTCCTCCGGCGACAGTTTGTCGGGCGGATAGGCGCTGCGCAGCGAAGTGAAGACGATTTTTCTGCCGTCCGGTGAAAACGCCCCCTCGGCGTCGTAGCCCGGCGCGGTGGTCAGCCGTCTGATCTTGCTGCCGTCGCGGTTGGCGCTGAAAATATCCATTTGATCGTCGTAATTCCATGCGTAACGCCGGGTCTTGCCTGACGCGCGCAGCGCGAGTTCCTCGTCCTGTTTCTGTTTGGCCTGCGGATCAAGATGGGTGGACGCGAACAGCACGCGGTCGGTGCCGGGCTGGAAAAACGAGCAGGTGGTCTTGCCGATGCCGGGCGATACGCGATGGATATCACCGCTGTCGAAATCGAGGATGTATATCTGGTAGAACGGATTACCGGGTTCGCGCTCGCTCTGGAAAATCAGATGCTTTCCGTCGGGAGAAAAATAGCCTTCGCCGCTGCGGTTGCCTTCGAGGATCAATTGCCGCGTGTTGTCCAGGAATTGCGCTTCGCCGGTATCGGCGGCGGTCGTTGCGGCTGCGAGCGCGGCAACTGCCGCGAACAAAGCGCAGCTTGCGTGCCGCACCAGGGATTTCATCGTTATCATGTGGTGTATGTGTATCCGGGATTTGCAGTAGAATGCCGAACCCGCAGCCGGCTGGAGGAATATTACATCGTCCGCTGTCTCTTTGCCCGGCTTCGTGTGGTGCGGCGCACTGAATGAAAACGACTTTTCTCGAATTCGAGCAACCGATCGCCGAACTGGAAGCGAAGATCGACGAATTGCGCTTCGCGCAGGACGATTCGGCGGCCGACGTCTCGCAGGAAATCGCGCGGCTGCAGAAAAAGAGCCAGGCGCTGACCAAGGATATCTACGGCAAGCTTTCGGCATGGCAGATCGCGCAGGTCGCGCGCCACCCGCAACGGCCTTATACGCTCGACTACACTGCGAGTCTGTTCACCGACTTCGAGGAATTGCACGGCGACCGCGCGTTTGCCGATGATGCGGCGATCGTCGGCGGGCTCGCGCGTTTCAACGGCCATGCGGTGATGGTGATCGGCCACCAGAAGGGGCGCGACACCAAGGACAAGATCTTCCGCAATTTCGGCATGCCACGGCCTGAAGGCTATCGCAAGGCGCTGCGGCTGATGAAGCTTGCCGAAAAATTCGGCGTTCCGATATTCACCTTCGTCGATACGCCGGGCGCCTATCCCGGCATCGGCGCCGAAGAGCGCGGCCAGTCGGAAGCGATCGGCCGCAACCTCTACGCGATGGCGGAGCTGCGCGTGCCGATCATCGCCACCGTGATCGGCGAGGGCGGCTCGGGCGGCGCGCTGGCGATCGCTATTGCCGATGCGGTGCTGATGCTCCAGTATTCGACCTATGCGGTGATTTCGCCCGAAGGCTGCGCTTCGATCCTGTGGAAAAGCGCGGAATATGCGGCGGAAGCGGCGGAAACCCTCGGCATCACCGCGACGCGCCTGAAGACGCTCGGCCTGATCGACAAGATCGTCTGCGAACCGCCCGGCGGCGCGCACCGCGATCCCGAAGCGATGGTGCAGAGCCTCAAAAAAGCGCTGTACGACACCTGGAAACATCTGCACAACAAGCCGGTCGACAAACTGCTCGAGTCGCGCTTCGAACGTCTGATGGAATATGGCAGGTTCAAGGAAGTCGCCGAGAAATAGCGGCGATCTTCTCGCTCGGGTCTCCGGAGTTTTAAATCAGCACTTGCGGCGCGGCAGCCGCGTCGTCGTCGCATTGAGCGGCGGCGTCGATTCGGTCGTGCTGTGCGATCTGCTGCGGCGCTGGTGCCGGCGTCGGCGCTGCGAGCTGCGCGCGCTGCATATCAATCATGGCATCAGTCCCAATGCGGCGCGCTGGGCGCGCTTCTGTCGCGCGCTGTGCCGCGACTGGAAGATTCCGCTGACGGTCGTCAACGTCGAGGTCAGGCGCGGCGACAGTATCGAGGCCGCCGCGCGCGATGCGCGCTATCGCGCGTTCGCGCGGCAGGACGCCGATGTCATTGCGCTGGCGCATCATCTCGACGATCAGGCCGAGACATTGCTGCTGCAACTGCTGCGCGGCGCCGGCCCGCGCGGTCTGAGTGCGATGCCTGAGATCAGAGGGCAGGAGTCAGGAGACAGGAGACAGGAGACAGGGAAAAAAACCCGACAAACTTCAAATCCTCAATCCTCAATCCTCAATCCTGCCATTCTGCGCCCGCTGCTCGACATCCCGCGCGAAGAGATCGAGGCCTATGCATGGAAACACCGGCTCGACTGGATCGACGACGAAAGCAATTCCGATGTCTACTTCGACCGCAACTTCCTGCGCCATGAAATCCTGCCGCGGCTGGCGCGCCGTTATCCCGCGTACCGGACCACGCTCGCGCGCGCCGGCCGCAATCTTGCCGAGAGCGCGCGGTTGCTCGACGAACTCGCCGCAATCGATCTTGCCGGCGTACATGATGGGGACGGCGTGCCGCTCGCGCTGCTGCGCAAACTCGGTGCGGCACGCGCCAGAAATGCGTTGCGCTATTACCTGCGCCAGTCCGGCGTCGTGATGCCGAATGCGGCGCGGCTCGAAGAATGCGTGCGGCAGGCGTTGTCCACACGGCGCGATGCACGCATCGCGATCGATCTCGACGGTTACGAGCTGCGATATTTTTCGGGAAAATTATTCATCGTCGCCAGGCGCGGCGCGCCCGCCGCCGATTACCGCAAGACCTGGCGCGGCGAAACTCGACTGCGGCTCGATGAACTCGGCGGCACGCTGACGATGCGCCGCGCGCGTGGTTCAGGCATCAGCCTGGCCGGACTCGATGGCAAAACATTGACGGTGCACCTGCGCCACGGCGGCGAAACTTTGCAGCCCGACGCCCGGCGCCCGCGCCGCAGCCTGAAGAACCTGCTGCAGGAAGCTCACATTCCACCGTGGAGACGCGCCACACTGCCGTTGCTGTACTGCGGCAAGACGCTGGTCGGCGTGCCGGGAATCGGCGTTGATGCCGCGTTCAAGGCGGGGCAGAAGGAGAGCGGAGTGGTAGCGATTTGGGAGCCTGATTAGGAGCGCGTGTACAAATTACCTGAGCGACATCAAAACTATGTTCATGGCCGTCTAACGTCTGACTTCACCGGCCTGCGCGGCTTTTCGCGCAGGTCCGGTGGAAGGATGGGTTGGGCGTCATTTGAAGCAACCAAACTACATATCAGAAAGAATTGCCTGTCGCTTCTTGTTGTATTCCTTCTCGGTGATAAGACCCTGCTTGCGTAGCTCACCAAGCTCGCGTAACCGCCGAGCAGTCGAGTTTTCCTCGGGCGGTGCTTGAGGGGGCGGCGGTGGTGTGGCATCTGTTCTTTCGGAACCTTGACCGCCTTGACTCGGCTTCTCCGCGGATGCTATGGGCGTTGGCGGCGTCAGCCCTTTGATCGCAGACGGAAGCTTTTTGAAAGCTTCTACTTCTTCAGAGTAATCGTTGTCATACCCCCATGCCTGAATGATTAGATACTCGTCCTTAGCCTCCATAACCGTGTGAAGCATGGTCATTCGCGTGCCAAAGAGATTCTTGAGTTTGCCTTTCTGTTCGAATCTCCAGGTTGGAAATCCGTCGATAGTGAGTTCCTCTGTTTCGGAATAAGTTGGGTCGTCAAAATTCTTTAGCCCAGCTTTCCATTTCTTGACGAATTCCGGCATAGATGAAACCACCGATCGTTTGCCGGCAGAGACCTGGAGAAACAGCTTTCCGTCATCGGTCTTCGCCTTCAACAAAATTCCCTCAAAGAATTTTTGGCGATCCGTCAATCCCATCGGCTTGAACTTGTCCGGTAGTTCGATGCCCGCTTTTGACGTAAAAGTTACCCCTGATGTGTAATCGACCGTAGCCAAGATTGGCATGGCCGAATCCTTACACCGCGACGACGTTCCCGATAGTTTTACGACCTTTGCAATGTTCCCATTGGTCGAGTTCACAGTGTCGCCTTCCTTCGCCGTTTCAGCAACGCACGTATTGTCGCTGGTTGCGCTACTGCCGCCGGTTGGAATAGGAAACCAGAAGAAGAACCAAGCATTCGCGCTTGAAGAGGCAAAAGCTAGAAGGAATGCGAGCGTGGCCGTAGTGAGGGGTTTCATTCGAGTGCTCCAGGCTGGTTTTGCTGTCGAATTGCGCATGATATTGGCAATTGCCCGATATGCGATGTCAATCGCCACGCCGCGTTATGGTGACGCCCAACGTCTGAATTCACCGGCCTGCGCGGCTTTTCGCGCAGGTCCGGTGGAATGATGGGTTCGGCCCCTGCGGCTACACAGCACCATTTAGCCAACGCTCAATGAGTTGGTGGGACTCGGTGTCAGTGTTGCGGAGAGGCGTAATAGTTGCGGTCATTGTGATTTGCGGCCAAGTGCGGGCGTTGGTGATGAAGTCGCCGAAGTAGCGGACGTCCTCGACGGCCCGGAAATGACGGAACCAAACACCAAGCTCGGGGACGGCGGCACGGACGTAGTTGTACTCGCCAGAAACCTTGGCAAGAGCGAACGGAAAGTGATGCGCGAAAAGGAGGACGTGGTCTCCCACCTTCATTTCATGAGCGAAAGCCCAGTAGTTCCGCTGGTTCTCCGGCAGTTCAGATTGGGCTACGGTCGTGAGGTCGGGGACATCGACGGCAAAATCTAGCCCGATGTAGCCGGCGGACAAACTTTCCACTGTGTGCTTGATTGCACCTTCGGACTCGCTCGGGTGAAGCTGCATTCTCCAATAGGACATAGCTACTCCTTCAAGGGGCCGAACGTGAAGCTAAGGGGCGCGCCGAAGGCGCGTCCCAGCGACCGGAGGGAGCGAACTTGAGCGCAGGGTTAGGCATTGCGCTCAGGAGAAAAAATTTCATTCTAGTTTTGACTCCAAAATTTCGGATAGAGTCATACGGCCTTCCCCATATGAAATATCTCGAATTCTCCATCCTGCTGCGGTATGCGTGAGAT
>DATKOF010000003.1:0-28128 GCA_035524795.1 Burkholderiales bacterium
TGAAGCTGGTGAAGACCACCGCCGTCCAGTACTACGGCCGCGGCTATCAGGACGTGCAGAACCGCGTTCCGAAAATCGCCAACACGACAAAAGACCTCCACTGGCGTCCCCGCGTCGGGATGAAGCAGGCGCTGAAGCTGATTTTCGACGCCTACCGCGATCACGTCGGCGAAGCGCGGCGGCTGATGGACTGACAGTCGATCCGTTTCCACGGCATCGATGAAGCTCGCGCTCAAGGTCGACGTCGACACCTGGCGCGGCACGCGCGAAGGCGTGCCGCGGCTGGTCGAAATCCTGCAGCGCCACGGCGCGCAGGCGACTTTCCTGTTCAGCCTCGGCCCCGACCACACCGGCCGCGCGATCCGCCGCGTGTTCCGTCCCGGTTTCATCGGCAAAGTAAAACGTACCTCGGTCGCCTCGCACTACGGAATCCGCACGCTGCTTTACGGCACACTGCTGCCGGGCCCCGACATCGGCCAGCGCTGCGCGGATACCCTGCGCCGCGTGCGCGATGCCGGTTTCGAAACCGGCATCCATACCTGGGACCATATCAAATGGCAGGACGGGGTCGCCGGCGCCGATGCGGCGTGGACCGCGCACCAGATGCAGCTCGCGTGCGACCGCTACCAGGAAATTTTCGGCGAGCCGGCCCGGGTGCACGGCGCCGCTGGCTGGCAGATGAACCGCGCCGCCTACCGGCTGACCCAGCAGCTGGGCTTCGACTACTGCTCGGACACGCGCGGGCGCAGCCCGTTCATCCCAATCTACCAGGCCGAAATCATCGCCTGCCCGCAGCTGCCGACCACGTTGCCGACGCTTGACGAACTGATCGGCCGTGACGGCATCACCGCCGACAACGTTGCCGGGCGCCTGCTGGAACTGACAGCACAGCCGCCGCCTGCCGGCCATGTCTATACGCTGCACGCCGAGCTCGAAGGCATGAAGCTGGCGCCGGTGTTCGAACAACTGCTGGCCGGCTGGCGTGCCCAGGGCTATCGACTGGCGGCGCTGCGCGACTGTTTCGCCGAGCTGGCGCCGAAGGCGTTGCCGCGCTGTGCGGTCGAAACCGCCGCCGTGGCGGGCCGCGCCGGCACGCTGGCGGCGCAGGGCGGAGAATTTCTCGCCGGCTGAATGCCGGTCTTGATTATGTAACATATTTGCCCGACAATCTTTGCAACTGATGGCAGACACATCGATCCCGGATTTCGAATTGCCGGCCACCGGCGGCGGCGTTTTCAGGTTGTCGTCCGAACGCGGCCATCCGCTGGTCCTCTATTTCTACCCGAAGGACAACACGCCCGGCTGCACCACCGAAGGCCAGCAGTTCCGCGACCTTCACCCGCAGTTCAAAAAGCTCAAGTGCGCGCTTTACGGCGTGTCGCGCGACAGCATGAAGTCGCACGAGAATTTCAAGGCCAAAATGGGTTTTCCGTTCGAGTTGCTGTCCGACGCCGAGGAAAAAGCGTGCCGCCTGTTCAACGTGATCAAGATGAAGAACATGTACGGCAAGCAGGTGCGCGGCATCGAGCGCAGCACCTTCGTGTTCGACGCGCAGGGCGGGGTCGCGCGCGAGTGGCGCGGCGTCAAGGTGCCCGGCCACGCGCAGGAAGTCCTCGATTTCGTCCGGACGCTGAAATAGCGCCGCCTTTGTCCAACCTTCCCACAGGAGTCCTATGACCCAGCGCAAGGCACCCTCCGCTGCCTCCGTCGTCACGCGTCTTCCTTCCACCGTCAAGCTGTTCGTGCTCGATACCAACGTGCTGATGCACGATCCGACCTGCCTGTTCCGCTTCCAGGAACACGATGTCTACATCCCGATGGCAATCCTCGAAGAGCTCGACGCCAACAAGAAAGGCATGTCGGAGGTTGCGCGCAACGCGCGCCAGGCCAGCCGCTTCCTCGACGACATCGTCAGCGGCAGCAAGCACGACATCGAGCACGGCATCGAGCTGAAGTCCCACAACGGCGGCGAAGCGACCGGCCGGCTGTTCCTGCAGACACAGGCGATCAGCGGCGAGCTGCCAGCGCGGCTCGCCGGCGGCAAGGCCGACAATCAGATCATCGGCGTCGTCAAGCACCTGCAGGAAGCGCATCCCGCGCGCGAGGTGATCCTCGTCAGCAAGGACATCAACATGCGCATCAAGGCGCATGCGCTGGGACTCGCGGCCGAGGATTATTTCAACGACAAGGTGCTCGAAGACACCGACCTGCTCTCCACCGGCACGCGCGAGCTGCCGGCAGATTTCTGGGACACGCACGGTGCGGAGATGGAATCATGGCAGCAGTCCGGCCATACCTACTACCGCATCCGCGGCCCGCTGTGCTCGAGCCTGCTGATCAACGAATTCGTCCATTACGAGGGCGACCGGCCGTTCTATGCTCAGGTCATGGAGATTTCGGCCAAGACCGCGATTCTGCAGACGATCAGGGACTATTCCCATCAGCGCAACAACGTGTGGGGCATCGTCGCGCGCAACCGCGAACAGAACTTTGCGCTCAACGCGCTGATGAACCCGGAGATCGACTTCGTCACGCTGCTCGGCCAGGCCGGCACCGGCAAGACGCTGCTGACGCTGGCGGCCGGTCTGATGCAGACGCTCGAACAGAAAGTCTATTCTGAAATCATAATGACCCGCGTCACGGTACCGGTCGGCGAAGACATCGGCTTCCTGCCCGGCACCGAGGAAGAAAAGATGAATCCGTGGATGGGCGCGCTCGAGGACAATCTCGACGTGCTCGACAACACCGACGACGAAGCCGGCGAATGGGGGCGCGCCGCGACGCGCGACCTGATCCGTTCGCGGATCAAGGTCAAGTCCCTCAATTTCATGCGCGGCCGTACTTTCATCAACAAGTACCTGATCATCGACGAGGCGCAGAACCTGACGCCGAAACAGATGAAGACGCTGATCACGCGCGCCGGCCCCGGCACCAAGGTGGTCGTACTCGGCAACATCGCGCAGATCGACACGCCGTACCTGACCGAAGGCAGTTCAGGCCTGACCTACGTGGTTGACCGTTTCAAGGGCTGGTCGCACAGCGGCCATGTGACGCTGACCCGCGGCGAACGTTCGCGGCTCGCCGACCACGCCGCGGAAGTGCTGTAGCAGCGGCGCTAGCTAGAAGCGCTCGGGGTTGGCGTAGTTCTCGAAACGCGTATTGTGGCCAAGGAAGGTCAGATCGACTTTTCCGATCGGCCCATTGCGCTGTTTGCCGATAATGATTTCGGCGATCCCCTTGCGCGGAGTGTCCGGGTTGTAGACCTCGTCCCGATAAATGAACAGAATCACGTCGGCGTCCTGCTCGATCGCGCCCGATTCCCGGAGGTCGGACATCATCGGCCGCTTGTCCTGCCGTGATTCGAGACTGCGGTTGAGCTGCGAAAGCGCGACCACCGGAACGTTCAGCTCCTTGGCCAGCGCCTTCAGCGACCGTGAGATTTCGGAAATCTCGGTCGCCCGGTTTTCTCCCTGGCTCGCGGCTGACATCAACTGCAGATAGTCGACGACGATCAGCCCCAGTCCCGGTCCGCCGAACTGGCGGTGCAGGCGGCGCGCGCGCGCGCGCAGTTCCAGCGCGTTGAGCGCCGCTGTCTCGTCCACGTAAATCGGCGCGTCGCCGAGCTTGCCCATCGCCTTGGTCAATTCGTCCCAGTCGCCGGGCTCCAGATCACCGTTGCGCAGACGCTGCTGATCGACGCCGCTCAGTGAACCGAGCAGCCGGGTTGCGATCTGGGTGCCGCCCATTTCCATGCTGAATATCGCAACCGGCATCTTCTCGACCAGCGCGACATGCTGGGCGATGTTGAGCGCAAGCGCGGTCTTGCCCATGCTCGGACGTCCCGCGATGATGATCAGATCGCCCTGCTGCAGGCCCGCAGTCTTCCTGTCCAGATCGGTATAGCCGGTCGCGATTCCGGTGACGTCCGACTTGTCGGCGCGCCGGTAGAGGTCGTCGACGCGCGTGATCACCTTCGACATCAGGGTATTCAGATCGACGAATCCCTGCCGGCCGCGCGCGCCGGCCTCCGCAATCTGGAATACCCTGCCTTCGGCGTGATCGAGCAATTCCTGCGCCGAGCGGTTGAGCGGACTGAAAGCCGAGTCGGCGATTTCCATTCCGACCTCGGCCAGCTTGCGCATGATCGAAAGCTCGCGCACGATTTCGGCGTAACGCCGGATGTTGACGGCGCCGGCCGCGCCGGCCGCCAGCGAATCGATATAGGCGTGCCCGCCGACCTCCTCGAGTTTGCCGCCGCGCTGCAGGCTTTCGGCGACCGTCAGCACGTCGGCCGGCTTGTTGTCGCCGATCAGCAGCGCAAGGTGATGGTAGATCTGGCGGTGGTCGGCACGATAGAAATCGCCTTCGCCGATGATGTCGCCGATCTTGTCCCACGCCGTATTGTCGAGCAGCAGACCGCCGAGCACCGCCTGTTCGGCCGGCACCGAATACGGCGGCAGTTTGAGCGCCTCGACTTGGGCGTCACGGACGAGCGGAACGGCAGCCTGGGCCATGCGCGTAGTTTATCCCTGTCGAAGAATTCGTCGGCGGATCCGGCACTCGATCCGACTGCGCAGAACGCCTGCAATTTACCGAAAAAAAAGAGCTGTCGCCAGCCCTTTCCCACGGCAAAAATCCGGTAAAAATAATCGCTTTAAATTGAGCAGCTAAGCGGGCTCAGGCGGCTTCGCCGAGCACCGACACGGTAATCGTGACGACGACATCGGGGTGCAGCACGACCTTGACCGGCTGATCCCCGACCTGCTTGATCGGTCCCTGCGGCATCCGGATCGCCGCCTTGGACACCTCGAATCCCTGCGCCTTCAGCGCCTCGGCGACATCGACGTTGGTCACCGAACCGAACAGCTTGCCGTCGACACCGGCTTTCTGCGTGATCTGCACCAGCAGGCCGTCGAGTCTGGCCGCGCGTTCCTGGGCCAGCGTCAGCGCATCGGCTTGCGCCTTCTCGAGTTCGGCGCGACGCTGTTCGAATTCGGCGATATTGGCCGCCGTCGCGCGTTTGGCCTTGCCGTGCGAGATCAGGTAATTGCGGGCATAGCCGTCCTTGACCTTGACGACCTCGCCCAACTGGCCGAGGTTCGCGATTTTTTCGAGCAGAATCACCTGCATTGCAGTCTCCTCAGTTTCCTTTTTCCGCCTTCAGTGCAGATCGGTATACGGCAGCAGCGCCAGAAAGCGCGCGCGCTTGACCGCAACGTCCAGCTGCCGCTGATAATGCGCCTTGGTGCCGGTGATGCGCGCCGGGATGATCTTGCCGTTTTCGTTGATGAAATCCTTGAGCAGCTCGATGTCCTTGTAGTCGATCTGCTTGATCTTTTCCGCGGTGAAGCGGCAGAATTTTCTGCGGCGGAACAGCTGGCGCGGTGGCCGCTTTTCACGTTTGTCGCCGCGGCCGCCGCGGCCGCCGGATGTGGTCCTTCTGATAGCCATTCAATTACTCCTGTCTCTGTCCTAATTCGGGAGGGCCGCCGGCGACCGTGCTGACGCCGGTTACATGCAGCGTCAATCTGCGGTCGTCGTTGCCGCGCTGGGCGAGAAACCCCGTCAGCCGCACCGGTTGATTCAAATGCAGCGCGCCCACCGCCTGCGCCGTCTCGCCGACTGCAACAGCGGCGACCTCGCAGCGCACCCGGCGCCGCCGCCCGGCCTCGACCTGCATCGAATCGTGCGTCACGGTAAAGTCGATCGCCGCAACACCGACGGGCGTATGGCGCAACGTACCTCGCTTTGACAGACAGCCGTCGAGCACGAGCCGGTTTTCCACCTATGCCGCGGGCGTTTCCGCCGCCGCACCCTCTTCCTGCCCACCCTGCATCAGGGAGCGCGATTTTTCTTCCTTCATCATCGGCGACGGCGTGGTCACGGCCGCTGTCATCTTGACCGTCAGATGGCGCAGCACTGCATCGTTGAATTTGAATGCGTGCTCGATCTCATCCAGCGTCGCGTTGTCGCATTCGATGTTCATCAGCACGTAATGTGCCTTGTGGATTTTCTGGATCGGATAGGCAAGCTGACGGCGCCCCCAGTCCTCGAGACGATGGATGCGTCCGCCTTTGGACTGGATCAGCGTCCGGTAACGCTCGATCATCCCCGGCACCTGTTCGCTCTGGTCGGGATGCACGATAAATACGATTTCATAATGCCGCATTGGATCTCCTCATGGTCTCGGTATCACACGGCCTCCCGTCATGCGTGAAACGGTGAGGCAAGGAAAAATCGCCCGGCGTCGGCCGAGGCGAAGGCGCGGATTCTACAGAGAATCCGGGAACACGGCAACGCCTGTCAGAATATCAGGGCGATGGCGGCGTGGATCATGTCGTCGTCGCGCCCCTGCTGGCCGGCGGGATCGATGACGTGCGCCCAATCGGCGCGCAGATTGAAATGCTGGCCGATCGCCAGCCGCCAGCCGATGCCGACGCTGGCGCCGCTCTGATCGGGGGGATCTCCCGGCTGGGGACTGTTGCGGCTGACTGTGCCCATGTCGTAAAACGCCAGCGCGCGCAGCCGCACATCCTGCCACGGCAGTTTTACCTGGCTCGAAAAGTCCGGCGTATAGAGCTCGATGCTGGTGGTGTAACCGCGGTCGTTGGAAACTTCGCGCTGGTTGAACCCGCGCACGGAATCGGGACCGCCGAACCCGAACTGCTCCCCCGGCACCAGAGCATCGGAAGTCACCTGGTCTGCGAAGACCGCGCGCACCTGCCAGTCCTTCGGCAACAGGCGCAAGTACGTGGCACCCAGCCGCCACACACGATAACCGGCACGCGCGTCAAACCGGTCGAGCTTGAAGTCGGCATCGGTCCCGTCGTTGCCGCCCGGAAACAGGTTCTGCGCCCAGCTCAGATAAAACTGCAACTGCGCCTGTTTCATGCGCCACAGCCCGTTATAGGTCACACTGACCGGATGCACCGTGATGTCGTCAACGCCGCCGACACCGCTGAGCCGGACGCCGCTCTGCTCCAGCTCCGGCTTATAGGCGCGGTAATCGATGCCGACGGTGACTTTGTGTTCGTAGGCGCCGCCCAGTAGTTTCGACAGGTAAATGTTGTAGTGCGCTCCATAGACGCTGCCGCTGCCGCTGACGTTGAATACGTCCTGTATGGTGCCGGAATCGACATTGGAATAAGCGGCGAGAAGATCCAGGGAACTGTTATGAGCGTAAAACGGTATGTGATAACCGGCAAAAGCGATCTTGACGTCGCTTGCCTCCGTCGGCGACGTCTGATACTGGACGGTCAGTGTCTGGTCGCGGTCGAACAGGTTCGAATGCTGGAAGCCGACCCCCAGGCGTTCATTGCCGGTTTCCTTGGTGCCGGTATTGTCAAGCGTGGCGAAATAGCGGAGCGGCTTGACATCCTTGATCTTGACGACCGCATCCAGTTCATCGTCGGTATCGCCGGACCGCAGCAGCACCGTGGTCTGCTTGGTCGGGTGCTCGTCCAGCAACTGCAGATTGCGGGCGATTGCCTGCGCGTTCGGCGGCGTGCCTTCCTTCAGGGTCGGCAGACTGGCGCGGACATTGGCGACATCGAAATATTTATTGTCTTCGACCTTGACCTTGCCGATGCGCGGCTCCGTCACCCGCAACTTAACCACTCCGGCCGTGATGTCCTGCTCCGGCAACAGCACCTGGACCGAACCGTAACCGCGGTTGCGATAGGCCTGTTCGAGCGCTTCCAGCGCGCGTTGAATGTCGCCAAAGTCCTTGTCATCGCCGGTATAGGAAGCAACGATATGCTCGACTTCGGCGGCGCTGAGCAGCGTATTGCCCGTAACGTCGAAGCGCACGATGCGGAATTTCTGGGTGGTCGCTGCGTCAGCAGCTTGCGCCGCGGCCACCGGCACGTACGCCGATAACACGCCGGCAAGGACGATGCCCGCTAACAGGTTACGGCTCATGATGGAAAAATGCGCTTCCTGAAACATGGAAATGGTGATGATTATATTGTGATATCAATGGGCTGGCAATTCGTTTTCAGCAATGTCATCGTCATTGATATTCCCGGCGCCGCCGGGTTTCGGCCAGACATATGCCGCTGGCAACGGATACATTGAGGCTTTCCACGCTGCCCGCCATCGGAATCCGCACCAATTCATCGCAATGCTCGCGCGTCAGCCGGCGCATCCCTGCGCCTTCCGCACCCAGCACCCAGGCCAGCGACCCGTCAAGACGTGCGTGATAAATATCGGTCTGCGCGCCCTGGTCGGCGCCGATGATCCATATCCCATTTTCCCGGAGCATACGCAATGCGCGTGCCAGATTGGTTACCATCACATAAGGGATGGTTTCAGCTGCACCGCAGGCGACTTTCGACACTACAGGTGTAATACCCGTTGCCCGGTCCTTGGGGGCAATCACCGCATGCACGCCGAATGCATCGGCAACCCGCAGACACGCACCGAGATTGTGCGGATCCTGAATGCCATCGAGCACCAGCAACAATAACGGCCCGGCATTACGTTCGAGCACTTGTTCGATGCTGGTTGCCGGCACCTCCGGCACGATGCGGGCGGCAACGCCCTGATGGCGCGCGCGACCGGTCAGCCCATCGAGCCGCGCCGCGTCCACCGTCAGCACATTGACGCCCCGCTCGGCGGCAAGCCGTGCCAGATTCCTGGCGCGCGCATCGCTGCGCGCCGCATCGAGGTAGATCTCGCGGACGCCGGCTGCAGCATGGCGCAGCCGCGCGGTCACCGCATGGAAACCGTAGATGACGCGCGCCGCCGTCACCGCCGGTGTTCCTGCCCGGTCAGCACAAAATCGATCTTGCTGCTTTCGAGATCGGCGCGCGCCACGCGTACCGTCACGCGGTCGCCCAGCCTGAACTGCGCGCCGCCGTGCTCGCCGCGCAATTGGTGACGCGCCGCATCGAAATGGAAATAGTCATTGCCGAGGTCGGACACGTGCACCAGTCCCTCGACATGGATGTCGTCGAGCGCGACGAAGATGCCGAATGCGACGACCGCGCTGATGCTGCCGGCGAACACCTCGCCGACATGGTCGCGCATGTAGTAGCACTTGAGCCAGGCTTCGACGTCGCGTGTCGCCTCGTCGGCGCGGCGCTCGGTCTGCGAACAGCGCAGGCCGAGCTCGTGCCACCCGCCGGGCTCATAGGACTTTCCGTGCAGGGTGGCTTTGATCGCGCGGTGCACCAGCAGGTCCGGGTAACGCCGGATCGGCGAGGTGAAATGGGTATAGGCCTCATAGGCGAGGCCGAAATGACCGATATTGTCGGGACTGTAGACCGCCTGCTGCAGCGAGCGCAGCATCACGGTCTGCAGCAATTGCGCGTCAGGCCGGGATTTGACGCGCTCGATGACCCTGGCGTAATCGGCGGCGTGCGGCCTGGCACCGCCGCCGAGCTGCAGCCCGAATCCTTTCAGGAATTCGCGCAACGCGTTCAGCTTTTCCGGCGTCGGTCCTTCATGGATCCGGTACAGCACCGGATGGCCGCGGCTGCGCAGATAATCGGAAGCGCAGACGTTGGCCGCCAGCATGCATTCCTCGATGACGCGGTGCGCGTCGTTGCGCTCGACTTTCACGATGCGTTCGATCTTGCCGTGCGCGTTGAAGATCATCTGTGTCTCGACGGTCTCGAAATCGATCGCGCCGCGCTTGGCGCGCGCGCGCAGCAGCGCCTGATACAACCGGTGCAGCGCCGTCAGATGCGGCAACAGCGCGCTGCGCTGGCGCACGGCTGCCTTGCCGGCGCCCGTCAGCAGCGCGGCCACCTCGTTGTACGTCAATCGCGCATGCGACCACATCACGCCCGGATAAAACCGGTAGTCGGTGACTCCGCCGTGGGTATCGATTGTCATATCGCAGACCAGACACAGGCGGTCGACTTCGGGATTGAGCGAGCAAAGACCGTTCGACAACACTTCCGGCAGCATCGGAATCACGCGGCGCGGAAAGTACACCGAGTTGCCGCGGTTGCGCGCTTCGAGATCGAGTGCATCGCCGTGCTTCACGTAGTGGCTGACATCGGCGATCGCGACCACCAGCCGGAAATCCCTGCCGCGGGGCTCGCAATATACGGCGTCGTCGAAATCCTTCGCGGTTTCGCCGTCGATCGTCACCAGCGGCAGATGGCGGATGTCTTCGCGCGCCGCCATGTCGTCCATCATCACCTTGCCGGGAAACCGCGCGCATTCCTTCTCGATCTGGCGCGAAAATACGTGCGGCAGGTCGTGCTTGCGCAGTGCGATTTCGATTTCCATGCCGGGATCGGCATAGTTGCCGAGTACTTCGACCACGCGTGCGATCGGCTGCGCCTGCTTTTCCGGCTGCTTCAGGATTTCGGCGACCACCACCTGGCCGGGCTTCGCGTCCAGCGCGTCGCCGGCAGGCACCAGCAAATCCTGGCTGATGCGCCTGTTTTCGGCGATCACGAACAGCACGCCGCGCTCGCGGTGCAGGCGTCCGACCACCTTGTGATTGACCCGCTCCAGCACCTCGACGATCTTGGCTTCGGGCCGGCCGCGCCGGTCGGCGCCCGCCGCGCGCGCCGCGACGCGGTCGCCGTGCAGCACCTTGTGCATTTCGTGCGTGCCGAGAAACATGTCGGCGCCGCCGTCGTCGCGGATCAGGAAGCCGAAGCCGTCGGGATGCCCTTCGACGCGACCGGTGATCAAATCGAGTTTCGACATCACGCAGATCGCGTCGCGCCGGTTGCGCATGATCTGGCCGTCGCGCTGCATCGCGTCGAGCCGGCGCCCGAACGTCTCGTGTTCGTGCGGCTTGATCGCCAACGCGCTCCTCAACTGCGCTTCGCTGACCGGAACGCCTTGCGCTTCGAGCGTCTGCAGAATGAATTCCCGACTCGGCAGTGGCTCGGCGTAATTGCCGCGCTCGCGCTCGAGATGCGGATCGCTGGCGCGCCACCGTTGCGCGGCGGAACTGCCGCGCGATCCGGCTTTGCCAGTATTGGCAGTGGTTTTACGCCGTTTCATCGATTGACAAACCCATCTTTTGTGATTACATTCCCCCGCCTTCCGGGCCGAGATGGCGGAATTGGTAGACGCACCAGTTTCAGGTACTGGCGGGGCGACCCGTGGAGGTTCGAGTCCTCTTCTCGGCACCAGCATTCAGCATTGCGAGCCTGACGGTCATTTGCCCGCATCGCGGTTGCTCACTCGAACGGGTGACGCCGCACAATGGTCTGTTCGCGGTCGGGGCCGGTTGAAATCAGGTCGACCGGCACGCCGCAGATTTCTTCGACGCGCTGCAGATAACGCCGCGCCTGCGGCGGCAGCTGGTCTTCGCGCGTGAGACCGACGGTGCTGGCTTGCCATCCCGGAATCTCCTCGTACACCGGCTCGCATTCCGCAGCGTCTTCGGCGCCGAACGGCAGGATGTCGCGCAGTTGGCCGTTCAGCCGGTAGCCGGTTCCGATCTGCAGTGTCTCCATGCCGTCCAGCACATCGAGCTTGGTCATGCACAGACCGGAGATGCCGTTGATCTGGATCGCGCGCTTCAGCGCGGCGGCATCGAACCAGCCGCAGCGCCGCGGCCTGCCGGTCACCGAACCGAACTCGTTGCCGCGCGCCGCCAGCCGCCGTCCGATGTCGTCGTCGAGTTCGGTCGGAAACGGCCCGGAACCGACGCGCGTCGTGTAGGCCTTGGTAATGCCCAGAACATAATGGAGCAGGCGCGGCCCGACACCGGCGCCGGCGCAGGCTGCGCCGGCGACACAGTTGCTCGACGTCACATATGGATAAGTGCCGTGATCGATATCGAGCAGCGTGCCCTGCGCGCCTTCGAACAGCAGGTTGTCGCCGGCGCGATGCGCGTCGTACAGCATGCGCGGGACATCGGCGATCATCGGCACGATGCGCTCGGCAAGCCGCAGCGTGTCGTCGCAAATCTGCCGAAAGTCCAGCGGCGCGGCGTTGAAATAGCCGGCGAGCACAAAATTGTGGTAATCGAGCACCGCGTGGAGTTTCTCGGCGAAACGCGCCGGATCGAGCAAATCCTGCAGCCGGATCGCGCGCCGCGCGACCTTGTCCTCGTAGGCAGGGCCGATGCCGCGGCCGGTGGTGCCGATCTTGCCGGCGCCCTTGGCGGCTTCCCGCGCCTGGTCGATCGCAACGTGATACGGCAGGATCAGCGGACATGCTTCGCTGACATGCAACCGTCCGTTGATGCCGATGCCGGCACGGTCGAGTTCGTCGATTTCTTCCAGCAACGCGGAGGGCGACAGCACCACGCCGTTGCCGATATAGCATGCGACCTGTTCGCGCAGGATACCGGAGGGAATCAGCCGCAAAACGGTTTTTTTGCTGCCGATGACCAGCGTATGCCCGGCATTGTGCCCGCCCTGGAAACGCACGACGCCCCGCGCATGATCGGTCAGCCAGTCGACGATCTTGCCCTTGCCTTCGTCTCCCCACTGGCTGCCGACAACCACCACATTTTTCGACATGATCTCCCGTACCACCGTCAACAATTGCCGGAAGACACGGAAAACGCCGGTGCGGCCTGTTGCCGACATGCGTCCGCGCCGATCGGCGGCTTTTTCATCAAATTTTCACCACCTGCCACTTACCGGCCCGGCGCACCAGTTTCCGATCGCAATCATGTTCAGTACGCGCCACAGCGCGGCCGGGCAACGCGACGACCACGACCGTGCCGGCCCGACGCAGCGCAGCGATGCGCCTTTGCAATGCCGCGTCGTGCGGCGAGTACGGTGCCAGCACCCCGCTGCGCGGATTCCCGGCCGGCGCCGCCGCTGCGAGCTCGCGCAGGTCGAGACTGAAGCCGGTCGCCGGCCGCGCGCGGCCGAACGCCCGCCCGACTTCGTCGTAGCGTCCGCCCAATGCCAGCGCATTCGGCGCCCCTTCGATATAGGCTGCAAACACTACGCCACTGTGATAGTGATAGCCACGCAGCTCGCCAAGGTCGAAACGGACGTCGATGCCGTCCGTTCGCAGCATTCCGCCAATGGAGCGCAGTTGCGTCAGCGCCTTGCCGATTGCAGGATCGTCCGGCAGCCGCCGCTGCGCGGCGCGCAATACATCGGCGCCGCCGGTCAGTTCCGGCAATTGTTCAAATGCGGCACGGATCTTGGCGCTGAACCCGCCCGCCAGCGTGCGCAACGCCGCCGCGTCCTTCAACTGCACCGCCCGGAACAACGCGGTTTCGGTATCGGCATCGGCCCGCGCGCGGCGCACCAGCGCGCGGAACACGCCGACATGGCCGATATCAAGCTGGGGCCGCGCGATTCCCGCCAGCCGCAGCGCGGCGAGCATCAGACGCTGCACCTCGACGTCCGCCTCGATCCCGGCGTGGCCGTAGATTTCGGCCCCGGCCTGCAGCGGCTCGCGCGTGCGGTTCAGCCCCGCCGGCAGCGTATGCAATACGCTGCCGGCATAGCACAACCGGCTCACTCCCCTGCGGTTGAGCAGATGGGCATCGATGCGCGCGACCTGCGGCGTGATGTCGGCGCGCACGCCAAGGGTGCGCCCCGACAGCTGATCGACCAGCTTGAAAGTCCGCAGATCGAGATCGTGGCCGGTGCCGGTCAGCAGCGACTCGACATATTCGAGCAGCGGCGGCTGCACCAGTTGATAACCGTGGACTTCGAACAGGTCGAGCAGCGCGCGCCGCAGCCGCTCGATGCGGCGCGCCTCGTCCGGCAGAATGTCCTCGATATATTCAGGCAGCACCCACTTGCGCATGGCAAAAATCACCGTTCAGACATGATGTGAGAGGATAACCCGACGGCGACGCTTTCGGAAATCAATGCGACAAAAACAGCAGCAGCACTCCGGCCAGCATCGATGTCAGTCCGATGAACCGGATCTGTCCGTCGTTCAATTCCAGCAGGCGGCGGAAAGTCGCGCGCCACAGTTGCGGCGCGAGGAACGGCAATATCCCCTCGATCACCAGCACCAGCGCCAGCGCGGTCAACAGAAGATTTCCCATGGCCATCCGCCGCGGTTACTTCGATGGCCTGCTGTTCCTGAAGTACTTGAAGAATTCCGAGTTGGGATCGATGACCAGCACGTCGTTCTTGTCCTTGAAGCTCTGGCGGTAGGCTTCCAGGCTGCGGTAAAAGGCGTAGAACTCGGGATTTGCCTGATAGGCGCCGGCGTAGATCGCGGCTGCCCTGGCGTCCCCCTCGCCCTTGATGCGCTGCGCCTCATGATAGGCCTTGGCCAGGATCACCTCGCGCTGGCGGTCGGCATCGGCGCGGATTTTTTCCGATTCGGCGGCGCCGGTCGCGCGCAACTCGTTGGCGGCGCGCTTGCGTTCCGCTTCCATCCGGCGATACACCGAGTCACTGACTTCCTGCGGCAAATCGACCCGCTTCAGTCGCACGTCGAGCACCTCGACGCCGATCGACTGCGCGTCTTCATTGGCCTTTTTGCGCATCAATTCCATGATCTGGTCGCGCTCGCCCGACACCACGTCGTGCACGGTGCGGTTGCCGAACTCCGCGCGCAATCCGTCGTTGATCGTCTGCAGCAGCCGGGTCTGCGCACGGGACTCGTCGCCGCCGACGCTGGTGTAGTACTTGCCGACGTCCGCGATGCGCCATTTCACGTAGAGGTCGACCAGCACGTTTTTCTTTTCCGAGGTCAGAAAGCGTTCCGGTTCGGAGGCCTCGATTGTCAGCACCCGGCTGTCGAAATAGTGGACGTTGTCGATCACCGGCCATTTGAAAAACAGCCCCGGCTTGGTCTTGATCGCGATGATCTCGCCGAACCGGAATACGATTGCATTCTGGCGCTGATCGACGATGTACATGCTCAACGCAAGCAGGACCACGACGGCAACCGCCGCTGCGATGAACGCCACCAGATGCTGCTTCATCGATCCTCCCGATCGCGACTGCGGAACTCGTCGCGCGAACGCGATATCACCGGCGACGCGCTGCTGTCTGTTGTCGGAGATTCCGCCGGTTTTCCGGCGTCGGCGGGCGCGGACGCCGCTGGAACCGCGGGTGGCGCCGTCATCTGCAGCAGCTTGTCGAGCGGCAGATAGAGCAGGCTGCCGCTTCCTTTCTGGTCGACCAGCACCTTGCTGGTATTGCTCATGATGTCCTGGATCGCCTCGAGATAAAGCCGTTCGCGCGTCACGCCCGGCGCCTTGTTGTATTCGACGACGATCTGGCGAAAGCGGCTGGCGTCGCCCTCCGCGCGCTCGATCATGCGCTGACGGTAGCCCTCGGCCTCCTGCACCAGCCGCGCGGCCGCGCCGCGCGCGCGCGGAATCACATCGTTGGCGTAGGCCTCGCCCTCGTTTTTCTGACGGTCACGGTCCTGCCCCGCCTTGACCGCATCGTCGAACGCCGCCTGCACCTGTTCCGGCGGCTGCGCGTTCTGCATCGTCACCTTGCTGATGCTGATCCCGGTCTTGTAGCGATCGAGTATGTTCTGCATCAGCCTCTGCGCATCGGCGGCGACCTGAGCGCGCCCCTCGTTGAGTACGAAATCCATCGTGCTCTTGCCGACGATCTCGCGAATCGCGGTCTCGGCGGCCTGCAGCACCGAATCATCGGGATCGCGGTTGTTGAACAGATAATCGCGCGGGTCCTTCAGCACATACTGCACCGCGAACTGGACATCGACAATGTTGGCGTCGTCGGTCAGCATCAGCGATTCCTGCGGCACCTTGTTGCGGGCGGTGCCGCGATAGCCGATCTCGAGCGAGCGCACTTCCGACACGTTGACGACGTCAACGGTCTCAATCGGGTACGGCAGATGCCAGCGCGCGCCCGGCTGGGTCTCTTCGGTAAATTTGCCGAAGCGCAGCACGATTCCGCGCTGTTTGGCATCGACGATATAAAAACCGCTTGCCAGCCATACCGCGACGATCAAGGCGATCAGCCAGCCGAAACTGCCGCCGAAGCCGGATAGCCCGCCGCCGTCGGGCGGGCGCTCGCCATTGCCGCCCCCGCGCGCGTTCAGCAGCGCTTTCAGCCTCTTCTGGAAGTTGCGCACCATTTCATCGAGGTCGGGCGGCTCGTTGCCGCGGCGTCCCCATTGCGGGTCGTTGAGGGCCATCAGCGCGCCGAGCATGCGGCGCAGCTTATCGGTCACGAAGGCGCGGCCGGTCCGCCAGTAGGTGAGCATGTTTTTTTGAATGATTCGATGTCAGGCAGCGGCGGAACAGGCGATCCTCGAAGGCGCCGGCAATATGGCGTTTTCCGCCAGCGCACTCCGCAACAGGTCAAATCCGGCGCCGGTCGCGGCGCTGACCCAGACGCCGCAAATTCTATCATATTCGTCGCGCTCGATCCGCGGCTCCGTCCCCGTCAGATCGATCTTGTTGTATACCAGCAGCTGCGGAATGCGGTCGGCGCCGATCTCGGCCAGCACCGCGTTGACCGCCGCGATCTGCGCCTCGCGCACCGGACTGGCGGCGTCGACCACATGCAGCAGCAAGTCCGCCTGCGCCGATTCTTCGAGCGTGGCACGAAACGCCGCGACCAATGTGTGCGGCAGCTGCCGGATGAAACCGACCGTGTCGGACAGCACCATCGGCATGCCGCCCGGCACCTGCAGGCGGCGGGTCGTGGTATCAAGCGTCGCGAACAGGCGGTCGGCAGCGTAAGCGTCGGCGCCTGTCAACTGGTTGAACAGCGTCGATTTGCCGGCGTTGGTATAGCCGACCACGGAGATCAAAAAGGCGCTGGCGCGCCGTCCACGCCGCTGCACTTCGCGCCGTGAAGCCAGTTTGCCCAATTTGTCCTTCAATACCTTGACGCGTTTGGCGAGCAGCCGGCGGTCGGTCTCAAGCTGGGTTTCGCCGGGACCGCGCAGACCGATACCGCCTTTCTGCCGTTCAAGGTGGGTCCAGCCGCGCACCAGGCGCGTCGCGAGATGCTCGAGCTGCGCCAGCTCGACCTGCAGCTTGCCTTCGTGGCTGCGCGCGCGCCGCGCGAAGATGTCGAGGATCAGGCTGACGCGGTCGACGACACGGCACTGCAGCCGCTGTTCCAGATTGCGCTGCTGGGCCGGCGACAGTTCATGGTTGAAAATCACCAGCCCCGCGCCGCTGTCCCTCAACACGCCGGCCAGCTCTTCGACCTTGCCGGAACCGGCGAACAGCGCGGGATCGGGCCGCGCGCGTCTGCCGCGCAGCACCGCCGCGACCTCGAGGCCGGCGCTGATCGCAAGCTGATGCAATTCGGCGGTGGTCTCGGCATAGTCGGCGCTGCCGAAATCAATACTGACCAGGACCGCCTGCGGGCGGGCCCGCGGACGCTCAGACATCAACTATCGGAAGTGTGATCGGATGCAAGGCTGACCGCGCGTGCCGGAACCACGGTTGAAATCGCATGCTTGTAGACCATCTGGGTGACCGTATTTTTCAGCAGCACCACGTACTGATCGAAGGACTCGACCTGCCCTTGCAGCTTGATGCCGTTGACCAGATAGATCGACACCGGGATATGTTCCTTGCGCAACGCATTCAGAAACGGGTCTTGTAGCAACTGCCCTTTCGTACTCATGCTGATTACCTCTTTCTTGGTGTTCTGTTTAGCACTCTACTGTATTTCCCAACACATTACTAGGATATTCCTGTTTCAGCGTCGGGTCCGTTTCCGGTTGAACGGGTTGGCCCCTTGGCGGAATTCGATCCGCAGGGGCGTACCCTGCAATTTGAACGCGTTGCGGAAAAAACGTTCCAGATAGCGGCGATAATTATCGGGAACACGGTCGAGGCCGTTGCCGTGGATCACGATGCGCGGCGGATTGACGCCGCCCTGGTGCGCGTAGCGCAGCTTGGGCCGGGCGACGCCGGCGCGCGGCGGTTCCTGGCGCGCCACCGCCGCCGCCAGCGCACGCGTCAGCCGCGGCGTCGACAGCCGCGCCAGCGCGGAGTGATAGGCGCGCTCGACCTCCTCCAGCAACGGCTGGATGCCGCTGCCCTTGAGCGCCGATATGAAGTGGGGCGGAGCGAAATCGATGAAGTCGAGCGCGCGTTCAAGCGTGCGTTTCACCCACTCGCGCTGCTGCGCGTCGAGGCCGTCCCACTTGTTGACCGCGACCACCAGCGCGCGACCGGCCTCGACGATATAGCCGGCGATGTGCGCGTCCTGCTCGGTGATCCGTTCGCCGGCGTCGAGCACCAGGATCACGACGTTGGCGTCTTCGATCGCCTGCAGCGTCTTGACCACCGAAAACTTTTCGACCGACTCCGTAACGCGTCCACGCCGGCGCAGCCCCGCCGTATCGATCAGCGTATAACGCCGTCCGCGGCGCTCGAACTCAACTTCGATGGCATCGCGCGTGGTGCCGGGCTCGTCGTAAACGATCACGCGCTCTTCACCGAGCAGGCGGTTCACCAGCGTCGACTTGCCGACGTTGGGCCGGCCGACGATCGCGACGCGCGGATGCCGCGGCTGCTCCTCCCCATCCGCGGCGGCGGGAAAATCGGCGAGTATCAGCGTGGCCAGATCGCTGACGCCTTCGCCATGCGCGGCGGAGATCGCCAGCGGCTCGCCCAGCGCAAGCTCGTGAAATTCCGCGCACGCCGCCGCGCGCTCCATGCCTTCGGTTTTATTGACGACGAGCCAGATGCGGTGACCGCCGGCGCGCAGTTGCGCGGCGATCGCGCGATCCTGCGGCGTCAGGCCGTGGCGGCCGTCGACCATGAAAATCACCGCGTCCGCCTCGGCCACCGCCTGCAACGTCTGCTGCGCCATCGCCTGCAGAATGCCGCCGTCGGGCGCCGCCGGCTCGAGGCCGCCGGTATCGACGACGATGTACGGCCGGTCGCCGACCCGCCCGCGGCCATAGTGGCGGTCGCGCGTCAGTCCCGGCGCATCGGCGACGATCGCGTCGCGGCTGCGCGTCAGCCGGTTGAACAGCGTGGATTTGCCGACGTTGGGCCGGCCGACGATGACGATGGTGGGTTTCACTGCCCGATTACGCGATTTATCCGGACGGTACGCCTTCCATCATCGGTTGCGCCCGCGTCCGTCCGGCCCGCAACCCGATCGATTACTGGACGGCGATGACGAATACGCCGCCCTTTTGAGTCACCACCAGCACACCCTCGTCGAGCGTCACCGGCTGCGCGACGATCGGACTGCCGTCGGTCGCGACGCGCACTGCAAACTCGCCGTCCTTGCGCGACATGAAATGCACGTAGCCCTGATAGTCGCCAACCACGATGAAGCGGCCGGACGCGGCCGGCGCCGTGATCTGGCGCCCGAACAGCTTTTCCTGTTTCCACCGCACTTCGCCGCTGTCCTTGTCGAGGGCGACCACCGCGCTCTTTTCGTCGGATACATAGAGATCGTCGCCCTCGATGGTCAGGCCGGCGATGCTGGAAATCTCGCGCCCCCACAACGGCGTGCCGCGGGCCATCTCGAAACACGCGACGCGTCCCTGGAACGCGGCCGCGCAAATCTGCTGGCCGTCGATCACCGGCGGGCCGGCGATATCGGTGACGCGTTCCAGTTCAGTCGTCCCTTTGGGTACCGCCACCAGCGCGTCCCAGCCGAGCACGCCGCTGTCGAGCGCCAGCGCGACCAGTCTGCCGCCCGGCAGCCCGGCGAATACGCCGCCGTGGTAGATAACGACGCCGGCGTCGGTGCGCATCGTCAGCGTCGGAATCTGGCGCTGATATATCCACCGGGTTTCGCCGGTCGCGGCGTCCAGCCCGAAAATGCGGCTGTCGCCGCCGCGCACCACGACCATGCCGCCGCCCAACTGCGGTGCGCTCAGCACCTCGCTGCTGAGCTGCGCCTTCCATAACGGCTTGCCTTCACGGTCGAAGGCGAGCACCGCCCCCTGCGGCGTGCCGACCAGCACCGTGCTGCTGTTGCCGCCGACACCGCCTGATAATTTGGCATCGGCATCGATGTGCAGCGTGCTTTTGCCACTGGCCTCGTCGTAGCGCGTGATCCGCCCCTGGGCGCTGGCGACGTAGATCGCGCCGCCGCTGACCAGCGGCGAGAAAACATAGGCTCCCGCGTCGCCGGCGTCCTCCTTCCACAATACCCTGGCCTGCGCGGTTGCCGTGAACTTGACGAGCTCTGCCGGCTTGATGACCGGCGCGGCGCCGAAAATCTTGTCGTAGTACTTGTTGAATACCCGGTCGGAGTAATCGCCGACCGAACCGCAGGCGGAAAGCGCCGCCACCGCCGCGCCGAGCACCAGGCTGCGAAGCCACGATGCCATCATCGGGTCCCGCCCAGCGCGTCGATTTTGGTCTGCACCAGCGCGCGGAACGCGTTCTGGGCGGCGCTTTTGTCGAACGCAGCCTGATAGGCCGCACGCGCCTCACCCGTCCGCCCCTGCGCAACCAGCACATCGCCCTTCAGATTGTCGTACAGCGCGTCCCATGCCGCGCCGTGCCTGGTTTCGAGCAGCGCCAGCGCATCGGGATATTTTTTTTCGTCGAGCAGCAATGCAGCAAGCCGCAGCCGCGCCAGATCGCGCGTCGCGTCGTCGCCGGCGTGATCGGTCAGCCACTGCAACTGCGCCTGCGCGCCAGCGGCATCGCCGCTGTCAACGGCGACACGCGCGCCAACCAGTGCCGCCAGCATCGCATAACCGGTCGCGGGATATTCCGCCGTCAGTGCCGCAGCGATGTCGCGCGCCTTCGACTTGTCACCGGAGTTGAGCGCGGTTTCCATCTGCGAATAAAGTTCGCCGGCGGCGAGCGCCTGCCGGCTCTGGTAGTAGCGCCAGCCGCTGATTCCGCCGAACGTCAGAATGGCGGCGGCGACCGCCAGCAGCACCAGCCGCTGGTGCTGTTTCCACCACGCCTTCAGCGCGTCGATCTGTTCCTGTTCCTGCAAATCGTACACTGCCATGCCTCTATCCTCTATTTCCGTTGCCGTCCTGAAATGATGAGTTCCGCGGCGTCTTCTACCGCATATTGTTTCTGTTCGCCGCCACCCTGCAAAAGTTTGCCGTCGCCCCACAGGGAACGGATTCCCATCTGGCGCAGCTTCGCCTCGCCATCACCGATGAAGGCGACAAAGCGTGCGCCGCTGGCGGCGGCCCGTTTCGTCTGCGAAGCAAAACTGGTTTCGCCGTTGTCGAGCGCCACGCGACAGCCGCGATCGCGCAATCGTTCTGCAGTGCTGAATGCAAAATGCGCAGCATCCCTGCCCTGGTGTGCAATGTAAACGTCCAGCGGAACATCCGGCGCCGGTTGCGCGCCGTTCCGCATCAATTCCAGCACGCGTTCGACACCGAGCGCGAAACCGCACGCCGGCGCTGGCCTGCCGCCGATCTGCTCGATCAGCCCGTCGTAGCGTCCGCCGGCGCAGATCGTGTCCTGCGCGCCGAGCCGGCTCGTTTTCCACTCGAAGACGGTGCGATTGTAATAGTCGAGCCCGCGCACCAGGCGCGGATTGACGGTGAACTCGACGCCGTTCTCGCGCAGCAGCGCCTGGACATCGTCAAAATGTTTCAGCGAGGCCTCGTCGAGATCGTCTTCCAGCTTCGGCGCCATCGCAATCAGACCATGCATCTTCGGATTTTTGGAATCCAGTACGCGCAGCGGATTGCTGTACATTCTGCGCCTTGCATCCTCGTCGAGCAGATCCGCGTTCTGCTCGAAATAGGCGATCAGCCGCGTACGATAGGCGGCGCGCGCCGGCGCGTCACCCAGCGTGTTGACCTCGAGCGCGGCATCGCCGATGCCGAGCCGGCGCCACAGCCGCGCGCACATCACGATATGCTCGGCATCGAGATCCGGCCCTGCGAACCCCAGCGCCTCGACGCCGATCTGGTGAAACTGCCGGTAACGCCCCTTCTGCGGCCGCTCGTGACGGAACATCGGCCCCGTGTAGTAGACGCGCTGCGGCCCGTTGTAAATCAGGTTGTGCTCGATCGTGGCGCGCACGCATGACGCGGTGCCTTCCGGACGCAGCGTCAGGCTCTCATCGTTCAATGCATCGGTGAACGTGTACATTTCCTTCTCGACAATGTCGGTGGCCGCGCCGATCGAGCGTACGAACAACTCAGTACGCTCGAGCACCGGCGTGCGCAACGGGCGGTAGCCGTAGGCGCGCAGCCAGTCGCGCGCGATGTCCTCGAAATGTTCCCATAGCAGCGCCTGCTCCGGCAGGATGTCGTTCATCCCGCGGACTGCCTGTATCTTTGTTGCCATGGAAAGGAAGCTTTATCCTGCGGTAACGGCGGTGTCAGCGGCGGAAACCGGCGCCGGCGCGGCAGTGTAATGGTTTTGCACGTAGCGCTCAACCAGCGCCTGGAATTCCTCGGCGATGTTGTCGCCCTTCAGCGTGACGGCCTTGACGCCGTCGATATAGACCGGCGCGACCGGATTTTCGCCCGATCCCGGCAGGCTGATGCCGATGTCGGCGTGTTTGCTTTCGCCCGGGCCGTTGACCACGCAGCCCATCACCGCGACACGCATGTTTTCAACGCCCGGATAGCGCGTCCGCCACAGCGGCATCTGCGTGCGCAGATAGCGCTGGATGCGGTCGGCCAGTTCCTGGAAGAAAGTGCTGGTGGTGCGCCCGCAGCCCGGGCAGGCGATCACCAGCGGCGCGAACGAGCGCAATCCCATCGTCTGCAGGATTTCCTGCGCGACCACCACTTCACGCGTGCGGTCGCCGTTCGGCTCAGGCGTCAGCGACACGCGGATCGTGTCGCCGATCCCCTGCTGCAGCAATACCGCCAGTGCCGCGGTCGAAGCGACGATGCCTTTCGACCCCATGCCGGCCTCGGTCAACCCCAGATGCAGCGGATAATCGCAGCGCGCGGCCAGATCGCGGTAAACGGCGATCAGGTCCTGCACATCGCTGACCTTGCATGACAGCACGATTGCATCGCCGGGCAGTCCCAGCGCTTCGGCGCGGCGCGCGCTGTCGAGCGCCGACACCACCAGCGCTTCGCGCATCACGAGCGCGGCGTCCTGCGGCGCGCTGCTCTGTGCATTGGCATCCATCAGGCGCGCCAGCAATTGCTGGTCGAGGCTGCCCCAGTTGACGCCGATCCGCACCGGCTTGTGATAGCGGCAGGCGAATTCGATGATCGTCGCGAACTGCTCGTCGCGCCTGCTGCCCTGTCCGACATTGCCCGGATTGATGCGCAGCTTGGCGAGCGCCTCGGCGCATGCCGGATGCTGCGTCAGCAGCCGGTGGCCGTTGAAATGGAAATCACCGATCAGCGGCACGCCGACATTCATCGCATCGAGCTGTTCGCGTATCTTCGGCACCGCCGCTGCGGCCTCCGCGGTATTGACGGTCACGCGCACCAGTTCCGAACCGGCGCGCGCCAGCGCGGCGACTTGTGCGACGGTCGCGGTGATGTCGGCGGTATCGGTATTGGTCATCGACTGCACCACGATCGGCGCGCCGCCGCCGACAGTGACGCCACTGACATCGACTGCGCGCGAAGCACGCCGAACTGCGAAGGTCTCCATCATGCTAGTCGAGGGTAAGGCGGGCAACGTCGACGTCGATATAGGGATTGAGGTCGAACAGCCGGTCGTCAACCTGCAGACGGACGTTGCCGGCATTGCCGATCACCAGCGACAGCGGCGGCGGACCGCTGATCTTCTGCTGGCTGCCGGCCGGGTTCAATTGCCACAGCAGCCGGTGGCCATGCCCGTCGCGCACTTCGACCCATGATTCCCGGACGAACGTAAACGTCAGATGGTGTTCGTCCGCTGCCGGCTCGACTTTCACGTGCACGCTGGGCGCAATGGCAGCGTCGGGCATCGGCGCCGCGGCGGAAAGTGCCGGCGCTGCCGGCGGCGCGGAAGGCGTCACGGCGGCAACCGACGGCACGGCAGCGGGCAGCGGTTTTGTCGCAACATCATCTTCGCGGTAAATCTCGACCACGATGACCGACGCCACCAGCAGCGCAGCCGCCACCGCGTAGCGGCGCCACCTGAACGGCCGGCCGCTCGGGAACGGAAGACCGGCGGGCGGCGGCAGCACGGGCACCGGCAGCGTGTGGTGCGACAAATGGGAATTCACCGCAGCGAGCAACGGCAGCGGATCGAGCCCGACCAGCCGCGCGTAATTGCGAATGAAGCCGCGCGTGAACACGGCGTCCGGCAACTGTGCATAACGCTCGGCCTCGAGCGCTTCGACCTGCGACGATGAAAACTTGAGCTGGTGCGCGACGTCGGCCACGCTCAGGCTGCGCGCGGCGCGCGCCGCCGCCAGCTGCGCCCCGATACCGAGAGCGTCCGCGCCATCTTCAGTAATCGCCTGCGTATTCATTCGCGTATTTACTCGCGCATTTACTCATAATGTCCCGCGCGCAGCGACTGTGTTTCGGGCGCATCCGGGAAATTCTTGCGCAACTGGAAGCCGTAGCTCGCCTCGGCATCGCGGTCGCCGAGGCGCCGCTCGATGCGCAACTGGAGCCACAACAGCTTCGCGTTGGGCGCCACTTCCGGCGGCAGGCGCAGCAGATAGGATTTGGCGGCGGGATAGTCGCCGCGCCGGTAGGCGATCTCCGCCATGTGATACAGCGCCTGCGGCTGCAATGGATTGAGCCGGATCGCTTTCTGGAAATAATCCTCCGCCGCCGCGGTGTCGCCGCTCTGGTCGGCGCAGACGCCGGCATTGACCCACGATTTTTCCGGCATCGTATAGAGCGGATTGCGCAGCGCGGTCAGGAAATATTTGATGCCCTCCTGTTCGCGCTTGCGCTGGCACAGGAACAGTCCGTAGCTGTCATTGTTGTCGGGATCGGCCGGATCGAGCCGCAATGCGCGCTGGAAACTCTGTTCGGCATTGCGGTCGTCGCGCAATGCCGCGTAGGTGATGCCCAGCACCCGATAGGCCGGCGCGTAATCGGGAGCGATCTGTGTCGCGGCGTTGGCTTCCTCCAGCGCGATTGCGTACTTGCCAAGCTCGTAATAGCCGGCGGCGAGGTCGGCATGCGATTGCGCGCGGGCGACGACCTTGGCATCGGCGCCGCTCGGCTGTTTGGGCGTGTAATCGGTGGTGGCGGGCCCGCTCGACGCGCATCCTCCCGCGGCAAGCAGCAGACCGGCGGCAATCAGTCGTTTCATGTCACGTCCTCACAATGCTGCGGCGGGCGCCGTGCGCTGCCGGCCGCGCTGGCTGCGGTCCTGGATTTCGCCGGCCAGTTGACCGCAGGCAGCGGCGATATCGTCGCCGCGCGTCCTGCGTATCGTGGTCTGGATGCCGGCCTGCATCAACACGTCGCGGAAATCCGCGATCGCCGCTGTGCCCGAACAGCAGAAACCGGAATCCGGAAACGGATTGAACGGAATCAGGTTGATCTTGCACGGCACCGCCCGCAGCAACCTGACCAGTTCGCGCGCCTGCGCGACGCTGTCGTTGACGCCGTCGAGCATCACGTATTCGAAGGTGACGAAATCGCGCGGCGCCTTGTCGAGATAGCGCACGCACGCCGCGAGCAGATCTTTCAGCGGATATTTTTTGTTGATCGGCACCAGTTGATCTCGCAGCGCGTCGTTCGGCGCGTGCAGCGACACCGCAAGAGCGACCGGACAGGCGTCGCGCAGGCGGTCGATCTGCGGCACCAGCCCGGAAGTCGACAGTGTGACGCGCCGGCGCGACAGGCCGTAAGCGTCGTCGTCGAGCATCAACTGCATCGCGGCGACCACGTTGTCGAAATTCGCCAGCGGCTCGCCCATTCCCATCATCACCACGTTGGTGATCGGGCGCTCGTTCTCCGCGCTGCGCAGCAGGCGGTTGGCAAGCCACAGCTGGCCGATGATCTCGCCGGCGGTCAGATTGCGGTTGAAACCCTGCCGGCCGGTCGAACAGAACGCGCATTCGAGCGCGCAGCCGGCCTGCGACGAAACGCACAGCGTGCCGCGACTGCGCTCGGGAATGAACACCGCCTCGACCGCGTTGCCGGCGCCGACGTCGAGCAGCCACTTGCGCGTGCCGTCGGCGGCCAGCGTGTCGCGCACGATGCGCGGCGCGCGGATTTCGGCTTCGACTTTCAGGCGCGCGCGCAGCGGCTTCGCGATATCGGTCATCGCGTCGAAATCATCGACGCCCGACTGATGGATCCAGTGCATCAACTGCCGCGCGCGGTACGGCTTCTCGCCGAGCCCCGCGCAGAACTGCGCGAATCCGTTGTGATCGAGTTCGAGCAGGTTGACGGTCATGGCCGGTCAGCGTGAATGGATTTCGGACGGCTTGAAGAACTGGGCGATTTCGGCGGCGGCATTGTCGGCGCTGTCCGAACCGTGCACCGCGTTGGCGTCGATGCTGTCGGCAAAATCGGCGCGGATGGTGCCCGGCGCCGCTTTTTTCGGATCGGTCGCACCCATCAGATCACGGTTTTTCGCGATCGCGTTCTCGCCTTCCAGCACCTGCACCAGTACCGGACCGGAAATCATGAAGTCCACCAGATCCTTGAAGAACGGCCGCGCGCGGTGCACCGCGTAGAATTCCTCGGCGTCCTGGCGCGACAAATGCAGCATGCGCGCGGCGACGATTTTGAGTCCCGCCTGCTCGAAGCGCGCGTTGATCTGCCCCACCACGTTCTTTGCCACTGCATCCGGTTTGATAATAGAAAGCGTGCGTTCCACTGCCATTACAGATTTTCCTGATTTTGATTTTTAAAACGGATTCGAAGAATATCACGATAAGGCATTGAAATAAAGCCGTTTCGGGCGGTTCAGGTTCGCAAGACCCTGATTTTTCTTCAATGATCGAGCGGGCTTACGACACCACGTCCACCCCGGTTCAGCACGTGGGTATAAATCATCGTGGTTTTGACATCCGCATGGCCGAGGATTTCCTGCACCGTGCGGATATCGTAGCCTGACTGCAGCAAATGCGTGGCGAAACTGTGGCGTAACGTATGCGGCGATGCCGGCTTCACAATATCCGCTGCGCCGACCGCTTGCTTGATGGCGCGCTGTATGGTTTTTTCATCCACATGATGACGGCGAATAACCCCGGATCGCGGATCCGTCGATAATTTTCCCGAAGGAAACACATACTGCCAGCCCCAAGCCTTGCCGGCGCGCGGATATTTTTTATCGAGCGCAAACGGTAGATACGCCTCGCCAAAGCCCGCCTGCAAATCCTCCGCGTGCAGCAACTTCACCTTGGCCAAATGCCGCTGCAAAGGCTCAATTGAAGATTGCGGCAACACCGTGACCCGGTCTTTGCCACCCTTGCCATCGCGCACCACGATTTCCCGCCGTTCAAAATCAATATCCTTTACCCGCAACCGCAAGGCCTCCATCAGCCGCAATCCGGCGCCATACAACAAACTCGCGACCAGCCAATGGGTACCCTTCAGGCCCGCCATCACCTTCTTGACTTCGTTTTGCGTCAATACCACCGGCAACCGTTGTGACTGCTTGGCCTGCGTCACATTCGACAGCCAAGGTAATTCCTGCTCCAGCACTTCCCGATACAGAAACAGAATCGCGCTTTTCGCCTGATTCTGGGTAGAGGCGCTGACCTCGCCGCGCACCGCGAGATCGGTCAAAAATGCCTCCACCTCCGGCCCGCCAAGGCTGGCTGGGTGCCTCTTGCCATGGAATAAAATGAAGCGTTTAATCCAATCGGCATACGTGTCTTCGGTGCGGCGGCTGTAATGCAGTGCGCGCACCTTGTTACGGACTTGAGTGAGAAGCTTGGGGTTATTGTCCATAAATATCCTTTTTTAGGTCGCCCTAAAATTTAGGTATTGATAAATATCATACACTTATAAAAGAAAAATGGATTTTATACGCCGCCCTGTCGCTTTTCATATTATTTTTAGGTCGTCTACTTATAGTTAGGCCTCGCAGAGCGAAACCGTGGTCGTCGCAAGCTCATTGAATCACGGCCACTGCTGCACTGATGGCCGCATGGCTGTATCCGAGCACCTCGAGCACTTCGCGCACCATCTGTTGCTTCTGTTGGGTCGGGGAGTTCGTCATCACCCAGAAGCCCGTACCTTCAATCTCACGGGGCTGGGTGCTTTTCCCTGATTTAAGAATTTCCTCTTCACTGCGCGCAAAGTAGGCTCTATTGCGGCCCTGGATCTGAAGAACCTTCACAAAGTCTTGCTTCTTCTGCGCATGCGCCTCTTTGAATATTCGAAGCATCCGTGCGACAGCTGTCGTCGAACTGGAGAACATCGGCTGCGCAAGCAGCGATGCAAGCTCATGCGGTTGCGGTGCTACCGCCATCGCCTTCCCTG
>DATKOF010000004.1:0-72897 GCA_035524795.1 Burkholderiales bacterium
AGGAAGCGGTGCTGGAGGAACTGCGACGGCGCGGGCTGCTGGACGAGACACGCCGCCTGTCACAGACGGCGCAGGCGCTGACACTTACGCCGCGCGATGCGGCCGATCTCTTCGTCCGCCATCTCCATCCGGAAATGTGGATTTTCGAGGTGGACAATCCAGCGGTGGTGCCCTATGTACCCGTGCACTGGATATATTGGCGCGTGCCGGGAGAGCGCGGCATGCTGTTGCACACTTTCTTCAGTATCCCGATGCTGATGGATTACGCGGTGGCGCCCGCCGACCACGCCGATTGTCTCGATCAAAGCATTCTCGAGTACATCTATTACAGCCGGAACTTTGCGGACAGCAAGATTCATGTCGTCCAGGATTCGGACGAATTCGGCATCGTCAGTTTGACGCCGACGGCAGTGAACTGGTCTCCCCCCCAGACGAAGGAGTCGCGGTCGCCATTTGCGCGCTGGATGCAGAGATATGACCGGCTGTGCAACGTCCGCGAATCCATGTGGCATTTCGCCGGGCGCAACCGGGATACGATGCGGCGCGATCTGTTCGGCATGCCGATCCGTCTGCATAGAGGGGAACTGGATGAGGTCTGGGCCGAGGCCGAACGGCGGAGCAACCGGATGATCCGGCTTGCAGTCGGTGATTATTATCGCGTCAGTAAGCCACCCTACACCAAGCGCTTTCCTCCGAAATACGGCTTCAATCCGAGAATCGTGTTCGGCCTTACGCCCACCGTGAGGGGCGTGGTGAAACTGCGATTGCTGGATCCCTGCTCCCGGCGCCTTCACGATGTCGTCAGCGTGGCGCGCGTCATCGGCAGACGGGTCGGCCTGGGGTTGTGCGGCGACAGCGTGGCGCTGCGGTGGTGGAGCTGGCGTCTGCGCAAATTGGGATCCACTCTGTTCAGGCAACCCTTTCACGAGCCGCGTCCGCCGGCGCCTTGATGAATTGCGCCACGTTTAGAAATTGAATTCGCCAGATAAAGTTCGTCTGAATCACGGCATGCCGCGCCCGCTTTATTTCATGGTCCCGTTTTGGGGGCAGCGCTTCCGTGATCGCTTTGTTGATCAAGCTCTGCCATCGCTGCTGTCACCCAATAATCTTCCCCTCCTCAGGGCAGAAGGGGGGCATGGGTTTCTGATTGCGACAACGCGGGAGGACTGGGAGGCGATCGAGGGGTTGCCGATCATGGAGCGGCTGCGGGCGCATGCGACACCGACGTGGCTTGAAATCGACAGCCCCACCATGGTGAATGGCGAGGCGTTCGCGCAGTACAACGCCATCATTCGCCATCAAACTCTATGCTATAAAAAGTTGATCGACGCCGGTTATCGCGATCACGCCTACGGCTGTCTGATATTTCCCGATCTGCTCTATTCCGATGGAATGGTGGCCACCCTGCTGCAATGCATGGAGGAGGGTTATCACCTGGTATTGTGCTCCTCGCTGCGCCATAAGGAAGAGGCGGTACTCGAAGATCTGATCGAGCGCGGCCTGTTTTCCAGAGAAGAGCGGTTTTCGCTTACGGCACAGGAGCTGATTATCCCCCCTCGAGTGATGGCAAGCTTGTTCATCCGCCATCTGCATCCCGAAATGTGGATTTTTGAGGAGACTGAAGCTCACTTGGCTCCCCCGCGCGCACCATTCCGATATTGGCGCGTGCCGGGCGACCGCGGCATGATCATGCACACTGTTCAAGGCGTGCCGATCCTGATGGATTTTAAAGCGGTTCCGGAGGGGCATACCCGATGTCTTGAGCGCGATCTGTTTGAATACGTATATATAGGAGAGAATTTCGGGCAGGACAAACGCATTCGGATCATTCAAGATTCGGACGAATTCGGCATCGTCAGTCTGACGCCGACCGCAGTAAGCTGGGCGCCTCCTCTACCGCAACAAGAGGCATCTCACTCGGGATGGTTCCAGCACTATCAGCGGTTATGCAATATCCGGGAGTCGCTGTGGTATTACGCCGGTCGCAACCGGGACACGCTCAGGCGCGATCTGTTCCGCCTGTCGATCCGCTGGCACACGGGTGATCTCGACGACGTATGGGCGAGCGAAGAGCAGCGGATAGGCCGGATCATCGATGATGCAGTCGGCGATTATTACCGCATCAGCAAACCGCCTCATGAGCAGCGCTTTCCTTCGAAATTCAGCTTCAATCCGCGCAGGCTGTTGCTGAGCTCGGATACCAGGGTGCGGTTGATAGACCCTTGGGCGCGCCGTCTTCATGACGTTCATACCGTGATTCGGGTGATCGGCAAGCGTGTCGGCCTCGCGCTCTGTGGCGATAAGGTGGCGCTGCGATGGTGGGGCTGGCGGCTGCGAAAGCTGGGTGCAGTCGTCACCCGGCGGCCTTTTCAGGAGCCGCGACCGCCAGCGCCGTGAACAACGCGTTGAGGAGCGGGTAAGATTTGCTCTACGTTGTGACCGGTGATTGAGGCTATCGTGATCGCGTCGAACCAGAGCTCAGCGGCTTTTTTCAGTCCTGCGGTCGAGAAATGGCAGCCATCCCAGCGACCGTCGCCAACGATGGTGTCGGTATCCGGGCCGGGATAGATGCTTTTTGCCGGGTTGACGACACCGCGCTGCGCCGCGCGGATAGTCGGGCTGGGATTGCAGCGGCAGATCGAGCATTGGGCGACGTAAATCGGCGCCTGCATTCCGAGCAGCCTGACGCCTTCGACCATCGCCTCGAAATTGCGCGCCCACGCCGCGCCATCCGCGTTGGATTGATACCCTTCGGCTTCGCCTTGCTGAAATAGCGCGTGGGTTATCGCGATGCCCCGCCGTCGCAATAATTCGAGGGCGAACATCAGCCGGAAGTTCATCGACCCTCCCGGCGCCCAGTCGGTGATGTAAGTGCCGCCGTGGCCGACCGGCACCAGCAGCACTTTGTCATAGATGCCTCTTTGCACCAGCAAATCCCCGAGGCGGGTGGTGAAATTGCCGCGCGCGCAGGTAGTGCCCAGAAGAGGGCAGCGCGCAACATAGATCTTCCCGTCGAAGATGTTGAAATTGTAGACACCATGGTCCGGCACGTGCAGCCCGTTCGGGTCTCCTTCGTTGGCGATATTCGATTGACCGAAGGCGAGAATGACTGCGGTACGCGGATGCGGCTTGAAAAGTTTCGCATCGACCCGCCGGCGCCCCTTCGTGATTTTGAAGCTCACGCGATTGGGATCGAGCAATTCCATATAGGCCGCACCAGCGGCCCACCCGAATTTTACGTGCGCGCCACCTTCTCTGACATAACGTTTCCACCCGCCGGAAGCCTTGCGCGCCGCTGCGACCGTCAGGTTGCGCGCCACCGACAGCGCGCGATGCAGCAGACTCGACAGTTGGCGTATGACCAGCAGACTGATATTGCGCGTTATCGCGACGATGCGCGTTGGCAGCGGCGGTTTTTCCTTTGCGGGCATGCGGCCGATTCTCAGTGCGTGAGACGATTGATGACCAGCATGAATCCGTGTTTGACGCGTTCTCTGGCGAGGGGGTCGCCCTTCAATGCCTGTATCACCAGATTCGATATTTGCTGACGCACCCCCCAATAATAACGGAGGACTTCCCGCAAGTAACGCCAGCCCTTGAGCAGCCTCGCGATGAAAGCGGTTACATGGCCTGACAGCGTTTCACGCAGCCCGTATTTTCTGATGACGTTAAGCGCCTTCTTTTCGACTGCGCCCCATTTTTTGGGGTCAACGTCGTCCGTGTGCCAGTAGACCGGCTTGATGAACACCTCCCGCTTCAGCGGGTCGCAGGCCGGCCCGAGCAGGGTTTCATGCAGCAGCAGCCCTTTTTCCCATGGTCCCGACAGGGGGTTCGCATACTCAGGAATGACTTCCAGCGGCACCGCACGATCGGCAAGCGGCGCCCAGCTGGCCAGCATGATTTCGTCGGAATCCTGAACCACGTGTAATTTGGCGCGGAGCCCCAGATTTCGATGGATGTAATCGGCGTCGAACGTTGCATTATCCAATGTCGAGGTATCGTGGTGCTCGATGGCATCGTAATCAATCAGCAGCGGGGACCACGATAATGCATGCAGGATGATGCCGTTCTCGTCCGGCACCCGCCACCAGGCGGCGATCTGGAAGCGTGGGAAAAAAGGCTTCTCCCATTCGCAGCACAGCACTTCACTGTGAAAGCTGTGAATTCCTGCCCACACCAGTTTGCGGCCGGTTGCGATCAGCGGACGCCCCTCGTCGCCGAAACGCGAATCGATGGAGGCGACGTCAAGTTGTTTGAGGTGTTCGAAAAACGGCTCTTCGCCGAATCTGAGCGCGGGAGTCCATACCAGTTCGACGCCATCGGCGGCATGGCGTTGCAATGCGGCCACCGTGCCGTCGGATACCATCAGATCCGGAGTCAGGATGGTGCCGTAGGCGCGATCCTCGAACGCCATGTGGGTGGCAATCTTGTGACCCACTCCCATGTGAAAAACGGCGTGGACGCCTTCCCGGTATGGCGGAATCCGGATGAACACCGGTTCAACGTACTGCCTGAGGAGATTCAATATGGGGCTCGCCTGGATGCGCGCCCAATCCTCATCAGTGGTTGCGATCAGGAACTTGTTGCCCGAATTCAGCAGCGCGGGAAGGTTGTTCGGCGATAACAGCGAGGGAATGCAGAAGTTGCACAGGAAATCCGTGTAGCGCCTGCCCCAGACCACGACGATGAAATAAAAGGGGCGTAGCGCGCGCGCCTTTTTGTGGAAGGCTTGATCTTGAAGCAAAAGCGAATCGCCAGCCGGGTCGGAAGAAGGACTCGTTTCAATCATTGGCCGCGGAGGATGCTGACCGCTTAAGCCATGGCCTCAGCGTTTTCCTCGATCAGTTCGGGCGGTGGCGGCGGGTGCCCCGCTATCAACTGGCCCTGCCAATTTTTCAACCGTGCAATTTTGTTGTACCAGGTGTATTGCGGAGAGCTCCTGATCAATAACCCGTCGCGTATTTCCTCTTTATATTCGAGCATCGCCCAGCCGTTGCAATTCCTGCAAAACGGCACTTTGTCCCACTGACCGGTCTCGTGGTAATAGCGCGCCTTCGCGAATTCCTCGCCGTTCCACACCGCGGCGACGCCATCCTTGAACACGTTGCCCATATTGGTCTGCTTGAAGCCGTCGAGGCAGCAGATGGTGACGGCTCCATCGTTGTGGACGGGCAGCGTGGTGTAGATTGCGGGACAGGGTTTCCGTTCCGGCGGCGTTTCCATGTCCGGGAAGGTGCCGTTTTCGAAGATGATGCCCATCCGCACGACATCGACGACCCCGACCCATCGTTCGACGAAGGCGTCGATTTCGTGACGGTTGTCGTTCTGGATTGTGAACGACACGCCCACCCGCGGCTTTTCGGCGTCGCCGCGCACGCTCAGCATGCGCAGCACCGCGCTTTCGATTTTGGCGAGTTTGTTGATGCCGCGGATTTTCTTCAGCGTTTCCGGCGTCGTTGCGTCGATGCTGAACATCACTGCGTCCACTTCCTGCTCGACAAAGAAACGCGCTAGGTCTTCGCGCAGCGTCAGGCCGTTGGTGTTCATCGCGATCGACATGCCGCGGGTCTTCATGTCGGCGATGCGTTCGCGCAGATTGGGCGCCAGCAACGGCTCCCCGTACATATTCGGCTGGATCAGCGGCTTGGCCGCCATCAGCTCGTCCAGCACCTTACGCGATGCTTCGAGATCCATCACGCCCTTGACAGAGTCAATAGCATTGTTGTCCTCGGAGCCCCATACTGGACACATCGGGCAGCGCAGATTGCACTTGGTTGCCAGATCGAGCAATACGCGCGGCGGCAGTACGGGCACCGGCAACGGCACCCAGCCGCGCGCCGGATCAACCCATTCAGCTTTTGACCAATCGCGCATATTTATTTAGTAATTGTAACAAATAACTCCACAAGAACTTCTGATGATTCTCAAATCTATACATTCGCTGGAAGTGCATATGTCACGGTTTCGATGATGCCGCCATCGTGCTGTCTGAAATAAAGACGGTAGTCTGGCCGCAGATTACGGATGGTTGCCGGTACCCGCCACAGATGATCGGGCATGTGATAGGCGGAAATCGCAAGCTTGGGCGCCCAGCGGCGGATGGAGGCGGCCGCACCTTCCAGCGCTGCAATTTCGGCGGCCTCTATGTTCATCTTGATATAAGAAACGCGCGCGCCGTTCAGGACTTCATCCAGCCCCACGACCGGGATGGTGATCCCCCCGCTTGACACGAGCACCGAACCGCGAGTGCCGGCATTGTCGAAGCGGAGCGTCGCCTTCGTGCGATGCAGGCCGGCGTTGATTGGATGCACGCGCGGCTCATCGGCAAAGTTCGCCTGTAACCGGCGGAACGTCGCCGGATCGGGTTCAAACGCAATGACCTCGGCAAACCGGTTGTCGACACGTTTGATGAACAGCCGGATTGAATCGCCGTCAAACGCGCCGCCATCTACATAAACCTCGTCCGTGCCATAGTTCAGGAGATTGTTCGGGCCATACAGTTCCCATTCCACGACCGGATCGAGTTCGACCGGGTCGGCGGTCAGGCGGTAGCCGATTACCGCGGCAAGAACGGCCCGCGAATAGTCGTCCGCCACCAGCTCACCGAGTTCGCGGTAACGCTCAAGATTATCCGCAAGATCTTCGAGCAGGCCGTCGTGAAACATGTGCGGCGGAAAGCGCGCTGGGTCGAGGGTCTGCAGCAGAAGGAACGGCGCGACATTCACGAACCCCATTTCCCTGAGCCGCCGTACCGGCAGCAGCGAGCGGTGGGATGCGACGATCACCGGCGTTGCGCGATCAAGCCGCTGCAGTTCCTCGACCGGCGTGACCTTGAGGCCCTCGACGGTTTGCGTTTGTCTGGCGGGATTGTCGTCGGCGATGGCGCGCACAATGATGCCGTGCTGCCTGCACAGCGCGGCCAACCGCATTCCCTCGTCGGCTGCACCGACGATCGCAAGCTCTTTCAGATTTGCTGTCGCGAAAGCCGGCCAGCGCGCGGCAAGCACGGCCCGCAGGCCTGCCGCCGAACCGGCGCTGGCAATCGCATTTAGTCGGTCGCCAAACGTCGGCGCATTTTGCACGGTATCGTTCATGGTTGCCCGGAGAGATTTCGGCGCTTCGTGGTTGCAATTGCCGGTCAGACAGGAATTCTCTTGCGACCGGCGCCCGATCAATGACCGGAGCCCGGCTAAATGCGGCTCGCAACGGCGCTGCAATTTCAGAAACAGCCGGATTCTATCCGAGATTCCCCCATGATGGCCATGCATCCGTACCGGGATTCCCTATATAATGCGGGATTATTTGCGCATTTATCGGAAAAAAGACATGACTTCCCACGTTTCAACGTACATGGCGCAGGCCGCGGAAATAGCGCGTACCCTCGATTACCGGGAAGTTGAATCGATGGCCGATGCGCTGGCCAAGCTGCGGGCAGACGGCGGACGGCTGTTTTTTCTCGGGGTCGGCGGCAGCGCCGGGAATTGCGGTCATGCGGTAAACGATTTTCGCAAACTATGTGGCATCGAGGCGTACGCTCCTACCGACAATGTGTCGGAACTCACGGCGCGCACCAATGACGAGGGTTGGGAGACAGTGTTCGCGGCGTGGCTGGTTACCAGCAAGCTGTCGGATAAGGACGGCGTATTTATATTTTCAGTGGGCGGCGGGAATCTTGAAAAAAACGTCAGTCCAAACTTGGTTCGTGCGCTGGAATTGGCTAAAAGCCGGGGTGCAAAAATTTTCGGCGTGGTCGGACGCGATGGCGGATTTACCAAAAAAGTCGGCACCCACGTTGTTGTTATCCCGACCGTGGATGCCAACCTGGTAACGCCGCATACGGAAGCCTTTCACGCGGTGGTGTGGCACTGCCTCGTCTCCCATCCCAAGCTGCAGCAACAGGCCACGAAGTGGTAGGTTAGCGGGATCGGTCGGGTTGGATTTCGGTCGATCACCGTCCCCGCTTATTATTCACGCACGTAATCGTTGATACACTGACAGCAGCCAGTTCAATTCCATTTTGTAATCGAATGCTCAAGCCACAATACGATCTGGCGTTCCGCGACATCGTCGGCGGGATTATTAAGTGGCAGCTATGGACCCGTGCGGGTTGGGCGGATGTTCGGGCACGCTATCGCCGTACCACTTTTGGCCCGTTCTGGGCGACCATCAGCCTTGGAATCATGATGATTTCGATGGGCTTGGTTTGGTCAGCATTGTGGAAAATGAATGTAAAAGAATATCTCCCATTCATAAGCGCGGGATTGTTAAGCTGGGCGCTGGTGTCCGCGATCATCAGCGATGGAACAAACGCATTCACCGCCCAGAAGGGTTTGCTGGAAGCACTGCATTTTCCTCTGACGATGCTGACCTGCGCTGTCGTGTGGAGGAATTTGATCCTGTTTTTCCACAACCTGCTTGTCTATCTGCTGGTGGCGGTCATTTTTCAGGTGCCGGTTAGCTGGGCAACTTTGATGGTCGTGCCGGCGCTGCTCCTGATCGCCATCAACGGCGTGTGGGTATCCACTTTGCTGGGCATGATGGGTGCGCGCTACCGGGACGTGCAACAACTGATCGTCAATCTGCTGCAAATCGCGATGTTTCTGACACCGATTTTTTGGACCTCCGACCAGCTGGGGGGGAGTGGCCGCGGCAAATTCGTGCTGGTTGATCTGAACCCGATGGCGCATTACATCAACATCATCCGCAATCCTTTGCTTGGCGAATTTCCCACCGTGCTCGATTGGAAAGCGGTGCTGATTTTAACGGTACTGGGCTGGCTGTTTACGCTGGCGATTTTTGCCAGGTTCCGCCGCCGCATCACCTACTGGCTCTAGGATTGCACCATGGCCTCAATCACGCTGGAAAATGTGACTGTCGATTTTACGATCTACGGCCATCACAGCTTTCGAACGGCATTGTTGTCGACGGCCGGGGGGCTGATACGCCGCCAGGGCAGGAAGAACGACCGCATCACGGTGCGCGCGCTGGACAACCTGTCGATGAAGATATCCCACGGCGATCGTATCGGCCTGATCGGTCACAACGGGGCCGGTAAATCGACGCTGCTCAGGGTTCTCGCGGGTGTCTATGAGCCGATCGGCGGCAGGATCATCACCGAGGGCAAGGTGTCATCCCTGCTCAACAGCAGCCCGGGCATGAATTTCGACGACACCGGCTACGAAAACATCATGACCTGCGGGTTGTACCTGGGAATGACGAAACAGGAAATCATCCGCAAGACGCCCGACATCGAAGAGTTCACCGAGCTTGGCGAATATCTGACCCTGCCCATACGCACCTACTCGGCCGGGATGCTGACGAGACTGGCTTTCGGGATCGCGACCTCGATCGAGCCCGATATCCTGCTGCTGGACGAGGGGCTGGGCGCAGGTGACGCGCGTTTCATCGAGCGCGCCAACCAGCGCGTCAACAAGCTGATCAATCGGGCCAGCATTCTGGTGCTGGCCGCCCATGCCGATGCCTTGATCAAGTCGATGTGCAATCGCTGCATTTTGATGGATCATGGGCGGGTCGTGCGCATCGGCGCTACCGAAGAAGTCATTGATGAATATCACCGCCTCACAAGCGAGCGAGCGGCGGTGCAGGGTTAAGATTCGCTCGCGAAGAATCCTCGATGTCACGCCGCCTGCAGCGCGCCGTTTTCCTTGATCGTGATGGAGTCGTTACCCGTTGCGAGGTGCGCAACGGGAAGCCGTACGCGTTGCGCAGCCTGAACGGCTTCCGGCTGTTGCCCCGCGTCAAATCCTCGATCGCGAAACTCAAGCGGGCGGGCTTCATCGTCATAATCGTCACGAATCAGCCTGATATCGGAAACGGTCTGGTCGATCCCAAGGTGGTTTCCGCGATGCACGATCGACTGCGGGCGTTGCTGCCGATCGATGAAATCAGGATGTGCCCTCATCGCCAGACCGACAATTGCCGGTGCCGCAAACCCAAACCCGGCATGCTTCGGGCGGCGGCCAGGAAGTGGGGAATAACCCTTAAAAAGAGCTTCATGGTGGGCGACCGCTGGGGGGATATCGTTGCCGGGCAAGCCGTTGGATGTTATACTGTTTTTGTTGATCGGCATTACAAAGAACCTCAGATTGCGGTGCCCGATGGGTATGCCACCTCGCTGGCTTCCGCTACTCGTTTGATTCTGTCGCTATCCTGATATGAGCAGCCCTATGCCTACAGTTGATGCTTTGCGTGTCAAATTATTCGCCGATGGCGCCGATTTCGACGGCATCATGAAAATGTACGCGAACCCGATGATCAAGGGGTTCACCACCAATCCCACCTTGATGCGCAAGGCGGGAATTGCAGATTACGAAGCTTTTGCCCGCAAGCTGCTCGATGCGGTTCCCGATCGTCCGGTGTCGCTCGAAGTGTTCGCCGACGATTTCGGCGAAATGGAAAAGCAGGCGCTCAAAATCGCGTCGTGGGGCAAGAACGTCAACGTCAAAATTCCGGTGACCAATACCAAACGGGAATTTTCCGGAGATCTCATCCGCCGGCTTTCGTCCGCGGGCGTGACCCTCAATGTCACGGCGCTGCTGACTCTCGAGCAGGTGCGCAAGGTGACCGAATGCCTCGCCGAGGATACGCCGGCGATCATTTCGGTGTTCGCCGGGCGGATCGCCGACAGCGGGGTCGATCCTGTGCCGATCATGGCCGAGGCCGTCAACATCATGCGCGACAAGCCCAGGTCAGAACTGATCTGGGCCAGCCCGCGCGAATTGCTGAATATTTTCCAGGCCGACGCGATAGGCTGCCACATCATCACCGCGACCAACGACATTCTTGCCAAGCTGTCGCTGGTCGGCAAGGATCATCACGATTATTCCCTGGAAACGGTTCAGATGTTTCACCGGGATGCCAGCGCCGCCGGTTATTCGATCGATACCGGAAGCTGACGGCGCGCCACACGATTCCATTCACGCCAGGTACGGAGACACATGAAAAATATCCTGATCACAGGAGGGGCGGGCTATGTAGGATGCCTGCTGGTTCCGCAGTTGCTCGAGAAGGGCTACCACATCACGGTGTACGACACCTTCTGGTACGGCAATCATCTTCCCAAGCATCCGAATCTGAAGCTGGTCGAGGGAGACATCCGCGACACGGCCAAACTGGCCGAGGCGTTCAAGGGCATCGAGGCGGTGATTTCGCTGGCCTGCATTTCCAATGACGCCAGCTTCGAACTCGATGAGAAACTGAGCACCAGCGTCAATCTCGATGCGTTCGAGCCGATGGTGGTCGCGGCCAAGAAAGCCGGCGTCAAGCGCTTCGTCTATTGCTCATCGAGCTCGGTTTATGGCGTGTCGGACAAGCCGGAGGTCACGGAGGACCATCCGCTGGTGCCGGTGTCGCTGTACAACAAATACAAGGGCATGTGCGAGCCGCTGCTGTGGAAGCATCAGGGCCCCGGATTTACCTGCGTGACGATCCGTCCGGCGACGGTGTGCGGTTACAGCCCGCGCACACGTCTCGACCTGTCGGTCAACATCCTGACCAATCATGCGGTCAATAAGGGCAAGATTACGGTGTTCGGCGGCGCCCAGCTGCGCCCGAACCTGCACATCCAGGACATGTGTAATCTCTACCAGTTGCTGCTCGAGTTGCCGGACGAGAAGATCGCGGGCCAGACCTTCAACGCCGGCTATCAGAACATGAGCATCATGGACATCGCCAAAACCGTGCGCGACGTGGTCAAGCAGGAGTTTCCGGAAAAGGGCGAACTCGAGATCGCGACGACGCCGACCGACGATATCCGCTCCTATCACATCAATTCCGACAAGATCGCGCGCGTGATCGGTTTCCGGCCGAAGCACACGATCGAAGACGCGGTGCGCGACCTGTGCCGTGCGTTCAAGGCCGGCAAGCTGCCGAACAGCTTCGACGATGACATCTATTTCAACGTCAAGCGCATGAAGCGGCTCGGCATCAAATGACCGCCAAACCCGTGGCCGTGGTCACCGGTGGCGCCGGCTTCATCGGCAGCCACATGGTGGATAATCTGCTTGCCAACGGTTACCGGGTGAGGGCCATCGACAATCTCGCCGGCGGCCACGAAAAGAACATCGCGCATCTGAAGCACAACAGCGATTTCACTTTCGAGCGCGAGGATATCCGCAACCTCAATCCCGGCTGCGCGCTGTTCGGGCAGGCCCGCTTCGTGTTCCACTTTGCGGGCATCGGCGACATCGTGCCGTCGATTGAGCGCCCGATGGATTACATGTCGGTCAATGTGCAGGGCACCGTGCACGTGCTGGAGTGCGCGCGCGCCGCGAAGGTCGGAAAATTCGTATACGCGGCTTCGTCGTCGTGCTACGGTCTCGCGGCGACGCCCACGCGCGAGGATCATCCGATTTCCCCGCAATATCCCTATGCGCTGAGCAAGTACATGGGCGAACAGGCGGGTTTCCACTGGCACCAGGTGTACGGGCTGCCGGTGAATTCGATCAGGATTTTCAACGCTTACGGCACGCGGGTGCGCACGACCGGCGCCTACGGTGCGGTGTTCGGCGTGTTTTTCCGGCAGAAGCTGGCAGGCAAGCCGTTTACCGTGGTCGGGGACGGCACCCAGACCCGCGATTTTCTCTACGTGACCGATGTCGCCGAGGCGTTCCGGCTGGCGGCGGAAACGCCGAAGACCGGGGAAATCTGGAATCTCGGCGCCGGCAATCCGCAGCCGGTCAACCGGCTGGTCGATCTGCTGGGCGGCGAGAAAACGTACATTCCGAAGCGTCCCGGCGAGCCGGACTGCACCTGGGCCGACATTTCGAAAATCACGCGCGATCTGGGATGGAAGCCGAAGATTTCCTTCGAGGAGGGGGTGGCGCGCATGACGGCCGAGATCGACGTCTGGCGCGATGCGCCGTTGTGGGATCCGGAATCGATCGCCAAGGCCACCAAGACCTGGTTCGACTATCTGGGGAGGAGCGCGTAAAAAATGCTGTCGTCACTCACCGAAAAATACAGCCACAAGATCAAGACCGCTGACGAGCTGAAAAAGATCATCGGCCCGCGGCCGCGCGCGAAAAAGGTCATCATGTGCCACGGCGTTTTCGACGTCGTCCACCCCGGCCATGTGCGCCACCTGATTTACGCAAAAAGCAAGGCGGACATTCTGGTCGCCAGCATCACCGCCGACACCCATATCAGCAAGGGCCAGTTTCGTCCCCATGTGCCGCAGGATCTGCGCGCGCTGAATCTTGCCGCATTCGAGATCATCGATTACGTGATCATCGACAGCGAGGCGACGCCGCTGAAAAATCTGGCGGACATCCAGCCGGATTATTTCGCCAAGGGCTATGAGTACAACGCGACCGCCATATCGCAGAAAACCCAGGAAGAGGAAGACGTGCTGCGCACCTACGGCGGCGAGATCATATTCACGCCGGGCGACATCGTCTATTCGTCAAGCAAGCTGATCGAGCTCGCGCCGCCGCGGATACAGCTGGAGAAGCTGCTGACCTTCATGGACGTGGAAGGCCTGACCTTCGATTCGCTGCGCGACGCGCTGGACAATCTCAAGGGCAAGCGCGTCCATGTGATCGGGGACACCATCGTCGACAGCTATACCCAGACCGCGATGATCGGCGGCCAGACCAAAACACCGACGATGAGCGTGCTCTACGAGGGACGCAAGGACTACATCGGCGGCGCCGCGATCGTGGCCGAGCACATGCGCGCAGCCGGCGCGGACGTGGTGTTCTCGACGGTACTCGGCAACGACAGCTTCAAGGATTTCGTGCTGGAAGGGCTCGCCAAATCCGGTGTGGACTGCAGATCCGTCATCGATGCCACGCGGCCCACCACCAACAAGAATGCGATTGTCGCCGGCGGCTACCGCCTGCTCAAGGTGGACACGCTCGACAACCGTTCCATCTCCGACGAAATCGTGTCCAGGCTGTGCGAAATGATCCGGGAAACGCCGGCCGATGCGGTGGTGTTCAGCGATTTCCGGCACGGCATGTTCAACCGGCGCACGATTCCCGCGCTGATCGCGGCGATTCCCGACGGCGTGTTCAAGGTCGCGGACAGCCAGGTGGCGAGCCGCTGGGGCAATATCACGGAATTCAAGGGTTTCGATCTGATCACGCCGAACGAGCGCGAGGCGCGCTTTGCGCTGGGCGATCAGGATTCCGGGGTGAGGCCGCTCGCCTCGGCGCTGTACGACGCCGCGCAGTGCAAGACGCTGATCCTGAAACTCGGCGAGCGCGGAGTGCTGACCTGCCGCAGCAGCGATCATCAGTCGCTCGACTCATTCATCGTGGTGGACAGTTTCGTCGACCGCGTCGTCGATGCCGTTGGAGCCGGAGACGCGCTGCTCGCCTACGCGACGCTGTCCAAGGTGGCGACTGGCTCGGATGCCATCGCGACCATCCTGGGTTCGATGGCCGCGGCCAGCGAGTGCGAATACGATGGCAATATACCGATCACGATAAACGACGTGCGCCAGAAAATCGACGCGGTAGAGCGCCACGCAAATTATAAATAAGCCGGGTTGGAACTACATTGCGCATCATCGTCGCAGGTCTTGGCGTTCAGGGCTACAAGCGCCGCAAGTTCGCGGGCGATGATTTTGTCGCTGCGGTCGACCCGGTAAACCCCGAGGCGCCGTTCCGCCGCGTCGAGGACGTGCCGCTCGACAGCTATGATGCCGCACTCGCGTGCATCCCGGACGAACCGAAGATCGAAGTCCTGACTTGGCTGCTCGGCAACGGCAAGCACGTGCTGGTCGAAAAGCCGTTGTGGGCGGCGGACGACGCGCAGATCAAGACGCTCGAAAAACTCGCGCGCGACAACCGCGTGCAGTGCTACACCGCCTACAACCACCGCTTCGAGCCCCACTACGTGCGGATGCGCGACCTGATCCGCTCCGGCGAGCTCGGAAAAATCTACCGCTGCCGGATGTTCTACGGCAACGGCACGGCACGGCTGGTGCGCGAATCCGAGTGGCGCGATCAGGGCGCGGGCGTGCTGCCCGATCTCGGCTCGCACCTGTTCGATACACTCAAATTCTGGTTCGGCGACATCGGCGAGGATTTCCGGGTGGTGTCGTCGAACTGTTTCGAGAACCGCGCGCCCGATCACGTCGTGCTGGCCTCCGCGGGCCGCGCGCGACCCGCGATCGAACTCGAGATGACATTGCTGTCGTGGCGCAATCATTTCACCTGCGATGTGCTTGCCGAAAACGGCACCGCGCATATCCGCTCGCTGTGCAAATGGGGGCCGACCACGTTTACGCATCGCCGGCGCGTGCTGCCGAGCGGGCGCCCGCCCGAGGAACAGCAGACGCTGGTGCAGGATGACCCGACCTGGGCGCTTGAGTACGCGCATTTCAGGCATCTGTGCCAATCCGGAGCGCCGACCGATCTCGCCAACGATCTGTGGCTGAACCGCCTGCTGCGCAGCCTGGGCGAAATCGCAGTGAAGGAGGCGCGGCGATGAGCGCTCCGCAGATCGGTTTCGCCGGCATGACGCACCTCGGCATCAATTCGGCGGCCGCCGCCGCCGCGCGCGGTTTCCAGACGCTGTGGTTCGATACCGACACCGCGCGCATCGCGGCGCTCGCAAAGGGCGAGCTGCCGGTGGTCGAACCCGATCTGCCGGAGACGATTGCCGCGCACGGCGCGCGTATCCGCCATACGTCGCAGGCTTCCGATCTGCGCGGGTGCGCGGTCGTGTACATCGCGTGCGATGTGCCAACCGACGATCGGGGCGGCAGCGATCTGTTGACGGTTGATGCGCTGATCGAGACGGTGTCCGCAAACATCGCCGACGACGCGGTGCTGGTCATTCTGTGCCAGGTGCCGCCGGGATTCACGCGCCGGCTCGCGCGCGCGCCGGCGCGGCTCTACTATCAGGTGGAGACGCTGATCTTCGGCCGCGCGATGGAGCGCGCGCTGCATCCGGAACGGTTCATCATCGGCTGCGCCGATCCCGCGCAGGCGCTGCCGGCGGCCTATCACGAGTTTCTGACGGCGTTCGGCTGCCCGCTGCTGCCGATGCGCTACGAGAGCGCGGAGCTCGCGAAAATCGCGATCAATTGCTGCCTGGTGTCGTCGGTGACGGTGGCCAACACGCTGGCGGAACTGAGTGAGCGCATCGGCGCCGACTGGCACGAGATCGTGCCGGCGCTGAAACTCGACCGGCGCATCGGGCCATATTCCTATCTGGCGCCGGGGCTGGGACTGGCCGGCGGTAATCTCGAGCGCGATCTGGCAACGGTGCTGCAATTGGCCGGCGAAACCGGCAGCGAAGCCGGACTGATCACGTCGTTCGTCGCCAGCAGCCGCCACCGCAAGGACTGGGTGCTGCGCACTTTGCACCGCGAAGTGTTCGCGCGCCAGCCACAGGCGGTGCTCGGCATCCTCGGCCTCGCTTACAAGGAAAACACCCATTCGACCAAGAACTCCCCGGCGCTGGCGCTGATCCGGCACCTTGCGCCGTGGCAGTTGCGGATTCACGATCCGGTGGTGCCGGTGGCGGCGGCGCAGCATGCGCGCGCCGTCGGCTGTGATTCGCCGCTGGCGGCCGCGACCGGAGCCGACGCACTGGTGATCATGACGCCGTGGCCGGCGTTCCGCGAGTTGAAGCCCGCCGATCTGGCGCGCGCGATGCGCGGATGCATCGTCATCGATCCGCTGCGCGTGCTCGATGGCCGCGCGCTGGTCGCGGCCGGCTTCGAATATCTGACGCTCGGCGCGCCGCCGCAGCGGCCGCATTGATGGACTGACGGAACGCCATGCTCGAACATCTGAATGCCGCCCCGACCAGACCCGAACGCGTCGTGATCATCGGCGCCGGCGGATTCGTTGGCGGCGCCATCCTGAAAAAATTGCGCGATGCCGGCACGCAGGTACTGGCGCTGACGCGCAGGGAGCTCGATCTGCTGGACGCCGGCGCAACAGCGAAGCTCGCGCAGATGCTGAAACCGCAGGACAGCGTGGTCATGGTGTCGGCGGTTGCGCCCGCGAAAAACGTGACGATGCTGATGCAGAACCTGAAGATGGCGGAGGCGGTTTGCGCGGCGCTCGCGGAAAAATCCATCGCGCACCTGCTGTACATCAGTTCCGACGCGGTGTATGCCGACGACGCGAACCCGGTGACCGAGGACTCCTACTGCGCGCCGACGACGCTGCACGGCATGATGCACGCGGCGCGCGAGCTGATGCTGAAAAGCGCGACCACCGCGCCGTTCGCGGCGTTGCGCCCGACCTTGATCTACGGCGCCGACGATCCGCACAACGGCTACGGGCCGAACCGCTTTCGGCGCCAGGCCGGGAAAGGCGAGCCGATCTCGATTTTCGGCGAAGGCGAAGAGCGGCGCGATCACATCTGGGTCGAGGACGTCGCGGCGCTGGCGGTGCGGATGCTGGAGCGCCGCAGTCGCGGCGCGCTGAACGCAGTGACCGGCGTCTCGACGTCATTCCATGACATCGCGCAGATGGTTGCCGCGCAGTTTCCCGGCGCCGTCGTCAAAAGCGCGCCGCGGCCCGGCCCGCGTCCGCACCTGCTGCATCGCTTTTTTGACATCACGCAATGCCTGAAGGCATTTCCGGATTTCCGCTTCACGCCGCTGCGCGAGGGGCTCGGGCATTCCCAAACCGACCAGGACTGACCATGGCTGAAATCGATCTGCTGGCGCGCTTGCCGAAAACCAAGCGCAACATCGAAAAGCGCAAGGAGGCGCAGACGCCGCAGAACATCGCGATTGCGCGCCAGTACGGCGAACAGTATTTCGACGGGCCGCGCGAAGTCGGCTACGGCGGCTATCGCTACGACGGGCGCTGGATTCCGATCGCCGAAGACATCATCCGGCATTTCAACCTGAAGCCCGGCGACCGCGTGCTCGATGTCGGCTGCGCGAAGGGGTTTCTGGTCAAGGATTTGATGAAGGTCTGCCCGGGACTGGAGGCGTTCGGGCTCGACATCTCCGAATACGCGCTGATGCATTGCGAGCCGGAAGTGGTCGGCCGGCTGCACCTGGGCAGCGCGGACCGGCTGCCGTTTCCGGACAACAGCTTCGACGCGGTGATCTCGATCAATACCATCCACAATTTCGAGCGCCCCGACGCGATACGGGCGGTGCGCGAGGTCGAACGACTGGCGCCCGGCAACGGTTTCATCCAGGTCGACTCCTACCGGACGCCGGAACAGCGCGAACTGTTCATGAGCTGGGTGCTGACCGCCAAATTCCACGATTATCCGGACCAATGGGTCAAGCTGTTCCGGGAGGCCGGCTACACCGGCGACTGGTACTGGACGATCCTCGAATGACAATTTACGATACGAACCCTTCACAGAGAAAATGAATAAATGAAAACCTACGCAATCATCGGCGCCGGCGGCTCGTTCGGCATCCACACCGCCCTCTATCTGCTCGACCACGCTGATCCGAAGAAAGTGATCGGCGTCGGCCGCAATCCGTTGCGCCCGGAGCCGTTCTCGCTCAACGTCGAGAAACGCAAAAACTTCCAGTATCACGCCTACCATCTGACTTACGAGATGGACTCGGTGATGGAACTGCTCGACAGGGAAAAGCCGCAGGTCATCATCAATTACGCGGCGCAGGGCGAAGGCGCGGTGTCGTGGAAGAAGTCATGGCGTTTCTTCGAAACCAACTCGATGGCGCTCGCCAAGTTCAGCGAAGAGCTGATGTCGCGCGATTATATGGAGCGCTTCATCCAGATCGGCACCTCCGAGCTCTACGGTTCGGTGGATTTCGCGGCCAAGGAAACCACGCCGATCCAGCCGACCAGCCCGTACGCAGCCTCCAAGGCGGCGTTCGACATGTACCTGATCTCGGTGAATCGCTTCCTGAAGTTCCCGATGAACATCATCCGCCCGTCGAACGCGTATTGCCCGGGACAGCTGCTGCACCGCGTGATTCCGAAGACGGTGGTTTGCGGGTTGACCGGACGCAAGCTGCCGCTGCAGGGCGGCGGCCGCGCGGAAAAATCGTATATTCATGCGCGCGACCTGGCGCGCGCCATTCTTCTGGTATCGGAAAAAGCGCCGCTCGGCGCGGTGTATAACGCCGGGCCGAAGGAGCCGACCTCGATCCGCCGCGTCGTTGAGCTTACCGCCGAGGCGCTCGGCATGCCGTTCGAACAGGTGTGCGAGATGACCGGCGACCGGCTCGGTCAGGATTCGCGCTACTGGCTCGATTCCAGCGCGATCAAGCAAGATGTCGGCTGGGAGCCGCAGATCGGCTGGCAGGAAGGCCTGGCCGAAATGGCCGCATGGGGCCGCAAGTACATAGATCAATTGCGCGACTGGCCGATGGATTACGTGCTGCGGGCATGAGCCAGGCGCATTCCAGGGCGATTAAACCCGTGGGGCTCGATGCCGCCGCCGCGCGGCAGCGCTGCCTCGGCTATCGGCGCCGCATACTCGAAATTTCGCAGCAGGTGACGGCGCTGCATATCGCTCCGGCTTTTTCCTGTCTGGAAATGGTGGACGTGGTCTATCACGATCTGATGCGGCGCGACGCCGGCAGCAGCCCGCCGGTGTTCCTGGACAGCTTCGTAATTTCGAAAGGACACGGCTGCCTGTCCCAGTATGTGATTCTTGAGGATTTTGGAGTCCTGACGCGGGCTGACCTCGATTGTTACTGCACGCCGGCGGGCCGGCTGGGCGCGCACCCCGACTACGGCGTTCCCGGAATGGAGGCATCAACCGGTTCTCTCGGACACGGCATGGGCATCTGCACCGGCATGGCGTACGCAGAAAAAATCCAGCGGCGCGATCGCAACATTTACGTGGTGCTGTCCGACGGCGAAATGCAGGAAGGTTCGACCTGGGAATCGATGATGATGGCGGCCAACCTGGGACTCGGTAACCTGATCGCGTTGCTCGACCTCAACGATTTCCAGGGGATGGGGCGCACTTCGGTCACCCATCCCAAGTTCTACCCGATCCTCGACAAAGTGCAGGCTTTCGGTTGGGACGCCGCCGAAGTCAATGGACACGATGCTGCGGCCATTTACGATGCGGTCAACTCACGCCAGGCCGGCAGGCCCTTTTTCCTGGTCGGCCGCACCGTCAAGGGCAGGGGCGTCTCCTATATGGAAAACGCCCCGATCTGGCATTATCGCTCTCCCAGCCGGGAGGAATATCAACAGGCGCTTGACGAACTGAAAGAGATCTCGTCGTGAGAAACATGTTTGCCGAGACTTTCTACGAGGCGGGGCAGACGAATCCGCGCCTGTGCGCAGTCGTCGCCGACATTTCTCCGGCGGGCGCGATGACCAAATTCAGCCAGGCTTTTCCCGAGCGTTTCATCAACACCGGCGTCGCCGAGCAGATCATGATCGGCATGTGCGCCGGCATGGCGTTGCGCGGGCTGCGGCCGTTTGCCTACACGATCGCGACGTTCACCCTGTTCCGTCCGTTCGAGTTCGTGCGCGACGACCTGTGTTATCACAATCTGCCGGTGACCATCGTCGGCATCGGCGGCGGCGTCACGTATTCGACGCTGGGCAGCACCCATCACGCGCAGGAAGACATTGCGGTCGCTTCGGCGCTGCCGAACATGGCGGTGATCGCTCCATGCGATCCTGCCGAGACGCGCGCGGCGACGTTGTGGTGCGTGGATCAGGAGCGCGGGCCGGTTTACATGCGCCTGGGCAAGGCCGGAGAGCCGGATCTGACTTCGCAGGCCGAGGCGCCGTTCGAGTTCGGGAAGATCCGTTATCTGCAGCGCGGGCGCGATGTCTGCATCATCGGTTACGGGCCGATCCTGAAGCTCGGCAAGGAGCTTGCGGCGAAATTCGAAGCGCACGGCCGGAGCGTGTCGCTGATTTCCGCGCACACGCTGAAGCCGCTCGACGTGGACGGCATCACCGAAGCGCTGAACGCGCACCGGCAGGTGGTCGTGATCGAGGAAATGTCTCCTCACGGCGGCCTCGGCGCCCAGGTCAAGCAGATCGCGTGGGACATCCGCGCATCCTGCCGGCTGGATGCTTTCTCGCTGCGCGATGCGTTTATCCACAATTACGGTTCCCACAAGGATCTGCTCGCGGCGCACGGGCTCGATCTGGAAACGCTCTCGGCCCAACTGGGTCTGGCCGCTTGAACGGCCCGATCACGCCAGATGGAGACCCAGGCTGTGCACGAAAATTTCGAACGCCCCGAGGATACAAAAGCCAGCAGCGACCGCACGTTCGGGCTCGTTTTCTTCGTTTTCTTCACGCTGATCGGGATCGCGCCGCTGCGGCACGGCGCACCGCTGCGGGTCTGGGCATTGGCGCTGGCCGCGGCGTTTCTCGTTTCGGCCTTGTGCTGGACGGCGCCGCTGAAACCGCTCAATCGCGCGTGGACGAAATTGGGGCTTTTGCTGCACGCCGTCGTCAACCCTCTGGTGATGGCGTTGCTGTTCTATGCGGTGATGACGCCGTTCGGGATCGGCATGCGGGTTCTGGGTAAACGACTGCTCGGGGTGCGGCGCGATCCGCAGGCCGCGACGTACTGGATCCCGCACCAGCCGCCCGGCCCGCCGCCGGAAACCATGAAAAACCAGTTCTGATCTCCGCATGTTCTCCTTTCTCAAAGAGTTGTGGGCCTTCATGAAGGTGCGCAAGAAATTCTGGCTGCTGCCGCTGCTGCTGATGTTCGCGGTCTTCGGCGGCCTTGTCGTGCTGACCAAGGGTTCCGCCGTCGCGCCGTTCATCTATACGCTCTTCTAGATTTTTTGGCGTGCGCGTTCTCGGCATTTCCGCTTTTTACCATGACAGCGCGGCTGCGCTGATCGAGGACGGCGCCATTGTCGCCGCCGCCCAGGAAGAACGTTTCACCCGCAAGAAGCACGATGCGCGTTTTCCCGCCAGCGCGATCGCCTATTGTCTGCAAGCGGCCGGCGTCGGTCTCGACGCCGTCGACTGGGTCGCGTTTTACGACAAGCCGTTCATCAAATTCGAGCGCCTGCTGGAAACCTATCTGACCTTCGCGCCGCGCGGCTTCCGCTCCTTCCAAATGGCGCTGCCGCTGTGGCTGCGGGAAAAGCTGTTTCAGAAACAGCTGCTGCGGGACGAGCTGAGGAAAATTTTTCCGGATTTCGACTGGCAGAACAGACTGCTGTTCTGCGAGCATCATCAAAGCCACGCAGCGTCGGCGTTTTTCGCATCGCCGTTCAACGAGGCGGCGGTGCTGACGATGGACGGCGTCGGCGAATGGGCGACGACTTCGGTGGCTGCCGGCAGCGGCAGCACGCTGACGATGCTGAAGGAGATTCATTTCCCGAATTCCCTGGGGCTGCTTTATTCGGCGTTTACCTACTACACGGGATTCAAGGTCAATTCCGGCGAGTACAAGGTGATGGGGCTCGCCCCTTACGGCGAGCCGCGTTACGCGCAGACGATCTTCGATCACCTGATCGACGTCAAACCCGACGGCTCATTCCGGCTCGACCAATCCTGGTTCAATTACTGCACCGGCCTGACGATGACCAACCGGCGGTTCAACGATCTGTTCGGCGGCCCGCCGCGCCGGCCTGACGAACTGCTGACCCAGCGCCATATGGACCTCGCGGCCTCGATCCAGCAGGTGACCGAGGAAGTCGTGCTGCGCCTGACCCGCGCGCTGGCCGCGGAAACGGGCGCCGAAAACCTGTGTCTGGCCGGCGGCGTTGCGCTGAATTGCGTCGCCAACGGCAAGGTGCTGCGCGACGGCAGGTTCAAGAATGTCTGGGTGCAGCCGGCGGCGGGCGACGCCGGCGGTGCGGTCGGCGCAGCGCTCGCCGCCTTTCATCTGTACGCGGGGAAGCCGCGGCTCCTGAACGGCGCGCAGGATTCCATGCACGGTTCCTACCTGGGGCCCCAGTATCAGAACGCGGATATCGCGCAGCGGCTTGCCGCGGCCAGCGCCAGATTTGACCAGATTTCCGACGATGAACTGACGCAGCGCGCGGCCGGCGATCTGGCCGCGGGGAAAGCGCTGGGCTGGTTCCAGGGGCGCATGGAATTCGGTCCGCGCGCGCTCGGCAACCGCTCGATTCTCGGCGACGCGCGCTCGCCCGCCATGCAATCGACATTGAACCTCAGGATCAAGTATCGCGAGTCGTTCCGGCCGTTTGCGCCGGCCGTGCTGCGCGAGGATGCCGCCGACTGGTTCGAGCTCGATGCGGACAGCCCTTATATGCTGTTCGTCGCCGATGTCGTGAAGCGCCGCCGCCGGGAAATGACGGCCGGGGAGCAGGCGTTGTTCGGCATCGCTAGGCTCAACGTGCCGCGCTCCGAAATTCCCGCCGTCACGCACGTCGATTACTCGGCGCGCATCCAGACCGTCCATCAGGAAACCAACCCGCGTTTCCACAACCTCCTTTCCGCTTTCAAGGCGATCACCGGCTGCCCGGTGCTGGTGAATACCAGCTTCAACGTGCGCGGCGAGCCGATCGTCAATACGCCGGAAGACGCTTTTCGCTGCTTCATGGGCAGCGACATCGAAGCGCTCGCGGTCGGCAATTGCTACCTGGTCAAAAACGAACAGGACCCGGCGTTGCGGCAGGATTACAAAAACCGTTTCGAGCTGGACTGAGCAATGGGAAAACCGTTGCCACTGTCCGCCGGAAAAAACCGGGCGCTGGAAATATTTCTGGTGCTGGTCTCGCTGGCGGTCGGATATCTGCTGGTCGAAGCATCGTACCGCTGGGTTCTGTATTTGCGCTACGTTCACCACGCGGTTTATCCGGTCACGATAATCGACGTGCCGCAGGATCCGTCGGGATTCGGGCGGCCGGGAAGCGTCCGCGGCTGGTACGTTCCGTCGAAGTCGTTCACGTTCACCCAATATGCGCCGGACGGCGCGATGTTCGATCAGCATCGCGTGCAGATCAATAATCTGGGCTGGGTTTCCGCCTACGATTACGACAGGCATAAAGCACCCGGCGAATATCGGATCGCGGTCGTCGGCGATTCCCTGACGGCCAGCATCAACAACACCAAACCGTGGCCGGATATTCTGCAAAGCAGGTTGAATGAAGACCGACCGCTGCTTTCCAGGTTGGGAGCCAGAAAGATATCCGTGCTGAATCTGGGAGTCGCCGGGGCAAGCATGGAAATGATGGCAAACCCCCTTGCCGTGATCGCGCGCCGCTTCTCGCCGGACATGGTGATCGTCAATTTCATTGCCGAGGATCTGTCGCGCCGGCACAGCGACGATTTTGAACGCATACCCGCGGAGCCCGCGATCCCGCCGAGTGATATCTCCGAAGCTGCCGTCGCACAGGTTCCGCCGCACCTGGAAATCAGCGGCATCGAAATTCCCCTGGATTGCAGATCGGGTCCGCCGCTGCCAGCCAACCCCGACTGCAAGGTGTCGACGATGTGGTATTCCCCTTCCAGCGAAGTGCTGGACAGGGAAGCTCTGAACAAGATCAAGCGCCGCGCCGCCTGGAGGCTGCTTCGGGACCGCGTGATCCTGTCGCCGAGGCCGCTCGCCATTCTGGAGCTTCTCGGCAGGCCTGTAATCCCGCGCGCGGGCGCGTCCGAACCGGCGCCACTGGCTGCATTCGATCGCGAGCGGCAGGACAGGGACATCGGAATCAGGGCGCTCAAGGTCATCCGTTCCATCAGCAGGAACATGCTGGTGCTGCACAATCCGCTCTACTGGCATTTGAAGGGGCACGCCTACAGCACGGACCAGAAATTGTCGCCCATCCTCGATCCTTTCGTTGCCGATGCCAAGCGCGCCGGCATCGAAATCGTCCGCATGGAACAATACATGCCGGTGAACAAAGGGGAGGGCGAATGGAGGCGCTGGTACAATCATTTGCCGTACGACGGACACTGGAGCGATTACGGCGCCGAAATCTACGCCGGCGCCGTAGAACAAGTCATTCGCAGCCGTCTTCCGGAACGCCGGTAGCCGGATATCGGGGCGTAAAAATATTTTGAAACCTTCATCATTGTTCGAGAGGCACGCCAGGCTGGCGCAGGCGGTCCTTGTCGTGGTGTCGCTGCTGGTCGGGTACATCCTGATCGAAGCGGGATACCGTCTGTATCTGTACCGGCATTACACCGTTCAGCCCGGGTACCTGGTAATGACGACCGACGTGCCGCCGGTCGCGACGACATTCGGAAGGCCGGGGAGCGTGTTCGGCCTGTTTGCCGCCGGCAAGCCGTTCACGCTGACGATCTATGCGCCCGATGGCACGATGTTTGACCGGCATCGTGTGCCGGTCAACAACCTGGGGTGGGTGTCCGAATTCGACTACGCGCGGCGCAAGGAAGTGTCCGAATACCGGATTGCGGTGGTCGGTGACTCCCTGACGGCGAGCATCAACAATTCGCAGCCGTGGCCGGATGTCCTGCAGCGCAGGCTCAACGAGGACAAGCCGCTGCTCGCGAAGCTGGGGGTGCGCAGGATTTCGGTGTTGAATCTCGGCGTGGCCGGCGCCAGTATGGGAATGATGGCCAATCCGCTGTCGGTAATCGCGCGCCGCTTCTCGCCGGACCTGCTGGTCGTGAATTTCATTGTCGAGGATCTGCCGAGGCCCTATGCGGATGATTATGCGAAAGTGCCTGACGATCCGACGCCGACCCCGCCCGATATCGCGTCTGAATCGGAAATCAAGCCGCCTTACGTGAAGGTGGACGGACTGCAAATCCCCCTGTCCTGTTCCTCCCAGCCTGAAGTCCTGTCCAATCCGGATTGCAAGGTTTCGGTGATGTGGTACGTGCCCAAAGAGACCGTGTTCGACAGGGACGCGATCAACCACATCAAGTTTCACGCCGCGAAGCAGATCGTCTGGCACCGCGTGATGCTTTCAAAGGAACCGCTGGTATTGCGCCAGTTAATGGGCAGGGCGATCATCCAGCAGGCGACGACGGATCTTCCCGCGCCGCATCTGCTGTCGGTAAAGCGGGACGAGGAAGAAAGAGCGCGCGCGATCGCCGTCCTGAAATTCATTCAGTCCATACATCCGAACACGCTGGTTCTGCACAATCCCCTGTACCCGCACCTGAAAGGGGAGACCTACATCCATGGCGTGACGCTGGCCTCCGATCTGGATCCATTGATGGAAGAGGCCCGCAAGTCGGGCGTTTCGATTACGCGGATGGAGCGCTACATGCCGGTGGAAAAAGGAGAGCGGGAGTGGACGCGCTGGTACAACCTTCCCAACGACGGACATTGGAGCAATTACGGCGCGGAAGTCTATGCGGCGGCGGTGCAGCAGGTCATCGAGCAACGCCTGTTGAGCGGACGCAAATGATGAAACCGGGTATTTTCATCGGAATGAAATCAGGCCCATCATGAAAACCCCGTTGTTTATCACCGCGGAAGACAAAATCCATGGCGACGATGCGGTCGCGGCGATTCTGGTGATGGAGGACGGAAGATATGTGATGCAATTACGAGACGCGCTTCCGCAGATCTTTTACCCGGATCATTGGGGCTGCTTTGGCGGAGCGGTGAATCCCGGCGAGGAGCCGCTCGCCGCGCTGTATCGCGAACTCAGGGAGGAAGTGGAAATCGAGGTCGAGGGCGCAACACAGTTTGCGCGATTCGAATTCGATATCCAGGTGTGGCCCAGAAAGGTCTATCGGAATTATTATGAAGTCCGCGTTCCGAACGATTTTCTGTCCCGCGCGGTGCTGCGCGAAGGCGCCGCGATCAGGGCCTTCTCCGGTGTAGAGATACTGCAGCAGCCGAGGGTGACGCCTTATGACGCGTTCGCGCTCTGGCTGCACTACAGGTCTCTTCGGTTCCGCTGAGTACGGGGCATGGAGGGCGGCCGCTTGTCGTTCCAGGAGTCCCGGGCGTGCTGACCCAGGCCCGGATCAGATTCGAATTGTTGCGCGCCCGTCTCCGGCGGCAGGGTGTCCTGTGGCTGGCGGGGCGCCTTCTCGTCGGATCGGCGCGCGCCATCGGCTGGGTCGTGCTGCTTCCGGCCACCCTGATTCTTCATCTGGCCGGCTGGCGGCGGGTGCTGGTATTCACCGACCGCATCGGTCACCTTGCCGCAGAAGTGGACTGTTTCCTGAAGGCAAAAGCGCTTGGAGAACTTCCTGCCCGCCGCTGGTTCATCCTTGCCCCGCCGCACCGGGTTTCCAACCGGACGCTGCTCGAATACTGGAAGCCGCACATCCGGGTCGTGACTTCTCCCTGGCTATGCACTGTGCTGGGGGCCATGTCCCGGTGGCCGGGCCTGATGTCGCTGGATGCCAGCCACTACGTGCTGCGCCTGAATGCGACCGCGGAATATTTCAGAATATGCGCCGAATGGGGCGACCGTCCCCCTCTGTTGCGGTTATCGGAGGCGGATCGGAAAAGAGGGCGCGATGCGCTGGCGTCCATGGGCGTGCCGCACGGCGCATGGTTTGTCTGCGTCCAGGCCAGGGAAGGCGGTTTCTCGCCGGTTGACGAAGCGCTCCACAGTCACCGCAACAGCGATGTCGGGAGACTGTTGCCGGCGATGGCATTCATCGTCTCGCAGGGCGGATGGTGCGTGCGCATGGGCGATCCGACCACGACGCCGCTGCCGCCGCTGGCCAACGTCATCGATTACGCCCATCACTCCGCGAAATCAGACTGGATGGATGTTTTTCTGTGCGCGAGCTGCAGGTTCTTCCTCGGCAATTCTTCCGGGCTCGCCATCGTCAGCAACGTCTTCGGTGTTCCCTGCGCTCTCGCCAACATGGTTCCGCTCAGCAATCTGAGCTATGCGCCGCGGGACATTTCGATCCCGAAGCTGCTGCGAGCGAAGGACGGCGGCCGTTACATTTCGTTCGAGGAGGCTTTCCGGTCGCCGCTGGCGAATTACCGGCTGGCCCGGCTTTATGAAGAAGCGGGCGTCGAGGTCGAGGAAAATTCCGGCCAGGAAATGCTGGGGCTGGCCAGCGAGATGCTGGAGCGGGTGAACGGAACAAGGGTCTACAGCGACGCTGACGAGGAGTTGCAGCGGCGCTTTCATTCCCTGTTGCGGCCCGGACACTATGGTTATGGATCGGCGTCGCGCATCGGCGCGGATTTTCTGGCCACCCACCGGGACCTCTTTTCTTCTGCCGCGGCCTGCTGACATGAAGACGCAACCCGCGCCACGGTGCCTGCTTTGCGGGAATGACGGCGTCAGGCGCTACTCCGGTCTGAAGGACCGGATGTTCGAGACACCGGGCGAGTGGACCCTGGTGGAATGCCGTGACCACAACTGCGGACTGCTGTGGCTGGATCCGATGCCGGCACCCGAGGATATTCATCAGGCCTACCGACAATACTATACGCACGGCGAAATTACCCGCGATTCATGGGCGAGACGGATTTACCATGCGGTGCGGGCCGCCTACCTTTCGAACCATTTCGGCTACCCGAGCAACGCCGGCATCCCGCTGCTGCCGAGACTTCTGGCTTCACTGGCCGCATGGGTGCCGCATCTTGCGGTTCGGTTCGACGCGAGCGTCATGTGGCTGCGCGCGAAACCGCAAGGGCGCCTGCTCGAAATCGGCTGCGGACGGGGAGACCTGCTCCATCATCTCAGTCGTCTCGGCTGGGAGGTTCAGGGCATCGATCCGGATCCGAAAGCGGCGGCGACCGCGCGCGAACGCGGGCTGAACGTCAGTTGCGGTTCGCTGGAAAGTGTTTCATTCGCGGACGAGTCCTTCGACGCCATCATCATGAGCCATGTCATCGAGCATCTTTACGACCCGATCGCGACCGTCAGGGAATGTCATCGGATATTGAAGAGCGGCGGGCGACTGGTGCTGCTGACGCCGAATACCGGCAGTCTCGGACACAGCAAGTACGGACGGAACTGGCTGCACCTCGATCCTCCCCGGCACCTGCATCTGTTCAATATGGCCAACCTGCCGAAAATCGCCCGGAATCTGAGGTTCAGCCGGATGGAATGTTTCAGCGTCATCCGTGATGCGGACTGGACGCTGGGCGCAAGCCGGCAGATTGAGCGCGAAGGCAAGTACAAAATGGGGCGACTGCCGTTCCTTACCCGGGTATGGGGTTATTGGCTGATGTATGTCGAGCGTCTGGTTCTTGCATTCAATCCCGGCCGGGGGGAAGAGATCGTATTTCTGGCCGAGAAATAACGCCATTGCAATGCGGGCTAGCGGCGATTCACGATGTCACGCAGGCGGGTCGCCATCAATGATTTTATCCGGGCAAACTGTATTCGTTTCCCGCGCTGGATGAACCGGCGCTTGCTCCATATCCCGGACAACCCCTTCAGCGCATCCAGTTTGGCGCGCCATATCGGTTTGGCATGCCCAGCCAGGGAAAACCACAGCAGCGCTGCAAAGTTCATTGCCAGATGCAGCGGCAGATATATCCAGAACCAGCCGCCGGGGAAATTCTTGACGAAGGTCCAGACCAGGTTGCGGTGGCCGTAATAGATCGAGAAGTCGCTGCGCTTTCCGGTCAGCGCCGATCCCTTATGCAATACGACGGATTGCGGCACATACAGGCAGCGGTGGCCGAGCAGCCGCAGCCGGAAACCGAGATCGACATCCTCGACATAGCAGAAATAATCTTCGTCAAAACCGCCGGCTTCGACAAAGGCCGCTCTCTTGTACATCGCCGCCGCGCCGCACGGCGAGAATATTTCCTTTTCTTCTCGATAGGCGCCGGTCGCCGGCGTGCCGTGCCCTTCACGCCACACCAGTCCGCTGATGTGGTAAACATCGCCGACGCCGTCCAGCAGTTCCGGCGCGTCGGCCATCAGCATGCGGCTGCCGAAGAACGAACATTCGGGATGTTCGTGCGCCGCAGTCAGCAGCGCCTCCAGCCAGCCGGGCTCGGCGAACGCGTCGGGATTGATCAGCGCGATCCAGTCGCAATCGCCGGCCGCGCGGACGGCGACATTATTGCCGGCGGCGAATCCCAGATTTTTTTCTTGCCTCAGCAAAATCACTTGCGGGAAATTTTCCGCGACGCGCTCGCACGAACCGTCGCTGCTGGCGTTGTCAACGACCAGGATTTTCTTTGGCTGCACGGTCTGCGCCGCCAGCGCGCGCAGGCAGCGCGCCAGCAGTTCGCCGCCGTTCCAGTTGACGACGACCACCGCAACGCTCGCCGCGGGCTTAGCGGGCTGCGACGACATCATCGAGGCAGGCGGCAAGCTGATCTTCCCACGGCGCCATTTCGATGCCGAGGGCGCGTTTGATTTTGCCGCTGTCGAGCACGGAATTCAGCGGGCGTGCGGCCGGCAGCGGATAGTCCGCCGTCGTCACCGGATGTATTGCGGCCCATTTTCCATCGCCGCCCGAAATCCGCCGCGCGATGTCGACGATTTTTTGCGCGAAATGGTAGCGCGATACGGAACCGCGCGCGGCAAGATGGTACAGGCCGCAAGTCTCCAGCGGCGGATCCCGGCCGATCAATCCGGCGGTGGCGTCGGCGAGCGCGCGCGCCCAGGTCGGAGAGCCGATCTGGTCGTCGACCACTTTCAGTTCATCGCGCTCGCGCGCAAGGCGGAGGATGGTCAGCACGAAATTGCTGCCGCGCGCGCTATAGACCCAGCTGGTGCGCAGTATGAAATGCGCGCAGCCCGATTGCGTGACCGCGCGCTCGCCCTCCAGTTTGGACGTTCCATAGACGCCGAGCGGATGCGGTTCGTCTTCTTCGATGTAGCCGCCGGACTTCGCGCCGTCGAAAACGTAATCGGTCGAATAGTGGATCAGCAGCGCGCCGAGCCGTTTCGCCTCCTCGGCGAGGATGCCCGGCGCCTGCGCGTTGATCCGCATCGCGAGCCCGGGCTCCGCCTCCGCCTTGTCGACGGCGGTGTGGGCGGCCGCGTTGACGATGATGTCAGGCGACGCTTGCCGCAGCGCTGCACGAATCGAGTCGGGGCTGGCGAGGTCGAGCTCCGAGCGGTCGAAGGCCGCGACGGAACCAAGGGGCGTGAGCGCGCGCTGCAGCTCCCAGCCGACCTGGCCGTTGCTGCCGGCGATCAGTATGCGCTTCACTCAAACGTTTCCGCTTTGCTCAGCGGCAAACCCTGCAGGTCTTTCGCCGAAAGCAGCGGCCCGGCTTGCAGCGGCCACGGAATTTTCAGCTCCGGATCGTTCCACAGGATGCAGCGCTCGAACTGCGGCGCCCAGTAATCGGTGGTCTTGTACTGAAACTCGGCATAGTCGCTGGTGACCAGGAAGCCGTGCGCGAAGCCGGCAGGAATCCACAGCATGCGCTTGTTGTCCGCGGAAAGAACGACGGACGTCCATTTTCCGAAATCCGGCGAGCTGCGGCGGATGTCGACCACCACGTCATAGACCTCGCCGGCGGTTGCGCGCACCAGCTTGCCCTGAGGCTGCTGGATCTGGTAATGCAGCCCGCGCAGCACATTTTTGACCGAGCGCGAATGATTGTCCTGCACGAATCGGGGGGCGACGCCGGTTGCCGCGGCGAACGCTTTTTCGTTATAGCTCTCGTAGAAAAAGCCGCGGTCGTCGCCGAATACCCGCGGCTCGATGATCAGCACCCCGGCCAGTTCCGTGCGGACCACGTTCACGACTGAACCTGTTCCCGCAGCAGATCCTTCAAATAACGGCCGTAGGCGTTGTCGCCGATCGCATCCGCCAGTCGGCCGAGCGTCGCGGCGTCGATGTACCCCATCCGGCAGGCGATTTCCTCGGGGCAGGCGATCTTGAGACCCTGGCGCTTTTCGATCGTTTCGATGAACATCGAGGCGGCAAGCAGCGACTCGTGGGTGCCGGTGTCGAGCCAGGCGATGCCGCGCCCGATCAGCGACACTTCGAGCTGCCCGCGGCGCAGGTATTCCCGGTTGACGTCGGTGATCTCGAGCTCACCGCGCGCCGAAGGCCGCAGCGATTTCGCGATATCGACGACCTGGTTGTCGTAAAGATAAAAACCGGTGACCGCGTATCTGGATTTCGGGTTCTTGGGTTTTTCTTCGATCGAAATCGCCTTGTGGTTGCGGTCGAACTCGACGACGCCGTAGCGCGCCGGGTCATTGACCTGGTAGGCGAAGATAGTGGCGCCGCGAGTTTTTGCGGCCGCCGCGCGCAGGTCCTGCGGGAAATCGTGCCCGTAGAAGACGTTGTCGCCGAGAACGAGCGCGCACGGTGCGCCGCTGATGAAGCGGGCGCCGATCAGGAACGCCTGCGCGATGCCTGCGGGCGCGGGCTGCACCGCATAGGACAGATGGATCCCCCACTTTTCGCCGTCGCCCAGCAGCTGCTCGAAGCGCGGCGTGTCCTGCGGCGTCGAAATCACCAGGATGTCGCGGATGCCGGCCAGCATCAGCGTCGACAGCGGATAATAGATCATCGGCTTGTCGTAGAGCGGCAGCAATTGCTTCGAGACGACCTGCGTCGCCGGGTACAGCCGTGTTCCCGATCCGCCGGCCAGAACGATGCCTTTCATGCCGTGGTCCTGTGCGCGTAGTTGATGTCGATCCAGTCGCGGTAGGCGCCGCTCGTCACGTTGTTCACCCATTCCGGGTGCTCGGCGTACCAGCGCACGGTGCGGCGCAATCCGTCCTCGAATTTTACCGCGGGCTTCCAGCCGAGCTCGGTCTGTATCTTCGTCGCATCGATCGCGTAGCGCCGGTCGTGTCCCGGCCGGTCCTTGACGAACGAGATCAGCCGCGAGTGCGGCGCGCCGCGCGGATCGAGTTCGTCGGCAATGCCGCACACCGCGCCGACGATCTCAAGGTTGGTTTTCTCGGCGCCGCCGCCGATGTTATAGGTGCTGCCGGGGCGCCCTTTTTTCAGCGCCAGCCGTACCGCCGCGCAATGGTCGCTGACGTGCAGCCAGTCGCGCACGTTGCCGCCGTCGCCGTAAACCGGCAGCGGCTTGCCCTGCAGCGCGTTGAGCGTCATCAGCGGAATCAGCTTCTCGGGAAACTGGTACGGCCCGTAATTGTTCGAGCAGTTGGTGATGATGGCAGGCAGGCCATAGGTGTGATGACAGGCGCGCACCAGATGATCGGAGGCGGCTTTCGATGCCGCATAGGGACTGTTCGGCGCGTACGGCGAACTTTCGGTGAACGGCGCATCGGCGGCGCCGAGCGAACCGTAGACTTCGTCGGTCGAGACGTGCAGGAAACGGAAGCGCGATTTTTCGGGTTCGCCGAGCGCCGACCACCAGGCGCGCGCCGCTTCGAGCAGGTTGAAGGTGCCGACGACGTTGGTTTGCACGAATTCGGCCGGGCCGTGGATCGAACGATCGACATGGCTTTCCGCTGCGAAATGCACGATCGCCTGCGGCCGATGGCGTTCGAGCAGCGCATCGACCAGCGCGCGGTCGCCGATGTCACCGTGGATGAAAACATGGCGCGCGTCGTCCTTCAGGCTCGCCAGGTTGGCGAGATTGCCCGCGTAAGTGAGTTTGTCGAGGTTGACGAGTGGAGCGCCTTCGCCGGCGATCCAGTCCAGCACGAAGTTGGAACCGATGAAGCCGGCGCCGCCGGTGACGAATATTTTCACGAGTCTCTGTTATCGGTGACGCCGGCGCGCTGTCCGCGCCACGGGTTATTCTATGCGCAACCGCATTTTCAGTGTAGGCTTGCGCGGTTTTCCTTCATGTCCTGCATCCCGGATGCCCAAAGTTCTGCTGGTCAAGACCTCGTCTCTTGGCGATGTCGTCCACATGCTGCCGGCGGTGACCGATATCCAGCGCTGTGTTCCGGCCGCGGCCGTCGACTGGACGGTTGAGGCCGCGTTTGCACCGGTGGCGCGGATGCATCGGGGTGTCGCGCGCGTGATCGAGGTTGCATTGCGCGAATGGCGCCGCGGATTCTGGCAGCAATCCCAGCGCAGCGCAATGCGCGCAGCGGCGCACGAATTGCGACACGAAAGTTACGATGCGGTGATCGATGCGCAGGGGCTGATCAAGAGCGCGCTGGTGGCGCGGCTTGCACATGGGCCGCGCTACGGTCTCGACTGGCACAGCGCGCGCGAACCGCTCGGATTGCTCTATGACAAAACGTTCCGCGTGCCGTGGACGCTGCACGCGGTCGAGCGCAACCGGCTGCTGGTCGCGCGCGTGCTCGGCTACGCAGTGCCGGCGCAGTTCGATTACGGCATCTCCGCCGCACCGCGCCGCTTCGGCTGGCTCGATGCCGGTGACTATGCGGTGCTGCTGCACGCGACCAGTGACGAACGCAAGCTGTGGCCGGAGGCAGACTGGATCGCGCTCGGCGCCCACTTCGGGCGGCGCGGCCTCAGCTGCGTGCTGCCGTCGGGCAGTGCGCGCGAGCGCGAACGCAGCGCACGGCTCGCGCGCGCGCTTGGCCGCGCAACGGTCGCGCCGGCGCTTGCGCTCGACGAACTCGCCGCGCTGTGCGCTGGCGCGAAAATCGTCGTCGGCGTCGACACCGGACTGACCCATCTCGCCGCCGCGCTCGGCGCGCCGACGGTCGGCATCTACGGCGCGACCGATCCGGCGGCGACCGGCATCTACGGCGCGCGGCGCGCGGTCAATCTCGGCGGCATCGGTGCGCCGCCCACGGCGGACGCGGTGATCGCGGCGGCGGAAAGTTTTTTGCCGTGATCCGCTCGCGCTGCGTCTATACGCTGCTGCTGTACCTGCTGCTGCCGCTGCTGCTGTTGCGTCTGCTGTGGCGCGCGCGCCGTCAGCCCGAATATCTTTCGCATATCGCGGAACGGTTCGGGCATTACCGATCCGCGCCGCCATCGCCGCTGGTCTGGATTCATGCGGTGTCGGTCGGCGAAACGCGCGCCGCCGAGCCGCTGGTGCGTGAATTGCGGCAGCGCCATCCCGGCCATCGCATCCTGCTCACGCACATGACGCCGACCGGCCGCGCTGCGGGCATCGCGCTGTTCGGCGCCGATGTCGCGAGCTGCTATCTGCCATATGACTTTCCGTTTGCAATCGCGCGCTTCCTCGATCATTTCAGGCCGGCCGCCGGCATCCTGATTGAAACCGAGATCTGGCCGAACCTGGTGCACGCGTGCCGCGCGCGCGGCGTGCCGCTGTATCTGGTCAACGCACGGCTGTCGGAAAAATCGTCCGCCGGCTATCGCCGCTTCGCGCCGCTGGTCGCGGAAAGTCTGCGCGAATTCGCCGCGATCGCCGCGCAGAGCGACGCCGACGCAGCGCGGCTGACCGCGCTCGGCGCTGTCGGCGTCAAGGTGACCGGCAGCATCAAGTTCGACATCGTGCCGCCGCCGGAGCTGGTCGCGCGCGGCACGCGCTGGCGCGAGCAGTGGGGGATGAATCATGGCCAGACGCGGCCGGTGCTGCTCGCCGCGAGCACGCGCGAGGGCGAGGAAGCGTTGCTGCTCGACGCGCTGCGCGGCGTCGATATTCCCGATCTGCTGCTGATCGTGGTGCCGCGTCACCCGCAGCGCTTCGACGAAATCGCGGCATTGCTCGAACGCGCCGGCCTCAAGTATCAGCGCCGCAGCGCCGACGTCGCGCTGGCGCCTGACACGCGTGTGGTGCTCGGCGACAGCATGGGCGAGATGTTCGCCTATTACGCGGCGTGCGATGCCGCTTTCGTCGGTGGCAGCCTGCTGCCGTTCGGTGGCCAGAACCTGATCGAGGCGTGCGCGGTCGGCTGTCCGGTGATCGTTGGGCCGCACACCCATAATTTTGCCGAAGCCACGCGGCTCGCGGTCGCCGCCGGTGCTGCGCTGCAGGCCGGCGACGCGGCGCAGGTTGCGAAGTTCGTGCGTGAACTGCTCGCCGACCGCGCGCGGCTGCGGCAGATGGCGCACGCCGCGCTCGACTTCGCGCGCAATCACCGCGGCGCGACCGCGCGCGTGCTCGAGCTGATCAGGTGGTGAGCGGCGCGCGCTGCGCGGTCTGTTCGGTGACCACCCAGTCGACGCGGCGGTCGTGGGGTTCGACCGGTATCTGCTCGCGGACCTGCAGCGCGAACGCGGCGGCGACCGAGGTTGCCCGATCCAGCGATTCGAGCAGGCGGTCGTAATAGCCGCCGCCATAGCCGAGCCGTTCGCCACGCGGCGTGAACGCAAGGCCGGGCGTCAGCACGAAATCGATCTCGCCCAGCCCGGCGCGTGCGCAGGCGGGAAGCGGCTCGCGGACGCCGAACGCGCCCGGCGCAGTGTCGTGCTCGACATCGTGCACGTAATGGATTTCCAGCGCATTGCGGTCGCGGTTGAGGCGCGGCAGGCACAGCCGCTTGCCGTGCGCCAGCGCGGCGGCGACCAGCGGCGCGGTGTCGAATTCGCTGCCGAATGACAGGTAGAGCAGCACGCCGCCGGCGGCATGCCAGGCGTCGAGCTCCAGCACACGCGCGCTGATGCGCGCGCCGAGCGCGCGGCGCGCCGCGGCCGGCAGCGCGTCGCGCGCCGCGCGGATTTCCGCGCGCAGCATCGCTTTCGGATCAGTCGGTGGTGCAGCCATCGGTCGACGCTGACGGCCGGCGCAGGATCAGTAACGCGGCATCGCCGGTTCGACCTGTTCGGCCCAAGCCGCGACGCCACCGCTCAGGTTGTAGGTCTGCGCGAAGCCGGCGCTGTCCAGAAAATGCGCGGCCTGCTGGCTGCGCACGCCGTGGTGGCAGATGACGACGATCGCGCGGTCGCGCGGCAGTTCATCGCAGCGCTGCGCCAGTTTTCCGAGCGGCAGCAGCTGCGAGTCACCGATGCGGCAACGTTCGTATTCCCATGGTTCGCGCACGTCGAGCAGCAGCGGCGGCGGGCGGGACGTGTCGTGCAGCCAGTCGCGCAGCGCGAGCGGCGACAGTTGGCCGATCAAAATACGAATCTTTCGGGTTGCGGCGCGTTCCTGAGCGGCGGGATGCAGGTCTCGAACAGCGTGAGCGCGCTGCAGGCGCCGGGCGCCGCGCAGGTCACGAGGCGCGCTTCCATCGCCGGCGCTTCGCCAACCACCGCCAGCAGGCGCCCGCCCGCCGCGAGGCTTTGCTGAAATGCGTCGGGCAGCAGCGGCACCGAACCGGTCAGCACGATCACGTCGTACGGGGCGTGCGCCGGCCAGCCGCGCGCGGCGTCGCCGGTTTCCAGCGTCACATTGCTGATGCCGTGCGCGGCAAGCCGCTGCGCCACGGTGGCGCTGAATGCGGGCACGATTTCCACGCTGCAGACGTGGGCGCCGAGTTTGGCCAGCAGCGCCGTCATGTAGCCGCTGCCGGTGCCGACCTCGAGGATGCGGTCGGTCGGCTTGATCGCAAGCGCCTGCAGCATCCGCGCTTCGATCTTGGGCGCGAGCATCCGCGCGTCGGCTTCTGCGTGCTCAGCGAGCGGGATTTCCATGTCGGCAAACGCGAGGTCACAATACTGCGGCGGGACGAAGTCCTCGCGCTTGACCTCGAACAGCAGATCAAGCACTCGCGGGTCGAGCACGTCCCACGGACGAATCTGCTGCTCGATCATGTTGAAGCGCGCGCGTTCGACGTCGGTCTGGGCGTTCATATCTGTCGGGAATGAAAAACCGCGGCGGTGCGGAATCGAGGGCTGCAATTATGGCATAATAAAAAAATACACGTAGGGGTCCTGGCGGCGGTTGCCGGCGGGTGAGAGAGTCCCTTGGAACCTGACGCGGGTAATGCCGCCGCAGGGAAGCGTGGCCGCCGTCGTTCGCCATTCTTCCCGCGCGATTCACGACGGAGGCGATGATGAATGCCAATCCCAAGTTTCTGGCCGCAACTGCGCAGGTCGATGCCGCGGCGGTTCAACCTTTACCGAATTCGCGCAAAATCCATGTTACGGGCAGCCGGTCCGATATCCGCGTGCCGATGCGCGAGATCGTGCAGTCGCCGACCCCGGCGTCGTTCGGCGCCGAAGCCAACCTGCCGCTGTTGGTCTATGACACCTCGGGGCCGTACACCGACCCGCAGGCGCGCATCGACATCCGCGCCGGCCTGCCGGCGCTGCGCGCGCGCTGGATCGAGGAGCGCGGCGACACCGAAATTCTGGACAGCCCCAGCTCGCATTACGGCGTCGAGCGCCTCAGTGACCCCGGGCTCGCGGAACTGCGCTTCGATCTGAAACGCGCGCCGCGTCGCGCGAAGGCTGGCGCCAATGTCACGCAAATGCACTACGCACGGCAAGGCATCATCACGCCGGAAATGGAATTCATCGCGATCCGCGAAAACCAGCGCCGCGAGGGGCTGGGCGAAATGCTGACGCGCCAGCATTCGGGGCAGGCGTTCGGCGCCGCGCTGCCGGCGGCCATCACGCCCGAGTTCGTGCGCGCCGAGGTCGCGCGCGGCCGCGCGATCATTCCCGCCAACATCAACCACCCGGAAAGCGAGCCGATGATCATCGGCCGCAATTTCCTGGTCAAGATCAACGCCAACATCGGCAATTCCGCGCTCGGCTCGTCGATTGCCGAAGAGGTCGAGAAAATGACGTGGGCGATCCGTTGGGGCGGCGACACCGTGATGGACCTTTCCACCGGCAGGAACATCCACGAAACGCGCGAATGGATCATCCGCAACTCGCCGGTGCCGATCGGCACCGTGCCGATCTATCAGGCGCTGGAAAAAGTCGAAGGCCGCGCCGAGGAACTGACGTGGGAAATGTTCCGCGACACGCTGATCGAACAAGCCGAGCAGGGCGTCGATTACTTCACGATTCACGCCGGCGTGCGCCTGCCGTTCGTGCCGCTGACCGCAAAGCGCATGACCGGCATCGTGTCGCGCGGTGGCTCGATCATGGCCAAGTGGTGCCTCGCTCATCACAAGGAGAGTTTCCTCTACACGCATTTCGAGGAAATCTGCGAGATCATGAAAGCGTACGATGTCGCGTTCTCGCTCGGCGACGGCCTGCGTCCCGGTTCGATTCACGACGCCAACGACGAAGCGCAGCTCGCGGAACTGAAGACGCTGGGCGAACTGACGCAGGTCGCGTGGAAACACGACGTGCAGGTGATGATCGAAGGTCCCGGCCATGTGCCGATGCACATGATCAAGGAGAACATGGACCTGCAACTGAAGTGGTGCCACGAAGCGCCTTTCTATACTTTGGGCCCGCTGACCACCGACATCGCGCCGGGCTATGACCACATCACCAGCGCCATCGGCGCCGCGATGATCGGCTGGTACGGTACTGCGATGCTGTGCTACGTGACGCCGAAAGAGCACCTCGGCCTGCCCGACAAGAACGACGTCAAGGACGGCATCATCGCCTACAAGATCGCCGCGCACGCCGCCGACCTCGCCAAGGGCCATCCCGGCGCGCAGATCCGCGACAACGCGCTGTCGAAGGCGCGTTTCGAATTCCGCTGGGAGGACCAGTTCAACCTCGGCCTCGATCCCGACAAGGCGCGCGAATTCCACGACGAGACACTGCCGCAGCAAGGCGCCAAGCTCGCGCATTTCTGCTCGATGTGCGGTCCACATTTCTGCTCGATGAAAATCACGCAGGATGTGCGCGACTATGCCGCGAGGGAAGGTGTTTCCGAGCAGGAAGCGCTGCAGAAAGGGATGGAGGGTAAGGCGGTGGAATTCGTCCAGCAGGGGGCGGAGGTTTATCGCAAGGCGTAGGTCAACGCGGGGCGGATTATTTCAGGCTGTACCAAGCGCCCCGTCTGCGGCCATGCGGTGCCAGATGACTGCGTTCGACCAGGTCGCGAAAATGCTGTTTCAATGTATTGCGGTTACTGCCCGTCAGCTTGATGGCATCCGCCATCGTGATGCGTCCATGGTCACGGGCGAACTCAATGATCTGCAACGACAGCGCCGGCAGTGCCGCCAGCACGATTTTCTCACGCTCCATCTTTTTCGTCAGGCGTGCCGCCTGCTCCGCCAATGAACGCAGGAAGAACAGCAGCCAGGGCTGCCAATCCGGCGCGTCGCCGTAAATCGTGCCTTGCGTTTGCCGCAGCGCCAGATAATAGGCTTCCTTGTTTACTTCGATGATGCTTTCGAGTGAGCTATACGGGACATAAGCATAGCCTGCCTGCAACAACAGCAAGGTCGTCAATGCGCGGCTCAATCGTCCGTTGCCATCCTGAAACGGATGAATGGCGAGGAACACCACGATGAAAATGGCGATGACGAGTAACGGGTGCAGATGCGCCTTGTCGCGCGCTTCGTTCGTCCAGCTGATCAACCCGGTCATCAGGCGCGGTGTGTCGAAAGGCGTTGCCGTCTCGAACACCACGCCGATCTGTGCGCCGTTTTCATCGAAAGCCGCGACATGGTTGGGGTGGGTCTTGTAGCCGCCGCGATGTCGTTCGTCCTTGCTGCTGTGCTTCAGCAATATCTGATGCAATTGCCTGAGATGGTTTTCGTCGAGCGGGATGTCCTGCCAGGATTCGAATACCGACTCCATCAATTCGGCATAACCCGCCACCTCCTGCTCATCGCGCGTCTCGAACTTCCTGATCGCAAGGTTGGACAGCAGGCGCTCGACCTCGCGGTCGGAAAGCTTGCTCCCCTCAATACGTGTGGAAGACCCAATGCTCTCGATGGTGGCAACGCGCCGCAGCGCGGACAGGCGATCCGGCGCAAGTGTGCCCAGCGCCCGCCAGGCACCCTTGAACTCATCAATTTTAGAAACAAAACCAAGGACTTCTGGCGTTATCTGCAGGGTGTCGATTCGTAACATGAACCAATAATACACCCATTTACACCCAATTCAAGTAATGGGTGTAAATGGGTGAAGTAATGCTTCTGGCGCGTAACGCATTGGTTCGTGGGACTCACTCAGTCAGAAGACTGTTGTGCCTGCGCCGTCCCGTCCCGCGTGGTGGATGGAGTTACCGGCCAGCCTTGCCGCCACTCAATTAAATGCTGGCGCAGACCAAGTGCGCGACTTCGCCCCGGGCCAAGGCGTCTCCGAACAGGAAGCGCTGCAGAAGGGGATGGAAGTTAAAGCGGTGGAGTTCGTGCAGCAGGGGGCGGAGGTTTATCGTAAGGCGTAGTTATGGCAACCTTATGAGCCATTGCACGCTCAAGTTTCCGCATTTGCCGTTTTAGCCCCAATGGCGTGAGGGAACGAAGGTTATGCGGGACGCGGAATTCGACCATTAGCCAGTTATGCGGCTTTTGGGTTACTAAATAGCATATCCGATTCACATAGTGAACCCCCGTTGTGATCCACTGGTTTGCATCGTCTCCAGAATCGATAACCGTCCAGACATGATTGATGTCGAGACTACGCACAAGCTCAAAATCCTTTCCGAACGTTTCCAGTCCAAGCCCACCCCAAATATTGTGATGTGACTGCGGATGGCTATACGGTAGAAAGAAGGCGTCGAACGCGTCTTCATGGAGAATTAGTGGCATGAGTCGGGCGCTCATTTCTTTTGATTGTCAACAAAAAGATCAGCTCTATGGCGTGACAGAAATTCGGCGCTTGGTGCGAAACGGTCTGGCAACTCAATGGGTTTCCCGTCCAGCGCCACTAAAATCTTTTTCACGAAAGGATCGGCGAGCCGTTTTAACTCTCGCGACACAATGATTTTGAAATCTTCCGTGATTGTAATAAGCCCCTTATCGAAGGCTTTGTCATGAATTGCCGAAAGGCAAAGCCCGTTGCTTGGGTTCAAGCGATTCGCTTTATCTTTGCTCCATGGCACGATATGGCTAGCAACCAGCAAGCGTGGTTCCGACAGACCAGACATGCAGCAGCGCCCACGATAGCTGCTTAACACAGCACGACGGAAGAAGGTTTGCTTGATGCGTTGTTCGGCAATCACCTTCTTCGTTTCGCCTGTGTAGTCTTCCGGCACAAGCTGTTCGTCGGCTTCGTCAATCGCCGGAGCGTTGGCGTCAAGCTTGCGTCTCAATGATTCGCACTCCACGGCAAGTTTTTCCCAGTTCGCATGAAACTCAGCCCACACTTCCTTGTCGAGCGCCCCCGCGTTGCCTAAGCCTGAGCGACCTGTGCTGGTGATCGCGGGATCGAGGCTGGCAAAATTGACCAACTTCATCGCTACCGCATCGGGGGTGCGGCCGATGAGGTGTGCGAGCCGTTTAATTTCTGGATTACGGCTGTGCAGTTTGCCGAAAGGCAGTTGACAATAAAGGTGAAACGCCAGCTTGAGTTGATCCTTCGTCCAGCGATTTATGGCCATGATGTCCTCCGCGATTCGATCCGTTACGCGGTCGAATCTCTCCCTATCCGAAGTGCTGGCATCAGTTTATCCTGGTATTCCTGCGGTTTTGCAACTATCGTTTCGCTCGGCGAAATCGCCAGGAATTTTCACGGGCAACCCGCCTTTTTTCCCAGCCGCCGCTTTGCCCGTCGTTGTAAACTGCTGCTTTCAATTCGCCGCCTGCCGTATCGTTCTTGCTTGGGACAACGAAAGACAAATCCGTAAGGCAGCAGGGCATTCCGGCCAAAAGATATAATCCGGCCACTTTTCCGGATCCCACATGGATATTCTGCTGATCATCAAGGCTGTAATCCTTGGCATCGTCGAGGGGCTGACTGAATTCCTGCCGATTTCGAGCACCGGCCATTTGATTCTGGCCGGCGACCTGCTCGACTTCAACGACGAGAAGGGCAAGGTGTTCGAGATCGTGATCCAGTTCGCGGCGATTCTCGCGGTGTGCTGGGAGTACCGCGCGAAGATCATCGCGGTGGCCAGTGGTGTCACGCGCGACCGGTCGGCGCGGCGTTTCGTTATGAATTTGTTGATCGCTTTTCTGCCGGCCGCGGTGCTGGGACTGCTGTTCGCTTCCGCGATCAAGGAGCATCTGTTTGCGCCGGTGCCGGTGGCGATGGCTTTCATCGCGGGCGCGTTCGTCATCCTGTGGGCGGAGAAGCGGGAGCACAAAATCACGGTGCAGTCGGTGGACGACATGGACTGGAAGGACGCACTGAAGGTCGGCTGCGCGCAGGTGCTGGCCTTGATTCCGGGAACTTCACGTTCCGGGGCCACCATCATCGGCGGCCTGCTGTTCGGACTGTCGCGCAAGGCGGCGATGGAGTTTTCCTTTTTCCTCGCCATTCCCACGCTGTTCGGCGCGACCGTGTACGAGGTGGTCAAGTACCGCGCACTGTTCCGCGCCGAAGACTGGAGTCTGTTCGCGGCCGGCGGCGTCGCTTCCTTCGTCAGCGCTTTTCTGTGCGTGCGCTGGCTGCTGCGCTACATCAGCCACCACGATTTCACGGTGTTCGCGTGGTACCGGATCGCGTTCGGCGTCGTGGTGCTGGTCACCGCGTATACCGGCATCGTCAACTGGACGCATTGATGCCGCGCCGCGCGCGATGATCGCGTTCGGCCGTTATCTGCGGCTGCTGCGTGAGCCGGGCGTCGGGTCGAGCTTGCTCGCTTCCGTGATCGGCCGCCTGCCGATCGGCATCGCCGCGTTTTCGATCGTGCTGTTCGTGCAGGCGCGCAGCGGTTCGTTTGCGTCCGCCGGCATCGCCAGCGCGTGCTATGTGCTGGGACTGGGCCTGCTGGCGCCGGTCGCCGGCCGGCTGATCGACCGCTTCGGCCCGCGCCCGGTATTGATCGCGACTGCGGTCGGCTATCCGCTGGCGCTCGCGGCGCTGATCCTGCTGGTGTCGTCCGCCGCGTCCGCATTGTGGACCGGCGCCAGCGCGCTGCTCGCCGGCGCGTTGCTGCCGCCAGTCACCATCTGCACGCGCGCGCTGCTGCCGCGGCTGCTGCGCGACGCCGGACAATTGCACACCGCTTATTCCGTCGATTCGGTATTGATCGAGTTCATGTTCGTCGTCGGTCCGCTGCTGGTCGCATTGTTCATCGCGCATGGATCGCCGGCCGGCGCGGTGGCGCTAGCCGCATTCACCGGCGGAGCGGGCGCGTGGATCTTTCTCGGCGCGCCGGCGATCCGCGCCTGGAAAGTCGCGGCGGCGCCGGCGCGGCGCAATCTGTTCGGACCGCTGCACGACGCGAAGTTGCGCCGGCTGTTCACAATCACGTTTTTGTATTCGACCGCGTTCGGGCTGTTCGAGATCGCGGCGACCGCGTTCGCGATCGGCATCCGGATGCCGGCGGCGGCGGGGGCGTTGCTGGCGGCGGCGAGCATCGGCAGCGCGTTCGGCGCGCTGATCTACGGCAGCCACGACTGGCACTGGCCGCCGCAACGGCAGTTCGTGCTCGCGTTGGCGTTGATGGCGCTCGGCATGCTGCCGCTGACGGCGGTGACGAACCTTTATTTGTTCGGCGCGCTGTGCCTGATCGGCTGCATGCCGATGGCGCCGGTGCTGGCGATCCAGTCGGTGTTGACCTCGCATCTCGCGCCGCCGGCAATGGCGGCGGAAAGTTTTACCTGGGGCGCGACCTGTCTGCTGGCCGGCATCGGCGCCGGTACCACGGTTGGAGGGCTGCTGGTCGAGGCTTGGTCACCGGCCGCGGCCTTCGTTGCAGCGGCGGCGATGACGATGACGGGAGCTGCACTGGCGTGGCGGTTGCTGGGCGACGGAAGCCGGAACGCGTAAAGTCGTGCCCTAGCTTTGAGTCCACGGCAGCCCCGCCGCGCGCCAGCCGCCGACGGTGTTGCGGTGGCCGTTGCCGTCGCGATCGCCTTCGAAACCCTCGAGCACGTTGTAGGCCTGATAGCCGGCCTGTTTCGCCGCAGCGGCAGCCTCGTGCGAACGGGCGCCGCTGCGGCAGATGAACAGCAGTGCAGCGTCCTGCGGCGCCTGCTGCGCGAGTTGATCGAGGAAAGTGGGGTTGGGCTGCATGCCGGGCCAGGTTTTCCATTCGACCTCGATGCTGCCCGGTATGCGGCCGACGAAATCGAGTTCGGCGCGCGAACGCACATCGACGATGCGTGCCTGCGGCAGATGGCCGATCAGCGCGTATGCCTCGGCCGGCAGCAGCGCGCCGTCGTAGGGCAGGGCGCGTTCTTTGCCGCGCTGCTGTGCGGATTGCAGAATCTGATCGATATTTTTCATTGCCACCGCCGTTGGAGTTCGAATTTTATGGCAAAATCCCGCCACAATCCCTGAAAGCTGGCCATGCACCGGGAACATGCGGCGCTATTTTTTTCGCACTGGAATGGTGCGCCAGGATCGTGGCCGATATTAAAATTAACTTATAAGACAGCAACCTTTTTGTATTCAGGCTTGGCATATTTCGTGCTGAACTAAGCGTTCCGAATTCATTCGGTTCAACGACAAATCCACCTCATCAAGTAGGAGATAACAATGGCACTGGCAGTCGCCGACGTAATGAAATTGATCAAGGACAACGAGGTCAAGTTTATCGACTTGCGGTTTACCGACACGCGCGGCAAGGAGCAGCACGTGCAGGTTCCGGTCAAGGCATTTGACGAATCCAAATTTTCGGAAGGCCACGCTTTCGATGGCTCGTCGATTGCCGGCTGGAAAGGGATCGAGGCTTCCGACATGCTGCTGATGCCCGACCCCGATTCGGCGCGGATGGATCCGTTTACCGACGAGCCGGTGCTCAACATCACCTGCGACGTGGTCGAGCCGTCCGACGGCAAGGGCTATGACCGCGACCCGCGCTCGATCGCCAAACGCGCCGAAGCCTATCTGAAATCGACCGGCATCGGCGATGTCGCCTATTTCGGACCCGAGCCCGAGTTTTTCATCTTTGATTCGGTGCGATGGGGCGTCGACATGTCGGGCTCCTTCGTCAAGATCGCATCGGAAGAGGCGCCGTGGTCATCGGGCGAGGAATTCGAAGGCGGCAACATGGGGCACCGCGCGCCGGTCAAGGGCGGCTATTTTCCGGTGCCGCCGCAGGACACGCTGCAGGATGTGCGCAACGCGATGTCGCTGGCGCTCGAACAGCAGGGCGTCGAAGTCGAAGTGTTCCACCACGAGGTGGCGGCCGCCGGCCAGTGCGAGATCGGCACCAAGTTCAACAGCCTGGTCAAGCGCGCCGACTGGCTGCAGATCCTCAAGTACACGGTATGGATGACCGCCGCGTCGTACGGGAAAACCGCGACTTTCATGCCGAAGCCGGTGGTCGGCGACAACGGTTCGGGCATGCACGTGCACCAGTCGATATGGAAAGGCGGACAGAACCTGTTTGCCGGCAACGGCTACGCCGGACTGTCCGATTTCGCGCTGTATTACATCGGCGGCATCATCAAGCACGCGAAGGCGCTCAACGCGATCACCAACCCGGGCACCAATTCCTACAAGCGGCTGGTGCCGGGCTTCGAAGCGCCGATCAACCTCGCCTATTCGGCGCGCAACCGTTCGGCGTCGTGCCGCATCCCGTATGTCAGCAATCCCAAGGCGCGTCGCGTCGAAGTGCGTTTCCCGGACCCGACCGCCAACCCGTATCTGGCGTTTGCGGCGATGCTGATGGCAGGACTCGACGGCGTGCAGAACAAGATGCATCCCGGCGATCCGATCGACAAGAACCTTTATGACCTGCCGCCGTCGCAGGCGAAGAAAGTGCCGAATGTCTGTTCGTCGCTCGACCAGGCGCTGGAGCACCTCGACAAGGACCGCGCGTTCCTGACCGCGGGCGGCGTATTTTCGGACGACATGCTCGACGCCTATATCGCGCTCAAGATGGAGGAAGTCACGCGCTTCCGGATGACGACGCATCCGGTCGAGTTCGACATGTATTACAGCCTGTAAGCTTTACCGACGTTCAGGGAGCCAGCGACAGGGCGGACGTGTTCCGCCCTGTTTTTTTGTGCCGCATTGAAAAACATGTTGTTCTGACATAGACTTAAAGACCTTTTGAAACGGTCGAATTGCGATGGCGGACTGCGGATACCGGATAACAGCACCTGCGGCAGCGTTATTGGCGCTGATGATGTCGGCGCTGACGTCGGTCGCTTACGCCGAAATCTGGGAGTGCGTGGACAAGGAAAGCGGCGCCAAGCGCTATACCAACATCAAGTCCGAGGCGCGCGGCTGTCGCGCGATGAATTTCGAGCCGGTCGTTGCAGCACCGCGTCGTTCGTTCCAGCGCACTGCGAATTTCCCCAGTGTCGATGACGATACCCAACGCCAGCGCGACGCCGACCGGCGCCGCATCCTGGATCTGGAACTGGCGCAGGAAGAACAGTTGCTCAGTGAAGCCAGAAAGCAGCTGGCGGAACAGGAGGCGGCGCGGACGGCGGGGCACCTCGATTCCTATCAGGACGCGGTCAAGTTGCACGAGGACAATATCGCCAGTCTCAAGAAAGAGATTGGAAACACCCGATAACGCGCCGAGTCCGGTGCGACCAGAAGTTTTCTTTTGATGGCCATGGTTTTCCGCAACGCCGGTCCTCCGGCCGCCCGCCTTCGGCTGGCGTGCTTTTTGCTCGATATCGGAGCGTAAGTGACGGATGCAGCATTCACCGGCCTCGATCTTCTGACGACGGCGGTTGTACTGGTCGGCGAAGGAGGAATCGTGCGTTATGCCAATCCGGCGGCGGAAAATCTGTTTGAACTGAGCAGCAGGGCGTTCGTGGGACATCCTGTCGACAAAATATTCGAGGACGACGGCGTGTTGCGCGCCACCATCGACTATGCGCGCGCCAACCATTGCAACCATACCGAGCATGATTTCAGGCTCGGCGTTGCGGGACGCGAGCGCCTGCGGTTGAGCTGCACCGTATCGCCGATCGAATACGACGGCCAGCCCGACGGCGGGCAGCGCATGTTGCTGGAGTTCCGCCACATCGAGCAGCAGCTGCAGGTCGCGCATGAAGAGCGGCTGCTCGACCAGAGCCAAGCCAACCGCGAACTGATCCGCAATCTCGCTCACGAGATCAAAAACCCGCTCGGCGGGATTCGTGGCGCCGCGCAGCTGCTCGACCGCGAACTGGAGCGGCCCAATCTGCACGAATACACGCAGGTCATCATGAAGGAGGCCGACCGGCTGCAGTCGCTGATGGACCGGTTGCTGACGCCGCACCGTCTGTCGCAGATCGCTCCGCTCAACGTTCACGAGGTGCTCGAACGCGTGCGCAGCCTGATCCTGGCCGAATATCCGAGCGGCATAGAAATCCACCGCGATTACGACACCAGTCTGCCGCTGCTCGACGGCGACAAGGAACAGCTGATCCAGGCCGTCCTCAACATTGCGCGCAATGCGGCGCAGGTGATGGCCGGTCAGGGCAGGATCACGCTGCGGACGCGGATCGCCCGCCAGATCACGTTCGCGCGGCGACGCTACCGGCAGGCTCTGCGCGTGCAGATCAGCGACAACGGGCCGGGCATTCCCGAGGAAATCTGTGGCCGGATTTTCTATCCGCTGGTATCGGGGCGGGAGGGCGGCAGCGGTCTCGGACTGACGCTGGCGCAGACTTTCATCACGCAGCACCACGGCACGGTCACTTTCGACAGCCGGCCGGGCGACACCACGTTCAGCCTGCTGCTGCCGATCGGTTACAGCGAAGGCGGGAAACCATGAAGCCGGTCTGGATCATCGACGACGACCGCTCGATCCGCTGGGTGTTCGAGAAGGCGCTGACGCGCGAGAACATCGCGTTCAAGACTTTCGCCACCGCTGACGAGGCGCTGGCGATGCTCGACAGGGAAACGCCGCAGGTGATGGTCAGCGACATCCGGATGCCGGGCGAATCCGGACTCGAGCTGCTGCAGCAGGCGAGACAGCGCCATCCCCAGCTGCCGGTCATCATCATGACCGCGTATTCCGATCTTGAAAGCGCGGTCGCCGCGTTCCAGGGCGGCGCCTATGAATATCTGCCGAAGCCGTTCGACGTCGACCACGCGGTCGAACTGATCCGGCGCGCGATGGAGGAAAGCCTGCGGCGAACCGAAGTGCCGGAAAGTCCGGACAGCGAGCCGGAGATTCTCGGCCAGGCGCCGGCGATGCAGGAAGTGTTTCGCGCGATCGGCCGGCTGTCGCAGTCGCAGGCAACGGTGATGATCACCGGCGAATCGGGCACCGGCAAGGAACTGGTGGCGCGCGCGCTGCACCGGCACAGCCCGCGCTCGGCCAAGCCGTTCGTCGCGATCAACACCGCCGCGATTCCGAAGGATCTGCTCGAGTCCGAACTGTTCGGCCACGAACGCGGCGCATTCACCGGCGCGCAGAGCATGCGGCGCGGACGGTTCGAGCAGGCCGATGGCGGCACGCTGTTTCTCGATGAAATCGGCGACATGCCTTCCGATCTGCAGACACGCCTGTTGCGAGTATTGTCCGACGGACAGTTCTACCGCGTCGGCGGCCATCAGCCGATCAAGGCCAATGTGCGCGTGATCGCAGCGACCCATCAGGATCTCGAAGCGCGCGTCAAGCAGGGGCTGTTCCGCGAGGATCTGTTCCACCGCCTGAACGTGATCCGGCTGCGGTTGCCGGCGCTGCGCGAGCGGCGTGACGACATTCCGCTGCTGGCCAGGCATTTTCTGGCCAAGAGTGCGCGCGAACTCGGCGTCGAGACTAAACGCCTGTCGGAAACAGCGATGAAATTTCTGGCGACTCAGGATTTCCCCGGCAACGTGCGCCAGCTCGAAAACCTGTGCCATTGGCTGACGGTAATGGCGCCGGGCGTCAATGTCGAAGTCAAGGACCTGCCGCAGGAGCTGCGCATCGAGAGCGCCGCCGTGGCGACGGAGCAGGACTGGGTCAGCGCGCTGGAAAGGGAAGTCGCCGGCGCGCTCAACCGCGGCGAATCGGGATTGATGGACGCGCTGGGGCCGCAGTTCGAGAAGGCGCTGATCATGCGCGCGCTTGCCCATACCGGCGGCCGGCGCATCGAGGCCGCGCAATTGCTGGGGCTTGGCCGCAACACGCTGACGCGCAAAATCCAGGAGCTCGGGATCGATGCCAGCCGGGAGCGCGGCGACTGACGCCGGTTACAGATTACAGATCGAGATCGACGACGACCGGCGCGTGATCGGACGGCCGCTCGGATCGGCGCGGCTCGACATCGATCGTGCACGTTCGGCAGCGCGTGGCAAGGGTGCCGCTCAACAGCACGTGATCGATGCGCAGACCCATCCTGCGCTTGAAGGCGTTCATCCGGTAATCCCACCAGGTGAATGAACGCTCGGGCTGGTCGAACAGCCGGAAACTGTCCTTGAGGCCGAGCGCCAGCAGTTCCCGGAACGCCGCGCGTTCCGGCGCGCTGAACAACACCTGGTTTCCCCACGCCTGCGGATCATAGACATCGCGTTCGTCGGGCGCGATATTGAAATCGCCGGCGACCGCGAGATAAGGATGGCGCGTCATTTCCTGTTTCAGCCAGGCGGTCGCGGCGGCGAGCCAGTTGAGCTTGTAGCGGTATTTGTCCGAGCCGACGCTCTGACCGTTCGGCACGTAAAGACAGACCACGCGCAGTTGTCCGATGCTGGTCGCCAGCACGCGTTTCTGTTCATCGGCGAAAGCGGGAATCGCGGTCAGCGGCTCCACCGCTTCGGAGCGGCTCAGGATCGCGACGCCGTTATAGGTCTTCTGTCCGTTGTAGAGCGGGTGATAACCCGCCTCCCTGACCGCGGCGGCCGGAAACGAGCCGTCTTCCAGCTTGGTTTCCTGCAGGCAGACGATGTCGGGTCGTGTGCCGTCGAGCCAGGTCAGCAGCTGCGGCAGCCGGACTTTCAGCGAGTTGACATTCCACGTTGCGAGCCGCACGCGGGATTTTGAAATAGGTTCTATTGTCCGGCACCTGTTGCCGGCGCGTTCGGATAGCCGGCGGCGCTGAGTGCGTCGTCCCATTCCGAAGCGAGGTATCCCCTCAGCGTCTTCAGGCTGCCGACCACCAGCAACGGCACCTGCAGGCTGCCGCCGCTCAGTTTCTTGAAGTTCTCGGCCTCATCCGGAGTCTGCGGATTTTTTTCGGTGTAGGGAATGCCGCGTTTCTTCAGGTGCGAGCGCGCGTCGTTGCAGGGTTCCCCGCAGTCGGCGGTTGCATACAGCGTCAGCGGGAAATTTTTCACCGCCTGTTGCATGCCATAGGAAAGGCCGCCGGTCTGGATGGTATTGCCGCCGAGACTTTTCTGCTCGACGTTCTTGATGCTGGACGGGGGCGGATAAGGCGTGTAGTTGACGACGCCGTTTTCGTCGACCCAGCGGTACATGTCGGCTGCACCGGCCACGCCCGCCATCAGCGACAACAGCAAAAACGCCGGTATTTTTTTCATTGCGGTTCCCCGATTGGCCCTGACGAATTCAACACGGTATCACGATTCCCGGCAGATCATCGATCATGCGCCTGCCGCCATGCCGTGATGGCGCAGCAGGGCGTCGATGCGGGGCTCGCGCCCGCGGAAAGCGACGAACGATTCGAGCCCGGAACGACTGCCGCCGACGGCCAGGATTTCATCGCGGAAGCGCGCGCCGGTCGCGGCGTTGAGCACGCCGTTTTCCTCGAACAGGCTGTAAGCGTCGGCCGACAGCACCTCCGCCCATTTGTAGCTGTAGTAGCCCGCTGCGTAACCGCCGGCGAAGATGTGGCTGAAGCTTTGCGGGAAACGGTTGAACGCGGGCGGGACGATGACGGCAACCTGCTTCCGGATTTCGGCAAGCAGCGCGGCGACGGACTGCCCGCCGCCGGGGACGAAATCGCGGTGCAGCTGCATGTCGAACAGCGCGAATTCGATCTGGCGCAGCGTGTGCAGCCCGCTCTGGAAATTCTTTGCCGCGAGCATTTTGTCGAACAGGGCTTTCGGCAGCGGCGCGCCGCTGTCGACATGCCGCGTCAGCGGCGCGAGCACCTCCCATTCCCAGCAGAAATTTTCCATGAACTGGCTCGGCAGTTCGACCGCGTCCCATTCGACGCCGTTGATGCCGGACACGCCGAGTTCGTTGATCTGCGTCAGCAGATGGTGCAAGCCATGACCGAATTCGTGGAACAGCGTGATCACTTCATCGTGCGTGAACAGCGCCGGTCTGCCGCCGGCCGGCGGCGAGAAATTGCAGTTCAGATAGGCGATCGGCGCTTGGACGCCGCACGCGGTGCGCCGCCGCGCGATCGCATCGTCCATCCACGCGCCGCCGCGCTTGGACGGCCGCGCGTAGAGGTCGACATAAAAGCCGCCGACGGGATTCCCCGCGCGGTCGCGGATCGCGAAGAAGCGCACGTCGGGATGCCATTGCGGCGCGTCCGCCGCTTCGATCCTGATCCCGTACAGCGTTTCGACCAGCCGGAACATGCCGGGCAGCACCGTCGTTTCCGGCAGATACTGGCGGATTTCCTGCTCGGAAAAATCGTAGCGCGCGATGCGCAGCTTTTCCGAAGCGTAGGCGAGGTCCCACGCCTGCGGGTCGTCGAGTCCGAGCCGGTCGCGCGCGAACTGCCTGAGTTCGGCGAGATCGCGTTCGGCGAACGGCCGCGCGCGCGCCGCGAGTTCATCGAGGAAGTCCACCACCTGCTGCGGCGACGCCGCCATTTTGGTCGCCAGCGAATATTCGGCGTAATTCGCGAAGCCGAGCAGCCGCGCGAGCTCGCGCCGTAGCGCGACGATTTCGTCGATCAGCGCGGTGTTGTCCCATTCCGGTTTGCCGAATTCGGAGGCGCGCGTCGCATAGGCGCGGTACATCAGTTCGCGCAGCGCCCGATCATCCGCATACTGCATCACCGGCAGGTAGGACGGCGCGTGCAGCGTGAATTTCCAGCCGGTTTTGCCGTCGGCCTGCGCGGCCGCGGCCGCAGCGGCAAGATCGTCCGGCGGAATGCCGGCGACGGTCGTCGCGTCCTCCGTGTAATGGGCGAACGCATTGGTCGCGTCGAGCAGGTTGTCGGAAAAGCGCGCCGACAGTTCGGCCAGCCGCTCGCGGATTGCGGTGAAGCGCGTCTTTTCCGGAGGCGGCAGTTCGGCGCCGCCGAGCCGGAAATCGCGCAGTTCATTGTCGATGATCTTGCGCCGGGCGGGATTGAGTCCGGCGAATTCCGGCGCCGCCTTCAGCGCCCTGAATCTTTCGAACAGCCCCGCGTGCTGCCCGAGTTCGGTGTAGTACTGGGTGATCTTCGGCAGGTTTGCGTTATAGGCGCCGCGCAGTTCGGGGCTGTTCATCACCGAATTCAGATGGCTGACCTGTCCCCACGCGCGGTGCAGCCGGTCATTGGCGTCCTCGAGCGGCTCCACGAAATCGTGCCACGTCGGCGGCGTCTCGGGGCGCGCGAGGCGCGCGATCAGCGCACGGTTGGCGGCGAGCAGTTCATCGACCGCCGGGGCCACGTACTCGGGCCTGAAATCGGCAAAGCGCGGCAGTCCCGAAAAATCGAGCAGCGGGTTCGGATGCATGGCGTGGAATTCGGATGGCGTATGGCGGTTCATTTCCATGGATGTCGGCGTCCGCGGAAGGTTCCGCGGCCTAGCGGCTTTCGTATACGAACTGTCCCTCGATCAGGGTATGGCGCACCTTGCCTTTGATTTCAAGTCCGGTGAAAGGCGTATTTTTGCCCTGGCTGCGCAGCGTGGCCGGCCCCACTTTCCAGTACTGCTGCGGGTCGAACACGCAGAGATCGGCGGCTGCGCCGGTTTTGATGCGGCCGGCATCGATGCCGAGAACGCGCGCGGGGTCGCAGGTGACGCGCGCCAGCCCCTGCGCCAGCGGCAGCCGGCTTTCCTCGATCCATTTCAGCGCCAGCGGCAGCAGCAGTTCGACGCCGGTCGCGCCGGCCTCGGCCTCGTCGAACGGCAGCTGTTTGGCGTCGTCGTCGACCGGCGCGTGGTCGGAGCACAGCGCGGCGGCGGTGCCGTCGGTGAGCGCGGCGCGCAGCGCGTCGCGGTCGCGCAGGCTGCGCAGCGGCGGCGTCAGCCGGCAGTTGGGATCGAAATAACCGATGTCCATTTCGCTCAGATGGGCGTGATGGATCGCCACGTCGCAACTGATATTGAAACCCTGTTGCTGCGCCGCGCGCACCATCTCCACGCCCTGCGCGCTCGACAGCCGGCACAGGTGCACGCGCGCACCGATCTCGCGCACCAGCAGCAGGATCGTTTCCAGCGCCGCGGTTTCGGCGCACACCGGAATCGCCGGCAGGCCGAGGCGTGTCGCGACCTGGCCGTCATGCGCGACGCCGCCGCGCGCGAGCCATGCTTCCTGCGGACGCAGCCATACCGGAAAATCGAACGTCGCCGCGTACTGCAACGCGCGCAACAGCAGCTGGGTGTCGGTCAGCGGCGCATCGGCGTGCGAAAACGCGACGCAGCCGGCGTCGGTCAGTTCACCCATTTCCGTCAATTGTTCGCCCTTGAGGCCGACCGTCAGCGCGCCGACCGGATAGACGCGCGCCTGGTTCAGGTTCTTGGCGCGAAACTTGAGCATCTCGACCAGCCCCGGCTCGTCGAGCGGCGGATCGGTGTCGGGCGGGCAGGCGAGGCTGGTGACGCCGCCGGCGACCGCGGCGCCCATTTCCGATTCCAGCGTCGCCATGTACTCGAACCCCGGCTCGCGCAGCCGCACTGCAAGATCGACCAGCCCCGGACAGACCACCAGTCCGGCGGCGTCGAGTGTGCGGTTGGCGGTGAAGCCGGCCGGCGCTGCGCCGAGCGCGACGATCTTGCCGGCGCCGATAAAGACGTCCTGCTTCGCGTCCGTTCCGCTCGCGGGGTCGATCACGCGGCCGTTCTTGATGTGTATCTTCATCGCGTCAGTTGCCCATCAGTATGCTCATCACCGCCATCCGGATCGCGATGCCGAACGTGACCTGCGGCAGGATCACCGACTGGCGGCCGTCGGCGACGTCGGAATCGATCTCGACGCCGCGGTTCATCGGCCCCGGGTGCAGCACGATCGCGTCCGTCTGCGCCAGCGCCAGCTTGTCGGCGGTCAGGCCGTAGAACTTGAAGTATTCCTGCGGCGACGGCAGGAACGCGCCCTGCATGCGCTCGTTCTGCAGCCGCAGCATCATCACGACATCGACGTCTTTCAGCCCCTTCGCCATATCGTGATGGACGTGGACGCCGAGAGTCTCGACGTGCGTCGGCAGCAGCGTGCGCGGTGCGACGACGCGGATTTCAGGCACGCCGAGCGTTGCCAGCGCGTGGATCTGCGAGCGCGCGACGCGCGAGTGCAGGATGTCGCCGACGATCGCCACGCGCAGGTTCGTGAAATCCTGTTTGTAGTGGCGGATCGTGAACATGTCGAGCAGCGCCTGCGTCGGATGCGCATGGCGTCCGTCGCCGGCGTTGATGACGTGGATGTCGGGGCCGACATGGCGCGCAATCAGGTGCGGCGCGCCGCTTGAGCCGTGACGCACGACGAACATGTCGGCCTGCATCGCGGCGAGGTTGGCGACGGTGTCGAGGATGCTCTCGCCCTTGGCGTGCGACGACAGGTTGACTGCGAGGTTGATGACGTCGGCCGACAGCCGCTTGGCGGCGATCTCGAACGTGGTGCGGGTGCGGGTCGACGGCTCGAAGAACAGGTTGAAGATCGTCTTGCCGCGCAGCAGCGGTACTTTTTTGATTTCGCGCCCGGTGACGCCGACGAACGACTGCGCGGTATCGAGGATCTGCAGCAGGATCGCGGCCGGCAGGCCGTCGATCGACAGCAGGTGATGCAGTTCGCCGTTTTTGTTGAGCTGCGGGTTGCGGTCGAGGAACATGCTATTTTTTCTCCCGCAGCGCGAAGCGCAGCCGGCCGTTTTCCTGTTCCAGATCGACGCTGTAGCGCGCCGGCACCTCGAGTGTTGCGCCGAGAAACTGGGCGGCGATCGGCAGTTCGCGGCCGCCGCGGTCGATCAGCGCCGCGAGCCGGATCGAGCGCGGCCGGCCGTAGTCGAACAGTTCGTTCATCGCGGCACGGATCGTGCGTCCGGTGTAGAGCACGTCGTCGACCAGGATCAGATCGCGACCTTCGACTTCGAAAGGAATGTGCGACGACTGTACCGCGTGCTTCAGTCCCTCGGCGTCGAAATCGTCGCGGTAGAACGAAACATCGAGCGCGGCGGGCGGCACCGTGCAGCGCAGCGCGGTGTGCAGCCGCTCGGCGATCCAAACGCCGCCGGTGCGGATGCCGACCAGCCCGGCGGCGGACGATACCTGCGGCCGCATCTGGTCGATCAGCGCGGTCACCAGCCGCTCGGCGTCGGGCAGCTGGATCATGAGGCGGAAGGGCGCGCTGTTTCGAAATACCCGAGCAGAATCTGCTGGGCGGCGACCGCGTCGAGGGCGGTGCGGCGCTTGCGTGCGGCGACACCGCTTGCGCCGAGCAGCGAGTCGGCGACGGCTGAAGTCAGCCGTTCGTCGATCAGTTCGACCGGCAGTCCGAAGCGTCCCTTGAGCTGGTTGGCGAAGCGCCGGCAGCGCCGTGTCATCTCGTGCTCGGTGCCGTCGGCACGCAGCGGCAGGCCGACCACCAGCAGCGCCGGCTGCCACTCGTCGAGCAGCGCGGCGATCGCGGCGAAACGCCGTTTATTGTCGGCGGCGTCGATGGTGGCGAGCGGATGCGGGATGCGCAGCTGCCGGTCGCCGACCGCGACGCCGATGCGCTTCTCGCCGAAGTCGAAAGCGAGTACGGTCGCCGGCGTGCAGGACGAGGGGCGTCGGCTTGGCATCGGGAAAAACATCAGGCGGTCGGCTGGGAGTCCGAGAGTTCCGACTCGCAGCCGGTTACGCATGCCCGGCGCTCTCCGACAGGTTCGCGAAATCGATGCCGAGCAGGCCCATCGCCGCCGGCAGGCGCTGCTCCGGCGGCAGTTCGAACATCACATCGGATTGCGCGGCGACGGTCAGCCACGCATTCTGCGCAAGCTCTTGCTCGAGTTGCCCCGGCGCCCAGCCGGCGTAACCGAGCGTGATCAGGATCTGGCGCGGACCGTCACCGCGCGCAATCGCTTCCAGAATGTCGCGCGAAGTGGTGAGACCGAGGTCCTGGTTGATCTTCAGTGTCGACTGCCACGGCCCGGCCGGCTCGTGCAGCACGAAGCCGCGGTCGACCTGCACCGGTCCGCCGTAATGCACCGGCGTCGACGCGTGCTGCTGGTTGTCGGCCGGGATGCTGACCTGTTCGAGCAGCCGCGCCAGCGTCATTTCGATCGGCCGGTTGACGACCAGGCCGAGCGCGCCCTGGTCGTTGTGTTCGCAGATATAGGTCAGCGTTCTGGAAAAGTGCGGATCGACCATGTTGGGCATGGCGATCAGGAAGTGGTGGCTGAGATTCACTGAAGGCATCTCAAGTGCTCATTGTAAACGCAACGGCTGACCTTCACAAACAGCCCGCTTACTGCGCAGCCTGGCGCACCCAGTTTTTCCATTGTCCGAACAGCTCCGCGTCGAGCGCGCCGATCACCGGCCGTTTCCACAGCGGCGCCTGCCAGAAATCGTCGTGCTCGAACGAGCACATGTGGCCGCCGGCCTCGGCCAGGATCAGCGATCCCGCCGCATAATCCCACAATTTCTGGCCGCCATGCAGATAGACGTCGTAGCGTCCGGCCGCCGCGTAGCACCACTCGAGCACGCTGGCGCCGAAATTACGCTGCGATGCAAACGGCATTTCGACCGCCAGCCGCCGGCGCAGCGGTTCCGGCAGACGCTTGAAATCGATACCCGCGATCGCGTTTTTCAGTGCCGGCACCTGCGTTTTCAGCGGCAGCCGCGCGCCGTTGACGAACGCACCCTTGCCTTTCTCGGCGTGGAACAGTTCGCCCGAACACGGATCGAGGATCACGCCGAGCACCGGCCGCCCGCCGCGCATCAGGGCGATCGCGACCGCGAAATACGGCAGTCCGCTGACGAAATTCGAAGTGCCGTCGATCGGATCGACGCACCACACGTCGCCGTCGGCGGCGAGCCATTTTTCAACCTGCTCGTTCTCGGTCATTTCCTCGGCGATGATCGGGTGATCCGCGATCGCCGACAGTTTTTTGACCAGTGCGTCCTGCGCCGCGAGATCGGCTTCGGTATAGACGCTGCGGTCAGCCTTGCGCGCGTGCTCGACGCGCATGAAGCGCGGCATGATTTCGGTTGCGGCGACCGCCCTGACGGCGGCGATGACGGCTTCCAGCATCGGTTGGAGTAAGATGAATGGGATCAAATCGTCATTTTACCGCGCATCATGCCGCGCCTCTATTTTCCCGACGACATCCCCGCGCACGGCGAATGCACGCTGCCGCGAGCGCAGGCGCATCACGTCGCGCACGTGCTGCGGCTGACGGCCGGCGACGCGGTCACGCTGTTCGACGGTCATGGCATCGAATATCCGGCGACCATTGTGCGCATCGGCAAGCGCGGCATCGTGGTGCGCATCGGCGGCGCGCGCGCGGTGGACCGCGAATCGCCGCTGCACGTGACGCTGGTGCAGGCGGTGTCGGGCGGCGAACGCATGGATTACACGATCCAGAAAGCGGTCGAGCTCGGCGTCGCGCACGTGCAGCCGGTGATCAGCCAGCGCAGCGTGGTGCGCCTGAAGAGCGAGCGCGCCGAGAAGCGCGTCGCGCACTGGCAGTACGTGGTGATCGCCGCGTGCGAACAGTGCGGGCGCAATCTGGTGCCCGAGGTTGCGCCGGTGCTGCCGTTGATGGACTGGCTGGCGACGCTGCCCGCCGGCGGCGCGGGACGCCTGCTGCTGTCGCCGCACGCCGAGCGGCGGTTCGCGGAGCTGCCACGGCCGGACGGAGGCATCATCCTGCTGGCCGGCCCGGAAGGCGGGTTCGACGGCGCCGAGATTGAAATGGCGCTGACGCGCGGCTTCGTCACGCTGAGTCTCGGGCCGCGCGTGCTGCGCACCGAGACCGCGGCGCTGGTGGCGCTAGCGCTGTTGCAGTCGAAGTGGGGGGATTTTTAGGCGCGCGCTGCTGAGCCGGCTCCACCCTGACGGCGGTTTCTTGCATAATGTGCGGCATCCAATAACAACTCCGCGATTCCCCGGCTCATGCTACTGAACAAGCCCGCCGATTTTGTCAGATGGTTCCGCGCCGCGGCGCCGTACATCCACGCGTTTCGCGGGCGCACCTTCGTCATCGCGTTCGGCGGCGAGGTGGTCGCCGACGGCAAGTTCGTCGCCCTCACGCACGACCTGAACCTGCTCGCCAGCCTCGGCGTGCGGCTGGTGCTGGTGCACGGCATGCGGCCGCAGATCGAGGCCCAGTTGAAGCGGCTCAAGCAGCGCGCCCGCTATGTGCGCGGGCTGCGCGTGACCGACGATGTCGCGCTTTCGTGCGCGAAGGAGGCGAGCGGCCGGCTGCGCGTCGAAATCGAGGCGCTGCTGTCGATGGGTCTCGCCAGTTCGCCGATGGCGGGCGCCCAGATTTCGGTTGCCAGCGGCAATTTCGTGACCGCGCGGCCGAGCGGAATCATCGACGGCGTCGATCTGCAGCACACCGGCGAAGTGCGCAGGATCAATGCCGCCGCGATTCACGACCGGCTCGATCACGGCGAACTCGTGCTGCTGTCGCCGCTCGGCTATTCGCCGACCGGCGAAATTTTCAACCTCGCACTCGAAGATGTCGCGGCGTCGGTTGCGGTCGCGCTGAAGGCCGACAAGCTGATTTTCCTGATGGACGCGGGAGGGGTGCTCGACGCGCGCGGCGCGCTGCTGCGCGAACTGACGCCGGCCGCGGCCGAGGCGGCGCTGGCGAAGCGCCGCCGCGCGCAGGTCGAAGACGTGACGCTCTATCTGCCGCGCGCGATCGCCGCATGCCGCGCCGGCGTTGCGCGCGCGCATCTGGTTTCGCGTCATGTCGACGGCGCGCTGCTGCTCGAACTGTTCACGCGCGAAGGCATCGGCACCATGGTCGCGCGCGAGCCGCTCGAGAACCTGCGTCCGGCGCGGCTCGACGACATCGGCGGCATTCTGCAGCTGATCGAGCCGCTCGAGGCCGAAGGCGTGCTGGTCAGGCGCGGGCGCGACCTGCTGGAAAGGGAAATCGACCGTTTCGTCGTGATCGAGCACGACCGCGCGATCATCGGCTGCGCCGCGCTCTATCCGTACGACGGGCGGATGGCGGAACTGGCATGCCTGACCGTGCATCCCGATTACCGGCGCTCCGGCGCCGGCGAGCGTCTGCTGCACGCGATCGAGGCGCTCGCCCGCAAAACCGGGATCCGGCGGCTGTTCGTGCTGACGACGCGCGCCGCGCACTGGTTCGTCGAACGCGGATTCGCGACGGCGCCGGTCACGGCGCTGCCGCGGCAGAAACGGGTGCTCTACAATTATCAGCGGGGATCGCAGATTTTCCTGAAACGTCTGTAACGCGCGCGCGCGCCGCCGCGGCCCCCGCCCTGCTAGAATACGCAGTTCGAATGCAACAATTCCGCGATACGGCTCCGTAACAATCAAAATGCCCCGAATGGTCAACTGCATCAAGCTGGGACGCGAAGCGGAAGGGCTGGATTTTCCTCCGTACCCGGGCGAGCTCGGCAAGCGCATATTCGACAACGTGTCGAAGGAAGCCTGGAAACAGTGGCTCGAACTGCAGAAAATGCTGGTCAATGAGAACCGTCTCAATCTTGCCGACAGGAAAGCGCGCGACTATCTCGCCCGGCAGATGGAAAACCATTTCTTCGGCGCCGGCGCCGAATCCGCGCAGGGCTATGTTCCGCCGCGCAACGACTGATCCCATAATCCGCCCCGATCGTTTTTTTCACGCCAGCCGCGCAATCAACGAAGGCGCGCGGCGATGACGGTTATCCCATGGCCAAACGAAATGTCGCCCCCGAGCTGTATCTGAACCGCGAGCTCGGTCAGCTCGAATTCAACCGACGCGTGCTGGCGCTGGCCGAGGATCCGCGCGTGCCGGCGCTGGAACGGCTGCGCTTCCTGTGCATCGTCGACAGCAATCTCGACGAGTTTTTCGAAATCCGCGTCGCCGGACTCAAGGAGGAGATCAAGGCCAACGGCGCGTCAGGCCCCGACGGTCTGCCGCTGCGCGAGGTGTTCGAGCAGGTGTCGCACCGGACGCGCGAGATCGTCGCGCGCCAGTACCAGCTGCTGAACGACGAAGTGCTGCCGCAGCTCGCGAAGGAGGGCATCCGTTTCCTGCGCCGCAGCAAGTGGAACGACACGCAGAAGGCGTGGATCAGGGATTATTTTTTCCGCGAGGTGATGCCGGTGCTGACGCCGATCGGACTCGATCCCGCGCACCCGTTCCCGCGACTGCTGAACAAGAGTCTCAATTTCGTGGTCGAGCTCGAAGGCAAGGACGCGTTCGGCCGCAAGTCCGGCATGGCGATCGTGCAGGCGCCGCGCATCCTGCCGCGCCTGATCGCATTGCCGCGGCGGCTCGCCGGCTGCGAGTACGGTTTCGTGTTCCTGTCGTCGATCCTGCATGCGCACGTCGCCGAACTGTTCCCCGGTATGACGGTGCGCGGCTGCTACCAGTTCCAGCTCACGCGCAACAGCGATCTCTACATCGACGAGGAAGAACTGCTCGAACTGAAAAGCCTGCGCAAGGTGCTGCAGGGCGAATTGTCGCAGCGCCAGTTCGGCGACAGCGTGCGGCTCGAGGTCGCCGACCTGTGCCCGCCGCGCGTGGCGGAAGCGCTGCTCCAGCAGTTCGGCCTGACCCAGGATGATTTCTACCAGGTCAACGGCCCGGTCAATCTGTCGCGCCTGATGCAGATCCCGGAACTGGTGGACCGCCCTGATCTCAAGTTTCCGCTGTTCGAGCCGGGGTTGCCCCGCGAATTTGCGAAGCCGCACGATATTTTCGAGGCGATCCGAAAACGCGACATCCTGCTGCATCACCCGTATCAATCGTTCACGCCGGTCGTCAATTTCATTGCCGAAGCGGCGCGCGATCCGCAGGTGGTCGCGATCAAGCAGACCGTCTACCGCACCGGCGCGCAGTCCGAAATGATGGATCTGCTGATCCAGGCGGCGCGCAGCGGCAAGGCGGTGACCGTGGTGGTCGAACTGATGGCGCGCTTCGACGAGGAAGCCAACATCAACTGGGCGCAGAAACTGGAAGAGGTCGGCGCGCACGTGATCTATGGCGTGGTCGGCCACAAGACGCACGCCAAGATGGCGCTGGTGGTGCGGCGCGAGGAGGGCAAGCTGCGGCGCTACGCGCATCTTTCCACCGGCAACTATCACGCGCGCACCGCCGCGCTCTATACCGACTTCGGGCTGTTCACCGGCGATGAGGAAATCTGCTCCGATGTCAACGAGGTGTTCATGCAGTTGACGGGTCTCGGCAAGGCGATGAAGCTGAAGCACCTGTGGCAGTCGCCGTTCACGCTGCACCAGCGCATCATCAGGGCGATCGAGAGCGAGGCGAAACACGCGCGCGAAGGCCGCAAGGCACACATCATCGCCAAGATGAACGCGCTGCTCGAACCCGAGATCATCGCCGCGCTCTACGACGCGTCGCAGGCCGGCGTCAAAATCGACCTGATCGTGCGCGGCGTATGCGCGCTGCGTCCGGGCGTTCCCGGCGTGTCCGACAACATTCGTGTGCGCTCGGTGCTCGGGCGCTTTCTCGAACATTCGCGCGTGTTCTATTTCCGCAACGGCGGCGCTGAGGATGTCTATCTCGCCAGCGCCGACTGGATGGACCGCAATTTCTTCCGCCGCATCGAAGTGTGTTTTCCGGTGATCGACACGCGCCTGAAGCGGCGCGTGATCCGCGAGGGATTGAAGCCGTATCTCGCGCGCGATGTCGATGTCTGGGAAATGAAGGCGAGCGGCGAATACGAACGCCGCAAGGGACGGCACGGCAGCGTCCAGAGCGCGCTGCTCGCCGTCTTTGCCGGCGGCCCCGGTTAGGCTTTTCAGTCCGCACGATCACGGTTGCGCCCGCGGCTATGCCGCCGCCACGGCACGCGCTAAACTGCGAAGTTGCGCGCGCTGAAACCGCGCGCGTCAATCCTGTGCGCCGCCATGCCTGTCGAGACTGAACTCAAATTACTGATCGATCCGCAGCACATCGCCCGCCTGCGCCGGCATCCGCTGTTCAAGCGCGGGCGCCGGCTGGCGCCGCAGAAACTGTACAGCGTCTACTACGACACGCCCGATCTTGCATTGTGGCGTCACGGCGTTGCGCTGCGCCTGCGCCGCGCCGGACGGCGCTGGGTGCAGACCGTGAAGGGCGGCGGCAGCGTCGTCGCCGGGCTGCATCAGCGGCCGGAAACCGAGGCCGCGATCGACGACGCCGTTCCGGATTTTGCCGCGATCGAAGACCCGATGCTGGCCCGCTATTTTTCCACGCGCAAACTGCGCGCGCGTCTGAAGCCGGCGGTGGTCACGCGATTCACGCGCGCCAGCTATCTGCTGCAACCGCAGCCGGGCGTCGTCATCGAGGCCAGCCTCGACCGCGGAACACTGGAAGGCGGCGGGCGCAGCGAGCCGATCTGCGAACTCGAGCTCGAAATGAAATCGGGGCCGGCGTGGCATGCGCATCAGGTCGCGCTGCAACTGCTGGCGACGGCACCGTTGCTGGCCGCAGACCGCTCCAAGGCCGAGCGCGGATTCGACCTGCACCGGAACGCCGCGCCCAAGCCGCGCAAAGCCCGGGCGTCACCGCTGACGCCGGACATGACCTGCCGCGATGCGTTCGAGGCGCTGGTCGAAGCAGGGCTGGCGCACTTCCTTGCCAACCAGCACGGCCTGCTGAACGACGACGATCCCGAGTATCTGCACCAGATGCGCGTCGCGCTGCGGCGCCTGCGTTCGGTGCTGGCGACGTTTGCCCCGCTGTTTACGGAAGACGTTCTCGCCGCGCGCGTGACGGAAATCCGGCGGCTGTCGGCAGTGCTCGGCCGCGCGCGTGACTGGGATGTGTTTGTCACTGAAACCCTGCCGCCGCTGACGCAGCGCTACGCGAAGCATGCCGGCATCGCCGCGTTCTGTCATCGCGCCGCGTGGCTGCGCATGTACGCCGACCGCGCGGCGCGGCGCGCGGTCGGCAGCCGGCGTGGCCAGCATTTCATATTGGCGAGCGGCGCGTGGCTGCTGGCCGGCGACTGGTTCGCGCGTCTCGACGCGGCGCAGCGCGCGGCGCTGCTGCGGCCGGTCACGGTGTTCGCGCGCGAAGTGCTGGATGGCGCCCATGCGCGCGTGTTGAAACGCGGCCGGCATTTCGGCCGGCTGACGCCGCCGAAGCTGCACCGGCTGCGCATCGCGGCAAAGAAACTGCGCTATGCAGCCGATTTTTTTGCGCCGCTCTACGATCGGCGCCGGGTGTCGCGTTTCCGCGATACGCTCGCGCAGCTGCAGGACGCGCTGGGCAGTTTCAACGACGCGGTGACCACGGCGCGGCTGGTCGAAGAGGCGCGGCGCGGACTCACCAGCGCGAGCGCGCGCGAGGCGCGCGGCATCCTGCTCGGCTGGAGCGGCGGCGTCCAGCACTCCGGCGGCCGCCATCTCAAATTGTTGTGGGACAAATGGCGCGCGATGTCGCCGTTCTGGAAGGACGCGTAATGGATCTGATTCTGTGGCGTCACGCGGAAGCGGAGGACGGGCCCGCGAGCAGTGAGCAGGGTTCCCTCGGGGATGCGAACGTCCGCGAGTCGGGGCCGGTGCCGTCCGGGGCGAGCGCGGCGCCAGTTGAATCGGAGAACGAATGATGGATCTGATCCTGTGGCGTCACGCGGAAGCGGAGGACAGGCCCGCGAGCAGTGAGCAGGGTCCCCTGCGGGATGCGAACGTCCGCGAGTCGGGGCCGGTGCCGTCCGGGGCGAGCGCGGCGCCAGTTGAATCGGAGAACGAATGATGGATCTGATCCTGTGGCGTCACGCGGAAGCGGAGGACGGCGTCCCCGATATCGAGCGCGCGTTGACCGCGAAAGGCATCAAGCAGGCGGCGCGCATGGCCAAATGGCTGCGGCGGCGTCTGCCGGACGACGCGCTGATACTGGCCAGCCCTGCCAGGCGCACGCGCCAGACCGCGCAGGCGTTGACGCCGGATTTCAAGGTCGTCGATGAAATCGGCACCCGGGCGTCGCCGGAAGACATATTGCACGCCGCCGGCTGGCCCCACGACGATCGCACCGTGGTCGTCGTCGGTCATCAGCCGACGCTCGGCGCGACCGCGGCGCTGCTGCTGGCCGGCCGCAGCGAGGAATGGGGGATCAGGAAGGGCGCGATCATCTGGCTCGCGCACCGCGATCACGACGGCGGGAACCGCGCCCAGCTGCGCGCCGCACTGTCGCCGGACCTGCTTTAGGGTTTCGCTTACGCCGCCTGCGCGGCGGTGTCATCAGCATCGCGCAGCGACGGGATGTCGAGCTTGATGCCGAGCGCGCTCCACTCCGCGATTTCCTCCTGAAGCGCGGTCGCGGTCAACGGATTTTTTTCGAGCCAGCTGCGGTCGATCGCCAGCTCCAGCGAACGGTTCCCGCTTCTGGCCTCGATGCGCGGCAGATCGAGGTCGGTGCGGCTGCGGTGGATCAGCACCGCGAGCCGCAGCGCGAACACCTGCCGCCAGTCGGTGTTTTCGACGCCGGCGGTGAACACTTTCTTCAGCGAGCGGCGATGCGCCAGAACCAGCGATGCGAGGCGCGCCTGCTCCATCGTCGAGAACCCCGGCATGTCGGCGTTCTGGATGATGTAGGCCGAGTGTTTGTGGTAGCCGCTGTAGGCGACCGAGATGCCGATTTCATGCAGCCTGGCGGCCCACGCGAGGTAATGCGGCGCCGCTTCGTCGTTGGCGGCGCCGTTCGCCAGCCCGCGGTAGATTTCAAGCGCGAGCGCGCCGACGCGCCGCGCCTGCCTGGAATCCACATGATAGCGGCGCATGAACTGGGCGACCGTGACGTCGCGCATGTCGTGCTGTTGGACGCGGCCGAGCAGGTCGTAGAGGATGCCCTGACGCATCGCGCCGGCGGCGACCTCCAGCGTCTCGATGTCGAGTTCGGCGAGCACCGCGCTCATGATCGCAAGGCCACCGGGCAGTACCGGCGCACGGTCGTTCCTGATGCCCTCGAAATCGAGTTTGTCGGTAGTGCCGGCCTTCAACATCGCGGCGCGCAGTTTCTCCAGACCGTCGCGCGTGATGCTGTTTTCGACATAACCGTTGAGGCGCAGGATTTCGGTCAGCGCGCGCGCAGTGCCGCTCGAGGCGAGCGCCTGCTGCCAGTTGCCGCGCGTGAATTTCAGCGCCACCGGCTGCAATTCGCCGCGCGCCGCCAGTTCGGCCTGTTTCATGCCGCCCTTGGTGATTTTACCGTCCGGGAAATATTTGAGGCTGTAGCTGACGCAGCCCATGTAGAGGCTGGCGAGTCGCAGCGGCTTGTGGCCGCGGCCGATGATCAGTTCGGTCGAGCCGCCGCCGATGTCGATCACCAGCCGCTTGTCCTGCGACGCCGGCAGGCCGTGCGAGACGCCGAGATAGATCAGGCGCGCCTCCTCGCGGCCGGCGACGACTTCGATCGGGAAGCCGAGCGCGCCGCGCGCCTGCTTCAGGAACGCCGCCGCGTTCTTGGCCACGCGCAGCGTGTTGGTGCCGACTGCGCGCACCGCGTGCGGATCGAAGCCGCGCAGCCGCTCGCCGAAGCGCTTCAGGCAGTCGAGCGCGCGTTGTTGCGAGCTTTCATCGAGGCGCTTGTCGCGCGTCAGGCCGCCGCCCAGGCGCACCGGCTCGCGCAGCGCGTCGAGCGGGTAGATCTGGTCGCCGACGACGCGCGCAACCTGCAGGTGGAACGAGTTCGATCCGAGGTCAACTGCGGCGAGCGTCGAATAGGCCGCCATGGGGCGCGTGTCCGGAAAGACCGGTGCAGGGGATGCGGGTTGCGGGCTTGAAGTGTGGGCAGATCAACGCGTCGCCGCCGGTTGCGCGTCAGGTGCCGAACGCCTCGCGCTCGAGGTTCTCAACGCTGGTGTGGCGCACGTCCTTGCCCTTGACCATGTAGACCACGTACTCGGACATGTTTTTCGCGTGGTCGCCGATGCGTTCGATCGCTTTTGCGATGAACAGGATTTCGATCGCGTGCGAGATCATGCGCGGATCTTCCATCATGAACGTGACCAGCTCGCGGATGATCAGCCGGAATTCGTTGTCGACGCTCTCATCCTGGCGCACCACCTTGGCGGCGACCGTCAGGTCGAGCCGCGCGAACGCGTCGAGCGCGTTGCGCAGCATGCCGAGCGCAATGTCGGCGACATGGCGCACCTCGACGCCGCGCGGGATGTAGCGGCGGTCGGATTCGTAGATCAGCTGCGTCATGCGCGCGATCTTGGCCGCCTCGTCGCCGATGCGTTCGAGGTCGGTGATGGTCTTGACGATCATCATCAGCATGCGCAGGTCGCCGGCCACCGCCTGGCGGCGCGCGATGATGGTGCTGCAGCTTTCGTCGATTTCGACTTCGAGCGCGTTGACGCGGTGGTCGTCTTCGACCACCTGCGCCGCGAGTTTGGTGTCGGCCTTGGTCAGCGCGTCGAGCGCACGCACGATCTGGTCTTCGACCAGTCCGCCCATCTGCAGCACGCGCGCGCGCACCGCTTCGAGCTCGGCGTCGAACTGCTTGGAGGTGTGTTCGGATGAACTGACCATGATGCCCCTGTTTGTAATAATTATCCTGTCTGCATTGGACTAGGCAGACTAGCAATGGATTGTGACAATTATATTGCGCGTTGTCACGCGGTCAGCGCTTCCAGCCCGGTCGATGTCTGCACGCCGTCAGCGGTTGCCAGCAGCAGCAGGTCGGCGCCGCGCCGCACGAACAGACCGTTGCAGACCACGCCCGGCAGCTGGTCGATCGCGGCCTCCAGCGCCGCGGGGTCGGTCATATCGAGGTTGCGCACGTCCAGGATCACGTTGCCGTTGTCGGTGGTGAACCCTTCGCGCAGCGCCGGCTGGCCGCCGAGCCTGACCATCTCGCGCGCGACGTAGGCGCGCGCCATCGGAATCACTTCGACCGGCAGCGGAAAGCGGCCGAGCCGGTCGACCAGCTTGGTATGGTCGGCGACGCAGATGAATTTGCGCGCGACCGCGGCGACGATCTTCTCGCGCGTCAACGCGCCGCCGCCGCCCTTGATCATGTGCAGGCGGCGCGTGACCTCGTCGGCGCCGTCGACGTAGACCGGCAGTTCGTCGACGCTGTTCAGGTCGAGCACCGGGATGCCGGCCTGCTTGAGCCGCCGCGCGGTCGCCTCCGAACTGGCGACTGCGCCGTTGATGCGGCCCCTGATTGCGGCGAGTTCATCGATGAAATAATTGGCGGTCGAACCGGTGCCGACGCCGACCACGGAATCAACCGGTACGTGTTTGATCGCGGCGCGCGCGGCCGCCTGTTTGAGTTCGTTTTGTGTCATCCTGCAATCGTAATCGGTTTGCGCGCCGCGGTAAACGGGCGCGTTGGCGCGACTGGCCAATCCTGCTACGCTTCAATTTTTCGCAATCGGCATTTTCCGATACCGCATCGTGGCGACTGACTACTTCGAACGCATCCTGCAGGCGCGCCGCGTCTACGACGTCGCGTCCGAAACCCCGCTCGACCACGCGCCGGGACTGTCGGCGCGATTGCACAACGCGCTGCTGCTGAAGCGCGAGGACACGCAGCCGGTGTTCTCGTTCAAACTGCGCGGCGCCTACAACAAGATGGCGCAGCTGCCGCGCGCCGTGCTCGCGCACGGCGTGATCGCGGCGTCGGCCGGCAACCACGCGCAGGGCGTCGCGCTCGCCGCGCAGCGCCTCAAGTGTACGGCCACCATCGTGATGCCGGTCACCTCACCGCAGATCAAGGTCGCCGCAGTCGCCGCGCGCGGCGCGCGCATCGTGCTGCACGGCGACTCCTATGACGACGCATGCGAACACGCACTGCAGCTCGCGCGCCGGCATGGCTATACTTTCGTCCATCCGTACGACGATCCCGACGTGATCGCCGGGCAGGGCACGATCGCAGTCGAAATCCTGCGTCAGGCGCGCGCGCCGGTCGATGCGATCTTCGCGCCGATCGGCGGCGGCGGGCTGATCGCCGGCATCGCCGCGTACGCGAAGCGCCGCCGGCCCGGCGTCCGGATCATCGGCGTCGAGCCGGTCGACGCCGATTCGATGTACCGCTCGCTGAAGGCCGGACGCCGCGTCAGGCTGGCGCAGGTCGGTCTGTTCGCCGACGGCGTCGCGGTCAAGCAGGTCGGGCGCGAAACGTTCCGGCTGTGCCGGCAACTGGTCGACGAAATCGTGCGCGTCGACACCGATGCGATGTGCGCGGCGATCAAGGACGTGTTCGAAGACACGCGCGCGGTGCTCGAACCGGCCGGCGCGCTTGCGGTGGCCGGCGCCAAGGCGTGGGTCAAGCGCCGGCGCGTGCGCGGCAGGACGCTGGTCGCGATCGCGAGCGGCGCCAACATCAATTTCGACCGGCTGCGTTTCGTCGCCGAGGAAGCCGAACTCGGCGAACAGCGCGAAGCGGTGCTCGCGGTCACCATTCCCGAAAAGCCCGGCAGTTTCCGCCGCTTCTGCGCGCTGCTCGGCCGCCGCAGCGTCACCGAATTCAATTACCGCTACGCCGACACCGCCGCGGCGCACGTGTTCGTCGGCGTGCAGGTGCGCGACCGCGCCGAAACCGCGCAACTGGTGCGCGCGCTGCGGCGCCACGGCCTCCAGACGCTCGACCTCAGCGACAATGAACTGGCCAAGCTGCACGTGCGCCATCTGGTCGGCGGCCACGCACCCGGAATCGATCATGAAATCCTCTATCGCTTCGAGTTTCCCGAGCGGCCCGGCGCGCTGGTCAATTTTCTGAACAGCATGCGCCACGGCTGGAACATCAGCCTGTTCCACTACCGCAATCACGGCGCCGATTACGGCCGCGTGCTGGTCGGCATGCAGGTGCCGCCGCGCGACAAGGCCGCATTTCGGGCGTTCCTCGCGAAACTCGGCTATCCGTACGCGGAAGAAACCCGCAACCCCGCGTACCGGATGTTCCTCGGCAACTGATCATGAGCGCGGCGGGTCTCCGGCGCGGACTGCTGATTCTTCCCGTCGTTGCGCTGGCCGCCGCCGGCGTGCGCGCGGCGCCGGACGACAGTTTTCTCGACGCGCGTGAAGCGTTCCGCAGCGGCGACGCGGCGCGGCTCGAGCGCGACGCGCAGAACCTGAATGGCTACGTGCTCGAACCGTATGTCGCCTACTGGCGGCTGCGCTTGCGGCTCGACGCCGCCGCGCCCGACGACGTGCGCGCGTTGCTGGCGCGGCTGAAAGACAGCCCGCTGGCCGACCGCCTGCGCGCCGACTGGCTGAAGCGGCTCGGCGCGCAGCAGCAATGGGATCTGTTCGACGCCGAATATCCGCGCTACAACGGCGCCGATCCCGAAATCGTCTGCGACGCGCTGCAGAGCAGGTTGCGCGGCGACGTGGACGATGCGCTGCACGGCGCGCGCGCGCTGTGGTTCACCGGACGCGAACTGCCGGATGCCTGCGACACGCTGTTCGAAGCGCTCGACGCGGTCGGCGCGCTGAGCGCAGACGATATCCGGGCGCGCATCCGGCTCGCGCTCGCCGCCGGCAATACCGGCGTCGCGCGCCGCGCGTCGGAGTTTCTGCCGCCCGGCGAGCGGCTCGATGCCGGCACGCTGTCGTACGTCGCGGTCAGCGCGCAGCGCTATCTCGACCGCGGAAAATTCAACCTCGATACGCGCGCCGGACGCGAGACCGCGATGTTCGCGGTCTACCGGCTGGCGCGCATCGCGCCGCCGCTGGCGGCGCAGCGCTGGGAACGGATCGGCGCACGGTTTTCCGACGAAGAGCGCGGCTACGTGTGGGGGCTGATCGCGCTCTATGGCGCGCAGCGGCTCGACCCCGGCGCGCTCGAATGGTACCGGCGCGCCGGGACGCTGAGCGACGAGCAGTTGGTGTGGAAGGCGCGCAGCGCGCTGCATGCGCAGCGCTGGCCGGAAGTGCTGGCCGCAATCAACGCGATGTCCGAACCGCAGGCGCGCGATCCGGCGTGGCGCTACTGGAAGGCGCGCGCGCTGACGGCCGCCGGCCGCGCCGGCGAGGCGAAGGTGCTGCTGCTGTCGCTCGCCGCCGACCCTGACTTTTACGGCCAGCTTGCGGCCGAGGATCTGGGCGCCCGCAGCGCGTTCGCGCCGCCCGCCTACCGGCCGGACGACAATCAGGTGCGCGCGGTCGGCGACATGCCCGGCATCCAGCGCGCGCTTGCGTTCTATCGCCTGAACCTGCGCTACGAAGGCAATCTGGAATGGAACTGGGCGATGCGCGACCTCGATGACCGGCAGTTGCTGGCGGCGGCGGAATTCGCGCGCCGCAGGGACCTCTATGACCGCGCGATCTACGCCGCCGAGCGCACCAGACAATTGCACGACTTCAACATGCGCTATCCGGCGCCGTACCGCGATCTGCTGCGCGATTACGCGAGTCAGCAGCAATTGGACGAGGCGTGGCTGTACGCGCTGATCCGGCAGGAAAGCCGTTTCGTGCCGGAAGCGCACTCGAGCGCCGGCGCCGGCGGCCTGATGCAGCTGATGCCGGCGACCGCGCGCTGGATCGCGAAGCGGCTCGGCGTCAGGAGTTATCATCGCACCCAGATGACCGACGTCGAGATCAACCTCAACTTCGGCACCTGGTATCTGCGCCACGTGCTCGATGAGCTCGACAACCAGCCGCTGCTGGCGTCGGCCGCCTACAACGCCGGGCCGCGCCACGCGCGCGAATGGCGCAGCGACGTGCCGATGGAAGGCGCGATCTATGCTGAAAGCATTCCGATCACGGAGACCCGCGATTACGTGAAGAAGGTGATGAGCGGTGCGGTCTATTACGGCCAGCAGATCGGTTTCACGCTGCGCTCGCTGAAGGACCGGCTCGGCGTGATCGTGCCGCCGCAGTCGAACGCCGAACCGCAGCTCGACGAACCGTTATAACATTCCTGTCTCATGGAAATACGGAGTATTTGTGTACTGGGCGGGAGTGGTTTTGTCGGCCGCCACCTCGCACAACTGCTGAGCGCGCGCGGCATCGAAGTCACGGTGCCGACGCGCCGTCGCGAGCGCGCCAAGGAATTGATCCTGCTGCCAACCGTCGATGTCGTCGAGGCCGACGTCCACGACGAGGCGACCCTTGAGCATCTGATGCGCGACGCCGACGCGGTGATCAACCTGGTCGGCGTGCTGCACGACGGACGCCGCAATCAAGGCTTCGCCGGCGCGCACGCCGCGCTCGCGCGCAAGGTCGTGGCCGCGTGCCGCAAGAACAACATCAAACGCCTGCTGCAGATGAGCGCGCTCAACGCCGACCTTGCCGCGCCCAGCGCCTATCTGCGCAGCAAAGGCGGGGCTGAGACCATCGTCAGGGAATCGGGGCTGAAGTGGACGATCTTCCGGCCGTCGGTGATCTTCGGCCGCGGCGACCGGTTTCTCAACCTGTTCGCGCGCATGCTCAGGTTCATGCCGGTCGTCGCGCTCGGCTCCCCTAATGCGCGCTTCCAGCCGGTGTGGGTCGAAGACGTCGCGCAGGCGTTCGTGCACGCGCTGTTCGAGCCGCACAGCTACGGGCGGTCGTACGATCTGTGCGGACCCAAAGTTTATACGCTGCGCGAGCTGGTCGCGCTCGCCGGCGCATGGAGCGGCCACCGGCGCCCCATCATCGGTCTGAACGACACGCTGTCGTATTTGCAGGCATCGCTGCTCGAACTGCTGCCGGTCAAGCTGCTGACGCGCGACAACATCCGTTCGATGCAGGTACCGAGCATCTGTAACTGCGAATTCCCGTTCGGCATCGCGCCCGCCGCGCTCGAAGCGGTCGCGCCGCTTTATCTCGGCCGCGGCATCGATCCCCGCACGCGTTATCAAACTTACCGCAGCCATCACGACGCGCCATGAAAATCTACAGCGTCGGCGGCGCGGTGCGCGACGAACTGCTCGGCCTGCCGGTCGCCGACCGCGATTACGTGGTGGTTGGCGCGACGCCCGAAGAAATGGTCAGGCAGGGCTACAAGCCGATCGGCAAGGACTTTCCGGTGTTCCTGCATCCGCAGACCAAGCAGGAATACGCGCTCGCGCGCACCGAGCGCAAGACCGCGCCCGGCTACAAGGGCTTCGTGTTCCACACCGCGCCCGACGTCACGCTCGAACAGGACCTCGCGCGGCGCGATTTCACGATCAACGCGATCGCGAAGGACGAAAACGGAAAACTCATCGACCCGTTTCACGGCGCCGCCGATCTCAAGGCCGGCGTGCTCAGGCACGTCGGCGAGGCGTTCGCCGAAGACCCGGTGCGCATCCTGCGCGCCGCGCGCTTCGCCGCGCGCTTCGGCTTCACGATCGCGCCGGAGACATTGCTGCTGATGCGCAAGATGGTCGAGAGCGGCGAGGCCGA
>DATKOF010000005.1:0-50584 GCA_035524795.1 Burkholderiales bacterium
GCGCTTACGAAAACATCGGCCCCGCCGTTCTCCGTATTCCAAACATTCAAGTTGGATCACTTGATTTGAGTGACTTGAAATTTGCGCCTGATTCCTACGAACTGCCCGCCCATGCCGCTATAGCCACAGGCGATATGCTCATCATCCGAACCAACGGAAGCAAATCGCTTATTGGTAAAACCGCCCTACCTGTAACAAGTTGCCTATACTCAAAAAGGGAATCATCATTCCCGGAATGGGAACGCAGAATCGCTATTCCACCGAAGGTCTGGCCGAAGCCGAATTCGAACCCGGTTCGCGCGGTCGCGTGTTGCGCAATCTGCTTGGCATTCGATCCGTACGGGAGATAGCACGCATCGAGTCAGATGCTTTGCTGTCGGCAACGGGCCGCCTGATCCACGATACGAGCCCGGATCAGCGATTCACAGCTGATGATATTTGCGCCATACACCACCTTTGGCTGGGGAAAATTTATCCATGGGCGGGACAATACCGGCAGGTCAATATGGCCAAAGGTGATTTCATGTTCGCGGCATCCGAACAGGTGTCGCGATTGATGCGCGAATTCGAATGCGGCCCTCTTAGGGAATTCACGCCATGCCGATTCTCAGAAATCGAACAGCAGGCTCATGCGATAGCAGTCGTACATGCGGAGCTAGTATTGGTACATCCGTTCCGCGAGGGCAACGGACGTTGCGCCCGCTTGCTGGCGGTACTGATGGGCTTGCAAGCAGGATTGCCGATACTGGATTTCTCCGGCGTGTACGGCGCGGAGAGGCGGCGCTATATTGCGGCAGTTCAGGCCGGACTGGATCGGAACTATGGACCGATGACCACGATATTCCGGCGCATCATTGACCGCACGCTGCGGGCAAAGGAAACTAGCCGCGGGTGATGCGGGTTTTACGGGTAGCAGCGGTTTTTGAGCGGGATACGAACCTACCGTCGGCGGAAGAGCGGAACGGTGCGTGGATGCCTTCAATGGCAGACGAACTGGCCACGGAGCGCAATATAGCGCGTTCGCGCTCGATGGGATCACGCAGGTAGGGATTGACTGCTGTAAGCTTCTTACTCACACCTGAATTATACACTTTAGTGTAAGAATATTCCCCTAAAAATGAATTCTGCGACCATCGTCCAGAAGCTCTGGAACTACTGCAACGTGCTGCGCATGCACTAGCGTCGTATCGCCGCCGCCGATCATCACCGCCCTCTTTTGCCGATCATGATGAAGTTACGAGGTTTGGAACTACGACATCGCCTTACGGATTCCCCTGAAAGTCGGGCTGGCTCTCCGTTCTCATTATTGCTACAATTGTAGCTTTTTTGAGAACATTCAAACCGGGATGAACACGGCCAACCCCGTCGAGTTGCTGTTCGGCACCTATCGCCGGCAAATTTTGGCGCTGCTGTTGCTGCGCGACGAGGGATTTCACGTGCGCGAAATCGCGCGATTGACGCGCGTTCCCGCCGGATCGCTGCATCGCGAACTGAGGGCATTGGCGGATGCCGGTCTCCTGCTGCGCGAAACCGCCGGCAACCAAGTGCGCTACCAGGCAAACCGGCGCAGCCTGATCTACCCCGAGCTCGCCGAGATTTTTCGCAAGACCGTCGGTTTGGCCGACGTGGTGCGCGACGCGCTGGCGCCGTTCGCCAACAAGATTGCTATCGCCTTCATATTCGGTTCGGTCGCGCGAGGCAAAGAGACCGCCAGCAGCGATATCGATGTCATAATCCTCGGCAAGCTGCCGTTCGCGCGCGTCGTCGGCGCGCTGGCGCCTCTACGCGACCGTCTGGGCCGGGAAATCAATCCCGTGGTAATGTCGAAAGCGGAGTTTCAGAACAAATACCGGGAGGAAGACCGTTTCGTGCGCCGCATCGCGCGGGAACCGAAACTGTTCTTGATCGGAACTGCCGATGACTTTGGAAAACTTGTTAAAGATCGGACGGCTTAAGCCGCACGATGCCGATGCCCGGGAAATCGGGCAATTGCTGAGCGCGGCGCACCGCAATCTCGATGACGCGCATATCATGGAAATCAGCGCGGAAAACCGCTACGACGCCGCGTACAAGGCAGTCATGCAGGCCGCATTGGCGGCGCTCATGGCACACGGCTATCGGCCCGACACCAACCAGCCCGGCCATCATGCGACGGTGATTCAATCCCTGCCGAAAACCATCGGCTCAAAAGGAGAACGGGTAGCTGTACTCGACACGCTGCGACACAAGCGCAATCTTTCCGACTACACCGGCAAGGACATCGACCCCGCATCGGTCGAAGTCTGCATCAAGGAGGCCGCAACCCTGCTGAAGGAAGTCGAGGCGTGGATCGCGCAACATCGTCCCGATCTGGTGCCGAAAAATAAGGAGCGCGGAAAATGAATTCCGCGACCATCGTCCAGAAGCTCTGGAACTACTGCAACGTGCTGCGCGACGACGGGATGTCGTACGGCGATTACGTCGAACAGCTCACTTACCTGCTGTTTCTCAAGATGGCCGACGAGCGCACGCAGGCGCCGTACAACCATAAAAGTCCAGTGCCGGAGAAATACGGCTGGCAAAGCCTGATCAAGAAGGACGGCGATGAATTGTTCGAGCATTACCGCCACGTGCTGGAAGCGCTGGGCAACGAAAAGGGCCTGCTCGGGCTGATCTTCGGCAAGTCGCAGAACAAGTTTCAGGACCCGGCCAAGCTGCGGCGGCTGGTGGTGGACCTGATCGACAAGGAAAACTGGGTGTCGATGAGCGCCGACGTGAAAGGCGATGCCTACGAGGGCCTGCTGGAGAAGAACGCGCAGGACACCAAGTCCGGCGCCGGGCAGTACTTCACGCCGCGCGCGCTGATCCGCGCGATGGTGGATGTGATGGCGCCGAAGCCGGGCGAGACGGTCTGCGACCCGGCGTGCGGCACCGGCGGCTTTCTGCTCGCGGCGCACGATTATGTAGCGCAGCAGCCGCACCTGACCAAGCCGCAGCTCAGGAAGCTCAAGCAGGAAACGTTCAAGGGTTGGGAGCTGGTGCAGGCGACGGCGCGGTTGTGCGCGATGAATCTGCTGCTGCACGGCATCGGCAGTCAGGACGACGAACCGATCGTGGTCGCCGATTCGCTCGCCGCCGATCCCGGCGACCGCTTCGAGCTGGTGCTGACTAATCCGCCGTTCGGCAAGAAGAGCAGCACGACCATCGTCGGCGAGGAAGGCAAGGTCAGCAAGGAGCGCGACATCGTCGAACGGCCCGATTTCTGGACGACGACTTCAAACAAGCAACTGAATTTCGTCCAGCATGTGAAGACGCTGCTCAAGCAGAATGGCCGCGCCGCCGTGGTGGTGCCGGACAACGTGCTGTTCGAAGGCGGCGCCGGCGAAACGATACGCCGCAAACTGCTGCACGAGTGCGACGTGCACACACTGCTGCGGCTGCCGACCGGTCTGTTCTACGCGCAAGGCGTCAAGGCGAACGTGCTGTTCTTCGACAAGAAGCCGGCGTCGGAAACACCGTGGACGAAGCAGTTATGGATTTACGATCTGCGCACCAACCAGCATTTCACGCTGAAGACCGATCCGCTCAAACGCGAAGATCTCGACGAGTTCGTGCAGTGCTACCACGCGGCGAACCGCCACGAGCGCAAGCCGACGTGGTTTGATGAATCGCTCCCTCACCTCAACCCTCTCCCGGCGGGAGAGGGAACGGCCCTCACCCCAGCCCTCTCCCACGAAGAGAGGGGGTTAAAGGGTCGCTGGCGTGTTTACGGCTACGACGAACTGATCGCGCGCGACAAGGCAAGCCTCGACATTTTCTGGCTCAAGGACGAGAGCCTGGCCGACGCCGACAATCTGCCGCCGCCGGATGTGATTGCGCAGGAAATCGTCGAAGACCTCGAAGCCGCCCTCGCGCAGTTCCGCGAGATTGCAGAAGATTTAAATGGAGCCTCGAAATGAGGCGCCACGGATTATTTGACGACTTTGTTGGAATTGCCGCGAAGCTGCCGTGGTGGGCCGGAATCGCGCTGGTGATAGTTTCCTATTTCGCTCTTAATCACTTCGCCAACACGGAAATCCCTCATTCGACCGGCCTCAAGGAAGTCGGCGATGCGGCAGTAGCGCAAATCTGGAAGACGCTCGCCACAATCGGGCAGTACGTTCTACCCGCAGCATTTGTTATCGGCTCATTAGTCTCTGTCACGGGGACCAAGCGCAAGAACGGAAAATGAGCCAAGATACTCCAATGGGGGAAAATCATCGAGGACGACACCATGACAACCCAATTCGTAAAACACATTTCCCTCGCGCTGCTGATCGCGGGCACCATGATCGCACCGCCCACGCTGGCGGCAGGCAGCGCCGCCGGTAGCGGCGCGCGCATCAGTAACGGCAATGCCGGCGACGTGACGATCACCAACGGCAACGCGGGCAACGTCACCATCACCAATGGCAACGCCGGCAATGCGACGATCACCAACAACGTGGGCGGCGCGCTCAACGGCGGCACGGCGGCCGACAAGCACCCCAACGGGGACGGCGCCTATTACTATCGCCGGCGCCACGACAAAAACGACGACGACCGCGACCGCGCGCGATGATCATCCGCATCATCAAGGCGGTAAAGTACGGCGACGGCGACGCGCCGGTGGCGGTGATCTGGCAGCACGCCGACGCCGCGGCCAACGAGTGGGTCGGCGATGAGCTGGAAGCCGACATCGAAGAAGTGGCCGCCGCGCTCGACCAGGGGCAGACCGTTTATCTGGAGTGGTTCGCCGACGGCCGCTCGGTACAGGGGCCGCAGGTGCGCAAGATCACGCACGCGAGCGGGGCCGCGAGCATCGAGAGCGTGGAGCCCGACCGTCCGCTCAACCAGTTGCCGTATTTCGATTGATCTTTACCTTGCAGCAGGCAAATAGCTATTAAACATATTACAGATTGCTTCGGTGGTTCCATCCGACTCACTGATGAGCGGCTGGCGCATATTCTTGAGCATCCCGAAATGCGGGATATGGCGGCGGAGATCGAGCGGATATTGCACCAGCCACAGTTGGTGCGCCGTTCGCGCTCGGAAACGGCGGTGCGGTTGTTTTATGCGTTTTACGCACAGACGATCGTGGGTGGTAAATGGCTGTGCGTCGTGGTTAAATATGCGGAGAATGATGCGTTTGTCGTCACCGCTTACCTGACGGACAAACCTAAAGCAGGAGAAGACTTATGGCCAATAAAGTAAAAGTGTGGTTCGACGCAGAAGCGGATTTCCTTGAAGTCCGCTTCTCGGATGCCGCTGGTTACGAGAAGGAAACTGGCCACGACGCGGTGATGGAGCGAGTGGACGCGCGCGGCAACGTCATCGGTTTCAGCGTTCTCGGCGTAAGCCGGTTCCGGAAGGACAAACCGCTGGAAGCGGATTTAACCGCCGTTTAAAATCCCGCGCACAACCACCCTTGGAGCGAATCTTAATTTGATGAATTACCGCATCGCCCTGCATAAATCGAAGGAAGGCTACAGCGTTTCGGTTCCGGGCCTGCCCGGCTGCTGGTCGCAAGGCACGACGGAACAGGAAGCCATGGAAAACATCCGTGACGCGATTCGTGAATACCTATCCGTCGTCGAAGAGCAACTCCGCAGCGAGGACATTCGTGAAATCGAGATCGCGCATTAGTCTTGCCTGAAATCCCCGGCGTCAATCATCTCGATGCAGTGCGCGCGCCGGAGAAAGCGGGCTTTCGGATCGCGCGGCAGGGCAACCATATCGTCATGAGAATGGTCAACGTATCCTGACCATTCCCCGCCACAATCCGGTCAATGCGTTTACCTTGGGCGGGATCGTTCGCGATGCCGGTCTCACCGTCGAAGAATTCCGCGCATTACCCTGGTTACGGAAGCCGTATTGGGAATTTTACGCGACTGATTTCCTGTGTGAAGGTTGCGCCTTCCCTTCCCCGATTGCGGGGCATAGAATGGGCACGCGCTACCTGCTGTTCCCAGCATCCGTTGTTTCGCGCCTCAGGAGGACATCATGAATCGACATGTGGTCCGCATCGCCATCATTGCCGTTGCCCTGCTCGCTTCGCCCGCGCACGCCGCCTCGCAACAGACGGTGCTCAAGCTGGGCGGCAACTGGTGCGAGTTTTATCCCGAAGACGTCAGCAAAGCACTGATGGGCGTCAAGGGCGTCAGCGCCGTGGACATGAAGAGCCGCAAGGGATTCGCCGTCGTCACGCAGGACGGCAGCGCCAAGCCGGACGCGCTGGTCGCCGCGGTGAACGGCGTCAAGAGCACCGACTGGTTCTGCACCGGCGAAGTGTCGAAATAAACTGCGCGGCATCAGCGCGGCGCAGAATTGCGCCGCAACCAGTCGGCAAGGCCCATCTTGTCCACGGCGTCGCCGGCAAGGGCGTAAACGATGACCGCGGCGTCCGCCGGCGCGGCGGTCAGCCGATAGCCGTTGAGCGAGAGGAACATGGTGGCGGCAAGAAAAGCGGTGCGCTTGTTGGCGTCGACGAAGGGCCGGTTGCGCGCGATGCCGACACCGTAGCTCGCGGCGAGTTCGGCGCAATCGGGATCGTCGTATCCCGCCATGCTCTGCGGGCTGGCCAGCGCCGAATCGAGCAGCGGCTCGTTGCGCATCCCGGCACGACCGCCGTGTTCGGCCAGGCTTTGCGCGTGCAGCAGGAGCAGCGCGCGCTTGTCGATCCAGCGCCAGTTCATTCCGCCAGCTCGAGAAAGATTTCGCGGTACTGGAGCATGATTTCGTGGCCGGCGCGCAGTTGGTCGTCAAGCTCGGCGTCGTACGGCGTGATCGTATAGCCGTCGGGGATTTCGGTCAGAAACACCGCGTCGCCCTTGTCCAGTTTCAAGTGGGCGAGCATTTCCTCGGGCAGGATCAGCCCGATCGAACCGCCGATGTGGGTCAGGTGGAGTTTGTGCATGGGATTTCAGGCAATGAGGACGGCAGAATAACGCGGCTTCGATGACAAATGTTTTACCGCCGCCCGTCCGCCGGGTTGCCCGCGCCTTACCCCGCCAGCCCTTCCCGCTTCAATGTCTCCTTTACTTTGGGCCGCGCGCCGACTCGCGCGAAGTAGTCCTTGAGCGCCGGCCATTTGCCGAGGTCGATGCCGGCGTGCCTGGTCCAGCTCAGCATCGTGAACAGATAGGCGTCGGCGACGGTGAAGGCGTCTCCAAGCAGATACGGCTTGCCTGCGAGCTGCGCCTCGATGTAGTCGAAACGCCGGCCGATCAGCGCGCGCAGCCTTTCCTTTTCCGCTTCGCCGGCGCCGTGGAACAGCGGGCCGAACTGCTTGTGAAGTTCGGTGCTGATGAAGTTCAGCCATTCGATCAGCCGGTAGCGCTCGATGCTGCCGGCCGGCGGCGCAAGCTTCGCTTCCGGCTTGCGGTCGGCCAGATACTGGACGATCGCGGGGCCTTCGGTCAGCACCTGCCCGTCGTCGAGCTCGAGCGCCGGTACGTAGCCCTTGGGGTTGATCTGGTAGAAATCGGCGCCGTCCGCGGTCTGGTGTTTGCCGAGGCTGACCTTCTCCAGCTGATACTCCAGCCCGGCTTCGTTCAGCACGATATGCGGCGACAGCGAGCAGGCGCCCGGCGAGTAATACAGTTTCATCACGACTCCTTCGATCTGGAAGTTGAACGGATAGCCGTCGTCAATGGCGGCAGCTTGCCCCCGCTGCTGATGGGGCTATTAGCTGCCTCTGCAATTATTGACTTGACAACTATTGCTTAGGCAATTATTATCGCGGTAAATCATTTTCAACGCAAGCCGCGATGAGCCAAATCTACGACCCCAAAAATTTCCACCCGCCGTCGAGCGTGGGCGCGCTGATCAGCCGCGTGCGTAACGTGCTGTTCGACCGCCTCGACCACGCGCTCGAGCCGTTCGAGCTGACCACGCCTCAGTACGTGGTGATCGTGCTGCTCGCCAACGGCATCGCCTCCAAGGCGTCCGACATCTGCCGCACCGTCGCGCACGACCCCGGCGCGATGACGCGCGTGATCGACCGTCTCGAAGAGCGCAAGCTGGTGCGCCGCGTGCCCGACCCCGCCGACCGCCGCGCGCTCAAGCTCGAACTGACGCCGGAAGGCCGCGCGCTGTATCCGAAGGTGATCGCGGTCGCAGTCGGCATGATCAACGATCTGCTCGAAGGTTTCACCAAGGCCGAGGTGCGGCAGATGGAAGATTTCATGAAGCGCATTCTGGAAAACGCAGGCGAAACGGTGTACCTGAAAACGGAGAAAGCATGACTACCGCGCAAAAAACCACGCTGCTGCGACGCCTGAAACAGGGCGCGTTCTGGCTGACGGCCCTGCTGCTGCCGGGCGGATCGCTGCTCGCGCTGGTGCCGTGGCTGCGCCACCGCTGGCACAAGGACAAGAACGCGCCGTGCGAAGGCTGCTGATATTGACGGCGACCACGGCGGCGCTGGCGCTGGCCGGCTGCACTTCGATGCGCGGCCTGCTGTTCACGACCGCGCAGGTCGGCGACGCCAACGCGCTGGAAGCTTCGCGCACGCTGGCGGCGGAGGCGCGCAACGGCGCGGTGTCGCCATGGCCGAAGAACGACTGGTGGAAGCAGTTCGGCGATCCGCAACTCGACGCGCTGATCGACGAAGGGCTTGCGCACAGCCCGAACCTGAAGGTCGCGCAGGCGCGCATCGCGAAAGCCGGCGCACTCGCCGCCGATGCACGCAGCAAGCTCGCTCCCGGCATCGACGCCGATCTCGACGTCAGCCGCCAGCGCTTTTCGGAAAATTACATTTATCCGCCGCCGTACGGCGGCAGTTGGTACACGCAGAGCCAGCTGCAGCTCAACCTCAACTACGATTTCGATTTCTGGGGCAGAAACCGCGCAGCCTACGACAGCGAGCTGGGCAAGTTCAAGGCGGCCGAGGTCGATGCGTTCGCGACGCGCCTGATGCTGTCGACCGGCATCGCCCACGCCTACATCCAGTTGCAGCACGGCTACGACCAGCTCGACGTCGCGCAGGCGCTGCTCAAGCAGCGCAGCGAGTCGCTTGAATTGACGCGCCAGCGGGTCGACGTCGGCATCGACTCGCAGGTCGATTTCAAACAGGCCGAGGCGATGATTCCGGCCAGCAGGCAGCAGATCGCGCAGATCGAGGAGTCGATTGCGCTGACGCGCAATCAGCTGGCGGCGCTGATCGGCCGCGGCCCCGATCGCGGACTCGATATCGAGCGCCCGCATGCGCAGCGGCCGCCGTCCGCCGCGCTGCCCTCGAACGTGCCGGCGGAACTGATCGGTCGGCGGCCGGATGTGGTGGCGCAGCGCTGGCGCGTCGAGTCCGCGGCGAAGGACATCGACGTCGCGAAGGCGCAGTTCTATCCGAACGTGAATCTCGCGGCGTTCATCGGCTTCCAGAGCCTCGGCCTGTCCGACCTGCTCAATTACGCGAGCCGCACGATGGGGATCGGCCCGGCGATTTCGCTGCCGATCTACGCCGGCGGCGAACTGCGCGCCAACCTCGCCGGCAAGGACGCCGACTACGACATCGCCGTCGAGCAGTACAACCAGACGCTGGTCGATGCGCTGCACGACGTCGTCGATCAGCTGGCGTCGCTGCGCTCGACGGATGCGCAGCGCGCCGAGATCGACCGCGGCATCGCGACCGCGGTCGAGGCCTACGATCTCGCGCAGTCGCGCTACCGGGCCGGCATCGACAATTACCTGCAGGTGCTGGCGGCGCAGGGCGCGCTGCTGGCGGAGAAGAATCTTGACGCCGATCTGCACGCACGCGAACTCGATCTCGCGGTCGAGTTGGTGCGCGCGCTGGGCGGCGGTTTCGACAACACGGCGATCGCGGCGGCCCCGGACAGCGGGCCCTGATAGCGGACGCCGCGCCGCGGATTCCACAAGGAAACCCTGACATGGATGCACCCGACAAATCCCCCGCTGCCGCGCCCAACGGCAACAACGGCAAGCGCAAACGGCTGCTGATGATCGTACTCGGTTCGTTCGCGCTGATCGGGCTGCTGTGGGCGGCCTACTGGCTGCTGATCGGTCGCTTTCACGAATCGACGGACGACGCCTACGTCGGCGGCAACGTGGTGCAGATCACGCCGCAGATTGCCGGTACCGTGATCGCGATCGGCGCCGACGACACCAATTTCGTGAAGGCCGGCCAGACGCTGGTGGTGTTCGACAAGGCCGATACCGGCATCGCGCTCGAGGACGCTGAATCGAAACTCGCGAAGACGGTGCGCGAGGTGCGCAACCTGAAGGCGACCGCGGAACAACTGGCGGCGACGGTCGAACTGCGGCGCGCCGATCTGGCGAAGGCCGATGACGATCTCGCGCGGCGCGAGAAGATCGTCGGCTCGGGCGCGGTATCGGCGGAGGACGTGCAGCACGCGCGCGATGCGCAGAAGACCGCGCAGGCCGACCTGACCGCCGCCGAACAGCAGTTCGCCGCGACGCGCGCGCTGGTCGACAACACGACGCTGGCGAATCACCCCGACGTGCGCAACGCGGCGGCGCAGGTGCGCAGCGCCTATCTGGATTACGCGCGCACCGAACTGCCGGCGCCGGTGGCGGGTTTCGTCGCCAAACGCAGCGTGCAGGTCGGCCAGCACGTGACGCCGGGTACGATGCTGATGGCGGTGGTGCCGCTCGATCAGGTGTGGGTGGACGCCAATTTCAAGGAAGGCCAGCTCGCGCAGGTGCGCGTCGGCCAGCCGGCAACGCTGACCGCCGACCTCTATGGCGGCCGCGTCGAGTATCACGGCACGGTGGCCGGCTTCGGCGCCGGCACCGGCAGCGCGTTCGCGCTGCTGCCGGCGCAGAACGCGACCGGCAACTGGATCAAGATCGTGCAGCGGCTGCCGGTGCGCGTCAAACTCGATCCGAAGGAGATCGCCGAGCATCCGCTGCAGATCGGGCTGTCGATGCAGGTCGACATCGACACCCACGACCGCGGCGGCCCGCGGCTGGCGCAGACCGCGAACGCGCAGTCGTACCAGACCGATGCGTTCAAGTCGGCCGACGCGCTCGCCGCCGAACGCATCGCCGCGATCATCGCCGCCAACAGCAGCGGCGCGAAGCCGGGATCGGCGGACAGCAAGTAGCGCAGCGCGATGGCGGCCGAACAAAAATACCTGAGCGGCGGGCTGCTGGTCCTGTTCACGGCCGCGATCGCGACCGCGAACATGATGGAGGTGCTCGACATCACGATCGCCAACGTGTCGATCCCGACCATCGCCGGCGAACTCGGCGTATCGCCGAATCAGGGCACCTGGATCATCACTTCGTACGCGGTCGCCAATGCGATCACGGTGCCGCTGACCGGCTGGATGGCGACGCGTTTCGGCCAGGCGCGCGTGTTCATCACCGCGCTCAGTCTGTTCACGGCGGCGTCGCTGCTGTGCGGGCTGGCGACGTCGTTCGAGGAGCTGCTGACGTTCCGCGTGATCCAGGGCAGCGTCGCCGGCCTGATGGTGCCGCTGTCGCAGGCGCTGCTGATCAATAATTTTCCGCCGGAACGGCGCACGATGGCGCTCGCAATCTGGGGCATGACGATCATGGTGGCGCCGATCGCCGGCCCGATCCTCGGCGGCTGGATCACCGACAATTTCCACTGGTCGTGGATCTTCCTGATCAACGTGCCGGTCGGCGCCGCCGCCGGCCTCGTCGCATGGCGGCTGCTCAGGCAACGCGAAACGCCGACCCGGAAGGTGCCGGTCGACGGCGTCGGCGCGGCGCTGCTGGTGCTGTGGGTCGGCGCGCTGCAGATCATGCTCGACAAGGGCAATGAACTCGACTGGTTCGATTCGCCGCTGATCATGACGCTCGGCATCGTTGCCGCGATCGGCTTCATCGTGTTCATGATCTGGGAGCTGCTCGAAGAGCATCCGATCGTTGACCTGAGCCTGCTCTGGCAGTACCGCAATTTCCGGATGGGCGCGCTCGCGCTGTGCCTCGGCTACAGCGTGTTCTTTTCGAGCCTGATCATCCTGCCGCTGTGGTTGCAGACGCAGGTCAATTACACCTCGCAATGGGCGGGCTTCGTGCTGGCGCCGGCCGGCGTGCTCGCGCTGATCATGTCGCCGATCGTCGGCCGCGCGATGCAGGGCCGCGACCTGCGCTGGTTCGCGACGGTCGCGTTCATCGTGTTCGCCGCCACCAGTTTCTGGCGCGCGCAGTTCACGACCGGCGCGGATTTCGCGACGCTGGTGCTGCCGCAGATATTGCAGGGTATCGGCATCGCCACCTTCTTCGCGCCGCTGATCACGATCAACATGAGCGGCATCCCGCCGGCGCGCATCGCCAACGCGTCCGGGTTGCAGAACTTTCTGCGCATGATGGCCGGCAGCTTCGGCACCTCGCTCGCGGTCACGCTGTGGGACCATCGCGCGACGCTGCATCGCAGTCAGCTGACCGACCATCTGAACGGCGCGTCGCAGCCGATGCAGGATTATGTCCGGCAGTTGCAGGACCTAGGAGCGTCGCCCGATCTCGCTTACGCCCAGATCGACCGCGTGCTGACCGCGGAATCGTACACGCTCGCCACCAACGACCTGTTCTGGCTCGGCGGCTGCCTGCTGCTGGCGCTGATATTCGTGATCTGGCAGACGCGACCGCCGTTCACCGCCGCGCCGGGCGGCCATTGAGTCTCCGCGCCGGCGGTGATTTTCCGGGCGGGCTGTGGCCTAATACGGCTTTGCCCCCGCACCGTCCATGACCGTTCGCCGCAATTACCGCTATTACGATTTCGTGATGGCGGGATTCGTCGCGGCGCTGATCTGCTCGAACCTGGTCGGTCCGGCAAAGATCGCGCAGGTCGATCTGCCGTTGTTCGGCACTCTGGCGTTCGGCACCGGCGCGCTGTTCTTTCCGATCTCGTACATCTTCGACGACGTGCTGACCGAAGTCTACGGCTACGCGCGGTCGCGGCGCGTGATCTGGGCCGGCTTCGCGACGCTGGCGTTCGCGTCGCTGATGGCATGGATCGTCGTCCGACTGCCGCCGGCGCCGTTCTGGCAGAACCAGCACGTCTATGAAGTTGCGTTCGGCTCGACCTGGCGCATCTCGTCGGCGTCGCTGGTGGCGTTTCTGTGCGGGGAGTTCGTCAACTCCTACGTGCTGGCGAAAATGAAGATCATGACCGCCGGGCGCTGGCTGTGGACGCGCACCATCGGCTCGACGATTTTCGGCGAGGCGGTCGATTCACTGCTGTATTACCCGCTTGCGTTCTACGGCAGCGGCATCATCCCGGACGAGAAACTGCCGACGATCATGCTTGCGCAGTTCACGATCAAGGTCGGCGTCGAAGTGGTGTTCACGCCGGCGACCTACAAGATCGTCGGCTGGCTGAAGCGCGTGGAGCACGAGGATTATTACGACCGCGACACGGATTTCAATCCGTTCACGCTGAAAACCTGACCGCGGGGCGACCCTGGAAACAAAGAGGGCGGCCTAGCAGCAGGCCGCCCGAACTCCTTTTTCCCCTCCCCTTAAATCTGTCCCGCAAAAAACAAACATGGCGGGTGTCAAGGTTGCGGCGACTATATTGACTGGCACCAGACTGGTCAATCACTTTTCGTTGTGCAATGCAGCGGTTTCGGGCTAAACGCAACATTTCAATGATGGCACTCCGCGATCCCTTTGAATCCGCGTGAGTACTGCAAGGATGTCTACTGATTCACTCGGGTATGACCAGGCGCAGGGAAAACGATCGATGCGCCAGGATCGGTCGCCGCGAGCGGCGCTTGCTCAGGGTGCGGGAGGTGGCGGTGGGGGCGGCGGCGGTGTGCGGGAAACATTCTGGCGCGGAGCTGTAAACATTCCGCTCACCGGCACTTTATGGCCTTTCGCGTACATGCACTGTTCGTAGCCGTAATCGTAGCGCTGCTGCAGAGTATAGGATGAAACATCGGCAGCGCCGGCGCCGGCCATCGCGCCGACCAGCAATCCGGTGCCGGCGCCCACTGCAGCGCCGTTGCCGCCATTGATCGCGGCGCCGGCTGCCGCGCCTATTGCAGTGCCGACCGCAGCGCTTTTGACGCCGCTGTCGGCAGCAGCCTGATTCGGGGAAACGCCGCCGATCTGCATGCTCGCATATTGCCGGCATTCGTAGTCATCGGCGCGGAATTGATCGAAAGTCTTGCCGGTGCCCGGCAGCACCAGAACGCTCGGTCCGCTCGGCATGCTGGTGCAGCCGGCCACCAGCACCGCCAGCAGCGGCGAACAGCGAAATGACACGGACATCATGCGCGGGCCTCCCCGATCACGACGGCGGCGGCGGTTGCGGCGACACGCGCTGCCATCCGCCGGCGCATTGTCTGACATACGGATAATAAGCCTTCGCGGCGGCACAGTAGTACCAGTAACCATCGACCTCGCCGGGCGGCGTCGAGGACGAAGACTGCGGCTGTGGCTGCGGCTGCTCGATGTAAACCGGCGGCGATGACGGAACGGTGACCACCGGCGGGTAATAATAAGGCGGCGGATAGTAATAATAGGGCGCGGGATAATACGGCCAGAACACCGGCGGCGCGCCGAAATAGAATCCGAAGCGGACATGGTCGCGCGCATGCGCGAGCACCGGCTGAGCGGCCATGACTCCGAACAGGGCCGCGATCAAGGTTATCTTCATCAGCTTCATGATCGCATCCTCCAGAAAACGAATCGCGTGAGCGGGGAAACGTCACACGTCGTACGATCTCGTACCATTCCACAATGCGCTTCTTGATTAGAGAACAAAACGCAGGGTTTTGCTCCCGGCATTACAAAATTTTACAACTGCGCTGCGCCATCCGCAGCGCATCGGCGATTGCGGTATCCGCCGCTTCAGGCCGGACGCATTCTGTCCGCTGCGCGGAAATATTTTCTGGCATAGACGAGCAGCTGCCCATCGGAGGGATGATCGACGGTTTCGATGCCGACGATTTTCGGAGCCATGTCGTGATGGTGCTGGGCGATATGACGGGACAATTCTTCCTTGGCGCTGGCCGGACCGACGATCAGGATTTCCTGCGCGCCTTTTAAAGCCGCAACCACCTTTTCATAGAAGGCATGATCCTCGGCGGCCCGTCCGGAACCGATTACGCCGCGCTTGTGATGCAGATGGGGATGGGCCTGTCCATGGATCAGGGATTTTTCAAAATCATCCAGCGTGATGTGCATGACGCGCGCTTCGGAATGGTCGATCCAGACGACTGCATGATACTGAGACATGAAACACGGCTCCTGTCGGGGTTTGAAAAGCGTAATTCTACGGCGAACCGCCGTTCCGATGTGCCCGCGGCTCACTTCGCGCGGGACGCGCGCCGCGGCGAACGATGGAGCTGCCGGCGCAGCAATGGCCGCAACCTGGCCAGCGAACGCGTATTGATCACGTCGTCCGCCTCCAGCCAGCCGCGGCGCGCCTGGCCGATGCCGTAGCGCAGGTTGGCAAAGTCGAAGGCGCTGTGCGCATCGGAATCGATCGCGACCGGCACGCCCTCTTCCTTCGCCATCCGGCAGTGCGTGTCGATCAGATCCAGCCGGTCCGGCTGGGAGTCCAGCTCCAGGAAGCAGCCGCGGTGTTTTGCCTCGCGCATGATGCGCAGCATGTCCACGTCGTATGCGTTGCGCTCGCCGATCAGGCGGCCGGTCGGATGCGCGAGCATCGTCACGTACGGATTCGCCAGCGCGCGCACGATGCGCTCGGTCTGCCGCTCGCGCGGCAAATCGAAGCTGCTGTGCACGGCGGCGATCACGACGTCAAGCTGCGCCAGCGCTGAATCCGGAAGATCGAGTTCGCCGTCCGCAAGTATGTCCACCTCGATGCCCTTGAGCAGCGTGATCCCGGAAAGCTCCGTGTTCAGACGGTCGATCTCGTCGCATTGCCTGGTGAGCCGGCGCGGGTCGAGCCCGTGCGCCATCGCCAGGCGGCGCGAATGCTCGGTGATCGCCAGATACTCGAGGCCGGCGGCGAGCGCGGCGAGCGCCATCGCGCGCAGGCTGTCGCGGCCGTCGCTGGCGGTGGTATGCGAGTGCAGGTCGCCCCGGAGATCGCCGCGCTCCACCAGCTGCGGTAGACGTCTGGCGCGCGCCGCTTCGAATTCGCCTTCGTTTTCCCGCAATTCAGGAGCGATGTACGGCAGGCCGAGCGCCGCGTACACCGATTGCTCCGTCCTGCCGGCTATCGTCTTTGCGCCGCGAAACACGCCGTACTCATTGAGCTTGAGGCCGCGCTCCTGCGCCATCCGCCGCAGCACGATGCTGTGCGCCTTCGAGCCGGTGAAATAGACCAGCGCGGCGCCATAACTCGCGGCGGGAACCACGCGCAGGTCCACCTGCAGACCGCAGCGCAGCACCACGCTGGCGCGCGTTGCGCCGCCGGCGAGCGTGGTCTTCACTTCCTCGTATTCGAGGAAACTCCGCATCACCGGCGCGGCATCAGCCGCGACGACCAGTATGTCGAGGTCGCCGACGGTTTCCCGCATGCGCCTGAAACTTCCCGCCACCACCGCCCGGCTGACGCCGCGAATGCGGCGCAGATAAGCGATCAGGCTTTCCGCGTACTGGGCGGCGACCGCGAGTTTGAAGCGACCGGCATCGCCACCGCGTGTCTCGACCGCCGTCAGGATATTCTGCTGCGTCCGGTCGCCGAAGCCGGGCAGCTGCGCGATGCGATTGTCGCGCGCGGCGCGCAGCAACTGCGGGCGCGTACGGACGCCGAGATCGTGGTACAGCGCGCGCACCCGCTTGGGACCGAGGCCGGGTATCGCAAGCAGTTCGGTGATCGACGGCGGCACCTCTCCGCGCAGGCGCCGCAGCAGCGCGCAATCACCGGTCGCGACGATCTCGTGAATCTTGGCATCGAGATCCGCGCCGATACCGGGCAGTTTCGGCAGCTTGCCGCCGGAGCGGCCCAGCAATGCGGCGATGTCCTGCGGAAAATCCTTCAGGATGCGCGCGGCGTTGCGGTAGGCCCGCACGCGGAACGGATTCGCGTCTTCGATTTCGAGCAGGTCCGCGATTTCCGCGAACACCGCTGCGATATCGGCATTGTGTACAGGCATCGAAAAATGAACGCCGGCAAAACCCTCGAGCCTCCAAGCATACCGCTAATGCAGGTTTACGGAATACACCGCGGATTAACTGATGCAGTACGCGATATCGAGAGGACAGCTTCCTGACTCCGTCCTCATCGCGTTGCGGGGAGCACGCCTTCAATGCCCGCGGGTGCTGCGCCCGTCCGGGCGCAAGATCGGAAAAAGAAGGGGCAGCGATTGCCGCCCCGTTTTGCAGTTATTGATTCTGGTTGCTCCGGATATCCTGCCGGCGTTGCTGATTGGCAGCGTTTTCCTGCTGGTTCAAAGTGGCCTGCTCCTGCTTCGTGATGTGGCCGCCGTTTTGCGACGCCATGTCGCGCTCTTCCTGCCGGATCTGATGATCTTCCTGATGCAATTGCTGGCCCTGCGCCGCCGTCAGCTTGCCGCTTTTCACTTCCCGGGCGGTTTTGGCGTTTTCATGATTCAGGCGCTTGTTCACTTCGGCGCGGCGCGGATGGGTTTTGTCGAATTCGGATGCCGCCGTGGCGCTGAGCGCGGTGCCCACCAGAAACGAAAAAGCCACGGCCGTTACTACTGATTTTTTCAGATGCTCGATCTTGAACATGTCAGCCTCCTGTGGTTTCGGGTTGATAATGAATCCAATGACGAATGGATCAATTCCATTAACGTCAAAACAGGCGCGGGGAATACCGGATCGGCCGTCTCCTTTTGTAACAAGATGAAAGCGCCGGTACGGCCGGCTATCGCTTCGGCCACTTTTGTGATGAATTTAACGGCGCCGCAAGCCGTCAATTGACCGTTTCACGAATCAGTCGCAAACCTCATTGGTGGGAGATTGCCGCCGGGACTATTTGAAATTGCAGGTAGCTGCAACCGTCCGGACAGGATTTGGAGGCTACCACGTACTCCCAGGTGTCATTCCAGAAAGAATAGTGGTATTGGGCGACCTTGCCCTCTTCAACCCGCAGCTGAATATATACGGCGTCGCCGACATTGTAGACACGCGGACGATCAGTGCACCCGCACAAGAGCACCCCGAAAAAAATCAAGACGATGATTCTCCTCACTCTCTTTTTCCTTTCAAATTTGGCTGTTACCCGGGACCCGACAATCATCCGCTGCCGCATCAAGTGCCGGTGCCGTATTTTAAGGTAGAAATGTCAACTTTCAACCAATAAAGGAGGAGCATTGCAGAGGCTGCCTGAAGGCGATAAGCAACATCCGGAAATACCGGACTCGATGTTGCGTCAGAACAATTACGGAAACTGGAGAGAGTACAGGGTCAAAACCACGACCTGCCGCTCAAGGCCGCGAATTTGAAACCGGCTTTTTCCTTATAACGGAGAAAACAGCCGGGCATGCCGTTTCAGCCCGGCCTCATATTGCGCTTTTATCAGCTCTCCGCGGTCAAGCCATCACCACTGACACGAACATGGTCGCCCGGGCGCCACGACGCCAAGGGCGTATGAAACACCCTGGTCGAACCGTCATTCATCCGTACCGTTATTCTGTAGCGCTTGTATTTCTTCATGTCTTTTTCGACTTCATTTCCGGCATACGCGCCGCCGCCTGCGCCCGCAAGAATAGCGAGGACATGGCCGGTGCCGGCGCCAATCGTATTGCCGATCAGCCCGCCGACCGCGCCGCCGGTGATCGCGCCAACGCCGGAGGAAGAACCCTTGACTTGGTACGGCGTAACTGTTTCGATGACACCGCAACTGGCGCAAACCCGCGACTGCGAGAGCAAGGCGCTGTCCGAACGAGCCTCCGGCAACAAACCCGTCAGCGCAGCAATGCCGAGGCCGCTCAGCACAATTACCGAAACCGCCGCCATTACCAATAACGGGTAAAGCACATTTTTACGTTGAATGATAGTTTGCATATCGACCTCCGATTTTCCGGATACTTCCACTGCCCGTCGGTTATCCGGGCATCAACAGATTTTTTACATTCGAACCGAAATCAACCAGCCGGCCGCAGGCGGTCAGTGCCTGCGCAAACTCGGTTCGCGAAATCCTGTCATCATGGTCGACGTCAATCTGATCAAATACCTCACGTAAGTCGCTTTCTCCAGCGATTTCGTCACGACTGATATATCCGTCGTGATTGACATCGAAACGCCTGAACAGCTGGTCCCTTATCGAGTCAACATCCAGCTCGAACAGCCAGTAAAGCATGCCCAGCATCATGGCCCCGATTGCGATCAGATAAATCCATTCGATACCGGAGACTTTCGACATGACGTGCATCGCGTCAGGCAGTAATACGATAGCCGTCGCCAGGACGATAAAAGGCGCATAAATAGACAAAATTGCAACGATCGAATAAATCTTCTTCATGATCACACTCCTTTCAGGATATTGGCCGGGCTGACATCACCCGGTATGAATGCATGCGGTATGCCAGGAAGCATTCATTTTAGAAATCAGCCTCTTGGATAAGACCCTTGATCGAGCGAACGTCGTCTTCAGACGACAGAAATGCCGCGCCTGATGGCATGTCCATGAAAAGAAACCTGAAACTTTGTCGCCGTGCGACGACTGCTTACTTCAATCGGTGACGGGTTTGACGGGCTTGAAGTGCGCGGGGTCCAACTTGTGGCGACCAAGCAATTTATAGAACTCGGTACGATTGCGCTTGGCAAGTTTGGCGGCCTGGGTCACATTGCCGGCGGTAATCTTCAGCAATTGCATAAGATATTCACGCTCGAAACGCTTGCGAGCGCCTTCAAACGAATCCATCGCGCGCTGCGCATCCTGCAATGCCTGTTCGACCATCGTTAACGACACCAATGTCGTAGTCGACAGCGCAACTACCTGCTCGATCACGTTGTACAGCTGACGCACATTGCCCGGCCAGGACGCCGCGATTAATAATTCCAGGGCCTCCGGTGCAAAGCCAAGAACGTCCTTTTGATATTGCGCCGCGACGCGGGTCAGAAAATGCCGCGCCAGCAATGGAATGTCCTCGCGCCGGTCAGCCAGCCGCGGCAAGGCCAGTTCGACCACATTCAGCCGATAGTAAAGATCCTCGCGGAATCTTCCTGATTTCATCTCTGATTCCAGGTCGCGATGCGTCGCCGAGACCACCCGCACGTCAATGTCATGCGATTGAGTCGTGCCAAGCGGCCGAATCTGCCTTTCCTGCAGAACACGCAATATTTTCACCTGCAATGCCTGCGGCATATCGCCAATCTCGTCGAAAAACAAAGTACCGCCATGGGCGGCGAGGAACAACCCTTTGGAATCACGCACCGCACCGGTAAAGGCACCCTTGATGTACCCGAACAACTCCGATTCGAGCAGTTGCTCCGGAATCGCACCGCAGTTGATCGCGATAAATGGTTTCGCCGCACGCGAGCTTGCATTATGAATTGCACGAGCCAGTAATTCCTTTCCACTGCCGCTTTCCCCGGTAATCAACACCGCAGCATCCCCGGCGGCAACCAGATGCGCTTTGGCCAACACCCCTTCCATCAACGCGCTGCAAGTGATGATTTCGCGCCGCCATGCCTCTCGTGCCGCCGTCGGGGTCGGCACACTGATGGCAAGCGCACGTTCAATCTCGGCAAGCAGTGCCCTAGGGTCAACCGGCTTGGTCAGATACCCGAACACTCCGCGCTGGGTCGCCGAAACCGCGTCCGGAATGGTGCCGTGCGCGGTCAGCATGATCACCGGCAGACCCGGACTCTGTTTGCGAATCTCCTCAAATAAAGCCACGCCATCCATGCCATCCATGCGCACATCGGTAATGACGACCTGCGGACGCATGGTTGCCAGCGCAACAAGCGCCCGCTCGCCGTTGGCGGCAGTCGCCACTTCATAACCTGCGGCCTTGAGGCGCACGCTCAGCAGCTTGAGCAAATCGGTATCATCGTCAACGGCAAGGATGCGCGGGTGCGTGTTCATTTAGCCCCCTCCCCGTGCCCGCTCATGTCTTTTTCCAGCGATTTCAGGGCATCGAGTTTTCGCCGCATTTCATTGCTCCGGCGCTGGTCGCTGAACTGCGCTTGCAGAAGAAAAACAACCGAATGAAGCGGCGCATCCGGATTCTTCATGATCGGTTCCAGCAATTCCAGAGCCTGGGGCAGATCGCTGATGGCGGTGCCCGGCACGGCCAGCAATATCGCGCAACGCACCCGGTCAAAATCCGAGGATGAACCGGCAAAAGATCGGCGTACCGTATCGTATTCGACGGCAAACCGGTCCGCCGACAAACGGTGCGCCCATTCGTAGTATATGACGAGACTCTCGCTATCGTTGGCAAGCAACGGGCGTCGCCACGATTCCTGTTGCGGCGATACACCCGAATGAGTCGTGCCGCAACCGGGCAGCGATCCGATCAGCATCAGTATCAACCAGGCAATGCGCCTCATACAATGGCCTCGGCAACGAGTGTTACACGAAAATGCGCGCCACGATCGGAGTCCATCAATTCGATATTTCCGCCATGCGCAATTGCGTACTCGCGCACAATCGACAGGCCGACTCCTGAGCCCTTGACGCCACCCGATGACGAAGCGCGCCCCTGATAGAACGGTTCATAAATGCGATCGCGATCTTCAATGGAAATTCCCGGCCCTTGATCAATCATGTCGATAACGATATGACCATCCCGTCGATTCACGACCAGAATGATGCGCCCCGCATCGGGTGAATATTTGATCGCATTCGATAATAAATTATCCATAATCGCCATTATTTTCTCGGCATCGGCGCGCACCGCGATGTCCGGCACATGCGCATCGAGTACGAGTCGCCTGGCTTGCAGGGCAGGTCTATGGTTTTCCAGTACCTGCTGTGCCAATTTGCGAATTTCAACCGTCGTGTAGTTCAATACCGTGCGCCTGAATTGCGCGGCATCATAATCGAGCAATTCTTCGATCAGACGCTGGAGTTCCAGGCTGTTGCGGTGTAATATTTCGGCAATTTCCTGCTGCTCCGGCCTCAGTTTCCCCAGCACTTCCTCGCTGAGCAAAGCGCTGCCTTCACGTAACGCCGTCAGCGGAGTTTTGAGAGCGTGCGATATTTCTCTCAGAAAATGGTTCTTCTCGCGCTCAATATCGATCAACTGACCGCGCATCCATTCGAGGCGCCGCCCGAGATCTCTCAGATCAGGAGGCCCTTCATTAACCGTTATCGGTTCGGAAAACTGCCCGGCGCCAAGGCGGCGGATCGCCGCATCCAGATCACGAATAGGCCGGCTGGCCAATACCCCGAACCCGATTGCAGTGAATACAATGACCGGCAACAATGCGAACAATTGCCAGAACATCACCTGCTGCGCTTGCACCGCCGTCTTTCGCAGGAGTTCGACCTCATGATCGATGCGCTGATCGCTGGCGGCCGCCATGGTTTGTGCAAGCCCGTTGAGATCCCCGAATCGATGCACCGAATTGCGCAGATCACCCGGCCGGAGGGCGTGGTCCGTCATCGCCGCAAACACTTCCGCCTCGCCATTCATGATCCTTTGAAGATTGGCGCGTTGCTGATCCTCAATATCAAGCCCGGAAAAATCAGCCGCGACCGCGTACAAACTCTCGTGATTCCTGGTATAGGCGTCGAGCAGCACGGGGTCGGGCAAAATCAGAAACTGGCGTGCATTGCGCTCCAGCGCGGCTATCGTATCCAGCAGCCGCCTGCTGGCCTGGGTGACGCGCACCGCCTGATAAACGGCGTGCTCACTGCGATCCGCCAATCGGGTAATGGAAATCGCATTGCTAACCAGCCCGATCAGGGGCGGCAATGCAACCAGCACGAAACCGATCACAAGCAGGCGGCCGAACGAGCGCGGATAGCTTGGCAACATTCTCATGCCTGCGCCGATATTAATGTATGCCGCCCCGCCCACTCTTCGCTTTGACAGCGCGCCACATCATTCAACGAACCGAACTTACGATGTGCCTCGCGCAACCATGCCGCGTCACCGCGCCGCATGCTGGCGTCCGCATGCAAGACATCGAGCGCTTTTCTGGTATTCAACCGGGCAGAATACGGGGACAGCAGTTCGAGCGTACCCAGTATGTCCCGTTGCAGAGATATTTGCCGTCGGGCATGGACGTCGGCGTAATTCGCATCGAACCCATAGCGACACGCCTGAAATCGGTTGTACTTGTAAACAAGATACATATCCTCGGACACCTGGAGAGGCCGTTTGACCAGCGCATAGTACGCCAGGGTCTGGGCGTACGCGGCGAGCAATGCTGCGCGTTCCACCGTAAGGGGGGTATCGAGTACGCGTATCTCAACCGTGCCGTAATCAGGCTTGGGCCGGACGTCCCAGTAGAAATCCTTCATGCTCTCGACAATGTGAAACCCACGCATCTTCTCGAAATAAGCGACAAAATTGTCCCACTTTTGCAAGAACGGCATGCTCCCAGACAGGGGAAATGCGCTTACTGTATTGAGCCGCGACGACTGAAAACCGGTGTCCGTGCCCTGCTGAAACGGCGACGAGGCGGACAACGCGATGAAATGGGGCACATATCGGGAAAGTATATGCGTCAGATAAAGCGCTGCATCTCCATCCGGGCAACCGATATGGATGTGCTGCCCAAACACCGTGAACTGCTTGGCAAGATAACCATAGACCTCCAGAAGATGCCTGAAACGCTCGGTGGGATAAATACGGCGCTCGCTCCAGTCGTGAAAGGGATGTGAACCTCCGCCGGCGATGCGTAAATTAAGTTGCGCTGCGGCGCGCACCACCGTATCCCGGATCTGCCTCAACTCGACAAGAAGCGCCTCATAATTCGAATGCACGGAAGAATTGAGCTCGATCATGCTTTCGGTTATTTCGGGTTTGATCGCACCGGGATGTCCGATCTTTTCCAGCAACGCCAGCAGATCGACCGCGTCGCGCGACAGGTTGTAGTCGTGCGAATTCAGAATCTGAAGTTCGAGTTCGACGCCCATCGATAAATCCCGGGACGGCCTGAAATCGAGTTCGTGATTCACGTTGCCGTCCGCGCTTCCTTGGCGCTGCGCAGCGCAAACTGCACCGCCAACGGACCGATGAGTTCGAGAATCAGCGCGGCAGCCAATACGATCGCACTGAGTTTTTCGTTGAACGCCGGATAGAACTTCCCGGCGCTGTATGTCATGGCAAGCGCAACACCGGACATCGGCAGCAACGCAATACTGAGCAGGCCGCCGCTGCCAGCACGTATCCCGCTCAAATGGGCAAAACACATTACACCAATCGACTTGCCGACAAAACGCGCGGCGATATAACCTGCTGCGACTCCAAAGCCGGTGATCAGGTTGTCGATTCTCAGCATGGCACCGGTCGCAACGAACAGCACGATGAAGAAAGCCTGGCCAAAGGAGCCGAGATCAACCGACATCAACGCGTGGTCCTGGTCCATATTTCTGACCAGCACTCCGAAGGTCAGAAGCGTCATTAACACCGACAACTTGAGCGCCTCGGCGGCGCCGACAAGAAATATGATCATTGCCAGCAGCAATGTCAGGTGCAGCTCCACTTGTTTACCGAGCCAGCGTGCCAGCATGAGTACCAGCACGCTTGCCAGGAAACCGGCGTAAAAAGAGCCAACCAGAATATAAAACGGATGCAGCAGCGCAATGAGCCAACTGGCGTGGTACTCATGGTGTATCCACGACAGCAGCATCGTGGTCAGAACGAATGCGGTCACGCTGTTGATTGCGACCAGATTCAGCGCGCGCTCGGTGATCTGGCCTTCAGCTTTCAGCTCACGTGCGACCAGCATCACGATTGCAGGGGATGAAGACACGCCGATCGCGGCCGCGACTGTCGCATAGAGCGGTTCGATGCCGAACCACAATAATACGGTAAACATGGAACCGAACGACAACAGACATTCGGCCAGTGCCAGCACCGCCAGCCAGCGGTCATGTCGAAGCCAATTCAGATCGAGTCGTCTCCCGAGCTCAAACAGCACCAGCCCCAGCCCGATGTCAAAAAACACACGCATATAGTCGAACATTCTGGTGTCGAGCAGATTCAGTCCGCTGGCACCGAGCGTGAGGCCGATAAGCACGTATCCCGTGATGCGCGGCAGATTCAGTACGCGCCGGACGAGTTCGCCCGCAAGAGCGCCGGCAAGCAGCAAAATGCCGAACAGAGCAAATGGATTATCCGGAATCGGGAATTGCGGCAGAAACTCCACGTTCGCCATGGCAGTCATCCTCCCGGGGCTTTCGTCCGACGCTCAATTAAATATGGATGATTTATCTTTACCCACGCCCGGACGGAGTTGTGAACAATTCACCGGGCAATAAACAAGATCGCCCGTGTTTTATGAGTGGTGCCGCCCCTATCAAAGTTCCCATGATGCATTTGTCATTTTGAAGCGCATCGTTCCGCTGTCGGGAGCCGCCGACAACATAACCCCTTGATATTATGACGATCTTCATGGAATCGTCTGACGGCGTCGCCATATAGCGACAATCCGGGCCGTGGAAAAATTTCACAGTCAAATTACAAGCTCATAAATTCATTAGTCAAATTGATGATGGCACGCAGATTGCGCATATCCGGATAAATATATTGAAGGAATCGATCATGAGATTGATCAGAAAAAGTGCGCAAGCTGTAAAGATCGCCGGAGGCGGCGCCGGTGCGGTTGCCGGCAGCCGGATCGACTGCGATCAGATCCCGCCAGTCACTGAGGATAACCTCTGATGAAGAACATCTCGGTTGTCCTGACAATTTTTGCGCTATTAATGCCATCTCTGCCGGTTCCGGCCGCCGATCTTCCGGATGTGATTGTTAAATCGACAGTTGATGAAGTAATGGACGTGATCAGGAAAAACAAGGATAAGCAGATGTTGCGCGACCTGGCCGAACACAAGGTGGTGCCGCATTTTGACTTCAGGCGAATGACGCAAAAGGCGGTCGGTAATGCGTGGCAGCGCGCAACCCCCGCACAGCAGGAGGCGCTCCAAAACGGCTTTCGTACCCTATTGGTTAATACTTATGTTAACGCGCTCAACATATCGGCAACCGGCTCGGAAACCGTCGATGTCAAGCCGTTGCGAGTGGCATCTGGCCAGAACGAAGTCACCGTCAAGACGACAGTAACCACTCCCGGCAAGCAACCGGTCCCGATCGACTACAACATGGACCGCGAACAGGACGGCTGGAAGGTCATCGATGTTGTGGTCGACAATGTGAGCCTGGTCATCAATTATCGAGGCACATTTTCCGAGGAGATCAACCGGTCCGGAATCGATGGCCTCATCCGGCTGCTGGATCAGAAAAACCGGACGCTCGCCAGCAGTTAAGGCATGCGGCACATCCGGCATATGATTTGAAAGGATCGGCAAACATGACAATACGAGTGGAGGGCGGCACCTGCGCATTAGTACGCTCATCGCCGACGGTTCCCGGTCCGGCGTCAGAGCACAGCAATTATGATCGGACCCCTCATATTACATACGTCGATCAGGCGATCATGCGCGCTTATTTTCAGCGCCATGACAGCGCCTTGCCAGGCGCGGAAATTCCCAATCAAACATCATCGAAGGCAAACGGGAAAATGCGCCTATTACCCGACGCGCTCGAACGCAAACTGAGCGTCCTGCCCGCCAATTACCTGCGTGCGCTGTCGGGCGACAGTGTGCTTCTGGTTGAAACCGTGACACATACGGTTATTGACCGTATGCGCAATGTCCGATCGAAATCGGAATGGGGTACGATGCAACATCGGGCTGGGTATGAGAGCGCAAATTCAGCCGCCTGATGATGAGCGAGGACCTTCGATTTCGCACCGGACAGCCGATCGATGGGTGGAGCACGACCACCGTTATCGCCAGGAACGGGGCCATTGGGAATAAGCCGATCAGTGAAAACCCCGGGTTCTAAATATCGGGAATGGCGGAGACCCGCAAAAACCTTTCCTGCGGAAAAGGCTCATGATTGATCCGTCCGACATTCTGAACGCCAAACTCCTGATCGTAGACGATCAGGAGTTTGGCGCCCGTTTTCTCAAAGCAATCCTGGCGCGGGCCGGTCATACCGATATTACCTACACGACGGACCCTCACGAGGTGTGCGATCTGCATCGCACCAACCACTATAAGGCAATTCTGCTCGATTTGAGAATGCCGGGAATGGACGGCTTCCAAGTGATGAAAGACCTGAAAGCGATCGAATCGGACAGTTACATTCCGGTGCTTGCCATTACTGCAGAACCGGCTTACAAGCTGGCCGCGCTCAAAGCCGGCGCAAAGGATTTCATTACTAAACCGTACGATCCGCAGGAGGTCGTAACGCGGGTCCGCAACATGCTGGAAATCCGCCTGCTGCATGAAGATGCCCGCAACGCTGCCATCACCAACGAGACTCTGGCACAGCAGGACCCGCTCACGGGGCTTGCCAACAGGCGGCTTCTGGCCAAGCGAATCTCAGCCGCGTTGGCAAATGCCCGACGCAACAACAATGCCATGGCTGTGGTGTATCTGGACCCGGACGGATTTAAAAACGTCAACGACACTTCAGGACACGACGTTGGCGACGCTCTGCTGAAACTCGTCGCACAACGCCTGGAATCCGTTGTGCGTCAGGAGGACACGGTAGCGCGCGTGGGAGGAGACCTTTTCCTCCGCGCGTCTTCCTTAGTCCGTAATCTTTTGGCATGTTCGTAAATCGAGAAGAGCCACAAATATTACCTCCTCGACCTATGGCAACAAGCTGGCTGGGACGGCAAAGGCCCCGTCTGGCGACTCGAAGTCCAGTTCAAGCGCGAGGTCTTGTCCGAATTGGGCCTTGGGGATTTCCATAGCGTGATGGCGAATCTCAACGGGTTATGGAGCTATGCACTTACCGATTGGTTGAAGCTCACAATTCCCAATCCTAGCGATCACACCCGCAGCCGCTGGCCTGTCCACCCGTTGTGGGTCGCTTTGGCTTCCATCGATTGGGAAACGACTGGCGGTCCGCTATTGCGGGAATACCCCCAAAATGACGCGCCCAGATTTGAACGGATTTGGGCGCTCTGCTTTCGCGCCGCCGTCTCATTCATGGCAAAAACCGGCTGCAATGAACTTCATACGGCGCTCAATGAGGTTTCCGAACAAACCATTGGTCACATCGACAAGATCGCCTACATCCTCGGCGTCGATTTTGACAAGTATGTGCGCGAGAAAGTCGAATTGAAACGGCGCGAATACGGGACTGCCCATAACGGGAAGCCCGAAGTTGAACCGAAATCGCAAGCGGACATTGATCGGGACGCGGCTCGCTATCGACGGGCATCCGATGGTGGAACAGATGATTAATAAATCTGATTCGGGACTTGGGCGTCCTGTGGCGCGCTGCCTCACCAAAGAACAGGCGGCCGATTATCTCGGCATTGGCGTTACCTTGCTGGAAACCCTCGGTGTACCCTGCCTCAAGCTCGGTCGGCGGAGTGTCTATGACACAGTTGACTTGGATGCGTGGCTTGCCGAATATAAGGGCCGAGGGCGGGCCGGAAAGGAGGTTGCTCCATGGCCCGTGAAACCGGAATCCACCGGAGAAAGGATTCGCGCTTCTGGTGGATCGATGTCGTCTTACCCAACGGTCAGCGAATACGAAAGAGCACTGGGACTAAAAACCCGAACGAAGCGTTAGCCCTGCTTGCCAAGATCAAGGTCGAGTCATTCAGGGACGCCAATTTCGGGATTAAGGCCAAGCGCACTTGGCAAGAGGCCGTTGTCCGGTATCTCGTTATCAAGTCGAATCTGCGTCGGGTCGATGAGGTCAAACGAAGTTTCAAGCGGCTGCACCCGTATCTTGGCCATTTGACGCTGGACAGGATCAACGGGGATGTGATCTGGGGTCTTATCGAGCGCGAAGTCAAACGCGGAATGAGTCCCTCGACGGTCAATCGGCAGCTTGCGCTTGTTCGCGCCCTGCTCCGCATGGCGCGAGATGAGTGGCAATGGCTCTCGACGATCCCGAAGATTCGAATGCTCGAAGGCGAGGTTGCGCGTGATCGCTGGATCACCAAGGAAGAGGCGCAGCGGTTGATTGATGCTTGCCCTCCTCATTTGGCGGCTCTGGTCAGATTTGCGCTGGCAACTGGCTGCCGGGCCAGCGAGATTGCCGGATTGGAATGGAACCGTGTCGATCTGCAACGCAAGACGGCATGGCTCAACCATACCAAGAATGGAACGCCGCGAGGCGTACCCCTCAATCGTGATGCGGTCGCGGTGCTGGAAGAACAACGCGGCAAGCATGAGCGGTTCTGCTTTGTATTTCGGGGTCAGCCGATACGCTGGCAGTTGTCGAACAGCGGATGGGAAACCGCGATCAAGAAAGCTGGCATCGAGGATCTTCGTTTTCACGATCTCCGGCACACTTGGGCATCGTGGCATCGTCAGGCGGGCACTACCTGCGATGAGCTCAAAGACTTGGGCGGATGGAAAACTCGGTCGATGGTGGATCGTTATGCGAAGTTTGCGACGGAGAATTTGGCTACCGCGGCGGCACGAATCGAAAATCGTGCACCGAATGTGATCAAATTCCCCACGTTTTCCCCACGTTCGGAAAACGCGCAAAATCGAAAACGGTCTTAACTGCTTGATTGATCTGGTGGGGCGTGCAGGGGTCGAACCTGCGACCTACTGATTAAGAGTCAGCTGCTCTACCAACTGAGCTAACGCCCCGTATGCGGCCGGCGGCGACGTTCTCCGCCGGAAACGGAAGGCGCGCATTCTAGCATTCTGCCGCTGCAGTGTCACAGGCTGCTCCGCGCAATCCGTTCTCAGAACAGCGGCGGATAGGATTCTGCGAATCCGCCGGCCGGCGGTTCGCCGCTGTCGGGAATCCGCGCCAGATCGGCCAGCCAGACCGTGGCTTCACTGTCGCTCGGCGCGCGGTAATCGCCGCGCGGCGACAGCGAACCGCCCGAACCTACCTTCGGCGCGTTCGCGATGCAGCTGCGTTTGTACTGGCTGGACTTGAAAAAGCGCTCGACGAACACCGCGAGCCAGCGCTTGATTTCCGCCAATGTGTACTGCCGGCGCGAGTCTTCCGGAACGTCGGGCCAACCGCCGAGGGTGCGGTCGCGCCACGCGCCCCACGCGAGAAATGCGATCTTGGCTGGCGTGTAGCCGAAGCGCAGCGCGTAATAGAGGAAGAAATCCTGCAATTCGTACGGGCCGATCACCGCTTCCGAGCGCTGCGCGGGCTGCCCGTTCTCCTCGCCCGGCACCAGTTCCGGGCTGATCGTAGTTTCGAGCACCGCAATCAGGTCGGCGCTCGGTTCGGCGCCGAGCTGGTGCGTTTCCGCGATCCAGCGGATCAGGTATTGCAGCAGCGTCTTCGGCACGCCGGCGTTGACGTGATAGTGCGCCATGTGATCGCCGACGCCATAGGTGCACCAGCCCAGCGCGAGTTCGCTGAGATCGCTGGTGCCGACCACCGGCGCATCATGCTGATTGCCGAGGCGGAACAGGTGGCTGGTGCGCTCGCCGGCCTGCACATTCTCGAATGTGAGATCGTATACCGGCTTGCCCGCCGCGTACGGATGGCCGATGTCGGCGAGCATCTTGATGCACGCCGGCCGGATGTCGATCTCGTGCGCGCTGGCGCCGAGCGCCGTCATCAGCCGCCGCGCCTGTTCCAGCGTGCGCGCGCTGGTCGCAAAGCCGGGCATCGTATAGGCAAGGATGTTGGCGCGCGGCAACTCAAGCACGTCCATCGCCCGCGCGCATACCAGCAGCGCGTGAGTGGAATCGAGTCCTCCGGAGACGCCGAGCACGATTTTATCGGCGTTGATCGAAGATAATCTCTTGACCAGTCCCTGCACCTGGATTTCGAAAACCTCGCGGCAACGCTCGTCACGCCGCGCCGCATCGCTCGGCACGTAGGGAAAGCGCTCGTAGCGGCGCGCCGGCGGCAGTATCCCGTCGATGGGCAGCGCGGCCGAAAAATGCACGGTATGGAACTCGCGCAGCGCGACACGGTGGGCGTCGATCGCCTGACCGAAACTGTTCTGGCGCATCCGGTCCTGCGTCAGATGATCGAGATCAATGTCGCCGTACGCGAGCTGCGACCGGTAGCGGAAATGTTCGGTCTCCCCGATCAACGCTCCGTTCTCGTAAATCATGCCGTGGCCGTCCCACGCCAGATCAGTCGTCGATTCGCCGTAGCCGGCGGCGCAATAAACGTAGGCCGCAAGGCAGCGCGCCGACTGGTTCGCGACGAGCTGGCGGCGGTAATCGTCCTTGGTGACGGTGATGTTGGACGCGGAGAGGTTGATCAGCACGCTGGCGCCGGCGAGCGCGGCAAACGACGACGGCGGGATCGGCACCCACAGGTCTTCGCAGATCTCGACATGAAACGTCAGCAGCGGCTGGTCGTCCGTCTGGAACAGCAGACGCGGGCCGAACGGCACATCGCGCTGACCGCAGCATTCGATCTTCTCGCGCAGCGCATTGCGGCCGCTGGTGAACTGGCGCGCTTCGTAGAACTCGCGGTAGTTCGGCAGATAGGTCTTGGGCACCACGCCGAGAATCGCGCCGCGATGGATGACCGCCGCGCAGTTGTAAAGCAGGCCGTCGATCCGCAGCGGCAGACCGACCGCCGCCACCGCCGGCACCTCGCGCGACGCGGCCAGCACCTCGGACAGCGCTTCGATGCAGCCGTCGAGCAGCGCCTGCTGCTGGAACAGGTCCTCGCACGAATATGCGGACAGCCCGAGCTCCGGAAACACGACAATCAGCGCCTTGCGCTCGGCCGCCTGCCGCAGCAGAGAGATGGTCTGCGCCGCATTGAATTGCGGGTCGGCCACTTTCACTTCCGGTACCGCCACCGCGACGCGGACGAAGTTGTGTCGGTACAGGTTGAAAAAGTTCGCGGGCATAAGCGGGGCCGGATTAATGGGTCTGAAAGCCGGGATTTTAATACCAGAACGCAGAAATCGCAGACAACGAGCTTTTCAGCTCTTGGGCCCATGGTTCTTCTAATTTGCCGTGTTGCGATCACTCTCCGATGGGTTGTCGCTGCCGCGATTCCACCATCCGCCGCCCAAGGCCTGGAACAACGCGGCGGTATCTGCATAACGCGTGGCCCGAGTCTGTGCCAGACTGATCTGTGCCTGCTGATAAGCCTGTTGTGCGTTCAGCAGGGAAAGGTAGCTGATGGCTCCGGCCTCCATCTGCCCTCGTGCGATATCCAGGTTTCTGGCCGATGCACGTTCGCTCGCGGTCGCCGCCTGCAGCGCGGCAGCGTCATACTGAATCGCATGCAGGGTATCGGCCACGTTCTGGAAGGCGGCGATCACCGTGCTGCGATATTGGGCCGCTGCTTGTTCGTAGGCGGCCTCTGTGGCGCGCTGCCTGTGCAATAAAGTGCCACCCTGAAAAACCGGCTGCGTCAGTCCGATCGCCGCGCTCCAGAAACCGGTGCCTGATGAAAACAATCGGCTGATCGCGGTTGCCGTACTGCCGTAATCCGCGCTCAGCGTGATGTCCGGCAGCCTGTTGGCAGCCGCGATCCCGATCTGGGCGCTGGCGGCATGCAACTGCGACTCGGCCGCCAGAATGTCCGGGCGTTCTTCAATCAACCTGGCGGGCAGGCTCACCGGCAATTCCTGCGGCAATTGCAGCGAAGACAGTTCGAATTTCTCGGCTACCCCTTCTCCCGAAAAGCGGCCGACCAGCGCCGCCAGCAGATCACGTTGCTGCGCCAGAGCTTTCTCCAGCGCGGGAAGCAGTGATTGAGTCTGGGCCAATGCCGCCTCCTGCGCCACGACGCCGGACTCGGCTATCGCCCCCAGTTCATACTGTCGCCTGATCAGGTCGAGCTGTTCGGTTTGCAGGCGGATCATGTCTTGAGTGAGCGAAATCTGCATTCCCAACGACGCCTCCTGTATCGCGCTCACGACGATGTTCGACGTCAGCGTCAGGTAAGCGGCCTCCAGCTCGAAACGCTGATAATCCGCCTGCGCCTGCAGCGATTCGACCGCCCGTCGTGTTGCGCCGAAAATATCCGGCGCGTACGCAACGCTCACCTGGGGAGTATGCAGGCTGTAAATCGATGCGCCGGACGCCGCATTGGTGGTCAGACTGGCGGTCGGAGTTTTCTGGCGGTCAGAGCTGAATCCCGCGCTGATGTCGGGATAATAAGCGCCCTGTTGCGCCCGGACATTTTCCTGGGCGACGCGCAGCGCGGCCTGCGCGGCCTTCAGATCAGGATTGTTTCTCAGCGCCTGCTCGATAAGGCTGTTAAGCGCCTGCGAATGAAACAGCGTCCACCATTGCGCCGGAATGTCCAGACCGGGTTTGAGGTACTGGCTCTCCGGATTCCTGTCGCCAGCGGCAACGGCCTGCGCCAAAAGCGGATCCTGGGTATAACCATCGATGACAGGCGCCGGCGGCCTGTGGAAATCCGGCCCGACTGCGCATCCTGCCAGCAGAAAACCCGCTATCGCGATCATCAACATGGGACATGTCGCACCCATGCGCAATATTGCAAAACCGGAAACTGGCGCGAACGTCATATCAGCTCCCGGCGGCATTCGGCGCCGGCTGCACCGGAGCTTTCCTGCTGCGCCGCGAAAACAATTCGATGAGCACAGGCAGCACGACAAGGATCAGCGCGGGCGCCAGCAATATTCCGCCAACGACAACCAGCGCCAGCGGTTTCTGCACCTGCGATCCGATGCCATTCGAAAGCGCCGCCGGCAGCAGGCCGACGCAGGCGGCAATGCAGGTCATCAACACCGGCCGCATCTGCACCTCGCAAGTGCGCAGGATGGCCTGGCGGCGCCCCAGACCGTCGGCGATCATCAAATTGAAATAGGAGATGACGATGATCCCATCCATCGCGGCAATGCCGAAAAGCGCGACGAAGCCGATCGCGGCCGACACGCTGAATGGCGTATGCGTTAAAAAAAGTGCGAAAATGCCGCCGATCAGAGCCATCGGCATCACACTTGCCGCCAGCAACGCATCCGTTATCGACGAGAAATTGGCGTATAGCAGAACACAGATGAGAATGATGCTGAGCGGCACTATCATCGCAAGGCGCTGCACGGCTTCCTGCAGGTTGCCGAATTCACCGACCCATTGCAGATAATAGCCGGGCGGCAACTGTACCTGCTGCGCGACTTTTTGCTGGGCTTCAAGCACCGCGCTTCCCAAATCGCGGTCTCGCACGCTGAACTTGATCGGAATGTAGCGTTGCTGATTTTCGCGGTAGACAAAAGCGGCGCCGGAGACGAGGCTGATATCGGCAACGTCACCGAGAGGAACCGGAATGACGCCACTGCCGCCCGGCGCCGGCGCGCCGATCGTGATGCGCCGAATCGCATCGAGGCCGCCCCGATACTCCGGCGCCAGCCGGACGATCAACGGAAAGTTGCGATCGCTGCCCTCTTCATAAAGATTGCCGGCGGACTGGCCGCCGATCGCCGCCTGGATGGTCGCGTTGATGTCGCCGGGAGCCAGGCCGTAGCGCGCGGCGCGCGTCCGGTCGATGTCTATTCTTATCGTCGGCTGCCCCAGCGAATTCAACACAGCGAGATCGTGGATGCCGGGGACGGTCTGCATCACTGTTTTAATGCTGTCGGCGGTCTTTTCGAGCAATTCAAGATCGTTGCCGAAAAGTTTGACCGAGTTCTCGCCTTTCACGCCAGAAGCCGCTTCCTCAACGTTGTCCTCGATGTTCTGCGAGAAATTGAATTCGACGCCGGGGAATTTATTTCCGAGAGCCCGGCTGACTTGATCGGTGAGCTTCTCCTTATCGGTTCCTGCCGGCCACTGGTTGAAAGGCTTGAGCGGCACATAGAACTCGGCGTTGAAGAAGCCGGTGGCGTCGGTTCCATCATCGGGGCGGCCGTTCTGAGAGATCACGGTTTCCACCTCGGGAAAACCTTTGATGACCCTGCGCATTTGATTGACGTAATCATTGCCTTCCTCGAGCGATATCGACGGTGGCATGGTGGCGCGAATCCACAGATTTCCCTCCTCTAGCTTGGGCAGAAATTCCAGTCCCAGCGAACGCACCGCCAGGATTGCAAATATGAAAAGCAATGCCGCGCCACCCAGCGTCAGAGCCCGGTTCGCGAGCGCAAATTCGATGACCGGAAAATAGAGTTTCCGCAGCCAGCGGACGATGATCGTCTCACTTTCCTTGACGTGGTCTTCCAGCAGTATCGAGCTGAGTGCCGGAGACACCGTGAATGTCGCGATCAGACCACCGGCGATTGCGTAGGCGTAGGTTTTCGCCATCGGACTGAAGATGTGCCCTTCGATGCCGGAAAGGGTGAACAGGGGTATGAAGCCGGCAATGATGATGACGGCGGAAAAGAAAATCGCCCGGCTGACCTCCAGGCCGGCGTTCGCGATCGTCGCGAACTTGCCATGCAACCCGATGCTGATGCGCATCCGATGCAGCAGAAGGCTGCCGGACTGGCGTTCCGCCGCCCCCTCCCCCAGATGCCGGAAGATGTTTTCGACCATGATTACAGTGGCGTCGACGATCAATCCGAAATCAATGGCGCCGACCGACAGCAGATTTGCGGATTCTCCGCGCATCACCAGGATGATGATGGCGAAGAAAAGGGCGAAAGGGATGGTCATGGCGACGATGATCGCACTGCGCAGATTGCCGAGAAAAACCCACTGCACCAAAAAAATCAGCGCGATGCCCATCACCATGTTGTGCAGTACGGTGCGGGTGGTGACGTCGATCAGTTCCGTTCTGTCGTAGATCTTCTCGATCCGCACACCCGGCGGCAGAACGCCCATGGTGTTGATCTTTTCCACTTCCGCTTCGACCCTGCGCAGCGTCGGCAGGCTCTGCTCGCCGCGGCGCATCAGCACGATTCCCTGCACGACATCATCGTCGTCATCCTGTCCGGCGATGCCCAGACGCGGCTGATGTCCCACCGATACCGTGGCGACGTCGCCGATCAGCGTGGGTGAACCCCCGTTCGGGGAAATCATCGTGTTGCGGATGTCGTCCATCGATCGGATCAGGCCGATTCCGCGCACCACTGCCGCCTGCGGCCCGATATTGACGGTCTGGCCGCCGACGTTGATATTGCCATTGTTGAGCGCCTGCAATAACTGCGGCAGCGTCAGCCCGTAATGATTCATCCGGTCGAGATCGACCGTGATATCGTAGGTTTTGGTTTTGCCGCCCCAGCCGTTGACATCGATCACGCCCGGCACGGCCTTGATGCGGCGCTCGAGTATCCAGTCCTGTATCGTCTTCAGATCAGTCACCGAATAGCCGGGTGGCCCGGTCAGGCGGTAGCGATAGATTTCGCCGATCGGGCTCGATGGCGAAATCTGGGGCTGCACGTTATTGGGAAGCGGCGGTAGTTGCGCAAGCCGGTTGATCACCCACTGCTCCGCCTGCTCATAGGTGAAGTCGTAGGTGAACTGCAGCTTGACGTCGGAAAGTCCGAACAGCGAAATGGTCCGGATCGCCGTCACATGGGGTATGCCGGCCATCTGGATTTCGATCGGTATCGTGATATAGCGTTCGATCTCCTCGGCCGACTGGCCGGAGTTCTGGGTGACGATGTCGACCAGTGGCGGCACCGGATCCGGATAGGCTTCTATATTCAGCCGGATGAAGCAGATCGTCCCGGCGACAAAAAGAAAGGCCAGCAATACGACAATGATGATCCGCTGCTTGAGGGAAAACGCCAGCAACCAGTTCATCAAGGTCCGCCCTCAGCAGCGCGGTCGATGAACAATGCGCCGCTCGTTACGACCCGTTCTCCGGCGCTGAGCCCCGACGTTACCTCCACCATCTCCCCGGAGGAGCGGCCGATTCGAATCCGGCGCGAAGCGACAGTGCCGTCGTCGCGCGCTATCCATACATGCGCGTCGCTGCCCTCATAAATGATCGCGCCTTGCGGCACGCCCACGCCCATCGCCTTCTTGCCCATGATGATCCTGATGCCGGCGAACATCATCGGCTTGAGCATCAAATCCCGGTTTTCGACTTCAGCGCGCACCGGCAATCTATGAGTCGTCGGATCGATAGTGGAGGAAATCCAGGTCAATCTGGCACTGAATACACGGCCCGGATAGGCGGGAACCGTGACCTCGACCGACTGGCCCAGCCGAATCCTGGATGCATCGGCTTCGCGCACATTGGCCACCGCCCATACCTTTGAAAGATTGCCGATCGTATAAGCCGGTGTTGTCCCGCCAGCGGCGGCGCTGACTACATTCTGGCCGAGTCCGACCTGCCGCTGGATGACTATGCCCGCAATCGGCGCCAGCAGATAGGAACCGGGATTGACTTTCTGACGGTCAGGATCGTGCTCAATGGCATCGATCTCGGCATCGGAATTACCGAGCATGCGCAACTGGTCGCGCGCGCTGGCCAGGATGGCCTGTTGAGTATCGTAACTGCTCTGGGCGGCCGCCAACCCGGACTGGCTCTGCTGCCAGGCGCCGGGATTGGCCGCCTTCGCGTCGTAAAGCTCGCGCTGACGGGCTTCCGTGTCCCGCGCCTTCTCCAGTGCGGTGCGCGCCCCGGCGAGAGCGGCAACCGCGGTAATCAGGTTGTTGCGGGCCTGGATAAAATCGGTCGTTTCCACCGTCATCAGCGGAGCGCCTTTCGCGACGACATCCCCTGTCCTGGCGATCAGCCGGGAAACACGGCCCGTATATGGCGAGAATACCTGGGTCGTCGTATTCTCGTCATTGGCGATAGCGCCATCAGTGACGACTTCACTCTGAAAAGCCGTTTGTCGAACGGTAATCACATGAAAACCCGCCCATTGCTCTCTGGTCGGCCGGAATGCCTCGCCGGATTTCTGCGATGACGTTTCTGCCGCTGCGTTCGGCCCCTGCAGCAGTCCCAAATACAACAACCCGACAATGGTCAAATTGGCGGCAACCCGAAGCCATGCGGAATCCGCCTTCCCGCACAGCATGCAATAAATCGCTCGAAAGTCCGGCATCAGCATGTCAGCCTCAAATGATCGAAGCTCGTTTTTAAGGGACAGGAAGTCTAAAGAATGAAACTTACGCGGTGCTTACATACATTGATGTCATGAGACCGCTGAACATCACTTCAGCGGGAATTGAGGATGGCAATGCCTGAATTCATGGCAAACGGGTTAAACTGCCCGGCAAACTATGGTCATCGAAGGATGGTTTGATGCGTATCCTGATCGTCGAGGACGATTTGGTACTTGCGGATGGTCTGATGCGTTCACTCCGCCGGGCCGGCTATGCCGTCGATGGCAGCTACGACGGCGAGAATGCCGCGCATCTGCTTGCCAGTGAAAGTTATGATCTGGTGATTCTTGATCTTGGCCTGCCCAAGCTCGACGGTTTCGACCTGCTTAAACGGCTGCGACGCCAGAAGGACACCCCGGTTTTGATTCTCACCGCACGGGATGCGCTGGAAGACCGCGTACGTGGACTCGATCTCGGCGCCGATGATTACATGATCAAGCCGTTCGATCTGCCTGAACTCGAAGCGCGGGTGCGGGCGTTGGTCCGCCGTGGACAATCGGGCGGCAGCGCTGTTCTCACCCACGGCGTGCTGACGCTCGATACCGCAGGCCGGAGGGCGTTGCTGGACCGGCAACCGCTCGACCTTTCCGCGCGCGAGCTGGCGGTTCTCGAAGTATTGATGCTGCGAACCGGACGTGTGGTCAACAAGGACCAGCTTGCCGACAAAATTTATGACTCGACCGACGATATCTCCAACAATGCGATCGAGGTCTGCATGCACCGCCTGCGCAAGAAGCTCGAACCCTGCGGCATCAAGATACGCACCATACGCGGCCTCGGCTACCTCCTCGAGAAAGCTTCCGAACCGGATCACAGATGAAATACGGAACACCGAGGACGACTCTTCGCAGCAAGCTGCTGATCTGGCTGCTGGCGCCGCTGACGGCAGTCGCGCTGATCAGCGCCATCACCGGCTATTACATCGCCCTGCGTTTTTCCACGCTTGCCTACGACCGGACATTATTCGAGACAGCGCGCGATATCAGCAATCAGGTCAGTACGGTCGCCAATAAAACGCATGTTGATCTGCCGAGCGTGACTCTTGACATGATCCGCTCCGACCAATGGGACCGCATTTACTATATGGTCAGCGGCCCCGATTCGGCGTTCATCGCCGGGGATCCTGGCCTGCCTCGGCCTCCTGCGGGATCACCGTCCAACAAACCGATTTATTACGACGCACGATATCTCGGCGAACCGGTACGGGTCGCCGCGCTGTACAGACCGATGCCGAATTCTGCCGGCACGGTGCTGGTTCAAGCTGCGGAAACACTCAATAAACGGCGGATTCTGGCCAATGAAATTCTATTCGCGATGCTGCTGCCGGAATTGATACTGATCTCGCTTGTCGGCCTGGTGGTGTGGTATGGCGTTGCCCGCGGCCTGCGCCCGCTGACAACGCTGCAGCAGGAAATCGGCAGCCGTTCCCATCACAACCTCAGTCCGCTGCCGGAAACGGGTGTTCCGGATGAGGTGCGGCCGCTGATTCACGCGATGAATAATCTGCTGACGCAGTTGAACGAAGCGATATCCGCGCAGCGCAGATTCATTGCGGATGCTGCGCATCAATTGCGCACGCCTCTCGCCGGCCTGAAAACGCAGATGGCTCTTGCCCTGAGGCAGGATGATCTGAAGGAGGTGCGCGCTACGCTGCATCATCTCGATACTGCGACCGCCAACATCACGCACATGGTCAATCAACTGCTCTCGCTCGCTCGCGCCGAACCCGGCGCGTATTGTGCGCAGACGATGCATAAAATCGACCTCGCTGCGCTTGCCCGCGATGTAACCGGCGAATGGGTGCCGCAGGCGCTTGCCAAAAGCATTGACCTTGGTTTCAGCAGTTCCCTGCAGTCCGCGTGGATCGAGGGCGATCCGACGCTGGTCAAGGAAATGCTCGGCAATGTTCTGGACAACGCGATCCGTTACACGCCTTCCGGCGGCCAGGTGACAGTCCTCGTCGAACCCGAAGACGAGGGTCTTTCTCTTGAAGTTCATGATAATGGGCAGGGGATTCCGGAAACCGAGCGGGAACTGGTTTTCGAGAGATTTCACCGCGTTCTTGGCAATCAGGCCGAAGGATGCGGGCTGGGGCTTGCGATTGTCCGCGAAATCGCAAACGGGCACGGCGCGCATGTAACGCTGAAACCCGGAACAAACGGTGCGGGAACGTGCGTTACGGTGCTATTCAAGGCCGTCATCGATATCAGAGAATGACAGACTGCTTGAAGAGGAGGCAGATCAGCTACCGGGCCACATCACAATGAACCATGAAATCATCATCGTCGATCGAGGAATTCACTATGCCAAATTTTTCCGTCCTTGGCGAAAATAACGCCAATAGTCCTTCCATTTCATGACGAAACTCATGGAACCGCTGCTGTCCAGAACCGGGGTGCCGTACTGGCCGAACGAGGGCGAACATCGTCCGCTGGCGCCGCCGCGGAAAATCCGCTCGCCGATCATCTACGCGCTCGTTTTCTTCGCGGTATTTCTCGGCCTGCAGTGGCTATGGGACACCGCCCTCGGCTCGCCGTTCGGAAAGTTCTGGATCGACGTCCTGACCGTCAGGTCCGCGGTGGCGTTGATCGACATCCTGACGCCGCATACCGCCGCAGTCGCCAGCGACAGAACCATCGCCGCTCCCGGCGGTGGGCTCAACGTGCTGCCCGGCTGCGACGGCACCGATCTGCTGTTTCTGCTGACGGCGGCATTCGTCGTGTGCCCAATCCCATGGATGTCCCGACTGCGCGGAATCGCCGTCAGTCTGGCGCTGGTTTTCGTGCTCAACGAAATCCGCATCCTGGCGCTGTTTTATGCGGCCAGGGCCGACAAATCGCTGTTCGACCTGCTGCACACCATCGTCGCGCCGGTCGTCCTGATCACGATCGCCACGCTTTTTTTCTATGTCTGGGTCCACCGCGCTTTCCGCCGCCTGGCCCCGCCCGTTTGAGCTCGCGCTGCGGCTGACGATTGCCTACGCACTGGCGGTGTGGCTCGCGTACCGCTACGGCCGCAATTGCATCGACGCGCTGCTGCCCGCTCTCGAATACGCGGTCTCCCTGACCAATGACGTGTTCCGCATCGTCGCGATGACGACCGACAGCCACGGACCGGACACGGTGCTGAGGCTGCGCGTGGAACTGGCGCGGCCGTTGACGATCGGCGCGCAGATCTGGAAACCTCACGCCGGGGGCTGGATGGATTGCGTCACCACCCTCGGGCTGCTGCAGCAGCCGGCAATCGTCATGCTGGGTCTGACGCTCGCCTGGCCTTTGCCACGGCCGGCGGCAGCGCTGTGGCGGGCGCTGTTCACGGCGCTTGCGCTGGGCGTAATCGTATTCGTGCACACACCGTTCTTTCTGTGGGCATCGCTGTGGTCCACGTTCGTCGCGGTGTACGACCCGCGCGGTTTCTATCTGCTGTGCCTGTGGCACGACGTTCTGCTGAATGGCGGGCAACTGGCGATCGGCCTGCTCGCCGGCATCGCGATCATCCGGCTCGCAGACCGCCTGGGCCGCCGCGAAACGCGCTGACGAATTTACAATTTTTAGGCCATTCGGACCCCTGTTACGGCGGACGGCGTCACGCTGCAGTCATTTTGACTGCCCATACTCCATGTCAACTTTCCGTGGAGTGTCAGCGTGACCTTACGCCATCATCGATGGACATGGCTGTTGTCCGCCGGAATATCGGGCGCGGCATTGTGCATGGCGGCCCAGGCAGCAGGAATCGCCCCGGAAAATGCAGTCGCTCGACTGCAGGCCGGGCAACCGATCGAGCTGATCGTCGAATATGAATCGGCGGAAATCGAGCGGCAGGCCGTGCAGTTGCGCCAGCGCGCACGCGCACGAACCGACACTCCCGAAATCCTGGAATTCAGAAGAAAGAACTACGCGTCGCTGAAGCAGCAGACAGACGGCGAACTGGCGCGCCCGGACGTGACGCAGGTGCTCGATTACAGCCACCTGCCGATGGCCGTCAAACGTTTCAGGTCGCTGGCTGCGCTCAATGCCTTTCTCGCCGATCCCGGCATCCGCGCCATCTATGAAGACATTCAGTTGCGGCCGGTGGACGCCACCAGTCTGGCGCTGATCGAACAGCCGGCGGTGGCGGCAGTCGGCTACACCGGCGCCGGCACGATGGTCGCCGTGATCGACAACGGCATCAACTATACATTGAGCGATTTCGGTTCCTGCACCGCTCCCGGAACGCCGGCCGGCTGCCATGTCGCGGTATCGATGCTGGTCGGCACCGCGACCGGCGGCGACGGTACCCACGGCAGCAACGTTGCGGCAATCGCACTCAGCGTCGCGCCCGGCACGCAGATCGCGATGCTCGACGCGTTTTCCGGCTCCAGCGCCAGCACCTCGAACGTGATCGCCGGCATCAACTGGGCGATCGCTAACCAAAGCACTTACCATATCGCCGCGATCAACATGAGTCTCGGCGCGACCACCCATTACACCTCGACTTGCAGCAGCGGCAATTCCTATTCGACGCCGGTTGCCAATGCGCGCAGCGCCGGCATCTCCGTGGTCGCCGCTTCCGGCAACAACGCCTACACCAACGGCGTCTATCAGGATGGAATCGTGATGCCGGCGTGCACGCCGGGCGTGGTTTCGGTGGGCGCCGTTTACGACGCGAACTGGGGCGGCCTGATCTGGGGCACCAGTCCCAACCAGTGCACCGACACCACTTCAGCCGCCGACAAGATCACCTGCTTTTCCAACAGCGCGAGTTATCTGACGCTGCTGGCGCCGGGCGCGCTGATCACGGCCGGCGGTTCGACCGAAGGCGGCACCTCGCAGGCCACACCGCATGTGGCGGGCGCGATCGCGGTGCTGCGCGCAGCTTTCCCTGCCGAAACCCTGGATCAGACCCAAGCCCGGCTCACCGGCAGCGGCGTCGCAATCACCGATCCGCGCAACGGACGGGTGCAGCCGCGGCTGGACCTGCTGCCGGCGGCGCGCCCCGCCAACGACGCTTTCATCAATCGCCTTGCGCTGAGCGGCAATTCCGGCGCGACGACAGGTACCAGTCTGCTCGCGACCAAAGAGGGCGGCGAGCCCAACCACGCGGGGAACGCCGGCGGCCATTCGGTGTGGTGGAAATGGACGCCGGCCGCAGCCGGCCAGGTAAATCTCGACACTCACGGCAGCGCTTTTGACACTTTGCTCGCCGTCTATACCGGCAGCAGCGTGGCGGCGTTGACGGCGATCGCATCGAACGACAACGACGGCAGTCCCAATGGAACGAGCAGCGTGCTGTTCGAAGCGCAGGCCGGCGTTGAATATGAAATCGTGGTGGACGGCGCCAACGGCGCACAGGGCGCAGTTGCGCTCAACTGGTCGCTCAACACCGCGGCACAGGCGAATCTTTCGGTCAGCATTGCCGGACCGGCCGCGGGCACCGACGGTGTTGCTTACAACTACACAGTGACGGCGGCCAACAGCGGACCTCAGACCGCGACCAACGTGGTCGTCACATTGACTCTTCCCGCGCAGGCCAGCGTGGTTTCCCTGCCCTCCTCCTGTGCCGCCAACGGCAGCATCATCACCTGCGCGCTCGGCGCACTGGCCGACGGCGGCAGCGTGCCGCTGACGCTGCAAATCACCTGGAACAACGCCAATGGAACGGAATCACTGTCCGCCGGCATCAGCTCCGATTTGCCCGATCCTGTTCCTGCCGACAACACCGCCGGCTTCCAGGCGCTGGTGCAATCCTCCAATCAGGATATTCCGGCGTTGCCGTTATGGAGCCAATGGCTGCTGGCGGCGGCATTGCTGATGTCGCTGGCGTCGCTGCAAAGAAAATCCGCTCGATGAGAATCGGCAGCGGGTGGTGCCTGACGGCGATCGGCGTCGCCCTCGCTCTGATCTCTCCGGCCGGAGCGGCGGACCACGATGCCCTGTGGCGGATCGTCAGCACGCAATGTCTGCCGCATTACCAGGCGGCGCAGAATCCGGCGCCCTGCGCGGCGGTAGACACCGCCGATGGTTACGCGGTTCTCAAGGATCGCAACGGAGCCTATCAGTTTCTGCTGATCCCGACGCGTCCGATCAGCGGCATCGAAGATCCGGCGCTGCTGGCGCCTGGAGCCATCAATTACTGGCAAGCGGCGTGGCAGGCGCGCCGCTATGTGGAAAATGCGTTGGGACATCCGCTGTCGCGCGACAGGTTGAGCCTTGCAGTCAATTCCAGGTCGGGACGCAGTCAGGATCAACTGCACATCCACATCGATTGCATCGGCGAGACCGCCTGGCGCGCGTTGCGCGCCGGCGAAAACCGGATCACCGCGCAATGGTCGTCGTTATCGATTGCGGGACATCCGTATCAGGTCAGGCGCATCGAGGGTGAAACGCTGGACAACGCCGATCCGTTTGAAATCGTGGCCGGCACACTGCCGGCAGCGAAGCAGGCGATGGCGGACTATACGATATTCGTCGCGGGAGCCGTGTTCGCCGACGGGAAGCCGGGGTTCTACCTGCTCGTCGATCGCGCGTTCTCGGTTCCCGGCGATTACGCGCATGCCGAGGAATTGCAGGACCATAACTGCTCGTTGGCGAATTGACAGCCATATCACGGGGATTGTTCGCGTCTCGCCTCAGGGCGATCCGTGAATCCCGGCATTGCGCCGGGACCGTACTCGCTACGCTCGCGAGTCGAACCGGGGGGTCGCCTCCTGCATAAGAACATCAAAATAAAAAACGCCACCTCAAAGGTAGCGTTTCTATTTTGGCGTCCCCACGGGGATTCGAACCCCGGTTACCGCCGTGAAAGGGCGATGTCCTAGGCCTCTAGACGATGGGGACCTGGATCGGCACTACAAGGTGAAGCCAGTTGCTGGTGGAGGTAAGCGGGATCGAACCGCTGACCTCTTGCATGCCATGCAAGCGCTCTCCCAGCTGAGCTATACCCCCACAAAAGAGCGCGCATTATACCGATGCCCTTCCCGCGCGTAAAGAAAACCTCATGCCGGAAAATGCTTTAGCTGCGAGGAGATACGCGTCAAAACCGTCTCGCGCCCCAGCAATTCGAGCACCGCGTCGACCGCCGGCGTCTGCGTTTCTCCGGTCACCATCACGCGCAGCGGCATCGCCAGTTGCGGCATCTTGAGCTTGTGGTCGGCAACGGTCTGCTTGATCGCCGCGCCGATCGCCGGACGTGCCCATTCCACCGTCGACAATTTTTCCTGAAGCTCGGCGAGCGCCGGCCGGATCGCCGCCGAGTAGTGCTGCTGCCTGAGTTCGTCCGACGGCTCGATCGCGCGGTAGAAATATACCGCCGCGTCGGCGAGCTCCTCGACCGTCGCGACGCGTTCCTTGAGCAGCGCCACGACATGTCCCAGCGCCGGCCCGGCGCCGACGTTGCAGCCGTCGCGCTGCAGAAACGGCCGCGTCAGCTCGGCCAGCCGCAGATCATCGGCCTCTTTCAGATACTGCTGATTGAGCCACGCCAGCTTTTCAGGATCGAAACGCGCCGGCGACGGGCTGATGTGATCGAAGCCGAACCATTCGACAAACTGCGCTCGCGCAAATTTTTCGGCGTCGCCGTGCGACCAGCCGAGCCGGGCCAGATAATTCAGCAGTGCTTCCGGCAGAAAACCGTCGTCGCGATACTGCGTCACGCTAACCGCGCCGTGGCGCTTCGACAGCCGCTCGCCGTCGCTGCCGAGGATCATCGGCACGTGCGCGAACTTCGGCAGCGCCGCGCCAAGCGCGCGATAGATGTTGATCTGGCGCGGCGTGTTGTTGACGTGGTCGTCGCCGCGGATCACATGCGTGATTTCCATGTCGATATCGTCGATCACCACGCCGAAATTGTAGGTCGGCATGCCGTCGGCGCGCAGAAGCACCAGGTCGTCGAGTTCGGCATTGCTGACCGCAATCCGGCCTTTGACCAGATCGTCCCAGCCGATGTCGCCGGCGAGCGGATTTTTGAAGCGGATCACCGGCGTGACGCCGGCCGGCGGCGTTTGCCTGGAATCCCGCCAGCGCCCGTCGTAGCGCGGCTTTTCGCCGCGCGCGCGCTGCGCCTCGCGCATCGCGTCGAGTTCCTCCTTCGAGCAGTAGCAGGGATACGCCTTGCCTTCGTCGATCAGTTTTTGCGCGATCAAACGGTAACGCTCCAGGCGTTGCGTCTGGAAGAACGGCCCTTCGTCCCAGTCGAGGCTGAGCCAGCGCATGCTGTCGAGGATCGCCTGCACCGATGCGTCGGTCGAGCGTTCGCGGTCGGTGTCCTCGATGCGCAGCACGAACCTGCCGCCGTGGCGGCGCGCGGAGGCCCACGCGAACAGCGCGGTGCGCGCGCCGCCGATGTGGAGATAACCGGTGGGGCTGGGAGCAAAACGGGTGCGGATCATGGTCGCGTATTGTACGCGACGCCGCGGCCATTGAATGGTGGTAAAGCGCGCGCCCTCTTGACGGGCGGCCGGCTCAACGGTAGCGCACTACCTTCACGCTATGACGACAGGCTCCGTTCAGCCATTGGCACTGCTCTCTCGTGTCGATTCACCCCAATGCACAAACTGTGCTGATTGTTGCGGCTCGGCGGCGAATCATGAGCCACAGCAATCCCAGCCCCGCCACCAGCATTCCATAAGTCGCGGGCTCGGGAACGGGCGCCAGGGAAACGCCCTTGAAATTGGAGTCGGCGGGAGCAGTGGCAAGTATCGAAAAGGTTTCTCCGGAGGGCAGCGAGGTTGCCGCCAGGCTGTCGGTGATCCCGAACAGATACGTCTGGTCGATATCTCCCACCGTGTAATTGGTGGCGAATAATTCGACGCTGCCTCCGACGACTTCGCCGGTCAACCCCAGCAGACCGGTCGTGCCGGAAGCCGAGGTGTTGGCAACCAGATTGAGTCCGGAGGACAGCGTGTATTCAAGCGTCCAGGTGCCGGTTCCGTCGGCCTTGCTGTTGACCCATTTTTGCAGACCGCCGTCGCCAAGAGTGCTGCTGCCGGAATTGTTCTTCGGAGCTCCGCTGTCGGCCACATAAAGAACCGAAGAGCTGGCGAAAAAGAAATTCTCGGGACTCAGGTTGATGGTTTGACCGACTACGCTCGCGTTGACGGTATTTTCGTTAGCAGCAGTTACGGTGAGTTTGCCGGCGTTGCTGCTGGCAAACCCAGACAACTGAGTGGGACCGTTGCCGCTATTCGCCAGGCTTGTCGGCAACGAGCCGGCGCTACCGAGCGTGCCGATGAAATCACGATTGTTTCCGCTGCCCTCCTTGCTGTCGACGGACACATACAGCTGGCCATTGTGGACTTGTACGTCCCGTGTGTCCTGCGAAGAGGACTTGCTGTTGGTGTCGAGTCCGGTAATCGCGGTCGCCGTGCTGCTGCCGCGGGTTGCGTAAAAGACCCCTCCGGTGGCGTCGGGGCTGTTGCCCTGCCCGGAAACGTAAAATGAACTTCCGTCGACGGTATAGACGCTGCGAGGATTGTTGCCGTTGAATACGCCGTAGAGCGCGGTGGAAGTGTCTACCGAACCGTTGGCGCCGATCAATGCGACTACGCGCGGCACGGCAATGTAAGACTGGCCGGTGAGGCTGCCGGATTGGCCCAAGGCGGTCGGTTTGGTCGGATCATTGACCGTGGTGCCGTAGGCAGTTGGATTGGCGTTGAAGGTTGCGGCATTAACACCATAACCCATGATCGTCAAATACTGTCCGTTGCCAGATAGCTGCAGCGTGCCTTCCGAAGATGATCCGTATTCGCCAGAGATCGCCCAGTTGCTGCCGGAGCTTGTTTGGGGAAGCACCATGGATCCCGCGAATGAAGCGCCGCTGGTCCCGGTGGTGGAGAATTCGAACAGCGTCAGCGGAGCTGCCTGATTATCAGTATAAGGGCCTGATGCAGCGCCATAAACACCGTTGCCTTCCACGCTCACGACGATGTCGCCGGCGGTAAATGCGGAAAAGGACTGCGCACTTGCCGGCAGGACTGTCGCGGCCAATAACAAACCCAACAGATTTTGATATTTCATGATCGCGCTCTAAGGAAACGTTGATTGAAAAAATCTAAGTTTTGATTAATAGCAGCAATTGATGAAAGATAGAGCCATTCCATATGAGCCGTTTGAACTATCAAAACGGCTGAGAGCGCCGTGCAGAAAGCCGGTTCTTCCCAATCCGGGTTATGGACATCAAACGGTTACCCTTTTTCCCTATAATCCGCGTGCCGCCACCAGCAGAGCCGATCCATATACGAGAGCCGCCGATCACCAATGCAAACACCGCCGTTCAGTTCTTCTCATAGATCGAAATGGGGAACCCGGGAGGGCAAAATCAGCCTGATCTCGGCGCTGATAGCCCTGATCGTGATTTTCAATCTCTTCTATCTGGGAGCAAAGCCAGTGGCCGTCGGCCTGTTTCCGGAGCCGTGGGACAAGCTCGCGCACTTTCTCGTTTTCTCACTGCTCACCGCATTGTTCTGGATCGCGACCGATGGACGTTTCGGCGTTTTCATCGTCCTTGCCGTTTCACTGATCGGTGCGGCCGATGAAATCCACCAGATTTTTCTCCCGGGCCGTTCGGCGGGACTGGACGACCTTGCGGCCGATATCATCGCCGCGCTTACCATGTTCTGGTTGCTGCACTGGCTCAGGAAGCTGACGGCAAAGACCAGGTCGCCTGATCCTCAGTCCGAGGCGATCGTCGAAAATATCAACAGATAAAGGCACTTATTCAAGGACGGCCCGCCGATATTTACATTTATATTTCATATAAATAGTCTTTTCGGACTATATAAGGAAACAAAGAACATCCGTTAAGGTCTTAAAGCGTTACAGTAATCTTGATGGCCAACCCGCTGTGAACAGTCGTGTAACGGCCACACAAAGTGTAGTCATCAAGGTTATTAATAAAGGGTATCCGGAATTTGATGTTGAAAACGCGCCCTCGGTACGGCGTTTTTTCATTTCCGTAAGTCGGAATTGAGTGTTGAATCGGGCGGTGTTATACTCATTCCGTAAATCGGAATCCAGTGTTGAAAAAGGAGGCTGGCTTGTCCCCTCCCAAGCCCAATCATGCCCGACCTCCTGCATCTTCCCCACCTGCGCTGCCTGGAGGTTGACGACCACGAAGACCACTATCGAATAATTGCAGCCGGCAATGTGGAGCCGACGGCTTGTCCCGAATCCAGATGCCGGTCGGGACTGTACCGCCACGGCAGCCAGGCGCAGACTTACATCGATACGCCGATGCATGGCAAGCGCGTGATACTGGAGATCGACCGCAAGCGATACCGCTGCAAGGGCTGCGGCAAGACCCTACTCGAGCCACTGCCGGACATGGACGCCAAGCGCAACATGACGGAGCGGCTCGTTAAATTCATCGAGCAGCACTGCCTCAAGGAAACCTTCGCCGCGTTATCCCGCCAAGTTGGAATTGACGACAAAACGATCCGTCATGTCTTCGATGATTACGTGGAAGCAAAAAAGCGGGAAGTGCATTTCTCGACGCCGAAGGTGCTGGGCATCGACGAACTGAAAATCGTCGGCGAGTACCGCTGCATGTTGACCAACATCGAGAAACTCACGGTATTCGATCTGCTGCCATCGCGCAAGAAGTCCGAGCTGACGGCCCATGTCAAATCCCTGCCGGACAAGGAGAACGTCGAGGTGGTCGTGATGGACATGTGGGCGATCTACAAACAGGTTGTTCAGGCGGAATTGCCGGGGCGGCTGATCGTCGCGGACAAATGGCACGTCTGCCGCATGGCCAACGAGGCGGTGGAACGCGTGCGCAAAGCGATCCGCAAAGGACTCGACACCCGCACCCGGCTGAAGCTCAAGGACGAGCGCTTCGTCCTGCTCAAGCGAAGAAAAAGTCTCTCCCCCTCTGACCAGGAGAAGCTAAACAAATGGGGCACCTTGTTTCCCGCGCTACTGACGGCCTATGAAGCCAAGGAGCGTTTCTTTGATCTCTATGGGCACGCCAGCAGAGAGGATGCCGAGGCCGCTGCCGAGGCTTGGGAAAAACAATTGGACAACGACATCCTGTGGGCTTTCAAGGATGTACGCCGTGCGCTAAAGAATTGGTGGAACGAGATCTTCAATTACTATGGAACTTCCGTCACGAACGCTTATACTGAATCCATTAATCGATTGGCCAAGGACATCAACCGCATGGGACGTGGTTACAGTTTCGAGGTGGTGCGCGCCAGACTGCTCTACGACGAGAAGCCGCGCAAGAAAACCCGCGAGACGCTGCGCAAGAAGGTGCGCAAGGAAGTTACTTCTAACTTCTTCACGCGTGCAGTTCCCACAACAATCCCCCAAGCCAAGACCTACGAGACCGTCATTCAGGAAAGCGTTGTGGAATATGGGGCGCACATTCCAACGCTATGCGACCTCCTCGAGAGCGGTTATTTTGATTAGCTCACTGTCTATTTTGTAAAAATGATGGCATAAGGTGTTTGCTTGACCGCGGCGATTATTTATCGAAACACGCAAACTTCTTTGCCAAGATTTGTTTCACCCCTACACATTGAACAGAGTCGGGGCATGGCATATGAAGCGGATACGCACTTTGTTCATTTCTACGGTAGTGACAAGCAGTTATGGAACGTATCCGTAACTTTTACAGTTACAGAAAAAA
>DATKOF010000006.1:0-2933 GCA_035524795.1 Burkholderiales bacterium
AGCTGGCGGTGGTCGTGGCCGCGACCAGAATCGCGAAATTATCCCCGTCGGCATTCGCCTGGATCGAAAACTTGCCGCCATTGGCGCCGGTCTGCTTGAACCAGTATTTGAGCGTCCAGCTCGATGCCGGATAATCGTCGCTCAGGTCCTCGCGGCGCCATTGCCAGGTCAGGCCGGCGCGCGCTTCGGGCGGCTCATTGCGCGGAATTTCGCTGGGATTCATGCCGCCCTTTCGTAGCGTTGCTCAGAAATGATTGACAAAACCGCCGCGCCGGCGCGGGAATGCGCGCCGTCCAGACGTTTGAACTGGGGCCGCTGGCGCCGGATTGGGCGCCGATTCGTCGTCTTTCGCGCCGATTGAAGCGGTTTCATCCGGTTTCGACATCGATTCGGCCGCTTTCACGAACAGATCCCCGGCGCTCGCCTTCAATGTCGCTTCCAGCCGGTCCCAATTGGTGCGTGCCACGCCGGCGCGCAAGGCCGCCGCATAGGCATACAGCTCGAGGTCGAGCGCCTCGTTGCGCGCGCCGGCGTCTTTCTCCCAGACATGCTTCGCATAGCCGCGGTGAAAACGCGTGATCAGCCGTTCGGCCGTGAGCTGATCGAAATACTCCTCCGGCAGACCGAGCGGAAAATGCAGGCAGCCCGGTCCGGGCGTCGCGATCTTGAGCCGCGCGTAAATTCGCGCCTTGCCGGTATCGGCGCCGACCGGCCATAACTGGACGCCGTTCTTGATCATGGCGCCCTTGTGGTTCACGTCTTGGTCGCTGGGACGACCGAGGATCGCTTTGCCGGGCCGCGACATGCCCTTGACCGCAATCACGTTGCGCCGGCTGTAACGGCGCACGAAATCGTAGACATACTGCGTGCGGAACCCGCTGTCGATCGCGGTCGTGATGATCCGCATCGGAACGTTCCATTCGTGCCGAAACGTGGTTTCGAACAGGTAGTTCGCGAGCGCTTTCCAGGCCTCGGCCTGTTCGGTGTCGCCGAACAGCACCTGGTAATCGACGAGCCAGCTTTCTTCGCCGCGGCCCCAGGCCTTGACTTTGACTTCGAGCCGGTTACCCTGCACGTCGACGGCGGCGGTCAGGAACAAACCGCCGGCTGGCACCGTTTTCAGCGCATATTTTTCGACGCGCTGCTTGAGCTCATGCGCCGGCACGCTGTTGCCAGACTCTTCGTAGGCCTCGGCGAGGATGGTGTTGGTGAAAACCTTGAGCAGCTCGCCGCTCGGATCCTTGTCCGCCTGCAGTTTCTTTTCGACCGCCTGCCGCCACGAAAACCACCCGAGCGGCGAATACAGCGCGTTCAGATGAAAACCGATGCGGCCGATTGCCGGATTGGCGGCGATCCAGCGGCCGCGTTCAAGCATTTCGGTCTTGCGATGTTCTTCGATGCGACCTTCGCAATGCTCGCATTCGTAGAACGCTTCGATCACTTCGCCGCTATCGCGCTCGACTGCGCCTTCTGTGCCGGGCTCCACTTCGCGGATCTCGCCGCTGTCGACCAGCGTGATTTCCCAGGTTTTGCGCGTTTCCCAGCGCATCTGATCCCAGCGCAGCGTCTGCTCGTGGCCGCAGAGCGGACACGGCACATGATAACGGCGCTGATCGGAGCGGTCGAAATGCTTGCAGATCTTCGAGCGATTCCGGATGGTCGGCGTCGAGGTGCGAAAAATTTTTTTGCGCACGAACGTATCGGTGCGCTTTTCGGCGAGCTCGTCAGCCGGTCCCTGGCCGTCGACGTCATCTGGATATTCGTCGACTTCGTCCTCGAACAGGTTGCGCACCGGCATCGTCTTGAGCTCGGCGGCGCTGTTCGCGCCGGCGATCACCAGCACGCCGCCGGGAAAATCCTTGAGCATGGTGCTGTTCGATTTGTCGCGCGCGTTTTCGCTGATCTTGCCGCGCAGGCTCGGCGTCGAATCGATCATCTTGGCCAGGCGCGTGCGCGAGCTGCGCTTGCCGGTGTTCGATGTCGGCATCACCAGCATGACCGGCGCCGGCGCCCAGTCCATTACGAAGCCGAGAAAATTATTGCCGCATTCCGTCTTGCCGACCTGCGTGCCGGCAACGAAGGTCACCTCCTGGCAGGGATCGGCCGGCGACAACGCACGCATGATCTCGCGCAGGTACGGCGTGCGATCGGTGCGCCACGGGCCAGGCTCGGCCGATGTCTCGGTGGTCAAGACGCGATTGCGATCCGCCCATTGATCGACGGTCAGCTCCGGATCGGGACGGATCGCATCCGCGAAAAATTTCCGGCTAAGCAGCCTCCCGTTCGGCAGTCCCTTCGGTAGCGGCGGCTGCAGCAGCATCGGCGCGTTCATTGAGAACTCTCTTGATCTCCCGCGTCAGCAGATCATGGCAACGCACCGGCTCGCGCTCGGATGCAAGGATGGTCGAAATGCGGTCGGGAATGTTGAGCAACTTGTCGCGCAGCTCGCGCCATAGCATGAAATTTTCATCGCGCACATCCTCGACGTTGGTCAGCCGCCCGATTTTTTCCAGGTAATCGAGCTCGGCCGTGTTGGCAGCGTAATTTTCCCGGCGCGCGCGCGCGACCAGAAATTCATCGCCTTCGTTGCCGCGCGGCGTGGCCGGCGGCGGAATTATCTCGGGCGCCGCACTTGGAGTCGTCCGCAGCGCGAGTTCAGGATCGGTATTCGAAGTCCACAACTGATCGGCCAGCGCGGCATTGATGCCGACGAAATTTCCTGCGGCATCGCGCTGCACCGCCGCTTCGATGCGGCCGCTCTTCATTGCCTTCGTCACTGCGGACGGCGAGCAATTGCGATGACGCGCATACTCGTTGCGGCCCATCAGGTTGGACATGCGAACACCTCAAGTTACCCAGTGGACGCTGGGCACCGCATAACTGGGCACTCTTTTAAAAATCAGACACTAACGAAATTTCGCGCTCGTTCGATG
>DATKOF010000007.1:0-105000 GCA_035524795.1 Burkholderiales bacterium
TCAGGATGTGTTCAATTACATTGAGATGTTCTACAACCCGGTCAGACGGCACAGCTACAGCAACGGCCTGTCCCCGGTAAACTATGAAAAGCAGTACTTCGAGAGGCTCGGAAGTGTCTAGGAAATCAGGGGCGATTCAAAGCGTTGCGAAAGCCGATTATCTTTGTTGCCAGCAAAGAAAGCATAGTAACGCCCAGAACAAAAACAAACATCCATTTCGACATTCATCGAAACGTGAATTATTTTACCAATGCAACAGAGCTTAAAGAGAAATTGAGGGCCGCATTAGATAAAAATCACAGTCAACTTTTCAAGTCCGATAAGACTGATTGAGTCCCATTAAAATATGTCGTTCATAAAATCGCTCTACAGAAGCGTCAATTGGCGGTACACGGTCGGGGCAAACTATTAACCATCACTCTAGCTTTGTCAGCGCTGGAAACAGCTTCGTCCACAACAGAACCACCGCAACCGTCCCCACCGGGCACCGCCACTCGCATTAAATTCGCTTTTGTGCTCTTTTTCCTGTATAGTGCGCCCTCCTCGAAACCATGCAGCAGCAAATGGCATGGATTCGAGATGCAATTGTCCCTGACCTCCAGCCCTGATATGGGGCGTTTCTGATCCAGCTTCCTTCTCGCGAATAGCTGCTTCTGCCACGGTTAGCGACGATACCCGTGCGCCAGCGGCGAAAACTGCCGAAGTTTTGCGGCAAATCTTTGCCGGCGCGTTTGTTTATTCGTTTTCTTTTGAGAAAGAAGTTGAACCATGTCTTTTGAATCTTTGAATCTGCATCCCGCCCTTCTGCAGGCACTGACCGCGGCCGGTTATATCAACCCGACGCCAGTGCAGGCGAAGGCGATCCCCGAAGCGCTGACCGGGCGCGACCTGATCTGCTCGGCGCCGACCGGCACCGGCAAGACCGCGGCGTTCGTGCTGCCCGCGCTGCAGCGCCTCGCGCAGCCCGGCAAGCCCGGCCGTGGGCCGCGCGTGCTGGTGCTGACGCCGACGCGCGAACTCGCGCTGCAGGTGACCAGCTCCGCCGACAAGTACAGCAAGTTCCTGCGCCGGATGAACATCGGCACCGTGCTCGGCGGCATGCCGTATCCGAAACAGCGCCGCTTGCTCGAATCACCGCTCGACATCCTGGTGGCGACGCCGGGCCGGCTGATCGATTTCATCGAGCAGGGCAAGGTGAATTTTTCGCGCCTTGAACTGCTGATACTCGACGAGGCCGACCGCATGCTCGACATGGGCTTCATCAAGCCGGTCGAACGCATCGCCGCCGCGACGCCGGCGACGCGCCAGACGCTGCTGTTCTCGGCGACGCTCGACGGCGGCATCGCGAAACTCGCGCAGCGCCTGCTGAAGAATCCGCAACTGGTCGCGGTCGCCGCGCCGAAGGCGCGTCACGACAACATCGAGCAGCGTCTGCACCACGTCGATGACGGCGATCACAAGCGCCGGCTGCTTGACCACCTGCTGCGCGACCGCAACGTCGATCAGGCGATCGTCTTCACCGCGACCAAGCGCGGCGCCGACCGTCTGGCCGACAAGCTCTACGACGCCGGCCACGCGGCGGCGGCGCTGCACGGCAACATGAACCAGTCGCAACGCAACCGCACGCTCGACAAGCTGCGCCGCGGCGACGTGCGCGTGCTGGTGGCGACCGACGTCGCCGCGCGCGGCATCGACGTCGCCAGCATCACGCACGTGATCAACTATGATTTGCCGAAAGTGGCGGAAGATTACGTGCACCGCATCGGCCGCACCGGCCGCGCCGGCGCGTCGGGCACCGCGATTTCATTCGCCGCGCCCGACGATGCCAGTCAGTTGCGGCAGATCGAACGCTATACCGGCCAGCCGATCGAGCAGCACGTGATCGCAGGATTGGAACCCAAACTCAGGCCGGCGGCATCACACGGCAACCCCGGACGCAAAAACGGCGGCGGCAGGCCGCACCGCGCGGCCGGCAATAACGGCGGCGGGCGCTGGAGTCGATCCTCCGGTAACGGCAACCATCAGCCGCGGTTCCGGCAGGCGCACGGCAACGGCAGGTAAACAGTACCGCATCAGGAGCTACCATGAATATTTTTGTCGGCAATCTCGCGCCCGAGGTGACGGAAGCCGAACTCGCGGCATTGTTCAGGCGGTTCGGCGAGTGCAAAACGGTGGAGGTTTCAAGGTCGCCGTTCAACGGCGTGCCCAAGGGATACGGCTTCGTCGAAATGCCGAGCAAAAAACATTCGCTGGCCGCGATCGCCGGATTGAACGGCAAGGATTTTGCCGGACGCCCGTTGAAGGTGAACGAAGCGCGGCCAAGAGTCAACGCGAAATCGCGCTCAACATCAGGAGACTGACCATATGGACGAGATTCTGGAATACCTGAAGAGCAAAGGCGAGCAACTGGAAACCGAAATCGTGGCGGGCACCGGCATGTCGCCGGCGGAAGTGCGTCTCGGCATATCGAAACTGTCCGCCAGGGGCGATCTGGTCATGTGCCGGGTCGTCAGACTCCAGGACGGGAAACAGATCGAGGGCATGCTGTACCGCGCGGCCGGCTATGTGCCGCGGCCCAAGCCCGGCAGAAAACCCGCCGCCGCCGCAAACAAGTAAAGGACGATATCCTTGGCCAAACCCAACTACGGTTTCGAGAAGCGTCAGAAAGAACTGGCGAAGAAAAGAAAGAAGGAAGAAAAGCGGCTGCGCAAACTGGCCGCGCACGCCGCGGCCGAACCGCCGGCGGGCGAACCACCGGAGCCGCCGGCGCCCGGAACGTCCGGTCAGCCGGACGGCAGCGCAGACACCTGAGATGTTGCGGGCAGGCGGCGCGCCGCCGTCCCGCATTTCATTCCATCCGCTCCAGTTTCCGCAGCGCCGGGAACAGCTTCATCCATAGCAGCGCCACCGCCATCGTCCCCACCCCGCCCAGCACCGCCGACGGCACCGCGCCGAACAGCGCGGCAGTGACGCCGCTTCTGAATTCGCCAAGCTGATTCGACGCATTGATGAACAGATAATTGACCGCGCTGACGCGGCCGCGCATCGCGTCCGGCGTTCGCAGTTGCACCAGCGAGGCGCGAATGACGACGCTGATGGTGTCCGCCGCGCCCATCACGAACAGCGCGACGAGCGAAAGCCAGATCGAGCGCGACAGCGCGAACACCACGGTCGCCGCGCCGAACACGATCACCGCTTGAAACATGCGGATGCCGACGCGGCGGTTCAACGCATGATGCGCGAGCACCATCGTCATCAGCAGCGCGCCGACGGCCGGCGCGGCGCGCAGCATGCCGAGTCCCCACGGGCCGATGTGAAGGATGTCGCGCGCATAGATCGGCAGCAGCGCGGTCGCGCCGCCCAGCAGCACCGCGAACAGGTCGAGCGAAATGGTGCCGAGGATCGCCGGGTTGCGGCGCACGAAATGCACGCCGTCGAACACCGCGGCGAGCGACGGCGGTTCGCGCTCGACGACCGGCTGCTTGAGCCGGATCGCGCCGTTCAATATCGCCGCCAGCAGCCAGATCAGCGTCATCGCCGCATAAGTGAAGCCGGGCGAGACCGCATACGCGAACCCGCCCGCCGCCGGACCGCTGATCACGGCGAATTGCCACACGCTGGTGGAAAATGCGGTGCCTTTCTGCACCATGCCGTCGGGCACCACTGCGGGCAGCAGTGACGCCTGCGCCGGACTTTCAAATGCGATCGCGGTGCCGAACACGGCGACTGCGGCAAAAATCCCGGTGACGTTGAGCCATCCCTCGATGCTGCCCCAGGCGAGGAACATCGCGGCCAGGCCTTCCACCACGCGGCAGATCTGCACCACGCGCTTGCGGTCGAAACGGTCGGCCGCATGCCCGGCGATGAACACCAGCAGCAGCGTCGGCAGAAACTGCGTCAGCCCGATCATGCCGAGCGCGAACGCGCTGTTGGTCAATGCATAGACCTGCCAGCCGACGGCGACCGCGGCCATCTGATAGGCGAACTCGGACAGGCCGCGCGCCCACAGATAGAACTGGAACGGCGGATGGCGCAACAGCGTGGCGGCGCGCGCCGGCGTGGAGGAAGCGGACATGCGGCGCTCAGTTTTTCACGTGGTAGCCGGTGCTGAAGATCCACCCCACCGTCGCCATGCAGGCGGCGAGGAACACCGCGATCATCGCGATGCTGAGACCGAGGCTGACATCGGCGATCTCGTAGAAACTCCAGCGGAAGCCGCTGACCAGATAGAGCACCGGATTGGCAAGCGTCACGTGCTGCCAGAACGGCGGCAGCATTTTGATCGAATAGAAACTGCCGCCGAGAAAAGTCAGCGGTGTGATGATCAGCAGCGGAATGATCTGCAGTTTCTCGAAGTTGCCGGCCCAGATGCCGATGATGAAGCCGAACAGGCTGAATGTCACTGCGGTCAGCACCAGGAACGCCAGCATCCACAGCGGATGCGCGATATGCAGCGGCACGAACAGCCCGGCAGTGGCGAGGATGATGATGCCGAGAATGATCGACTTGGTCGCCGCCGCGCCGACGTAGCCGAGCACGATCTCGACTGCGGAGATCGGCGCCGACAGCAATTCATAGATCGTGCCCATGAACTTCGGAAAGAAAATGCCGAACGAGGCATTGGACACGCTCTGCGTCAACAGCGACAGCATGACCAGGCCGGGCACCAGGAACGAGCCGTAGCCGACGCCCTCGATCTGCGGGATGCGCGAACCGATCGCCGCGCCGAACACGATGAAATAAAGCGAGGTCGAGATCACCGGCGAGATCACGCTCTGGAACAGCGTGCGCCCGGTGCGCGCCATTTCGAATTTGTAGATCGCCTTGACCGCGGTCAGATTCATGCCGATTTCCATACCAGGCTCACGAAGATGTCCTCAAGCGAGCTCTGCTCGGTTTTCAGGTCCCGGAACTTGATCCCCGCGCGGTCGAGTTCGGCGAGCAGCGCCGGAATGTCGGCGCGCTCGCGCCTGCTGTCGTAGGTGTAGATCAGCTGCGCGCCGGCGGCAGCGAGCTCGAGATGGTAGGCGGCGAGATTTTCCGGAATCGCGGCCAGCGCCTGTTCGAGGTCGAGGATCAACTGCTTCTTGCCGAGCTTGGCCATCAGTGCGGCCTTGTCCTCGACCAGGATGATCCTGCCCCCGTTGATGATCGCGATGCGGTCGGCGATCTCCTCGGCCTCCTCGATGTAGTGAGTGGTCAGGATGATCGTCACGCCGGACGCGCGCAGCGCGCGCACCAGCTCCCACATGTCCTTGCGCAGATCGACGTCGACGCCGGCGGTCGGCTCGTCGAGGAACAGGATCTGCGGTTCGTGCGACAGCGCCTTGGCGATCATCACGCGGCGCTTCATGCCGCCCGACAGCTCGCGAATGCGCGCGCCCTTCTTGTCCCACAGCGACAGGTCGCGCAGGACTTTTTCGATGTGCGCGGGAGCAGGCGGCTTGCCGAACAGGCCGCGACTGAACGATACCGTGTCCCACACCGTTTCGAATGCGTCGGTGGTCAGTTCCTGCGGCACCAGTCCGATCAGCGCCCGCGCCGCGCGGTAATCGCGGATGTTGTCGTGCCCGCCGACCGTGACCGCGCCGGCGCCCGGATTGACGATGCCGCAGATGATGTTGATCAGCGTGGTCTTGCCGGCGCCGTTGGGGCCGAGCAGCGCGAGGATCTCGCCGCGCCGCACGTCGAGACTGACGTCGTCGAGCGCCTTGAGGCCGCTGGCGTAGGTTTTGGAAAGATTGGCGACGCGGACGAGCGCGGACATCCGCGCGATTTTACTCGATACGCCGTCCGGCCGTGTTCCGGCCGCGGCCCCGCATTCAGTCGCGGCGGCCGCGGAAGATGACCCACCCCGCCAGGATGGAAAAGACGACGACCAGTGCCGCCACCAGCCAGAACCCATGCGGGTCCTGATTATAGGGAACGCCGCCGACGTTCATGCCGAACAGTCCGGAGATCAGGTTGATCGGCAGCGCAATCACGGTTACCGCGGTCAGCACGAACACGGTGCGGTTGGTCTGCTCGTTGACGCTCGCCGCGATTTCTTCCTGCAGCAGTTTGATCCGTTCCTGTAGCGCAGCCATGTCGCGCAGCGCCAGCGAAAATTCCTCGGTCGATTGCCGCAATTCACCGATGATCGTTTCCCCGACCCATGCCGGCGGACGGTTCAGAAGCCGGAACAGCGCGGCGGGCTCGGGAGCGAGCAGGCGCTGCAGCCTGACCAGGTCCCGGCGCATCACGCCGAGACTCGCCCGTTTGATGGCGAGCCGGCCGGCAAGCAGGCCGTCTTCGATGGCATCGACCTTGGCCACCGTCTTGCGGACGATCGATACCAGCACTTCCGCCTGATCGCGCATCAGATGAATGACGAGTTCGAGCGGCGACAAAAACGCTTCTCCCGATTTCACGGCCATGCGCAGCCGATCGACCGAGCGCAACGGTTGATTGCGGACCGTGATCAGCCAGCGCCGGTTGATGCCGAGCCACAGCGTCGCAACCTGCAGCGACTCGGCGGACAGGAAATCATAAATGACGTCGTTGATGACCGAGACCAGCGCTCCTTCCGCATACTCGATCCGCGTCGACTGCGATCCTTCGCGCAGCGCCTCAAAAAATGCCTCGGGAAGATTGAAGTGCTGCTGCAGCCATTTCTCGGTGGCGATATTCGCGGCGCTAAAATGGAGCCAGATGAACTCCGGCCCCTCCCTGTCGGCGTTTTCCTTCAGCCAGCGGGCCGCTTCGTCCGATTCGATCGCGCGGCCTCTTCCGTCTGCCGCAAACAGATAACCGGCGACGAGTCCGCATTGCTCGGAGCCGTACGATGCCAGCGCAGGACTGCTCATGCCGTGTCAGCGGCCGCCGATCGGCAGCGTTAGCTGCGGTCCCGGACTGGTATTGCCGGCGAGCTCGAGACGCGCCAGTTCCATTAACAGGGAAAAGGTGGACTTGGTTTCCTGGTCGGTGTCATCAATATAGAACCAGTAGTCCTTGTAGCGAATCGCAACATGCGCGCCGGACGGCGCTTCCTTCGCGCCCGACCAGTGCACGTGAAAAAAATGCGACATGATGTTTCCCCAGTCGTACGCCTTTCCGTCTGCGTCGAGTGTTTCCGTCACCAGCCTGCCTGCGACGTGCTCGGGCGGAATATCGACGCCCTGACACACGTAGTATAGCGCCTGCAACAGCGAGCGCGTCTCCAGATCCAGCTGGGTCACGCCTTCGGCCGGATAGGTGGAGGGAAATGGATTGAGTTCCTCTTCGGTGATCCCGTACTCGGTCAGGCCCGGCTTCAGGTGAAAGACCGCCACGAGTGTCTGCATTTCCGGCGTATGCACGGCTGACGGGTCGATACGCACGACCGGATGCGGGGTTTTTCTGATCAACATCCAGTCGCCGCTTTTGCCGGCGCGGCGGTACTCGAGACCGTTCCTGGCCGCCTCCACGATGTCCTTGGCGCCGATCGCCGAAGACGGCAGCGGACTGCCCAGCTGCTCCTCCCGCTCTTCCGATCCAAACACCAGCTGCCCGCGGTCCTGCAGTTCCTGCATCGCGTTGATGCCGCGCAGAAACTCGGTCACCACCGGCGCCTGCTTCGGCGTCGGGCCGCTGGCGCTCTGGGCATTGGACACCCAGTTCAGATTTTCCAGGTAAAGGCGGAATACGGTCGAGATCGGCCAGGTGGTCTTGGCCAGATAGATCACGCCATCGAGCGGCAGCGGGGTAAACAGCTTGCGCGTGAACTCCTGGTCGTCGAGCGGGGTCAGCGTGAACGTCGGGCGGTCGGCGCCGAGCACCTGCGGCTGCGGCAGGATGGTGGTAAAGCTGCTCTGGTTCACGTCGCCGCCGGCCGCTGCGAACAACGGCGTCAGCTGCAGGCTCTGTGAACGCTCGAACTGCGCTGCGATCGCCGATACCGCAAGACTGCTCGGCGTATCGGTATAGCGCAGGCGGACGATGTTGAGCAGCAGCTGTTCTTCGGTGGTTTTCTTGACGACTTCGTTGTAGTTCAGCCTGGTCTGATCCAGCGCGTGCGGCCCGAGGGTTGCGTTACAGCCCGCCACTCCCAACGTTCCCGCAAAAATGGCGGCGGCGCATCCCATGCGCCGCGATCCGCGACCGCGTTTATTCAAATCGATGGCTGGCTGGGACAATGCAATGCCGGATAATTCTTTGTTTTTTCTAGTATGCAACCGGCAAATGACAAATCAATGACAATCGGGAACGGTCGGCTGATCCGGCCCCGAGTTCAAGAGCGCAAACCGTAAGGCAGGGCCGCAAGGCGCGAATCCGTGTTTCCCCTACTTTTCCAGATGGCTGCGGATCACGTTTTCGATCTGGTCGCGCGCCGCATCGACGGTGACCGGCCGCGTGCTCTGGCCGATTGCGGTATCGGGGTCCTTGAGGCCGTGGCCGGTCAGCGTGCAGACCACGGTCGCGCCGGTGCGGACGCGGCCGCGCTCGAGATCCTTCAACAGCCCTGCGATCGAAATCGCCGATGCCGGTTCGCAGAACACGCCTTCCTTCGCGGCGAGCAGTTTCTGCGCGGCAAGAATTTCTTCGTCGGTGCAGATGTCGAACCAGCCCTGCGATTCCTTCGACGCGCACACCGCCTGCCGCCACGACACCGGATTGCCGATGCGGATCGCAGTCGCCACGGTTTCGGGATGGGTTACCGGCCTGCCGCTGACGATCGGCGCCGCGCCCGCGGCCTGATAGCCGACCATCACCGGCCGCCGCATCGCGATTTTTTTGTTCAGATAAGTGCGATCGGCGGCGGGCAGCGTATGCGCCTGGGTGTCGCAGCCGGATGATTCGCTGTAGCCGATCCAGTGCGCGGTGATGTTGCCGGCGTTGCCGACCGGCAGCACGTGATAGTCGGGCGCCTCGCCCAGCGCCTCGATGACTTCGAACGCGATCGTTTTCTGTCCTTGCAGCCGGTACGGATTGATCGAGTTGACGATCTCGACCGGTGTGGTCTGCGCGATTTCCTGTACCAGCCGCATGCCGTCGTCGAAGTTGCCGCGAATCTGGATCACCACCGCGCCGTGCATCATCGCCTGCGACAGCTTGCCGAGCGCGATCTTGCCTTCGGGTATCAGCACGAAGCAGGTCATGCCGGCGCGCGCCGCGTAGGCCGCCGCCGCCGCCGAGGTATTGCCGGTCGAAGCGCAAATGATCGCGCGCGCGCCTTTCTCGGCCGCCTTGCTGACCGCCATCGTCATGCCGCGGTCCTTGAACGAGCCGGTCGGGTTCAGTCCTTCGAACTTGGCGAAGATGCGCACGTCCGGGCGATACAGCCGCGGCAGATTGCGCAGCTCGATCAGCGGCGTGTTGCCTTCGTTGAGCGTGATGATCGGCGTGCCGTCGCTGACCGGCAGGCGGTCGCGGTACTGGTGGATGAGCCCCGTGTAATGCGCCATGCGGCTGTCCCGTCTTCGCTAACCCAAAGTTTCGAGGCGGATGCGCACGATTCCGCCGCTGACCACCGGCAGTTTCCCGATGCGCGCAATCGCCGCATTGATGTTTTTCTCGACCGTCACATGCGTAAGCAGGATGATCTCCACCTGCTCCTCACCCTCGTCAGGCTCCTTCTGCACCATCGCGTCGATCGAAATGCCGAGGTCGGCGAACACGCGCGTGATATCGGCCAGCACGCCGGGCTGATCCTTGGCGCGCAGGCGCAGATAGTAGGCGGTCTCGACCTCGTCCATCGGCAGGATCGGATCGTTCGACAACTGGTCCGGCTGGAACGCGAGGTGAGGCACGCGATGTTCGGGATCGGCGGTATGCATGCGCGTCACGTCCACGAGGTCGGCGATCACGGCCGAGGCGGTCGGATATGCGCCCGCGCCGGGGCCGTAATAAAGCGTCGCGCCCACCGCATCGCCCTTGACGACGATCGCGTTCATCACTCCCTCGACATTCGCGATCAGGCGTTTTTCCGGAATCAGCGTCGGATGCACTCGCAGTTCGATCCCCTTTGGCGTGCGGCGCGTGATGCCGAGCAGCTTGATGCGGTAACCGAGTTCCTCGGCATAACGGATGTCCTGCGCCGTCAGCCTGGTGATGCCTTCGGTATAGGCGCGCTCGAACTGCATCGGGATGCCGAACGCAATCGCCGCCATGATGGTCAACTTGTGCGCGGCGTCGATGCCCTCGATATCGAAGGTCGGATCGGCTTCGGCATAACCGAGCCGCTGCGCCTCTTTCAGCACGTCGTCGAAACTCGATCCCCTGGCGCGCATTTCGGACAGGATGAAATTGCTGGTGCCGTTGATGATGCCGGCGATCCACTCGATGCGGTTGGCGGTCAGCCCCTCGCGCAGCGCCTTGATAATGGGAATGCCGCCGGCGACCGCGGCTTCGAACGCGACCATCACGCCCCTCGCGCGCGCCGCGGCGAAAATCTCGTTGCCATGCCTGGCGAGCAGCGCCTTGTTCGCGGTCACGACGTGCTTGCCGTTCGCGATCGCCTTGAGCACGAGGTCTTTCGCGATGCCGGTGCCGCCAATCAGCTCGACGATGATGTCGATATCCGGCGCGTCGACGACGGCGCCGGCGTCATCCGTGACCCTGGCTGTGTTGTTATGACTGGCGGCGATCACCTTGCGCGCGCGTTCGATGTCCTTGTCCGCGACCTGCGTGATCACGATGCCGCGGCCGGCACGGCGCGTGATTTCCTGCTGGTTGCGCGCCAGCACCTCGAAAGTGCCTCCGCCAACCGTGCCGATGCCGAGCAGTCCAACGTTGATCGGTTTCATAAATTATTAAACCCTTTTACCGCAGAGGCGCAGAGAAAAACTAAAAGCGTATGAATCTTTCGGTTTTGATTTCATCTTCGTTTTCTCCGCGCCTCCGCGTCTCTGCGGTTCAAATCAGTCCGTCCTTTTTAAACATCTCTTTGATGCCGCGTATCGCCTGCCGCGTTCTTGCCTCGTTTTCTATCAGGGCGAATCTTACGTGGCCGTCCCCATATTCGCCAAAACCGACGCCGGGCGATACCGCGACCTTGGCATCGGCCAGCAGTTTTTTCGAAAACTCCAGCGATCGCAGTTCGCGATACGGCTCCGGAATTTCCGCCCAGGTAAACATCGTGGCCTTGGGAACCTCGACGTTCCAGCCGGTCTTGTGCAAACCTTGGCACAGCACATCGCGGCGCTTGCGGTAAGTTTCGCAGATTTCGTAGACGCAGTCCTGCGGGCCTTCGAGCGCGAGAATGGACGCGACCTGGATCGGCGTGAAAGTACCGTAGTCGTGATAGCTTTTGATGCGCGCCAGCGCCGATACCAGCCGCCGGTTGCCGACCATGAAGCCGACACGCCAGCCCGGCATGTTGTAACTTTTCGACAGCGTGAAAAACTCGACCGCGACATCGCGCGCGCCCGGCACCTGCATGATCGACGGCGCGCGATAGCCGTCGAACACGATATCGGCATAGGCGATGTCGTGGACGACGAAGATGCCGTACTCGCGCGCGAGCGCGACGATCTTCTCGAAGAAATCCAGTTCCACGCACTGCGTGGTCGGATTGCCCGGAAAATTGATGATCAGCATCTTGGGCTTTGGGTAGGTATCCCTGAGTGCGCGCTCAAGCGAGCCGAAGAAATCGACGCCGGGCGCCATCGGCACGTGACGGATGTCCGCGCCCGCGATCACCGGACCGTAGATATGGATCGGATAGCTCGGGTTCGGCACCAGCACGATGTCGCCGCGGTCGAGCGTCGCCAGCGCGAGATGCGCGATGCCTTCCTTGGAACCGATGGTGACGATGGCTTCGTGGTCGAAATCGAATTCGACGTTGTAGCGGATCTTGTACCAGTTGCAGATCGCACGCCGCAGCCGTGGAATGCCCCTCGACACCGAGTAGCGGTGCGTGTCATGGCGCCGCGCCGATTCGATCAGCTTGTCGACGATGTGCGACGGCGTCGGGCCGTCGGGATTGCCCATGCTGAGGTCGATGATGTCCTCGCCGCGCTTGCGCGCCGCCGCCTTCAACTCACCCGTGATGTTGAATACGTACGGCGGCAGGCGCTTGATGCGGGGAAATTCTTCCATGGTCTTCGCGCTATCCGAAATTCCGCAGCAAGCGGCCGCCGAAGTATCGGCGCAGGCTGACGTGCGGCAGCACGTCAAGCGCGCAGCACGGCCGGAGCCAGAACTTCAAGGCACGCTTGATGCGGGGAAATTCTTCCATCGGGGTAAAGCCTTGCTCTGGCGAAAAAGGGTATGATTTTAGCGAATCCCCCCCTCAACCGGCAATCAAACGGCGATGAAATTCCATCTGACGACGGCGGCCGGACAGCATCTGTTCACCGGTTACGGCGCCGGCTATGTCGCGGTCGACGGTGTGCGCCACGAGATCAGCCTGATCGTCACGCCGCAACAGATATACGATGACTGGCGCGGTCTCGCCTTCGAGCAGCTGACCGCCGCGCACTTCGAGTTTCTACTGACGCTGCAACCGGAACTCGTGCTGCTCGGCACCGGCAATACGCTGCGCTTCCCGCCCCCGGCGCTGTCGCGCTGCCTGATCGAATCGCGCGTCGGGCTGGAAGTGATGGACACCACCGCCGCCTGCCGCACCTACAACATATTGACCGCCGAAGGCCGTGGCGTGGTCGCGGCGGTGCTGCTTCCGTCGAAATAAACGATCGTCAGTCGCCGAGCAGAACGGCGATGTGATCGGCGGCGTTGCGCGCCAGCGCCGGCAACTGGTAGCCGCCTTCCAGCAGCGACACGACGCGCCCCTGCGCAAGCCGTTCCGCCGCAGCCTTGATCCAGCATGCGGCCCAGTGGTAATCGGCATCATCGAGCAGCAGCCCGGCCATGTCGTCGTCGCGGTGCGCATCGAAGCCGGCCGACACGAACAGCATCTGCGGCCGGAAACTTTCAAACGCGGGCAGCCATTGCTCCTCAATCGCGGCGCGGAATTCAGCGCCGCCGCTGCCGGCGCGCAACGGCACGTTGACCATGCGCCCGGAACGGCCTTCGATGCCGCTGCCCGGATAGAACGGGTGCTGGAAGGTGGAAACCATCAGCACGCGTTCATCGTCGCGGAAAATGTCCTCGGTGCCGTTGCCGTGGTGGACGTCGAAATCGACGATCGCGACGCGCGACAGTTGGTGCCGTTCGAGCGCGTGCGCAACACCGACCGCAACATTGTTGAAGAAACAGAAACCCATCGCGCGGCCGCGCTCGGCATGATGGCCGGGCGGCCGCACCGCGCAGAACGCATTGTCCGCCGCGCCTTCGAGCAACAGATCCGTGGCCAGCACCGCGGCGCCGGCGGCGTGCAGCGCGGCCGCCAGCGTATGAGGATTCATCGCAGTATCGGGGTCGAGCTGGATCAGTCCTTCCTGCGGCGCGACGGCCGCAAGCGCGTCGAGGTAGCGCGGATCGTGAACGCGTTCGAGCTGCGCGCGAGTGGCCGGCGGCGCCGTAAAATGCTGCAGCCGCTGCCATGATCCGGCGGCGCACAGCTCGCGCTCGATGGCGGCCAGCCGCGCCGGCGACTCCGGATGCCACGCGCCCATCTCGTGCCGCAGGCAGTCGGGATGGGAAATATAGGCGGTAGTCATGCGTTGGCGGCAAACGGATGCAATGCATGATAGCAGCCCCCGCCTGCGGCGCACGCAGGTTCCAAGCTACAATGAATGGATGAACAAACCCCTTGAACGCGTCGTCGCCCAGATCGGACAGGTGCTGTTCGGCAAGGAACAGCAGATCCGGCTGGCAGTCGCCTGCCTGCTCGCGCGCGGCCATCTGCTGATCGAGGACATCCCCGGCGTCGGCAAGACTACGCTCGCGCACGCGCTGGCGGCGACGCTCGGCCTGCAGTTCCAGCGCATCCAGTTCACCAGCGATCTGCTGCCGGCCGACATTCTCGGCGTTTCGATCTACGACCGCGAGACCGGCAAGTTCCGCTTCCATCCCGGCCCGATCTTCTCGCAGGTAATCCTCGCCGACGAAGTCAACCGCGCGACGCCGAAAAGCCAGAGCGCGCTGCTCGAGGCGATGGAAGAACATCAGGTCACGATCGAGGGCGAAACGCGCGCGCTGCCGGAGCCGTTCTTCGTGATCGCGACACAGAACCCGTCGCACCAGATCGGCACTTTTCCGCTGCCGGAATCGCAACTCGACCGTTTCCTGATGCGGATCACGCTCGGCTATCCCGACGCCGGCGCCGAGCGCGCGCTGTTGCAGGCCACCGACCGGCGCGAGCTACTGCCGCGCCTTGCACCGTGCATGACGCCGGACGAGCTGGCATCCCTGCAGCGCGCCGCGCACGGCGTGCATGCGTCGCCCGCGCTGCTCGATTACGTGCAGGCGCTCGCCGATTACAGCCGCAAGTGTGCGGATTACGTGAACGGTCTGTCGCCGCGCGCAGCGCTGGCGCTGCTCAATGCCGCGCGCGCGTGGGCATTCATGGAGGGGCGCAATCAGGTATTGCCCGAGGATGTGCAGGCCATCGTGCCGGGCGTGGTCAGCCACCGGCTACACCTGACGCGCGACCACGGAGCCGTCAGCAGCACCGCCATCGCCGAACAACTGGTCGAAGCGGTGCCGGTCCCCTGACCGAGCAATGATAGCCACGCTCAGAAACCGCTTCACTTCCTGGCTGTTTCAGTGGCGCGACCCCGAGCCCGGCGCGATCACTTTGGTGCAGCGGCGGGTGTTCATCCTGCCGACGCGCTTCGGCGTGATCTATGCCGGCACGCTGCTGTTGATGCTGACCGGCGCCATCAACTACAGCCTGAGCCTCGGCTTCGTGCTGACCTTCCTGCTCGCCGGGCTCGGCGTCAATTCGATCATCCATACCTTCCGCAATCTGGCGCATCTCAGGATATCGCCGGGCCGCGCGCCGCCGGTATTCGCCGGCGACACCGCGCAATTCGCGCTGACGCTGGAAAACCAGGGTCCGCTCGACCGCTACAGCATCGGCATCACCCGAGATCGCAATCACATCTCCTATGTCGATGTGCCGGCGCGGCAGTCGATCGTCGCGCGGGTCGCGATACCGGCGATCAAGCGCGGCACGCTGCGCGCCGGCCGGCTGACGCTGTTCACGACTTTCCCGCTCGGCCTGTGCCGCGCCTGGGCTTACGCCAGCCCGAACATGCAGTGCCTGGTTTATCCGCGCCCCGAAGCTCCGGGTATCGCGCTGCCGGCTTCCGATTCGAGTGAAGGCAGCGGTTTCGAACATGGCAGCGGCCGGGAGGATTTTTCCGGACTGCGTTCCTATCATCCTGGCGATTCGCCGCGCCATATCGCATGGAAAGCCGCAGCGCGCGACCAGACGCTGTACGTCAAGCAGTTCAGCGGCGCCGCGGCGGCCGAATTGTGGCTCGACTGGCGGCAGTTGCCGGACGCTTTCGGAATCGAGGTCCGGCTGTCGCGACTGACGCGCTGGGTGCTCGATGCGCATGCCGCCGGCCTGAGCTTCGGCCTGCGCATGCCCGGCGTCGTTGTGCCGCCGGCGCCGGGCGACGCGCAACGCGACCGCTGCCTGCAGGCACTGGCGCTGTTCGGGGAAATCAGCGATGTCGATCGCGGCCGCTGACAGACTCGACATGCGCCGCGTCGGCTGGCTGCTGGCGTCGCTGCTGCTGGTCGCGGCGCCGCACGCGGAGCGCGTGCCGTGGTGGGTCACGCTGCTGGTCGCGGCCCTGTTCGTCTGGCGCTTCCACCTTCAACGCCACGCGCTCGCGCTGCCGCGCAAATGGCTGCTGCTGGCGATTGCGGCCGGCGCGATGGCCGGCATCTACCTGAGCTACGGCCGCATCATGGGGCGCGATTCCGGAATCGCGCTGCTGGTCGTGATGCTGGCGCTGAAACTGCTGGAAATGGCGACGCTGCGCGACGCGATGATACTGGTCTTCCTCTGCTATTTTCTGGTCATCACCAATTTCCTGTACTCGCAGACCATCCCGATGGCGCTCTACATGCTGGGCGCGGTGTGGCTGACCACCGCGACCATGATCGGATTCCAGTTCCGCTCGCCGCCGGCAAAAAGCCCCCGCTATCAACTGCGCAACGCCGGACTGATGCTGCTGCAGGCGGCGCCGCTGATGCTGGTGTTGTTCGTGCTGTTCCCGCGGGTGCAGGGACCGCTGTGGGGCATGCCGCAGGATGCCGCCGGCATGACCGGGCTGTCCGACCAGATGTCGCCGGGCAGCGTCAGCGGTCTGATCTCGTCCGACGCAGTCGCGTTTCGCGTCAGCTTCAAGGGTCAGGTTCCTGCCACTGACCGACTCTACTGGCGCGGGCCGGTGATGTGGGATTTCGACGGCTATACCTGGAGCGCCGCGCAAACCATCAGCCCGCCGCCGCGCCGCTACCAGTCGCGCGGCGATCCGGTCGAATACGCGGTGACCGTCGAACCGAGCGGCAAGCACTGGCTGTTCGCGCTGGATCTGCCGGTCGCCGCGCCGCCACGCAGCATCCTGACCGGCGACTATCAGCTGCTGTCGCAGGCCAGGATCATGACGCGCATGCGCTACGACATGGCCTCCTATCTGGATTACCGCGACAATGCCGGACTGCAGCCGTACGAACTGCGGCGCGCGCTGCGGCTGCCGCCCGACTCGAACCCGCGCACCGCGGCGCTGGCACGCGAGATGCGCGCCGCGGCGCGCGACGATCGCGACTACATCGACGCTGTGCTGCGCATGTTCCGGACCAGCAATTTCTTCTACACGACGCAACCGCCCCGCCTCGGCGCCGACCCGGTCGATGAATTCCTGTTCACGACACGCGCCGGCTTCTGCGAGCACTATGCGTCGTCGTTCGTGGTGCTGATGCGCGCGGCCGGCATTCCGGCACGGGTCGTGACCGGCTATCAGGGCGGAGAACTGAACAGCGTCGGCAATTACCTGATCGTGCGGCAGGCCGACGCGCACGCCTGGGCGGAAGTGTGGCTGGACGACGCGGGATGGTCGCGCGTGGATCCGACCGCCGCAGTATCGCCGACGCGCATCGAACAGGGCATCGCCGCCGCAGTGCCGCAGGGCGAGCCGCTGCCGCTGCTGCTGCAGAACAGATATCCGTGGCTGGAACGCGCGCACCTGACCTGGGATTCGATCGCGAACGCATGGAACCAGATGGTGCTGGGCTATACCCCGGAGCGCCAGCAGCAACTGCTGCGGCGGGCCGGCATCGACAATGCAACCTGGGAAAAGCTGGCCGCCCTGTTGCTCGTCATCACCGGTGCGGTAATGCTGGTCGTTTCCGCGCTGATTCTGCGCCAATTGCGCGCCACGCACCTCGATCCGGTAACCGCCGCTTACGCGCGTTTCTGCAGCCGGCTTGCGCGGCGCGGCCTGGCGCGCCATCCCAGCGAAGGGCCGGACGCGTTCCGCAAGCGCACGACCGCGGCCCGGCCCTGGCTCGCCCCAGCGATCGATGCGATCAGCGACCTCTATATCCGTCTGCGATACGGCGATACGGCGAACGCCGATGACCTGCGGCAATTACGCCGACGGGTGCGGGCATTCCGTCCGTAGCCGGCCGCGACATTTATCCAGCCAGCGGCGATCGTCAGGGAGCAGGCAGCAATTTGGCGGGGTCGACCGGTTTGCCCTGACGCCGGATTTCGAAATGCAGCTCGATCTTGTCACTGTCGCTGCTGCCCATTTCGGCGATTTTCTGTCCCTTGACCACGCTCTGCCCCTCCTTGACCAGAATCGCGTCGTTGTGGGCATAGACGCTGGAATACGTTTTGTTGTGCCTGAGCACGATCAGCTTGCCGTAACCGCGGATTCCGCTGCCGCTGTAGAGCACGACGCCGGCCGCGCTGGCCAGCACCGGCTGGCTGGCCTTGCCGACGATATCGATGCCCTTCGCGTTCGCCGCCTCATCGAAAGTGGCGATCAGTTTCCCCTGCGCCGGCCATCCCCAGCTGATATTTTCGTCATCCGGCGCCGGTTTCTCCTCGGCGACCGGTGGTTTCTGCAGTTGCGCGGCCGTCTGCTCCGAATACGGCAGCTTGACCGCCTTGGGCTGCGACTTCGTTCCCTGCACGGAGGAGCCGGTGCCGCTGCCCATCGGCCGTCCTTCCACCGTCGGCGCCGACCTCAGCGGCGCGGCTACTGCGCCGACTGGCGGCCGCAACCGCAATGGCTGACCGACAGTCAGGTTGCGCGGATTGCTGATGTTGTTCCATGCAGCGAGTTCCTTGTAGTCGAGCCCATAATCGAGAGCGATGCTGAACAGGGTATCGCCCTTGCGGACGACATACTGATCGGGACGAGTGTCGGGTTCAAATGCCCGGCCGCCGGGCTGGGCCCTTTGCAGCGACCGTTCGCTGACCGGCACCGGGTGGGAGGTGGCGACGCATCCGTTCACGAGCAGCAACGGCAGCAGCGACAGCGCCAGCAGCCCGTCGCGCAGCGTATGGCCGGAGATCATTGACTGACTCCCGACAGCATCGGAACGAACCTCACTGCGTCGAGTTCGGATTGGGAGAATCCATCCGCGTCACGCTCGATCAGGTAGAGGGTCTGTTGCTGGATTCCGATCGGGATCACCATTCTGCCGCCAACCGCCAGCTGCTGCTTCAATGCCTCCGGCAAATGAGATGCGGCCGCGGCCACCATGATGCCGTCGAACGGCGCAGCCTCGGGAATACCGGCGTGGCCGTCGGCGTGACGGGTTCTGACATTGCTGATGCGCAGCTCGCGCAAATTCCGGCGCGCCTTGGTCAGCAGCGGCAACAGACGTTCGACCGTATAGACTTCCTCGGCAAGCCGCGCCAGGATCGCGGTCTGATAGCCGCAGCCGGTGCCGATCTCGAGTACTTTTCCGAGCCGTTTGCCCGCGGTCAGCATCTCCGTCATGCGGGCGACGATGTACGGCTGGGAAATGGTCTGCCCGAATCCGATCGGCAGCGGAATGTCTTCATAGGCGCGGTGCGCAAGCGCTTCTTCGACGAAGATATGCCGTGGAATCTCGTACATCGCGTTCAGCACCGCTTCGTCGGTGACCCCCTGTTCGCGCAGCCGCTCGATCATGCGCAAACGCGTACGCTGCGACGTCATGCCGATTCCCGACAGACGTTCGCTCATCCTAGCCAGTCCCTGATGTCCTGAACCTGGGAAAAATGCGTGAGGTCGATCTGCAACGGTGTCACCGATACCACGGTGCGCGCAACCGCGTTGAAGTCGGTGCCGGCGCCCGCGTCCTGCGCGCCGCCGGCGGCGCCCACCCAATAGACGGTCTCCCCGCGCGGCGTCGTCGACTTCACCACCGGTTCGGCCTTGTGCCGTCTGCCCAGACGGGTGACTTCAATGCCGCGCAATTGCGCGTAAGGCACGTCCGGAACGTTGACATTGAGCAGCACCGGCTGGCCGAAAGGCGACTGCTCGAAGCGCCTCACCATTTCGGCGGCGACCTGCGCCGCGGTTTCATAATGGTCGCCGCCGTTCGCCGCAAGTGACACCGCGAGAGACGGGATGCCGAGCAGAAAGCCTTCAGTCGCCGCGGCAACCGTGCCCGAATAGACGGTGTCGTCACCCATGTTCGGGCCATGATTGATGCCGGAGATCACGACATCCGGCAGTTGATCGAGAAGACCGGTTACCGCAAGGTGCACACAATCGGTCGGCGTGCCGTTCACATAATAGAAATCATTGCCGGCGCGGCGCACCGTCAGCGGTCGGTCGAGCGTCAACGAATTGCTGGCGCCGCTGCGGTCACGTTCCGGCGCAACCACCGTGATCGCCGCAAATGCGGCGAGAGTGTCGGCCAGCGACGCAAGCCCCGGCGCAAAATAGCCATCGTCGTTGCTGAGCAGAATGCGCATGCTTCGGGATCCGCCGTCACCGTGGGAAAACCGCCGCTGCAACCGACATCACTTGGCCGGCCTGTCCTTCGCGTCGATCCGTTTTGCCATTTCGGCCAGCACCTGGTCGGTGATGTCGATGCGCTGCCCGCTGAAAACCGCGTCCTGCACGATCAGATCATATTTGCCGGAATCGGCGATCTGCCTGATCACGACGTTGGCTTCGGCGCTTAACCGCCCGAATTCTTCGCGTTTGCGCTGATCGATGTCCTCAGCGAGATCCTGCTGCATCTGCTGGAGTTGCGTGGCCATTTTCGTAAAGGCTTTTTCCTTCGCCTGCCGCTCATCGGGTTTCATCGTGCTTGAATTCGCGTCGAGATCAGCCTTGAGGTCAGCGACGCGTTTCTGGAAATTGGCGACGTCGTCTTCGCGCCCCGCAAATTCCTTCTTCAGGTTTTCCAGCGCCAGCCGCGCGGTCGCGGATTCGTTCTGGATGCGGAAAGGATTGATGTATCCGATCTTGACGCCCTGCGCGACGGCATGCCCGCCCGCGACCACAAGCATCAACGCCAGGCAAACGCCGGGAAGAAACTTCATCGGATATCCACCAGATTTGAACCGTCAGTCACGTAAGTCCTGGCCACTCGCTTTATCCCATCCGGCCAACGGAGGGCCGGCAGTATTCCTGTGTTCATATCAATTCTGGTCGGGGCGGCGAGATTCGAACTCGCGACCACCTGCACCCCATGCAGGTACGCTACCAGGCTGCGCTACGCCCCGTAGCGGGCAATTATATAACAGAGGTAAAGCAGCTTATCGGACGACGCTCAATGACTGAGGAAATTGATTATGTTTTTGATTTCCTTACGCACGGCGGCAAAACTTACCACAGCCGAAACGCGGTTTGACTTGGGGTGGCTGGTAGCGGATTCGTCAAGACGATTGCGGGCGCCACTGATGGTAAAACCCTGATCGTACAGCAGATCGCGGATGTGGCGGATCAGCAGAACTTCATGATGCTGATAATAACGCCGGTTGCCGCGGCGTTTGACCGGCTTGAGCTGCGCAAACTCCTGTTCCCAATAACGCAATACATGCGGTTTGACGCCGCACAAATCACTGACTTCGCCAATCGTGAAATAGCGCTTTGCGGGGATCGGCGGCAGCGTTTCTTTAGGATTTGCTTCCATTGCCCTTATGGTTTTGCTCAACCAGCGCCTTCAATTTCTGCGAGGCATGAAAGGTCACCACGCGCCGCGCAGTAATCGGAATTTCCTCCCCCGTTTTCGGATTACGCCCCGGCCGCTGCGGCTTGTCGCGTAACTGAAAATTGCCGAATCCGGAAAGCTTCACCCCCTGACCGGCTTCCAGCGCGGTGCGAATCTCCTCGAAAAAAGATTCAACCATGTCTTTCGCTTCGCGTTTGTTGAAACCGACTTTCTCGAACAGCAGGTCCGCCAACTCAGCCTTGGTCAAGGTCATGTTTTCCCCTTATTTTCTGAGTACTGCATTGAATTCTTCTTCTAACACCTTAATAAACTGTTCGATGACGAGATCGACTTCGGCGTCAGTCAAGGTCTTGGAAGTATCTTGCAATAATAGCCGAAACGCAATACTTTTTTTATCTGAATCAATGCCTTTGCCACGATATATATCAAATGGCATGATTTCCAGCAGTGTTGCCGGAGCGTTCTTTCTCAGCGCGATCAGAATCGCTTCCCAAGTCGCATTCGCCACGATTTCGACCGAGATATCCCGCCGCACTACAGGAAACTTTGAAATATTTTTATATACAGTTACTTGTGAGAATTTTCTCGCGTCAAGATTTAACTCGAAGAGCACCGGTGCCAAAAGCAGATCGTATTGCTGACACAACCGCGGGTGCAGTTCCCCCATCCAGCCGACAAGTGTCCCATTGATACTGACCGCAGCAGACCGGCCGGGATGCAACGCGGGATGCTGAGCAGGTTCCAGGTGGACGACATCCGGGACAAGCAATGCTTCCAAATCGGATTTGACGTCGAAAAAATCCGTTCCGCGCTTCGTTATCCCCCATTGCTCCGGCAACGCTTCGCCGCAGGCCAGCGCGGCCAGTCGCAGGGACTGCCGGTACCCCTGCTTTTCGCCGCGAGCGAAACAATGCCCGATCTCAAACAGCCGCACACGATCATGCTGGCGGTTGATATTGAGCTTCAGGCAGTCAACCAGACTCGCGATCAGGCTGGAGCGCATCACGTTCAGGTGCACGGCGATCGGGTTGAGCAGCGGCACCGGTTCATGATTGGAATAAAAATCCTCTTCCCAGCGGCGGTTGACGAAGCTGTAGGTGATGACCTCCTGATAGTCACGCGCTACAAGCAGCGAACGCAGCTTGCCGACGCCGGCGCGGCCACGGTCCACCGGCAGCATTCTCGCGGCACCGCCGGGGCGGCGCGCCGGTATGTTGTCATAACCATGGATGCGGGCGATTTCCTCGATCAGGTCCTCTTCGATCGCAAGGTCGAAACGATAGCTGGGCGGCGTCACCGCGAGTTCGGCCCCCTGCACTCGATGCGCGAATCCCAGACGCTGAAGAATTTCGATGATCTGGCGCTCGTTAAGAGCGACGCCGAGCACGCGCTCCACCCGCTTCTGCCGCAACTGCACCGGTTTGCGTTGTGGCAACGAGGCGCCGGTTTCACATACCGGCCCGGCCCGGCCGCCGCATATTTCCAGCATTAGGCGGGTAGCATATTCGATCGCCGACCGGGTCGCGGCGAAATCGACGCCGCGCTCGAAACGGTACGCGGAATCCGAGCCGAAACCGAGCACGCGCGATTTGCCTGCGATCGATTCCGGTTGGAAAAATGCGCTTTCGAGAAGAATGGCCGTCGTTCCCATTACGACCGCGCTGTCCTCGCCTCCCATGATGCCGGCCAGGGCCAGTGGTTTTTCGTAGTCAGCGATGACCAGCAGGCGATCATCGAGTGTGACCTGCTGTCCGTTAAGAAGCTTGAGCGTTTCGCCCCCCCGGCCGAAGCGCACATGAATGCCGCCATCGATGCGGGCAAAGTCGAAAGCGTGCAGCGGCTGGCCGAATTCCAGCATCACGTAATTGGTGACGTCCACAATCGCGTGCACGCTGCGCAGGCCGCAACGCTCGAGACGCGTTACCATCCAGTCCGGAGTAACGGCACGCGGATCGACGCCGCGAATGACGCGCGCGCAATATCGCGGGCACGCGGTCGGCGCTTCCAGCGCCACTTCCACGCGGTCGGCAATTGTCGCCGGCACCGCTACAGTGTCCGGCGGCATCAACTTGCTTCCGGTAACCGCGGCAACTTCGCGCGCGATGCCGATCACGCTCAGGCAATCCCCGCGATTGGGCGTCGGCTTTATCGTGAATATGCGGTCCGAGCCGGCAGGTTCGACGCTCTCGACTTCGATGCCGGACATGGTCAGAACTTCGGCGAGCTCCCGGTCGGTCAACGCCGGATCGACGAAACTGCGCAACCAGTTTTCCAAAAATTTCATGCGGTTATACGCCGGATTCCGGGAAAATAATCCCGTATGGTTCAGTTGAACTGTTTCAGGAACCGCAGATCATTTTCGAAAAACAAACGCAAATCATCGACGCTGTAGCGCAGCATCGCCAGCCGGTCCGGTCCGAGACCGAAAGCGAAGCCTTGATAGCGTTCGCTGTCGATATCGACGTTTCCGAGGACGTTCGGATGCACCATGCCGCAGCCACCGACTTCAAGCCAGTCATCGCCAAAACTCATATCGATCTCCGCCGAAGGTTCGGTAAACGGAAAAAATGAAGGGCGGAACCGCACCTTGAGATCGTCACGCTCAAAAAAACAACGCAGAAAATCGGTAACGACTCCCTTGAGGTCGGCAAAGGTGACTTGCTCGTCGACCCACAGCCCCTCGACCTGGTGGAACATCGGCGAATGCGTCGCGTCGGAGTCGACGCGGTAAACCCTGCCCATGGCAATAATCTTGATTGGCGGCCGGTGACGTTCCATATAGTGCACCTGGATCGGCGAGGTATGCGTGCGCAGCAGATGTTTGCCGTCGTCAAGATAAAATGTGTCGTGCATCGAACGCGCCGGATGGTTCTCCGGCTGGTTGAGCGCGGTGAAGTTGTAGTAATCGGTCTCGATTTCCGGACCATCGGCCACCTCGAAACCCAGCGAATGGAACAGCGTCTCGATGCGCTCCAGTGCGAGCGTTACCGGATGCAGCCCGCCGACCCCGCTGCCGCGCCCCGGCAGCGTGACATCGACGGCCTGCTGCGCCAGACGGGATTCCAGCCCGAGCGCGCGTATTCTCTCGCGCTGTTCTGCAAGCGCCGTCTCGATCCGCTGTTTCGCGGCGTTGAAACGGGCGCCGAACGCCGGACGTTCGGCGGCGGGCACCTCGGTGATTTTTTTTTGCAGTTCGGACAGTGCGCCGGACTTCCCGAGAAAGCGCGCCTTTGCCTGCTCGAGTTGCGCGGCATCGGTGATGCCGGCGAACAGCGTCAGCGCCTCCTGGACTATCGTTTCGAGCTTTTCCATCCGCTTGGAACCGCTTTAAACCAGGAGCAGCGCGCTGCTCCTCCGCTCAGATACCGAGACCGGCCTTGGCTTTTTCGACGAATTTGCCGAACGCCGGCTTGTCGAGCACGGCGATGTCGGCAAGCACCTTGCGATCGACCGCGACTGCGGCCTTTTTAAGGCCGTTCATGAAAGCGCTGTAAGACAGCCCATGCTCGCGAACTGCAGCGTTGATGCGCGCAATCCATAGACTGCGGAAATCACGTTTCTTACGGCGGCGGTCACGATACGCATACTGGCCGGCTCGCATGACTGCTTCGTTGGCGATGCGGAACACGTTGTTGCGGCGGCCGCGAAAACCCTTGGCGCGCGCGATGACCTTTTTGTGGGCGGCACGTGCGGTAACCCCACGTTTGACTCTGGGCATGGCGATCTCCTCAGGCGTAGGGAAGCATGGTGCGCACGGAGCGGGTATTGCTGCCGTGAACGCCGGTGGTGCCACGCAGGTGCCGTTTCCGTTTGGTCGACTTTTTGGTCAGGATGTGGCGCAGATAGGCCCTGGAACGCTTGATGCGGCCGCTGCCGGCGACCTTGAAACGCTTGGCCGCGCCGCTTTTGGTTTTCAACTTCGGCATGATTGCTCCTTTTTTAACATAGCGCCGGGTGCTTCCGATCGGAAGACTTGCCGACCCGGACAACTACTTGTTGAAATTGCAATTAAACCCACTGACAACTATTTTCTTTCGGCGCCGGCTGCTGCCGCTGTTTTCTCCGGCGGCTTGCCCTTCTTGGGCGCCGGCTTGGCGCTTTTCTTCGGCGCCAGCACCATCACCATCTGGCGCCCTTCCATCTTCGGATACTGTTCGACCGTGCTGTAGGCATCGAGATCGGCCCTGACCCGTTCAATCAGCCTGACACCGAATTCCTGGTGCGCCATTTCGCGCCCCCTAAAACGCAGCGTCACTTTCGCCTTGTCTCCCTCTTCCAGAAAGCGGATCAGGTTGCGCAGTTTGATCTGGTAATCACCCTCGTCGGTGCCGGGACGAAACTTGATCTCCTTGACGACGATCTGCTTCTGCTTGAGCTTGGCTTCGTGCCTTTTCTTGCTCTCGCGATAGCGGAATTTGCCGTAATCCATCAGACGGCAAACCGGTGGAGAAGCGGTCGGGGCAATTTCAACCAGATCAAGCCCGGCTTCCTCGGCTTTGGCATTGGCAATGGCGGCCGATACGATGCCGAGCTGTTCGCCGTCGTCGCCGATCAGCCTGATCTCGGGCATGGTGATCTCGCCGTTAATGCGCGGCTCTTTTTCCTGAGCTATACAAAACTCCTATATTAAAAAGTTATGCCGCGCGTCCCAGTCGCTGCACCTCATCCTGGAGGCGCTGGATGAAGACCGCTGTCGGCATCTGGCCGAGATCTTCACCCTTACGGGTCCGCACGGCAATTGTCTGCGCCGCCATCTCCTTGTCACCCACAATTACCTGATAAGGCAGCTTCTGCAGACTATGTTCCCGAATTTTATAGGTTATTTTCTCATTCCTCAAGTCGGCCCCGGCGCGCAATCCGGCGCGCCTGAACTCTTCCGCCACCTGCCCGGCATAAGCCGCCTGGTGTTCAGTGATGTTGAGAACCACCACCTGCAGCGGCGCCAGCCACAGCGGAAATGCGCCGGCGAAATGCTCGATCAGAATGCCGATGAAGCGCTCCATCGAGCCGACGATCGCCCGATGCAGCATGACCGGCGTCCGGCGCGTGTTGTCTTCGGCTACGTACTCGGCGCCAAGCCGGCCCGGCATCGAAAAATCGACCTGGATCGTTCCACACTGCCAGACGCGGCCGATCGAATCTTTCAGCGAAAATTCGATCTTCGGGCCGTAGAATGCGCCCTCGCCCGCCGCGGTCTCCCATGCCACGCCCTTGCCTTCGAGCGCGTCGGCGAGCGCCTTTTCTGCAGCATCCCAGGTCGCGTCCGAACCGACCCGCCTGGCGGGACGCGTCGAAAGCTTGTAGATGATTTCGTCGAAACCGAAATCGCGGTAGACGTCGATCAGCACGTCGATGAAACGCGACACCTCGGGCCGGATCTGCTCCTCGGTGCAGAAAATATGGCCGTCGTCCTGCGTAAACCCGCGCACGCGCATGATGCCGTGCAACGCGCCCGACGGCTCGTTGCGCAGACATGAGCCGAATTCACCGTATCTGAGCGGCAGGTCGCGGTAGCTGTGCAGCCCGGCGTTGAAAATCTGGACGTGGCCCGGACAGTTCATCGGCTTGATCGCGTAATCGCGGTTTTCGCTCGAAGTGACGAACATGTGTTCGCGGAAATTGTCCCAGTGCCCCGATTTCTCCCACAGCGTGCGGTCGAGGATCGGCGGACAGCGCACCTCCTGAAAGCCGTTGTCGCGGTACACCGCGCGCAGATACTGTTCGATCTGCTGCCAGATTGTCCAGCCTTTCGGGTGCCAGAACACCAGCCCCGGCGCCTCGTCCTGCATGTGGAGCAGATCGAGCTGTCTGGCGAGCCGGCGATGGTCGCGTTTCTCGGCCTCCTCGAGCATGCGCAGGTAGGCGTCCTGCTCTTCCTTCCTGGCCCACGCGGTGCCGTAGATCCGTTGCAGCATCTCGTTCCTTGAATCCCCGCGCCAGTAGGCGCCGGCGACCTTCATCAGCTTGAATACCTTGAGTTTGCCAGTCGATGGCACGTGCGGCCCGCGGCACAGATCAATGAAATCGCCCTCGCGATAGAGCGATACTTCCTCGCCGGCCGGAATCGAGGCGATGATCTCCGCCTTGTAGTGTTCGCCGATCGATTTGAAAAAATCGACCGCCTTGTCGCGCGGCCACACTTCGCGCCGGACCGGAATATCGCGCCTGACGAGCTCGGTCATGCGTTTTTCGATCGCGGCAAGATCGTCGGGCGTAAACGGCCGCTGGAACGCGAAATCGTAGTAAAAACCATTTTCGATCACCGGGCCGATCGTCACCTGCGCTTCGGGAAACAGCTCCTTGACCGCATAGGCCAGCAGATGCGCAGTCGAATGGCGGATCAGGTCGAGGCCTTCCGCGTCCTTGTCGGTGATGATTGCAACCTCGCTGTCCCTGTCCAGAACGAACAAAGTATCGACCAGCCTGCCGTCAACCCTGCCGGCAAGCGCGGCTTTGGCAAGACCCGGGCCAATGGTGGCCGCGAGCGCGGCAACCGACACCGGCTGATCGAAATGACGGATTGAACCGTCGAGGAGTCTGATGTCAGGCATCAATCAAATAAGGCAGGCGGCGAAAAAAAAGTGCGGGCCAGCCGCACTTTTCCCGGATGCGCGTGCGGCTAGGCCCGGCGACAGGCAGAACGGGTTCGCATTGTCATCAGCATGGCCGCCTCTTCCCATGTGTGGTAGGCGCGATTGGAGTCGAACCAACGACCTCATCCATGTCAAGGATGCGCTCTAACCAACTGAGCTACGCGCCTGAAAGCCGCAGATTTTACCCGCTCCGGCGCTCCGATTCAAACGCGTCAGCGCCTTGACGCGCGCGCGACGCCCGACACGCCGCGTATCAATACCAACAGTCTTCGCAGTTGATCAAGGTCGTTGATTTCGACCGTCAGCGTGATCCGCGCTGCCGCGTCGCGGCTTGTGCTGCGGGTCGCCACGACATTGACCCGCTCGCGCAGCAGTGATTCGGTGACATCGCGCAACAGCCCGGGGCGGTTGGCCGCTTCGATTTCGACATCGACCGGAAACACCCTGTCTGCGCCCATATTGGCGCCCCAGTCCGCCGCGATCAGCCGTTCCGTCGCCAGCCGCGCGGCGTTGTGGCAGTTGGCGCGGTGAATCGTCACGCCGCGGCCGCGCGTGATGAAACCCACGATCGGATCGGGCGGCGCCGGTTTGCAGCATTTGGCGGGCACCGTCAGCAGCTTGTCCACGCCGACGATCAGAATGCCGCCTGGCTGCGCGCGCGACATTCTGACCGGCGGCTGCTCATCGACCGGTGCCGCGCCGTCGCCCCGGAATTCCGCAAGCAACCGGGCCGGGCCGATCCGGCCGCGTCCGACTTCGGCCAGGAAATCATCAAGCTTTTCGAAGTCGAACCGCCGCGCCAGTGCGTCCAGCCTGACATCGGTCATGCCGTGCCGCTGCAGTTCCCTTTCGAGGATCTCGCGGCCCTGCGCCGCGGCCGCCTCGTGATGCTGGCGGTTGAACCACTGCCGGATCCTGGCGCGCGCGCTGCCGCTGCGCACGAAGCCGAGCGCGGGATTGAGCCAGTCGCGGCTCGGCCCGCCCTGCCTGGCGGCAAGAATTTCGACCTGCTGGCCGTTGCTGAGCGGCGTATTGAGCGGAACAATCACACCGTCCACCTTGGCGCCGCGACAACGGTGCCCAAGGCCGCTGTGCACATGGTATGCAAAATCGATCGGCGTCGCGCCGCGCGGCAAATCGATGACTTTGCCTTGTGGCGTCAGCACGTAAATCGTGTCGGCAAACAATTCGCTTTTGAATTGCGCCGCGAATTCCCCGCTGTCGGCGATCTCGTCCTTCCATTCGATGACCTGCCGCAGCCACGCGATCTTTTCGTGATAACCGGCATCGCCGCGCGCGCCGCCCTGCGCCCCTTCCTTGTAATGCCAGTGCGCGGCGATGCCGAGTTCGGCGTCGCGGTGCATTTCGAAAGTGCGGATCTGCACCTCGACCGGCTTGCCCTCGGGGCCGATCACCGCGGTGTGCAGCGAGCGGTAATGGTTGCTCTTCGGCTTCGCGATATAGTCGTCGAACTCTTTCGCCAGCGGCGGCCACAGGCCATGCGCAATGCCAAGCACCGCATAGCAGTCCTTGATATCGTCGACCAGCACGCGTACTGCGCGTACATCGTAGAGCGCGTCGAAATCGACACTCTTGCGCCGCATCTTGCTGTAGATGCTGTAGATATGCTTCGGCCGTCCGCTGACCTCGGCCCTGATACCGGAGCTTTCGAGCTCGTGCCGCAGCGCAAGAATGACCCGCTCGATGTAGCGTTCGCGGTCGTCGCGCGTGCCGTCGAGGCGGGACGCAATGTCCCTGTAGACATCCGGCTCCAGCACGCGCAGCGCAAAATCCTCGAGTTCCCATTTCAGTTGCCAGACACCCAGCCGGTTGGCCAGCGGCGCGAAGATATCGAGCGCAAGACGCGCCGCGTCGCGCCGGGACTGGACGTCGTCGGATCTGACGATGAAGCGCATCGTCTGCACGTGATCGGCAAGCTTGATCAGAACGACGCGCACGTCCTCGGCCATCGCCAGCAGCATCTTGCGCAGACTCTCGAGCTGCGTCCGATGTTCGCCGCCGGTGTGCACCGCGCGGCCGCCCAGAGCTTCGATCAGGGCCATGCGCGCCACACCGTCCGCCAGCGCGGCGATGCGCTCGCCGAACAGGCTGCGCATCGTGGCCAGCGCGTCGTGCCGGTCGGCCGACAGCGCAACCACCGGCGCCAGCAGCGCCGCGGCGGCACATTCGGCATCGAGACCGAGCCCGCGTAAAATCGCGGTGGTGCCCTCTGCGTGCACAAGCAGCGGCTCGCCGCCGGCGACCGTACGTCCGTCGAGATACGGCGATGCCCATTGGCGCGCGCGCGCGACCAGGCCGGCATTCGCCGGCGAACCATCACCCACGGACGTCGGCCAGCTTTCGGCCACGGCGTCCGCAGCCGTCGCGGTGACCAATCGGAGACGGATATTACGCACCATGATGAACTACCATATATAAAGCGATTCCCGGGAAATGCAACCGGCCTGCCGGTTAGTCGGGATCAGGCGCAGCAAGGTTCACTACGTGCTACCGGAACAGTTTGGCAGACCAATTGAACGCAAAATTTTCCTTATTGCACCATAATCATGCGCATCATGTCCCGAATCCTGCTTTTGGTGCATTCCGATGCCCGTATCGAGCGGGCATCGGAATGCAATTTGACGCGTCATGCATCGTCCGCTTTGCCGGGCGCCGGAACGGTTGCGGCTATCGGGCACGGCCATTGCTTCATGATAGAAATAAAGATTCGGCTGGATTAACACGAACATGTTGGCCGCAGTGAGACCCGCCAGCGCCCGTTGCTACGACGAAATGTACGATGCCGCCGGCATCCCGTACGCGCATTATGGCGCCTATGCCGAATGGCTTTCCGGCAAGCCGCGCGATTTCATGCTGCAGAAGCAAAGGGAAGCCGACACGCTTTACGCGCGGCTCGGCATCACGTTCGCGGTCTACGGCGACGAGGGCGGCGTCGAGCGCTCGATCCCGTTCGACATCATCCCGCGCATCATGCCGGCCGCGACGTGGAAAAAAATTTCCGACGGCTGCTGCCAGCGCGTGCGCGCGCTGAACGCGTTTCTCAGCGACATCTATCATCGGCAGGAAATCGTCCGGGCGGGCATCGTTCCCGAACGGCAAATCCTCGGCAACAGCCTGTTCCGCCGCGAAATGCAGGGTGTCGATGTGCCGGGCGGCGTCTACGTGCATGTCGCAGGCGTCGACATCGTGATGGTGGACGCTGAAACCTTCTACGTGCTCGAAGACAATCTGCGCACGCCGTCCGGCGTTTCATACATGCTGGAAAACCGCAGGATGATGATGCGCCTGTTCCCCGACCTGTTCGCCCGCATCGCGGTCGCGCCGGTGGATCACTATGCCGATGTCCTGCTCGACAACCTGCGCGCGGTCGCGCCGACCGGCAGCGCCGATCCGGTGGTCGTTGTGCTGACGCCGGGTTCCTATAACTCCGCCTACTTCGAGCACGCGTTCCTCGCGCAGCAGATGGGCGTCGAACTGGTCGAGGGACAGGATCTGTTCGTTTCCGACGATACGGTGTTCATGCGCACCACGCATGGCCCGAAACGGGTCGACGTCATCTACCGGCGCATCGATGACGATTTTCTCGATCCGCTGGCGTTCCGCCGCGATTCGATACTCGGCGTGCCCGGCCTGTTCGCCGCCTATCGCGCCGGCCATGTGACGCTGGCCAACGCGATCGGCACCGGCGTCGCCGACGACAAGTCCACTTATACCTACGCGCCGGAAATGATCCGTTTCTATCTCGGCGAGGAACCGATCCTGCAGAACGTGCCGACCTGGCAGCTCGGCAGGCCCGATGACCTCAAATACGTGCTCGACCATCTGCCGGAACTTGTGGTCAAGGAAGTGCAGGGTTCCGGCGGCTACGGCATGCTGGTCGGCCCCGCCGCCGGGAAGTCTGAAATCAGGGCCTACCGCGAGCGCATCCTGGAACATTCCGCCAACTTCATCGCCCAGCCGACGCTCGCGCTTTCAACCTGCCCGACGTTCGTGCAGTCGGGAATCGCGCCGCGCCACGTCGACCTGCGTCCGTACGTGCTATCGGGAAAATCGGTGACGCTGGTGCCGGGCGCGCTGACGCGCGTTGCGCTGCGCGAAGGCTCGCTGGTCGTCAATTCGTCGCAGGGCGGCGGCACCAAGGACACCTGGATCCTCGAATCCTGATGTCCCCTCAATCCTCAATCCTCGATCCCCGATCCTTGTCATGCTGAGTCGCGCCGCCAACAACCTGTACTGGATGTCACGCCAGATCGAGCGCGCCGAGAATGCGGCGCGCATGCTCGATGTGACCTACCGCATGTCGCTGCTGCCGTACCGCGTGCTCGAGCCCGGGCAGGAATGGGCCGAACCATGGGCGCTGCCGCTCGTCATCACCGGACTGGCCAGCGCCTATTACGAGCGCTATCCGGGCCGGATCACGCCCGACAACGTGCTGCGCTTCATGGTGCTCGACCCGGCCAATTCCTCCAGCATCTGTTCGTGCATCCAGGCGGCGCGCGAAAATGCGCGCAGCATGCGCGGCGCAATCACCGAGGAAATGTACGAAGACCTCAACGATTTCTGGCTGAAGATGCGCGAGTTCGACCGCCATCGCGTCGAGGCCGACGTCGGCGGGTTTTTCGGCTGGGTCAAGATTCGCTCGCACCAGTTCCGCGGCGTCACGTTCGGCACCATGCTGCGCGACGAGAGCTACCACTTCATCCGCCTCGGCACGTTCATGGAGCGCGCCGACAACACCGCGCGCATCCTCGACGTCAAATACCATACGTTGCTGCCGAGCGTCGCCGACGTCGGCGGCGCCGTCGATTATTACCAGTGGGGCGCATTGCTGCGCTCGGTCAGCGCCTTCGATTCCTATCGCAAAATCTATCACGACGTGATCACGCCGATGCGGGTCGCCGAACTGCTGATCCTGCGTGCCGACGTGCCACGCTCACTGCACGCCTGCATGAACGAAATCTACGAAATCCTGCAGGAGCTGTGCGATGACACCCAGCGCGAGGCCGAACGGCTGGCCGGCGAACTGCACGCGAAACTGCACTACGGACAGACGCAGCAGATCATTCAGATCGGACTCCACGAATATCTGACCGGTTTTCTCGACGGCACCAGCCGGTTGACCGATGAAATCGACAAAACCTTCCTGGTTCCGGTCTATCCGTCCCATCTGGCACAGACCGTCGCCGCATGAACGTCCTGCCCTGCTGCAAAAAGCCGGCCGCGAACGATTAAAATAGGTGTTTTCAACAACCCCGTCCGGAGCATTGCCCGCATGACGTATTGTGTCGGATTGATACTCGATGCAGGAATGGTATTCGCGTCGGATTCGCGCACCAACGCCGGCGTCGATCAGGTCGCTTCGTTCCGCAAGATGCGCATCTTCGCCCAGGACGGCGAGCGCGTGATCGTGATCCTGAGTTCAGGCAATCTTTCCATCACTCAGAGCGCGATCAACCTGCTGGAACATCCTGCCGGCGACGGCGTCAAGACGCTGCTGAACTGCGCCTCGATGTTCGAGACCGCCGAACTCATCGGCCACGCGCTGCGCGAAGTGCGGCAGCGCGACGGGCCGCACATGGCGCAGAACAACATCGACGCCAGCGCCTCGTTCATTGTCGGCGGCCAGATCCGCGGCGAACCGCAGCGGCTGTTCAATATCTACAACGAGGGCAACTTCATCGAAGCGACGCCGGAGACGCCGTATTTCCAGATCGGCGAGAGCAAGTACGGCAAACCGGTGCTCGACCGCGTGATCAACCGCGCAACCGGCCTGCTCGACGCGGCGAAATGCGTGCTGGTTTCATTCGATTCGACGATGCGCAGCAACATTTCGGTCGGGCTGCCGATCGATCTGATGATCTACCGCAACAACGAGCTGCGCATCGGCATCCAGCGCCGGATCATGAAGAGCGATCCCTACTTCGACATGATCCACACCCAGTGGGGCGAGGGACTGAAGCGCGTGTTCGCACAGCTGCCCAACCCGCAATGGGACTGAACCGTCCGGGCCGCCGCGCGTGAGCATCCGCGTCGCTCTGCACCATCAGACCCGCTACCGCTACGACCGGCTGGTCGCGCTGTCGCCGCAGGAGGTCCGTCTGCGGCCGGCACCGCACTGCCGCACGCCGGTGCTCTCCTATTCGCTGACCGTCGAGCCGGAACGGCATTTCATCAACTGGCAGCAGGATGCATTCGGCAACTACATCGCGCGCTTCGTGTTCCCCGAAAAAACGCGCGAACTCGATATCACGGTCGATCTGGTCGCCGACATGACGGTGATCAATCCGTTCGACTTTTTCATCGACAGCAGCGCCGAGAAATTCCCGTTCTCGTACGATGATCGGCAGCGCGGCAACCTCGCGCCGTTTCTCGCCGTGGAGGAACCGGGGCCGCTGTTCGCGCGCTGGCTGGCCGACTTCCGCGCCGCGCATAGCGGCGCGATCAACACGGTGGACTATCTGGTCGCGATCAACCGGCGCCTGCAGCAGGATATCCGCTATCTGGTGCGGATGGAGCCCGGCGTGCAAGGCTGTGAACAGACCCTCGCGCTCGGCAGCGGCTCGTGCCGCGACAGCGGCTGGTTGCTGGTGCAACTGCTGCGCCATTGCGGACTCGCCGCGCGCTTCGTCTCCGGCTATCTGATCCAGCTCGCCGCCGATCTCAAGCCGCTCGACGGCCCGGCCGGTCCTGAACGCGACTTCACCGATCTTCACGCCTGGGCCGAAGCCTACATTCCAGGCGCGGGCTGGATCGGGCTCGATCCGACCTCGGGGCTGCTCGCCGGCGAAGGCCACCTGCCGCTCGCCTGCACCGCGGCGCCCGCCGACGCGGCGCCGATCACCGGCCACACCGAACCGTGCCAGTCGCAATTCGATTTCGCGATGCAGATCACGCGCGTTCACGAAGACCCGCGCGTGACCAGACCCTATTCCGGCGAACAGTGGCAGTCGATCGACGCGCTCGGTCGCCAGGTCGACGCCGAACTCAAGGCCAGCGACGTGCGGCTGACACAGGGCGGCGAACCGACTTTCATTTCCGCCGACGACATGGACGGCGAGGAATGGAATTTCACCGCGCTGTCGCCGGCCAAGCGGGCGCTCGCCGAAAATTTGCAGCGCCGTTTGCAGGCACGCTTCGCACCGGGCGGAATGCTGCATTTCGGTCAGGGCAAATGGTATCCGGGCGAAGCCGCGCCGCGCTGGGCGCTCGGCATCCACTGGCGCAAGGACGGCAAGCCAATATGGAATGATGCCGCGCTGTTCGCTGCCGGAGAAGACAGCGGCCATGGCACGACGGAAGCAAAGCGGTTGATCGAGGCGATCGCCGGCCGGCTTGGTTTGTCCGCACAATTCATAATCCCGGCCTTCGAGGATGCCTGGCAGGCGCTGGACCAGGAAAGCCGGCTGCCGCCCAATATTGACCCGCTCAACGCCGACCTCGACAACGACGTCGAGCACGCGCGGCTGGCGGCGCAGTTGCGGCAAGGGCTCAACCAACCGGCCGGCTTCGTGCTGCCGCTGCGCGCCGCAACCGCGAACGACAAATCCGGCGCGCGCTGGGAAAGCAGCCGCTGGCCGCTGCGGCGCAGGCATCTGTTCCTGCTCGCCAGCAGTCTGTCGATCGGCTACCGCCTGCCGCTCGACAGCCTGCCGGCGACCGAAGAGCGCGACGACGACCTGCCGCGCGATCCGTTCGAACCGGTCGAAGCGCTCGACGACGCCGACATCGCGCTCGCGGCTGCGCGCACCCGACGCAAACCCAAGGCCGACCCCAAGCCGCGCGAAGTGGTGCGCACCGCGCTGTGTGTGCAGGCGCGCGACGGCTGCCTTTACGTCTTTCTGCCGCCGCTTCCGCTGCTCGAAGATTACCTGGCGCTGGTGGCGACCGTCGAAACGGCTGCCGCCGATCTGCGGCTGCCGCTGCATCTCGAAGGCTACGAGCCGCCGCTTGACGCGCGCATCAGCACGCTCAAAATCACGCCCGATCCCGGCGTGATCGAGGTCAACATCCATCCGGCGGCGGACTGGGACGGACTCGCCTCGAACATAACGGCGCTCTACGAGGAAACGCGCGCGGCCCGGCTGAGCGCCGAGAAATTCATGCTCGACGGCCGCCACACCGGCACCGGCGGCGGCAATCACGTGACGCTCGGTGGCGCGACGCCCGCCGACAGCCCGCTGCTGCGCCGGCCCGACCTGCTCAAGAGTATGATCACCTACTGGCAGAACCATCCCGCACTGTCCTACCTGTTTGCGGGATTATTCATCGGCCCGACCAGCCAGGCGCCGCGCATCGATGAAGCGCGCGACGACAATCTGTACGAACTCGAAATCGCTTTCCAGCAACTGATGCAGCAGCATCTCACGGGCGAAGAATCGCCGAAACCGTGGCTGGTCGACCGCCTGCTGCGCAATCTGCTGGTCGATCTGACCGGCAACACCCACCGCACCGAATTCTGTATCGACAAGCTTTATTCGCCCGAGGGTTCGTATGGCCGGCTCGGTCTGCTGGAGTTCCGGGCATTTGAAATGCCGCCGCATCCGCGGATGAGCCTGGTGCAGATGCTGCTGCTGCGCGCGCTGACCGCGCGTTTCTGGAAAACGCCGTATGCAGGCCGGCTGGTGCGCTGGGGCACGCAGTTGCACGACCGCTTCATGCTGCCCCATTTCGTTGTTGCCGACATGCAGGACGTGGTGCGCGACCTGCAGGCGGCGGGTTACGCGTTTGACTTCGCATGGTTTGCGCCGTTCATCGAATTCCGCTTTCCGCGCTTCGGCACGGTCGTCTATGACAATATCCGGATCGAACTGCGGCAGGCAATCGAACCGTGGCACGTGCTCGGCGAGGAAGTCGCCTCCGGCGCCACTGCGCGCTATGTCGATTCGTCGGTCGAGCGCGTGCAGGTCAAGGTCAGCGGCATGACCGGCGCGCGCCACGTCGTCACCTGCAACCATCGCGCGCTGCCGCTGTGCGCGACCGGCGTGCCCGGCGAATTCGTCGCCGGCGTGCGCTACCGCGCCTGGCACCCGCCGTCGGCGCTGCATCCGACGATCGGCGTGCACACGCCGCTGGTCTTCGACATCGTTGACACCTGGAGCAACCGCTCGATCGGCGGCTGCACCTATCACGTCGCCCATCCGGGCGGGCGCAACTACGAAACCCTGCCGGTCAACGCCAACGAGGCCGAAGCGCGGCGACTGGCGCGCTTCTGGGATCACGGTCACACGCCGGGACCGATGGCGGTCGCGCCTGAACCCGTCAATCCGGATTTCCCGCTGACGCTGGATTTGCGCTGGTCTGCGTAAAACCGGCCGCAAGCGGACTGCACGGCCGGCCCCGGACTTAAACCATAAAATAAGGTATCGACAGCAACGCAATGATAAATATTTATTTTATGTTTCACTGAAAGGCTTCGCGACCAACAAACGGGTTCCTTGATCCAGCGCAGATGCAGCATCAAAAAATGTTGAATATGTCACGTCTGTGGAGAGATAATAAAAAAGTTACTAAGGCACTTGAAAAGATACCAAGGTAACCAAGTAACCCTGTTGGGGTGGGATGGGAGAGTGCACAGAATGCACAGGCTTACAGTATTCGTCGCAACGATATTGGCAGCAGCCGGCATCGCGATGGCGCCGTTTGCCGTTGCGCAAAGCGAGGCGTTGCCGGCCCCGTCTTCCCCCTCGCACAATCCAATCAAGCTCAAGCTCGAAGACTTCACCAATCCCCACAGCAGCGGCATCGTGCTTCCTCTCGACATCAACTACAGCCGCGAGACCCGCAACGTGGTAATGCCGCTGGATGCGCAGAAACTGTGGGGCGTCGGAGTCAATCTCGACATCGGCAACGCCAGGGACTTCAACACCAACAGCGGGCTCGGCGTCGAGCTGAAGAAAACCCCTGGCGTCGTCCTGCAGCGCAATTTCTGATTCAGTCGGCTTCGGCGGCCACTGACGTCAGGTCGGGGGCTTCGAGCCAGTAACGCCGGTACGCATCGCGCCACGACCGCACAACCGGCCTGCCTGCCGCGATATCCACGATTACCGCGCCATCGCGGTCGGAACGATAGATCCGGCTGCCGGTCTGCGCATACCGTTGCACGACTTCCTCCTTCGGATGGCCGAAACGATTACGGTAGCCGACCGTGAAGACCACGACATGCGGATGCACCGTGGCGATGAACGCCGGCGTCGACGAAGTGCGGCTGCCGTGATGCGGCGCCACCAGCACGTCGGATGCGATCCGCGTTCCGTACTGTTCGAGAATTTCCCGTTCCGACTTCGCTTCGATATCCGCCGGCAGCAGCAGGGTTCCGCCCGGCGCAGCGATCTTCAGTACGCAGCCGCGATCGTTTTCCTTCAACTTCGGCAGGGCGTAATCGGCGCCGGACGGATGCAGCATTTCAAAACGCACGCCGTCCCATTCCCATTGCTGCCCGGCCTGGCAACGCTCGAGATGCTGCGCCCCCGCCACCGCCGGAAAATCCGGTGGAACCGAAGTGAATACCATCGCCACCGGCATCGCCTGCAGTACCGAAGCCGCGCCGCCGCTGTGGTCGTTGTCGCGATGGCTGACCACCATTGCATCGAGTGCGCGCACGCCGGTCGCGCGCAGAAACGGTGCGATGATGCGGTTGCCGCTGTCATAGCCCGGCCCGAAGCCGGGACCGGTATCGAAAAGCAGTGCATGCCGGCTGGTCTGCGCCGCCACCGCCAGCCCCTGTCCGACGTCGAGCACGGTGATTTTCAGCGCGCCCTCCGGCAGTGACGGCGGCGCGGTCAGAAACAACGGCAGAAACCCGAACACTCCGATCCAGCGCGCCGGAAATCCGCGCGGCAGCAGCAACCACAGCGCACCGGCCATTGCAGCAACCACCGCCCACGCCGGCGGCGCATGCTGCTGCCACACTGCGGCCGGCAAAGCGCTGAGCCAGCCGAGAAAAACGCCGCACCACGACATGATCAGGTGCGCGAGCTTCAGCACCAGGTCGAACGGCAGCAGCATGCCGATCAAGGTCAGCGGCACCACCAGCAGGCTCACCACAGGAATCGCGACCGCATTCGCGAGCGGCGACACGATCGACACCTGCTGGAACAGCGCAATCGTCAGCGGCACCAGTCCGACCGTGATCGCCCACTGCACGCGCAGCCACGCCGCCGTCCAGTTGGGCTGCGCGATGCGTCCCGTGGACACATAAAAGATCAGCGCAACCGCGCCGAACGACAGCCAGAAACCGGCGGCATTGACCGCCCACGGGTCGATCACCAGCACCGCGAACAGCGCCGCTGCCAGAACCACCGATGCCGGAACGACGGCGCCCGACCACAGCGCGAAGGCGATTACCGCGATCATGTATACGGTGCGCTGCGCCGGCACTTCGAATCCCGCGAGCAGCGCATAGAGCGCGGCCGCGGCAAGGCCGGCGGCGGCCGCGGCTTTCTGGGCCGGCAGCCGCAGTACGAGCCACTCGCTGCGGCGCCACAGCAGCGACACCAGCGCGAATATCAGCCCTGAAATCATCGTCACGTGCAGGCCAGAGATCGACATCAGATGATTGACGCCGGTGCGTGTGAACACCTGCCACTGCGGCGACAGTATCGCGCGCTGGTCGCCGATCGCCAGCGCGGCCAGTACGCCCGCGTACTCGTTGCCAGCGCCCGCGTACGGTGCGCCGGGCAGCGCAGCGAGAATGCGCTGGCGCAGCGTTTCGCGCGCATATTCGATCAAATACGCGGGGCGTGCGACGAGACCGGCAATGCGCGCATGCTCCTCCTTTTCGCGCACGTAGCCGGTGGCGCGGACGCCGCGTTCCAGCAGCCACGCTTCGTAATCGAAACCGTTCGGATTCAGCGTGCCATGCGGGCGGCGCAGCCGCACCGTGAAGCGCCAGCGTTCGCCGGCATGCAACGACGGCAGTTCGCCCGCCGCATCGCCGTGCGCGCTGCTCCACCATGACAGCGCAATATGCGCAGGCACCCGTGCCTGCGGCGTCAGCACCTGCTCGACATCGAAATCGAAGCGCATGCTGCGCTCGTACGGCTGCGGCAGACTGGCGACCACACCGACCACCGCGATATCGCGCCCTTCCCACGCCGCCGGCAACTCATCGGCGAGCCGCTCCTGCGCGCGCCACGCCGCCCAGCCGAAACCGCAGACCGCGGCCAGCAGGCACAGCGCCAGCCGCCGCGACACACGCAGGGCAACCGGCAGCGAAACCGCACGCGGCCGCAGCAGGGCAAGCGCCGCGAAAACCGCCGGCGCGAGCAGCCAGTACCAGCCGAGCGCCGGCAACTGCGCCTGCTGCTGCAGCCACCACACTCCCAGCGCGAAAGCGATGACATTGAGCCGCATCGATGAAATCCATCGCCACCAATGGCGCCGCCAATATACGATAGAATGGGCTGCTCCAGCGATTGCACCGATTCATGCCGCGCAAGTTCTTCCGCAAGTATCTGCCGACGCACGAAACCATCCTGCGCAACCGCTGGATCGCGCGGTTCGGCAGTCTGCTCAGGCATCCGAACCTGTGGCACCTGAACCGGCGCTCGGTCGCCGGCGGCTTTGCGGCGGGCCTGTTCGCCGGGCTGATCCCCGGTCCGTTTCAGATGATCGGCGCCGCGGTCCTTTCGGTCATCTTCCGCATCAACCTGCCGGTCGCAGTGTTCACCACGCTCTACACCAATCCGGTCACCATCGTGCCGCTCTACCTTGTCGCCTACCAGATCGGCCGCTTGTTCGCGGGCGGCAGCGGCGTTTACTCCGCGCCGCCGCCGTTCACGCTCGAACAGGGCTGGCGCGACTGGCTCTCGGACCTGCTGGCGTGGGCCGCGCACCTCGGCGAGCCGCTGCTGATCGGCGTGCCGCTGCTTGCGCTGCTGCTGGCCGTGATCGGCTATTTCGTCGTCGATCTCGGCTGGCGCTGCTATACCGTCACCGCATGGCGCACGCGCCAGCGCCGCCGCGGAAAGGCAGCATCGGCGCGATGAAAACGCCGCGCTACTGGAAGCGCGCCGCGCGCGAACTGTCCGAGCGCGACGCGGTGATCCGCAAAATCGTCCTTGCCACGCCCGGCCTTGCGCTGCGCTCGCGCGGCGATGCGTTTGCGACGCTGGCGCGCGCCATCGTCGGCCAGCAGATTTCGTTGAAGGCTGCCGACAGCGTATGGCTGAAATTCAATGGCGCGGTACACACCATAACACCGCACGCGGTCCATAAGCACAACGCGGATCTGCTGCGCGCGTGCGGCCTGTCGCAAGGCAAAGTGACCTACCTGAAAGACCTCGCGCACCATTTCCTGGAAAAGAAACTGGCGCCCGATCGCTGGGAAGAAATGAGCGATGACGAACTGATCGCCGAGCTGACGCAGGTCAAGGGCATCGGCCGCTGGACCGCCGAGATGTTCCTGATCTTCCATATGACGCGGCCCAATGTATTTCCGATCGCCGACCTTGGCCTGCAAAAAGCGATGAGCCTGCATTACAACAAGGGCAAGCCGCTGTCGCAGCGGAAAATCAAGAATATCGAGCAGAACTGGCAGCCGTGGCGCTCGGTGGCGACCTGGTATATGTGGCGCAGCCTTGACCCAGTTCCGGTGGAATACTAATCTTCCATCAATTATCTCGAAACCGGACAATTTGAACGCAAAATAAAAATTCCGCTTTCGGCCAAAAGCGGCCATATCTGACACGCGGTTTTGGTGAAAATGTGAATAGGTTAATACCTGTTTGTTACGGACAAAACTTATGCAACGACTGAAGAAGATATTCTTCATTTCTTTGGCATTGTTTGTAAGCGTTGCTCAGGCCGAATCCGGTGTCTGGCCGAAATTGCAAAATGGGACTGATATCGCTCAGTGTAGTGAGGCTCTGAAGATCGCCAAAGCAGCATTTCAATCTGATAACTTCAGCTTATCCGATAATCCACCGATACCGGATGATTTAGGAAGTGCCATTATTTTTTCTCTGGTAGCTATATAGCGGATAGCGATTCTGTTTTTGAGAAAATACCAACACCAACGGGAATCGGCGGTGTTTTCTGGCAAAAGAAAGCGAAATATGGAATGCGATTTGTAATATTAGATGAACATCCTTCGATATATAGCGGTGAATCATATTCACTCTTTTCCATTAAGGACGAGATTACACCCGATCAATTCTTGCCTCAAAGCGGGGAGGCAAATAATGTGAGGCAGGAGGGTGTTGCCACTCCGACTATAAACCCACTGATCGATGATGGGATTCTGCCGTTAGTATTGCAAGAAAAAAAGTCCGGGGACATTTGGGCTATCGACCTTGGACCTACTAATGTTTATTTTAACGATTGGCAAATATATTTGGTTAATACCGAAGGAATAAAGCAGCCCTGTACAATAAATTTTCGCCCTGATGTGCATCCTGCAACAACCCTTTTGCCTAAACCGGTTCGTAAATTAGCCGATCTTCTCAGGGATACGATGGGAAAAGATGCAAACTTTGGAGTTGATGTGGAGACCACTTGGACGAATGCTCTTTTACGCCCATGGGCATTAAGTGTCCGTATATGGACTCCTCCTCGTTTGCAAGCACTCCGTTTTTAGGCGTTCGGTACGACTGCTCACGTATATCCGGCCTCTAACTGGAGCATCAATTCACTGATGCATGGGCCATGATGGGCTATTCGCGCGTCGGTTCCCCATTGCTTTGACGGGCTCTGAGGCCTCGGACAATTGCGGGTTTTACCAACGCCGGTTCGACCGGTTTGCCATCAAATGGCTTGCTACGCAATCGCGATGGAAGCACTCCTCTAACTAGGGTTACGTTTCCCTGCTACAGATGATTTGCTCTTTGGCTCAGCCTGCCGCCAGCTCTGGCTGGTAATCCTTGCCGCTTGTCATCATCGCCCAGGCGATGCGTGCGGTCTTGTTGGCCATGGCCACTGCCGCAATGTTCGGGTGGCGGCGTGTCGCAATGCGGGTGCCCCACTGGCTTAACCGGTCATCCTTGGTCTTGGCGGTTCGAATCATGGCGCGGGCGCCGTGAACCAATAACGATCGTACATAGGCATCGCCGCGCTTGCTGATGCCTAACAGGCGGTCTTTGCCTCCTGAGCTCACTTGCTTCGGCGTCAGGCCGAGGGACGCCGCCATCTGCCGGCCGTTGGCAAACGGATGGGCATCGCCGACACTCGCCAGCAAAGCCGTGGCAATCATCGGCCCCACGCCGCGCAGTTGCTGCAGACGCTTGGCCATCGGATCGGATGCCGCAATCAGTGCCACCTCCTGATCCAGCTCTGTCACCCGATCATTCAGCTGCTGCAGATCCTGCCACAAGCCGGCAAGAAGCCTGCGAAACCGGCTGCTCAAGCCGTTCTCCGCATCTTCCAGCCAGCAGGGGATAGCTTGGCGCAAGTGCAACCATTCTTTAGGAGCGACGATGCCATATTCCGCTGCCAGACCCCGCACCTGATTGGCCTTGGCCTTGCGCTGATCCATCAGGGCGGCGCGCACCCGATGCAGGGCCTGAATATCCTGCTGTTCGACTGTCTTCACCGGCACAAACCGCATGTGCGGCCGGCTCATCGCCTCACAAATCGCTTCTGCATCGTTGGCGTCGTTCTTGTTGCTCTTCACATAGGGCTTCACAAACCGTGGAGCCATCAGCCTTACCGTAAAGCCTTTGGCCTGCAGCTGGCGCGCCCAATGGTGCGCACCCCCACAGGCTTCCATTCCGATCTCGCAGTCAGGCTCGATCTTCTCCAGCAATACCCTCAGCCATTCCGCCCGATTGAGCTTCCGCCGCCACACCGGCTTCTCGTTGCAATCCACCCCATGCACTTGAAACACGTTCTTGGCCAAATCTACTCCAACGCGGATAATCTTCATCTTGGACTCCTTCTCGCTCTATCGACTGGTTAATGACATTTCCAGTCTGGCACATCGATGCCGCTTAGGTGAGGAGGAGTCCATCCCATTGCTTTGGGTCGAAAGCAGGCCTTTTAAATTTTTGTTGAAGCTGTCTAATTCATTTTTCAGAAACGGTTTATCGAACACGGCCAGTCGCTTTCGTAAGCGCAACACCCGCTCCTGCCAACAGCACTGGGCGTGAACGCGTATCCTTCCGCTTGTTACAGTCCTGCCTGTAATTTTCGGAGCAGCGTAACTAGTCGCGGGAAATAAAGTAAACCGCGAGCACGATGCAGACTACGGTAATGGTAAGGCCAATTTCGAACATGGGAACCCTCTTTATTTGGTGAGCAGATCGGCGAGCGGCTCTTTCATCGACTTCCGGTCGGACGGCCGCATCTCCTCCAGAACGCGCTTCAGCATTCGATCGAACGACACCAGAAACCCTTGCGGCAGGCGGTGCATCGTCTCGGCCAGTATGCCCCGCGCGGGCTTGGGGGCCCGCCGCAGCAGCTTCTTTCCGGCATCGGTCAGAAATAAAGTCACTACACGTTGGTCTTTACCGGACCGTTTGCGTTCAATCAGTTTTTCCCTTGCCAGCCTGTCGACCATATTGCTCACGGTCGATTGATGAAACGCCATCGCCGCCGAAAGCTCGGTAACGCGCAAGCCCGGGAATTGCCGGATTTCCCATAACGCCCACAAGTACGCACCGCTCAGCCCACACTGTTTTTCCACCCATTTGAAATGATGCTTGGCGGAATTGATGATGAGGCGGAATTTCATCAATACGGCAAGAGCGTGTTTTCGGCGATCCTCATCAACACCATTCCCGAGGCTGATGGCGGTGGCGCGGCTTTTTCGCGGCCGTCTGTTTCTGCCCTTCATGCAAAGTCGGTCTCCGATGACCTGCTTATTATATTTGTACAAATATTATTTGCAAAAATATTTTCAGCCCGCCTCCAGCGGCGACTCGTCGAGCGCCGCCAGCTGTTCGCGCAGTTGCAGCACCTGCTCCTGCCAGTAGCGCTGGGTGTTGAACCACGGAAACGCGGCGGGAAACGCCGGGTCGTCCCAGCGGCTCGCCAGCCACGCCGAGTAATGGATCATCCGCAGCGCGCGCAACGGCTCGATCAGCAGCAGTTCGCGCGTGTCGAAGTCGTGGAACTCGCGGTAGCCCGACAGCACTTTCCCGAGCTGCTGCGCCATTTCCTCCCGACTGCCCGAAAGCAGCATCCACAAATCCTGCACCGCCGGCCCGCTGCGGCAATCGTCGAGATCGACGAAATGTGGTCCTTTGTCTGTCCACAGTATGTTTCCGGCGTGGCAATCTCCGTGCAGGCGCAGCGTCCCGATCTGACCCGCTTCGGCGTAACGCCGTTCGATCGCGTCGAGCAGTTGCCGCGCGATGGTTTCGTACGAAGCGCGCAGATCGGCGGGCAGCCAGTTGCCGTCGAGCAGCAATTGCAACGGCGCGCGGCCGAAGGTTTCCGGAGTCAGCGCCGGCCGCTCGCGGAACCGGCGCACCGCGCCGACTGCGTGGATGCGTCCCAGAAAACGGCCGAGCCACTCAAGCGTATCCGCACGATCGAGTTCGGGCGCGCGTCCCGGCTGCCGCGGAAACAACGCGAAGCGGAACCCGGCGTGCACGGACAGCGTTGCGCCATCGTCGCCGGCAAGCGGCGCAACCACCGGGATCTCGCGTTCCGCGAGTTCGAGCGCGAACGCACGCTCTTCCAGAATCTGCGCATCGCTCCAGCGGCCGGGACGGTAGAACTTGACGATGACCGCGCCTCCCCGATCTTCCTCCAGCAGGACTTGAAACACGCGGTTCTCGTAGCTGTTCAGCGCGATGAAGCGGCCGTCGCAGCGCAGACCGCGGCTTTCGACGGCGTCGAGCACACAATCGGGAGTCAGTGCTGAATAGGGATGCGGATCGGCCATCAGTGCAGCCGGTTGGTCCGGACTAGACGATGCTGCACGGGATCACCGCGTCCTCGTCGAAGGAATAGACCGCGCACATCCGGTGGTATCCATCGGCAACGACGACCCTGCCGCGCCTGCTGTCCCGCACCAGCAGGATCGGCGAGAGCTTCGCGCCGTCGAGGATTTTCTCGCGGTCCTTTTCGACGTGGAAATTGCTGACGCCCAGCAGCGACAGCCCTGACGCCCTGAAAATGTCCTTCGCCTTGAACTCGATCACGGCGGCGCGCCGGAGCTGCCGCACATATTTTGCCGCTGTCCGCGCGTCGTAGATCAGGTTCAGGAAAGATTCGGCCGCCGGATAATCCTGCTCCTCGGATTCATCCAGCCACTTGATTCTGGTCTTTTTGCCCATGTTTCACCTCCGTCCGGAGAACGGCCGGAATCAGGCCGCAATCTATTTGGGAGCGGCCTGCTGCTCCGACTTGTTGTTGACAGTGGCGTCATGCACCTTGTAATCGGTCAGCACGCCTTTCGCGTCGAATTGGAAAATCACGCTGTGCGTCGTGGTATCCACGCTGCCCGCCAGCGTGCCGACCAGCGGGATGAAGGTCGCGGCATCGGGCTGCGCGACGCGGCTCAGATAAACCAGCGTCTGCTCGCCGTCCGGCGACCTGACCCGGCTCGTTGGCTGTCCGAAGCGGCCGATCACGTCCTCGATCGTGGACTTGCCCTTGACGACCTCCGACAGCCGGTCGACATCGATGCGGTTGCCGGTGCTGACACAGCCGGCGAGCGCGCATGCGATGATGAATACGAAACTACGCCGCATCCAGCACTCCGTCCCGCAATTTCAATCTGCGTCCGGCCTTCGCCGCGATTTCCTGATCGTGCGTCGCGATCACCAGGCTGGTGCCGAGATCGCGGTTCAATCCCAGCATCAGACCGAACACGTCGGCGGCGGTCTGGCGATCGAGATTGCCGGTCGGTTCGTCGGCGAGAATGCACGCCGGCTTCGTCACCAGCGCGCGCGCCAGCGCGACGCGCTGGCGCTCGCCGCCCGACAGCTCGGACGGCGCGTGATCGAGGCGGTGGCCGAGCCCGACCTTGTTCAGCATCTCGACCGCCGACGCTCTCGCCTCTTCGTCGGGCAGGCGGCGGATCAGCAGCGGCATCGCGACGTTTTCGACCGCGTTGAATTCCGGCAGCAGGTGATGAAATTGATAGACGAAGCCGAGCGCCCGGTTGCGCAGCTCGCCGCGCTCGGTCTCGTTCAGCGACTGCATGTCACGGCCATTGACGAACACCTGCCCGCCGCTCGCGCTGTCGAGGCCGCCGAGCAGGTGCAGCAGCGTGCTCTTGCCCGAGCCCGAGGCGCCGACGATCGCGACGCACTCGCCGCTGCCGACCGCGAAATCGACGCCGAGCAGCACCGGCACCGCAGTCCTGCCCTGATGATAGGTCTTGCGCAGATCGCGGCAGGCAAGCACCGCTTCCGGTTTTATCCCTTCACCCTTCACCCTTCACCCTTCACTCATATCGGAGCGCTTCCGCGGGATTGATCTTCGCCGCGCGCCAGCTCGGATAGATCGTCGCCAACACGCAGACGATGAACGAGAACAGCGCGGTCAGCGCGACGTCGCCGGCGCGCAGCTCGGACGGCAGCTCGCTGATGTAATAGACGTCCTTCGCCAGAAACTTGAAACCGAACACATTCTCGATGAACGGCACCACCGTCTCGACGTTCAGCGCGAGCGCGATACCGGCCGCAACGCCGGCGGCGGTGCCGACCACGCCGACCAGCGTGCCCTGCACCAGGAAGATCTTGGTGATGCTGGCGGGACTGACGCCGAGCGTGCGCAGGATCGCGATGTCGGGCTGCTTGTCCTTGACCGCCATGAACAGGCTCGACACGATGTTGAACGCGGCGACGACGATGATCAGGAACACGATCAGGAACATCATCCGTTTCTCGATATCGACCGCGCGGAAATAGTTTCCGTACTGGCGCGTCCAGTCGGATACCATGTAGTCATAGCCGAGCGAGCGCGACAGTTCGCCGACCACGCGATTCGACTGGAACATGTCGTTGAGCTTGAGGCGCACGCCGCTGACCGTGTCGCCCATCCGGTACAGCTTCTGCGCGTCCTGCAGGTCGATCAGCGCGAGGCCGGAATCGAATTCGTAATGGTCGATGCGGAAAATGCCGACCACGGTGAAGCGCCGCAGCCGCGGCAGTACTCCGGCCGGCGTGACCTGCCCTTCCGGCGCGATCAGCGTGACCCGGTCGCCGACCATCACGCCGAGCGCACGCGCCAGTTCGACGCCGAGCACGACGCCGAACTCGCCGGGTTTCAATGCGCCGAGCCCACCCGCCAGCATGTGCTGCGAGATTTCCTCGACCCTGTCTTCGTATTCGGGCGCAACGCCGCGCACGAACGCACCGCGCACCGCGCTACCGTTCATCAGCAGCGCCTGCTGCGATACATACGGCGCGGCGGCGGCCACTTCGCCGTTTTTTTCCGCCACCGCGGCGACCGCGCGCCAGTCCCCGACCACGTCATCGGAGCCGGTGATCTGGACGTGCGCGGCGACGTCGAGGATGCGGGTGCGGATCTCGCGCTGGAAGCCGTTCATCACCGACAGCACGGTGATCAGCACGGTGATGCCGAGCGCGATCGCGACGATCGAGATCAGCGAGATGAAGGAGATGAAGCGGCTGCGCTGGCGTGAGCGCGTGTAGCGCAGTCCGATGAAAAGCTCGTAGGGTTGCATCACGATGCACGCAAGTTTGCCATAACCGCGCGGCAAACGCCGCCGCGGATGATAAACTGCGCGCGATTCCGCGATGCATTGCACCGTCTTCATCTCCGGCCTGCTGCCGCTGCCGCCCGGCCTGCATCCGCGCGCGACTGCGCTTGAAACCCTGCTCGCGCGCGGCAACACCCGGACTGGCGAGGCGCTTGACCGCGCCGCCTGGCTGTGCCGGACGTTCGGCGTCCCCGCGCGCAACGACTGGCCGGTCGCGCCGCTGCTGCTGCGCGCCGACGGCGTCGATCCTGAAAACCATTTCTGGCTGCGCGCCGACCCGGTGCATCTGCAGCCCGGCCTCAATCGTCTGGTGCTGGCCGCCGCGATCGACGATCTCGGCAATGAGGAGGCCGCAGCGCTGGTCAACGCGCTGAACCGGCACTTCGCGCCCGACGGCGTCATCTTCGGCATCGCGCCCTCCGGCCGCTGGTATCTGCGCACCGCAGGTGCACCGGACATTGCGACCACGCCGCTGGCGCAGGTCGTCGGCCACGACATCGATCCGCATCTGCCGCGCGGCCGCGACGCACTGACCTGGCACCGCATCATCAACGAAGCGCAGATGGTGCTACACGCTCAGCCGGTGAACGCCGCGCGTGAAGCGCGCGGACTGCCGGCGATCAACAGTATCTGGCCGTGGGGCGGCGGCACGCTGCCGGTGCCGACCGCCTCACCGTACGCAGCGGTATTGAGCGACGATCCGCTGACACGCGCGCTGGCGGGAAACATCCACCGCGAACTGCCGGCCGACCTTGGCGCGTGGCTGGCGGAATCTCCCGCCGCTACAGCGCTGCTGGTATTCAGCGCGCTGGAACGCGCCGGCAGCGACCTCAATGCGTGGCAGGCCGCGGTGATGCAGACCGACCGCGACGGGCTCGCGCCGCTGCTTGCGGCGCTGTACAGAAAGCAGATCACCGGCCTCCGGCTCGTCACCCCCGGCTCCGACCACTCGATCGAATCCGAAGCGCTGCCCGCGCACCGCTGGCGCTGGTGGCGACGCCAACGCCGCCTTGCCGACCTGCTGGCATGACGCTCAACATCAAGGTCCGCGTGCCGCCCGCCGCCGCCGTCGCCGCGCTGACCGATGGCGGCGTTGATCCGCTGCTTGCGCGCATATACGCCGCGCGCGGCATCGTCTCGCCGCAACAGCTGGCAACCGGCACCGGCGGCCTGCTGCCGCCGGAGCGCATGCACAACCTCGAACGGATGGCGGCGCTGCTCGCCGACGCGATCGCAGCCGGAAAAAAACTGCTGATCGTCGCCGATTACGACGCCGACGGCGCGACCGCATGTGCGGTCGGCATCCGCGCACTGCGCGCGTTCGGCGCGCGCGTCGATTATCTGGTGCCGAACCGCTTCGAGTACGGTTACGGTCTGACGCCGGAGATTGTCGAGCTCGCGCACCGCGAAAAGAATCCTGATCTGCTGATCACGGTGGACAACGGCATCGCCAGCGTCGACGGTGTCGCCACCGCCAACCGGCTCGGCATGCGCGTGCTGGTCACCGACCATCATCTGCCCGGCGCGCAGCTGCCGGATGCGCTGTGCATCATCAACCCGAATCAGGCCGGTTGCGGCTTTCCGAGCAAAAATCTGGCCGGCGTCGGCGTGATGTTCTACCTGATGCTTGCACTGCGCGCGGAACTGAGAAAACGCGGCGCGTTCGACGGGAAAACGGGACCCAATCTGAGCGCACTGCTAGACCTGGTTGCGCTCGGCACCGTCGCCGATGTCGTCAAACTCGACGACAACAACCGGATCCTCGTGCAGCAGGGCCTGCAGCGGATGCGCGCCGGCAGGACCTGGCCCGGCATCGCGGCGCTGATGAAAGTCGCGGGCCGCGATCCGGCGAAAACTTCGACCTACGATCTCGGCTTCGTACTCGGTCCGCGGCTTAACGCCGCCGGCCGCCTCGAAGACATGGCGCTCGGCATCGAGTGCCTGATCACCGACGACGTGGCGACCGCCGAGCGCTGCGCGAGCGAGCTCGACCGCATCAATCGCGAACGGCGTTTGATCGAGAACGACATGCATGCCGACGCGCTGGCGGTTCTCGGACAGTTGCCGCAGACCGACAGCTACAGCCTGAGCCTGTTCGACGCCGGCTGGCATCCGGGAGTGATCGGCATCCTCGCTTCGCGCATCCGCGAGCGGCTGCACCGGCCGGTGATCGCGTTCGCGCCGGGCAGCAACGGCGAGATCAAGGGTTCCGGCCGCTCGATTCCGGCGCTGCACCTGCGCGACGCGCTCGACCTCGTCGCCAAGCGCGATCCCGGTCTGCTGCTCAAATTCGGCGGTCACGCGGCGGCGGCCGGACTGACGCTGCGTGCCGGCGACTTCGAACGCTTCCGCGACGCGTTCGAGGCGGCCGCGTGCGAACTGCTGTCGCCGGCCGACCTCGAGCGCGTGATCGAAACCGACGGCGCACTCGCGCCGGAACTGATGACGCTGGAAAACGCGGCACTGCTCGAACGGGTGGTATGGGGCCAGGGTTTTCCGCCGCCGACGTTTGACGGCGAGTTCGTCGTCGTCCGCCAGCGCGTGGTCGGCGAGCGTCATATGAAGCTGCGCGTCGCGTGCGGCGGCCGCGAATTCGACGCGATGCTGTTTGCGCGCGCGGAACCGCTGCCGCCGCGCGTGCGCACGGTCTATCGCCTCGCCAGCAACGAGTACAATGGACAGCGCAGCGTGCAATTGACGATCGAACAATGGGAAGCACTTTGAACTTCGGCGAACTGTTCGACAATGCAGGACTCGACCTGCTGCCGGCGTTCGCGACCAGCCTTGCGATCGGCCTGCTGATCGGGCTCGAGCGCGAACGCCATCCGAACGCGAAGGCCGGCCTGCGCACGATCGCATTGACCTCGCTGTTCGGCACGCTGACTGCGCTGCTCGGCGCGGCCACCGCCACGCCGTGGCTGCCGGCCGCCGGCCTGCTCGCAGTCGGCGCGATGATCGTTGCCGTCTACTTCGGCGAACCGGACGGCACCGCCCAGGGCGATCCCGGCACCACCACGGTGATCGCAGTGCTGCTCGCCTACGGCCTCGGCATGCTGGTCTATCTGGAACACGGCAACCTCGCAATCGCGCTCGCGATCATCATCACCGCGCTGCTCTACTTCAAGCCGGAACTGCGCGGCATTCTGCAGCACTTCAGCCGCCACGACCTGCTTGCGGTGCTGCAGTTCGCGGCGCTGACTTTCGTCGTGCTGCCGGTGCTGCCCGACCGCGGCTACGGGCCGTACGGCGCGCTCAATCCGCACCGGATCTGGCTGATGGTGGTGCTGATCTCCGGGCTGAGCCTGACCGGCTACATCGCGCTGAAGCTGGCGGGCGGCCGGCGCAGCGCGATCATGCTCGGCATTTCCGGCGGCCTGGTGTCGACCACCGCGATTACTCTGCTGTTCTCGCGCCTCGGCCGCGACAGGAGCGCGGTGCCGCTGGCGGCGCGCGTGATCATCATCGCCAACCTCGCGCTGCTGGTGCGGCTCGCTGTGCTGACCGCGGTCGCCGGACGCGACCTGCTGCCGCATCTGCTGCCGGTGCTGGGTCTCGCGCTGTTCGCCGGCGTGGCCGCGGTCGCGCTGCGGCCGCGCCTGACGCTGCATCACGACCTGCCACCACCGCGCACCGCCAATCCGATGGAGCTGCGCACCGCGCTCGGTTTCGGCCTGCTGTTCGGCGTCGTGCTGTTCGTCTCCGCCTGGCTGACCGATGTCGCCGGCAACCGCGGCCTCTATATCGGAGCGCTGATCGCCGGTCTGCCCGACGTCGACGCGATCACGCTCTCCGTGCTGCGGCTGCACGAGGTCGGCAGCGTGCCGCCGGCGACTGCGGTCACTGCGATCGTGCTTGCGCTGCTGGCCAATCAGACGACCAAGCTGCTGCTGGTGGCAGCACTCGGCGGCGCGCGGCTGTTCCGTTCCTGCGCGCTGCCGCTGGCGGCGACGGGCATCACCGCGGTCGCCGCCAGCGCGCTGCTCGCCTGACGCGCGTCCTGTATAATCGGCGCTTTTCCGGAAACGATCTCGATGGAAGCCGAACAGCTCAACGCCATCGCGCGGCGCCTGCACGATCTCGATCAGCGCAACGCCGAATTGCGGAGGTATCTTTGACTTCGAAGCCAGTCAGCAACGCCTCGCTGAAATCATCAGGCTGAGCGAAGACCCGGCGGTGTGGAGCGACGCCAGGCGCGCACAGGAACTCGGCCGCGAACGCAAGACGCTCGAAGCGCTGGTGCTGAAGATGGAGCGCCTCGACCGCGACCTGCATGACACCGCCGAGTTGCTCGAAATGGCGCGCGCCGACAACGACGACGCGGCGCTTGCAGCAATCGCCGCCGACAGCGTCACGCTCGAAAAGACCGTCGCCGAGATCGAGTTCCGGCGCATGTTCGCCAACCCGCTCGATCCGAACAACTGCTTCGTCGACATCCAGGCCGGCTCCGGCGGCACCGAGGCGCAGGACTGGGCGCAGATACTGGAACGGATGTATCTGCGTTACTGCGAACGCAAGGGTTTCAAGGTCGAGGTGCTCGAGGAATCGCCGGGTGAAGTCGCCGGCATCAAGAGTGTTTCGCTGAAGGTCAACGGCGATTATGCCTATGGCCTGTTGCGCACTGAAAGCGGCGTGCACAGACTGGTGCGCAAATCCCCGTTCGATTCGAACAACCGCCGCCATACCTCGTTCGCCAGCGTGTTCGTCTATCCCGAAATCGACGAAACGATCGAGGTCGAGATCAACCCGGCCGATCTGCGCATCGACACTTTCCGCGCGTCGGGCGCCGGCGGTCAGCACGTCAACAAGACCGATTCGGCGGTGCGCATCACGCACAATCCCACCGGCATCGTCGTGCAGTGTCAGAACGACCGTTCGCAGCATCGCAACCGCGCCGAGGCGATGGCAATGCTGAAGGCGCGTCTCTACGAACTCGAGCTGCGCAAACGCAACGAGGAAAAAATGGCGATGGAGGAAAGCAAGACCGACATCGGCTGGGGCCATCAGATCCGCTCCTACGTGCTCGACCAGTCGCGGATCAAGGATCTGCGCACCGGCGTCGAAATCGGCAACACCCAGGCAGTGCTCGATGGCGACCTCGACGATTTCATCGAGGCCAGCCTGAAACAGGGCGTCTGACGATGAGCGACGAACCGATTCCGCCGCCGGACGAGAACGAGAACCATGTGATCGCCGAGCGCCGCGCCAAGCTGCAGGCGCTGCACGAACAGGGCAACGCCTACCCCAACGATTTCAGTCGCAACGATCTGGCCGCGGCGCTGCACGAAACATACGGCGGCCGCGACCACGACTGGTTCGAAGCGAATCCGGTCGCGGTCACCGTCGCCGGCCGCATCATGCTGAAGCGCGTGATGGGCAAGGCCAGCTTCGCGACAATCCGCGACATGAGCGGCGACCTCCAGCTTTATCTGAACGACGGCGACACCGGCGCGGAGCAGCACGCGGCGTTCAAGCATTACGACATCGGCGACATCATCGGCGCCGCGGGCACGCTGTTCAAGACGAAAAAAGGCGAGTTGACGGTGCGCGTCAAACGTGTGCGCCTGCTTGCCAAGTCGTTGCGGCCGCTGCCGGAGAAATTCCACGGCCTGACCGATCAGGAACAGCGCTACCGCCAGCGCTATCTCGACCTGATCGCGAACGCCGATTCACGGCAGGTATTCATGCTGCGCTCGCGGATCATCCAGGCGATCCGCAATTTCCTGCTCGCGCAGGGCTACCTCGAAGTCGAGACGCCGATGATGCATCCGATTCCCGGCGGCGCGGCGGCGCGGCCGTTCGTGACCCATCACAACGCGCTCGATATGGACCTCTATCTGCGGATCGCACCCGAGCTCTACCTGAAGCGGCTGGTCGCCGGCGGTTTCGAGCAGGTGTTCGAGATCAACCGCAGTTTCCGCAACGAGGGCATCTCGACCCGCCATAATCCCGAATTCACGATGCTCGAGTTCTACGCCGCCTACCGCGACTATGAATACCTGATGACGTTCATCGAGCAGCTGCTGCGCGACACCGTGCAGACCGCGCTTGGCGGCACACAGATCGCCTACCAGGGGCGCACCATCGATTTCGGCAAGCCATTTGCACGGCTGCGCATCACCGAGGCATTGCGGAAATATCACCCGGAATTCAGCGACGCGATGCTGAACGACCGCGCCGCACTGACCGAGAAACTGAAAACCCTCGGCATCCCGTTCCGCGCTCAGGACGGTATCGGCGGACTGCAACTGACGCTGTTCGAGAACACGGTCGAGTCCGAACTGTTCGAGCCGACCTACATCTACCATTACCCGGCCGAGGTGTCGCCGCTGGCGCGCCGCAGCGACCGCGACCCGGAATTCACCGACCGCTTCGAGCTCTATATCGCCGGACGCGAGATCGCCAACGGTTTTTCGGAACTGAACGACCCCGAGGACCAGGCCACGCGCTTCGCCGAGCAGGCGAAACAGAAGGAAGCCGGCAACCCGGAGGCGATGCACTACGACGCCGACTACATCCGCGCGCTCGAATACGGATTGCCGCCGACCGCCGGCACCGGCATCGGCATCGACCGGCTGGTGATGCTGCTGACCGACCGCGCGTCGATCCGCGACGTGATTCTGTTTCCTCTGCTGCGGCCGGAATAGCCGCAGGTCATCCTGAAGGCACCGGCACCGCCTCCGCCAGCGTCATCGATTCCGAGCATTTCAGCTAAAGCAGGCCGATCGCCCTCGACACCAGAAGCGCCACGATGACGAGCGAAATCAGCGCCTGAATCATCGTCAATATTTTCGCCCATCGCGAGAGCACCGGCGTGTCGGTCGGCGAAAAAGCGGTGCTCGTATTGAAAGCGATGAACAGGTAATCGATGAACTGCGGCGCCCATCGTGTCCTGGACGACAGGTCGCCCCTGTACTGGGTCATTTGAGGGAATAGAAATGATCCTTCGGCATGCACATCACGGCGATCGCGCCGATGCGGGCCCCCGGCATCCAATCGCCAGTACCAAAGCGAAAAAACGACAACATTGGTAATCCAGAGCAGTCCGGCGGAACGCAGAAGTTCGGTAGCGGATTCCTTGTGTTGCGGCAGCGCTTTTATCAGCAGGAACAGAGAAAATATGAGGGCGATCGTAATGATGCCGTTTACGATATACCCCAGAACCCGATTCAGCCGGTCACGGCCGATGTAATGGGAGATCAGCAGCGGCACCAGCAGGGCACTGACGGCAACCAGCACCAGCCAGCCCGGCCCCATGACCAGATATTCGGGCAACGCAGTATAGATGCCGCCCACCGCCAGCAGCGCGACGATGGCCGGCCAGCGCGGTTCATGAAAAACAGCCGCTCCCGACGACGGTGTCTTCATCATTGAAGCAGATGCATCATTCGCTGAGAGCTTCTCCCGCTGATTTCAATCAACGCGGCACGATGGTCATGGTGGACACGGAAATCCGGCGGCGCGATGCACGCGGGCGCACCAACCGCGCTGCGCCGCCTACTCGCTGCCCTCGTTCCAGATCTGCCACCAGCGCTTGCCGCTCGGCACTTCGCCCTTCAGGTATTTGCTGTCGGGAAAATTTGTCTTCATCACGCGCTCGGCGTCGTTGCGCAGATCGGTCAATCCGAGCGCGTCATAGGCCTTGACCAGGATCAGCAGCCCTTCTTCGTTGGCCGGCGCCTGCGGATATTCCTTCAGCGAATACTGGACGCGGTTGGCCGCGCCGACGTAGGCGCCGCGCCTCAGATAGTAGCGCGCAACGTGGATTTCGTACGAGGCCAGCGCGTCGACCAGGTAATGCATGTGCTGGATCGCGTCCGGCGCATATTTGCTGTTCGGAAAACGCGTCGCCAGATCCTTGAACCCTTCGAACGCCTCGCGCGCAGCCTTGGGATCGCGCTCGGTCGGATCCTGACCGATGTAGGAAGAAAGAAATCCCAGATCGCCGTTGAAATGGCACAGCGCCTTCAGGTAGTAGGCGTAGTCCACCGCCGGATTGTTCGGGTGCAGCTTGATGAAGCGTTCGATCGCGTTGATCGCCGCTTCGGTATCGCCGCTTTTGTACTCCGCATAAGCGAGGTCGATCTGCGCCTGGATCGCGAACCGGCTGTAGGGGTAGCGGATCTCGATCTGCTGATAGTACTTGATCGCCTTGTCCCAGTCGTGTTTGTCCATCGCTATCTTGGCTTCGCTGAAGAACTTGTCGTCTTTCCAGTTCTCGGTCTCGTCAGCCTTGTTTTTCAGCATGCCGCACGCGGCGAGACACAACGCGAGAAATATCGCTAAACTAGCCCGCTTCATGAAAATCGCTCCGAAATTGATGCCCGATTATAGCCGATCGATCGTCGCAGCCGAGACGATCGAACTGACGCTGCCGCACCACTGCGCCGGGCAACGACTGGATCAGGCATTGTCACTATTGTTGCCGCAGTATTCACGCAGCCGGCTCGCGCGCTGGATACGCGATGGCCAGGTCGAGCTCGACGGCCGGGCCGCGCTGCCCAAAGCCAAAATGTACGGCGGCGAGAAAATAAGGATCGCGCCGCTGCCCGACCCGTCCGCGACCGCCGCGCAGCCGGAAGCGATCGCGCTCGACGTCGTCTACGAGGACGACGCGCTGCTGGTCGTCAACAAGCCGGCTGGCCTCGTTGTCCATCCCGGCAGCGGCAACTGGAGCGGCACGCTGCTCAACGCGCTGCTCGCGCACGCGCCGGCGCTCGCCGCGCTGCCGCGCGCTGGCATCGTGCACCGGCTCGACAAGGACACCAGCGGCCTGCTGGTCGTCGCCAAGACGCTCGAAGCGCAGACCAGTCTGGTGCGCCAGCTGCAGGCGCGCAGCGTCAAACGCGAATATTTCGCGCTGGCACACGGCAAGATCGTGCGCGGCGGCAGCATCGAAGCGCCGATCGGCCGTCATCCGGCTCGGCGCACGCGGATGGCGGTCACCGCGCGTGGCAAGCCGGCAACCACGCATTACGAAATTCTGCGCCGCTACCCGCATGCGACGCTGCTGCGCTGCCGGCTCGAAACCGGCCGCACCCATCAAATCCGCGTCCATCTGCAGTCGATCGGCCATCCGCTGGTCGGCGATCCGGCCTATGGCCGCCGCGCTCATTCACGTGATGGGGCCGGCGCCGATCCGCTGCTCACCGCCTTTCCGCGGCAGGCGCTGCATGCACAACGCCTCGAACTGATCCATCCTGCAAGCGGCAAACGCGTTGCCTGGGAGGCGCCGCTGCCGCCGGATTTAGAGGCACTGCTCGCCGCGCTCGACACGCAAAAGTGAACATCCCCGCCGACTGGATCATTCCCGACTGGCCGGCGCCGGTAAACGTCAAAGGCCTGATCACGACGCGCCGCGGCGGCATCAGCAGCGGTCCCTATGCAAGCTGCAATCTCGGATTGCATGCCGGCGACGATGCGGCCGCAGTCGCCGCCAATCGCCGCCGGCTGCGCGAACTGCTGCCCGCCGAGCCGAAATGGCTCGAACAGGTGCATGGCAACCGCGTGGTCGCCGCCGACGGTCTGACGGAAACCGCTGCAGCCGACGCCAGCGTCGCGCGCCAGCCGGGAACCGTCTGCGCGGTGATGATGGCCGATTGCCTGCCGGTGCTGCTGTGTGACCGCGACGGCAGTGTGGTCGGCATCGCGCACGCCGGCTGGCGCGGGCTCGCCGCCGGCGTCATCGAAAACACCGTGGGCACGATGGCGCTGCCGCCGCAACGCCTGCTCGCCTGGCTCGGACCCGCGATCGGCCCGGCCGCGTTCGAGGTCGGCGCCGAAGTGCGCGATGCTTTTGTCACGCACGATCCGGCGGCCGCCGCAGCGTTCGTGCCGTCGCGGCAGACCGACAAATGGCGCGCCGACCTTTATGCGCTCGCGCGACAGCGTCTCGCGCGCTGCGGGGTCGCACCAATATATGGCGGCGGCCTGTGCACCGCGAGCGATCCGGCGCGCTTCTATTCGCATCGCCGCGACCGCGTCACCGGCCGCATGGCGGCGCTGATCTGGCTCGCGCCCGGCGCGGAAAAGTTGACGCGTCATCTATAATGACTGCACTACCTTGAACGCCCTGACCGGAATTCTCGTTGCGACGGTGGCCGGCGGCGCGCTGAGCGCGACCGCCGCGGCGGCATTCGCCTTCAGCGCGCGCCCGGTCCATGTGCCAGCGCTGATCAGCTTCGCGATCGGCGCGCTGCTCGGCGCCGCGTTCCTCGAAATCCTGCCGCATGCATTTGAAACCTCGCCCAGCCCGACGCGCATCACCGCAATGGTGCTGGCCGGCATCCTGCTGTTCTTCGTCCTCGAGAAGCTGGTGCTGTGGCGTCACTGCCACGAGGAGCAGTGCGAAGCGCATGAATTGCGCGCGGCGCCGCACGATCACGGCCGCAGCGGCCTGATGATCATGATCGGCACCACTTTCCACAATTTCGTCGACGGCATCCTGATCGCGACCGCCTTCCTCGCCGACCTGCAGGTCGGCGTGGTGACCGCAATCGCGATCATCACGCACGAGGTGCCGCAGGAAATCGGCGACTTTCTGGTGCTGTTGCATTCCGGCTATCCGCGGCGCGTCGCGTTCGCGGTCAACATCCTGTCGAGCCTGGCGATGACGGCGGGCGGCGTGTTCGCCTATTTCGCGCTGAAGACGATGCAGCAGTGGATACCGCCGCTGCTCGGGCTTGCCGCCGCCAGCATGATCTATGTCGCGGTCGCCGATCTGATTCCGGGCCTGCACCGCCGCCCCGAACTTCACGCCACTTTTCAGCAGGTCACTCTGATCTGCGCCGGCATTTTCACGGTGTGGGGCGTCGGCGCGCTGGTACGCGAGTCCTGAGATCCGCGCCGCGATGAACTCTCCGCAAACCCTGATGCAGGCGCTGCTCGACCAGGCCGGCCGCGCCAGCGCCGAACAGGCGCAAAGCATCGTTCAGTCACTGGCGACTGAACAGCGGATACGGGACACCACGCTGCTCGACGCACTGACCGCCGCCCTCGCGCAGGACAGCGAGCAGCTGAACGAAATCCAGCAGCGCTACTACCGGCAGCATCTCGAACTGTGGAAACGCGTGATCGCGCGCGCCGACCAGGGCGCGGCCGCCGCGCCGGTGATCGCACCGGAGAAAACCGACCGCCGCTTCCAGTCGCCGGAATGGAATGAATTGCCGTTCTTCGATTATCTGAAACAGGCCTATTTGCTGAACTCGCGCTGGCTCGGAGAAATGGTTGAAGCGGCGGCGCTTGACGCGCCGGCCAAGCACCGGCTGCGCTTCTTCACGCGCCAGTGGCTCGATGCCGTGGCCCCCGCCAATTTTCCGGCGACCAACCCGGAAGTTCTGAAACTGGCACAGCAGACCGGCGGCGAAAGCCTGTTGCGCGGCATCGAAAACCTGAATGCCGATCTGAAAAAGGGCCGCATTACGATGACCGACGAGGCGGCGTTCGAAGTCGGCCGCAATCTCGCGGTCACTCCCGGCGCGGTCGTATTCGAAAACGATCTGATGCAGCTGATCCAGTACGCGCCGTTGACCGAGACCGTGCACGAAAAACCGCTGCTGATCGTGCCGCCGTGCATCAACAAGTACTATATCCTCGATCTGCAGCCCGACAATTCATTCGTGCGCTACGCGGTCGCGCAGGGCCATACCGTATTCATGGTGTCGTGGCGCAACGTGCCGCAGGAAATGGGGCGCGTGACGTGGGACGAATACCTCGAGCGCGGCGTGATCCGGGCAATCGATGCCGTGCTCGAAATCTGCGGCAGTGGACAGCTCAACGCGCTTGGTTTCTGCATCGGCGGCACGCTGCTGGCGCCGGCGCTCGCGGTGCTGCGCGCGCGTGAACGCGAGCCGGCGGCAAGCCTGACGCTGCTGACCGCGATGCTCGATTTCAGCGACGTCGGTGATCTTGCGGTGTTCGTCGATGAGAATTACGTTACGAAACGCGAGCAGGATTTTGCCGCGGGCGGCGTGCTGAACGGCCGCGAACTGGGGCTGACGTTTTCGAGCCTGCGCGCCAACGAGCTGATCTGGAACTACGTCGTCAACAATTACCTGAAGGGGCAACAGCCGGAACCATTCGACCTGCTCTACTGGAACAGCGACAGCACCAACCTGCCGGGCGCGATGTACGTGTATTACCTGCGTAACACCTATCTCGAGAACAACCTGCGCGTGCCGGGCAGGCTGACGATGTGCGGCGTACCGATCGACCTCGACACGGTCGCCGCGCCGGCCTATGTGCTCGCCGCGCGCGAGGACCACATCGTGCCGTGGAAGACCGCCTACCAAAGCACCCAATTGCTCGGCGGGCAGTGCGAGTTCGTGCTGACCGCGAGCGGCCACATCGCCGGCGTCGTCAATCCTGCAGCGAAGAACAAGCGCCACTACTGGCTCAATACGGATCTGCCGGCCGACGCCGATGCGTGGTTCGCCGCCGCCGCGCAGCGGCCGGGCAGCTGGTGGTCGCACTGGAGCGGATGGCTCGCGCCGTTCGGCGGCATGCAAGTGCCGGCGCGCCCGCCCGGCGGCGCGAAATATCCGGCCATCGAACCCGCGCCCGGACGCTACGTGAAAGAGAGGATTCAGGATACAGGATTCGGGATTCAGTCTGACTGAGGTCTCCTGTATCCTGTAATGCCGCGGCTCTGCGGTTCACTTGTAAGGATTATTATATGTCTCAACGCATCGCTGTCGTGACCGGCGGCATGGGCGGCCTCGGCGAGGCCATCTGCGCCAAGCTGTCGGACATGGGATACCGGGTTGTCGCCACTCATTCGCCGGGCAACGCAAAGTCCGCATCGTGGCTGGCCGAAATGAAGAAACGCGGCCGTTCGTTCCATACCGTCGAGGTCGATGTCGCCGATTTCGATTCGTGCGCACAGGCCGTGGCGCGGGTCGAAGCCGAGGTCGGCCCGATCGACGTGATGGTCAACAATGCCGGTATCACGCGCGACATGACGTTCAAAAAGATGGGCAGGCCGGACTGGGACGCCGTGCTGCGCACCGATCTCGACAGTGTATTCAACATGACCAAGCCGGTGTGCGACGGCATGGTCGAGCGCGGCTGGGGTCGCATCATCAACATCTCATCGGTCAACGGCCAGAAAGGCGCGTTCGGGCAGACCAACTACGCGGCGGCCAAGGCCGGCATGCACGGCTTCACCAAGGCGCTCGCGCTCGAGGTCGCGAAGAAAGGCGTCACCGTCAACACCATCTCGCCGGGGTACATCGCGACCAGGATGGTGCTGGCGATCCCGCAGGAAATCCTCGATACCAAGATCATCCCGCAGATTCCGCTCGGCCGCCTCGGCAAACCGGAGGAAGTCGCCGGCCTCGTCGCCTATCTATGTTCGGACGAAGCGGCGTTCGTGACCGGCGCCAACATCGCGATCAACGGCGGGCAGCACATGTATTGACCGCGGTTTGCTTGAACCGCCGTCCGAGCGGTGCTAGATTACTTCCTCGCGCGCCCGCCGGGCGACCGATCCATGCGAGCGCTGACGGCCGACTGCCGGGATATGGCGGACAACCGATCAGCGCCACTCTGACCAAAGGCCTGACATGAGCAATGACGTTCGGATCATCAAGAAATACCCGAACCGCCGCCTCTACGACACGGCGACCAGCAGCTATATCACGCTCGAAGACGTCAAGAAGCTGGTGCTCGACCAGGTCGAGTTCAAGGTCGAGGACGCCAAGACCCACGAAGATCTGACGCGCAGCATCCTGCTGCAGATCATTCTCGAAGAAGAAAGCGGCAACGGCGCGCCGATGTTTTCGAGCGGCGTGCTGGCCCAGATCATCCGCACCTACGGCCAGACGATGCAGGGCATGATGGGCAGTTACCTCGAAAAGAACATCCAGACCTTCATCGACATCCAGAAGAAACTGCAGGAACAGTCGCGTTCGTTGTACGGCGACACCGCGCCCCTTTCGAATGCCGACGCATGGAGCGAATTCCTGAAGATGCAGGGGCCGGCGATCCAGGGGCTGATGGGGCGCTACCTCGAGCAGAGCGCCAACGCGTTCCTCGAAATGCAGAAACAGATGCAGAAGCAGACCCGCAGCCTGTTCGGCAATTTCCCGTTTCCGAATTTCACGCCCCCTGTCGCGCCTTCGAAACCCGAGAACGACCATGCCGCCGATAACAAAAGCACCCCGTCCAAGGACGAAGGCGGCGAAAAAACCGGTACCTGAGCACGCGCGGGCGCGGCCTGCGCCCAGAATCGGCTTCGTCTCGCTCGGCTGTCCGAAAGCGCTGGTCGATTCCGAGCGCGTGCTGACGCAGCTGCGCGCCGAAGGCTACCTGATCGCGCCGAGTTACGATGACGCCGATCTCGTCGTCGTCAACACCTGCGGTTTCATCGACAGTGCGGTCGAGGAATCACTGGCTGCGATCGGCGAGGCGCTCGCCGAAAACGGCAAAGTAATCGTCACCGGTTGCCTCGGCGCCAAGGGCGACATCGTCAAGCGCAATCATCCGCGCGTGCTGGCAGTGACCGGCCCGCATGCGACCGATGAGGTGATGGCGGCGGTGCATGCGCAGCTGCCCAGACCGCATGATCCGTATAGCGACCTCGTCCCTGCGCAAGGCATCAAACTGACGCCCGGACATTACGCGTACCTGAAAATCGCCGAAGGCTGCAACCATCGTTGCACGTTCTGCATCATTCCCTCGATGCGCGGTGATCTGGTCAGCCGGCCGGTCGGCGACGTGATGCAGGAGGCCGAAAATCTGGTCAGGGCCGGCGTCAGGGAACTGCTGGTGATCTCGCAGGACACCAGCGCCTACGGTGTGGACATCAAATACCGCACCGGTTTCTGGAACGGCCGGCCGCTGAAAACGCGGATCACCGAACTCGCCGCCGCGCTGGCAACTCTGGGCGTCTGGGTGCGGCTGCATTACGTCTATCCCTACCCGCATGTGGACGAAGTAATTCCATTGATGACCGAAGGCAAGCTGTTGCCCTATCTCGATGTGCCGTTCCAGCACGCGAGCCCGCGCATACTGAAGGCGATGAAGCGCCCCGCGAGTTCAGAGGACAACCTGACGCGCATCCGGCGCTGGCGCGATACCTGTCCCGAGCTGACGATCCGCAGCACCTTCATCGTCGGTTTTCCCGGCGAGTCCGAACGGGATTTCGAGCAGCTGCTTGAATTTCTCGAAGCGGCGCAGCTCGACCGCGTCGGCTGCTTCGCCTATTCGCCGGTCGACGGCGCGCGCGCCAACACGTTGCCCGATCATGTGCCGGAAGAGATCAAACAGGAACGCCTGGCGCACTTCATGACGTTCCAGGAAAGAATCAGCGCCGCCAAATTGAAGCGCAAGGTCGGCGCCACGCTGTGCGTGCTGGTCGACGAGATCACGCCGCATGGCGCAATCGCCCGCAGCGCCGCCGATGCGCCGGAGATCGACGGCATTGTGCGCGTCGCCCCTTCGCCCGCGCTGAAAGCCGGTGAATTCGCGACGGTGCGCGTCACACGCTCCGACGCTCACGATCTGTGGGCCGGGATTTCGTGACTCCCGCTTCCGCCCGGAGGCGAAACGAAATGAAGAACGGCAATGCCCCGGCGGAGTCGTCGCTGCTGTCGCTGCCGATGATGGCAGTGATGACGGCACAGTTTCTCTCCGCGTTCGGCGACAACGCGCTGCTGATCGCCGCGATAGCGCTGCTCAAGAGCCAGAACGATGCGAATCTGGTGCCCTGGCTGCAGGAATCGTTCATCGTTCCCTACATCCTGCTCGCGCCGTTTGCCGGGCCGATCGCGGATTCGTTTCCGAAAGGGCGCGTGATGTTCGGCAGCAACGCGCTCAAACTCGCCGGCACCGCGCTGATCGTCGCCGGAATCCATCCCCTGTCAGGCTATGCGCTGGTCGGCGTCGGTGCCGCGATCTATTCTCCGGCCAAATACGGAATACTGACGCAACTGTTCGATACCACGAAACTGGTGCGCGCCAACGGCCTGCTCGAAGGTTCGACGATCGCCGCGATCCTGCTCGGCACCGTCAGCGGCGGCGAACTCGCCGACCATTCGGTAACCCTGGCGCTGCTTGCAGTAGTCATCCTCTACGTGTCGGCAGCGGCGGTCAACCTGCTGATCCCGCGCCTGCCGCCCGAACATCCGCTGTCGCAGTTCAGGCCATCGCTGCTGGTCAGGGATTTTTTCAGCGCGCTCGCAGCGCTGACCGCGGACCGCGACGCGCGCTTCAGCCTGATCGGCACCAGTGTGTTCTGGGGCGCCGGCGCCGCACTGCGGCTGCTGCTGTTCGCCTGGGTGCCGGTCGCGCTCGGCATCGCGGACAATAAAACGCCGTCGTATCTGATGGCCGCGCTGTCGATCGGCATCGTGTTCGGCGCGCTGGCGGCGGGCGGCTTCGTTACGCTCGTCCGCGTCAATCGCGCACTGTTCGGCGGACTGCTGCTCGGCCCGCTGATCCTTGCTTTCGCTTACTCCTCGGGAATCGCGCCGGCCGCCGTTTTGCTGATATCGATCGGGATCTGCGGCGGGATTTTTGCAGTGCCGCTCAACGCGCTGCTGCAGGAACGCGGCCACCAAAGCACCGGTGCCGGTCATGCCGTTGCGGCGCAGAACCTGTTCGAAAATCTGAGCATGCTGCTGTTCGTCGGTCTCTACGCCGGCATGCAGGCATCACTGATGACCGCCATAACATCGGTAGCGGCGTTCGGCGGCCTGCTGCTCGCAGGCTTGACGGCGCTTTCCCTCTGGCGCCTGAAGCGGCGCTAGCGGCACGTCAACACTTGAAGAACGCGAGCACGTCCGCCAGTTCGCGCGTGCGCCGCATCGGCGGCAGGCTGGCGACAATCTTTCTGCCGTAGCCGCGGCTGACGAGGCGCGGATCGCAGATCATCAGCACGCCGCGGTCGTGCTCGTCGCGGATCAGACGCCCCGCGCCCTGCTTCAGCGCGAGCGTCGCTTCCGGCAATTGAAATTCCATGAAGGCATCGCGTCCGTCGCGCTTCATCCGTTCGATGCGCGCCGCCAGCAGCGGATCGTCGGGCGGCGCAAACGGCAGCTTGTCGATCACGACCAGCGACAGCGCCTCGCCGCGCACATCCACGCCCTCCCAGAACGACTGGCTGCCGACCAGCACCGCATTGCCGAGCCGGCGGAAACGTTCGAGCAGTTCGGTGCGCGAACCCTCGCCCTGCGCCAGCAACGGAAAATCGAGCTTGTGCCGCTTGAACGCCTCGGCCAGCAGTTCGCGGCCTTCGCGCATCGCGCGCAGGCTGGTAAACAGCACAAACGCGCGGCCGCCGCTCGCCTCGATTACCGGCAGTGCGGCCTCGATCACCGCGCGCGTGTAATCGGGCGTATTCGGCTCCGGCATGTCCTTCGGCACATAGAACAGTGCGTGTGCGGCGTAATCGAACGGGCTTGGCCATGACTGCGCGTGCACGTCGTCGAGCCCCAGTTGGCTCCGGTAATGCGCGAAGTCGCCACCGACCGACAGCGTCGCCGAAGTGAGAATCCACGCTCGCGCATGGCCGGCGATCTGCTGCTGGAATATCCCGGCCACCGACAGCGGCGTCGCGTTCAGTTGCAGCGCGTGGCCGAACAATTCGATCCAGCGTACGTTGTCGGGATCATCGTGATCGCGCCAGTGCTTGACGGCTTCCGTCAGCGCCAGCGCGCGTTGCCAGCATTTTTCAAGACCCTCGCTGCGCTGCGCCTGAGATTCAAGCACTCCCGCCAAAGCTTCGAGTTTTTCGATGACCGCGGCCAGCGCGGGCTCAAACCCCCGATTTCTCTCAAGCTCGTGATAAGGAATGCGTCCGCCGTCCCCGCTGAAGGCCAGCCGCAGGTCGCGCGCCGCCTTGTCCAGCGCCTGCGCCGCGTCCGGCAACGACTTATAGTCCTTCGCCGCGGCGAGTCCTTCCATCCGTGCGTCGCGCGCCAGTTCGAGCAACTGCGAAGTCGAAACGGTCTGCCCGAAGAACAGGCTGGCGGTTTCCGGCAACTGATGCGCTTCGTCGAGAATGATGGTGTTCGACGCCGGCAGCAGCTCCGATACGCCTTCATCGCGCAGCACGACGTCGGCGAAAAACAGGTGGTGATTGACGACCACGACGTCGGCCGTCAGCGCCTGCTTGCGCGCCTCCATCACGAAGCATTTCGAATGGTGCTTGCACTCCGCGCCGAGACAGTTGTCGCGCGTCGAGGTCACGTACGACCAGATACCGGCGCTCTCCGGCACGTCGGGCAGGTCACTCTTGTCGCCGCTCGTGCTGTGCCTGGCGAAATTGACGATCTTCGGCAGATAACGCGCGTCGTCGCGGCTGGGAAAGCGGCCTTCGCTCTGCGCGCGTTCGAGATGGTAATGGCAGACGTAATTGGCGCGTCCCTTCAGCAGCGCGACGGTGACCGGCGCCTTCAGCGCCGCGCGCACGGTCTGGATGTCGCGGTCGAACAACTGGTCCTGCAGCGTCTTGGTGCCGGTCGAAATGATGACCTTTCCGCCCGACAGCAGCGCAGGTACCAGATAGGCGAAGGTCTTGCCGGTGCCGGTGCCGGCCTCCGCAATCAGCACCGAGTTGTGTTCGATCGCGTCGGCCACCGCGCGCGCCATTTCGAGCTGACTCTCGCGCACGCGGAAATCCCCGACCGCGCGGGACAGCGCGCCACTCGCAGAAAATATCGCTTCGAGATCGATCAACGGTATTCCGGCCGGAACGATTCCGGCCGCGTCAAGGGCAAAGCGCGGAATTATCCCGAAAAAACCGTCGCCTGTCGCTGATTGCCGATCGGGATAACAAGCGTTACCGGAAAGCTGTTGGCGCTGCGTGGATGCCGCTGAGACCGCACCACAATAGCGATCACCGCGCGGTCTCCGCAGCAAGAGGCGCACTGCGCCACTCTGCGTCACCAATGCGTGCGTACAGGCGGCAGGCGGGTCAATCCCGGTTCGGTGGGTCGACGATTTTCATGCCCCGCCTGGGACATGAGGATCTGTCCTTTCGCAATCTTCTGCAGAAAGGGCTGTCGGCCGTGCTGGTGGCCGTCGGTGTCACTCTAGTCAGCAGTTGACTGGCTGAAATATTTTTTACATTTTGCGATTGGGAATTTTTTTGACGGATCGCGGGTCATAAAGACTTCCCGGGCATTTATTGATAAATGTCAAATCGGCCGTGATTCCATACCCTATTCTTAAATTTATTGATCATCCATTCCGGGCGTATAAACATGCTTCCGTGACGATGGCTAATATGAGGCCGATGAAAATCATCATTTTTCTGATGGCGGGGGCAGTCGCCATCGTAGCGAGCAGGTCGTCCTTGGCCGTGTCCTCTGCCATGGTGGCAGGACATGCCGGTGGGCATTCGCCGGCAGGCGGACATTTCCCAGCCGGTGGACACGCCCCATACAGAGGTGGTGGACATGCAGGTGTCGGCGTTTATATCGGCGTTCCGCTATTCGTTCCCGATTTTTACTATGCTCCTTACTACTATTACCCGCCGGTAGTAACGCTCCCTGCAGTACCGCCGGCCTACATCGAGCAAGACGACAGCGGCACGGCGCATGAGCCGGCGCAAGCAGAACAGGCATATTGGTATTATTGCGTCGAGGCGAAAGCCTACTATCCTTACGTCAAGGACTGCCCCGGTGGCTGGCAGCGCGTCGTGCCATCGCTGCCGCCTGCGCAATAATTTTCGCTCTCTTCGCGTCTGTTCATATGATTAGGACAATAGACATGATCAATTACCGGAAAATGTGCTGGGCGATGCTGATTGCATTGGGCGTTCTGGGATGGAATACAATCGGGTGGACGGCCGATGAACCATCAGGCGACGCTCACGCCATCGCGCCTCAGAGTGGCTATCAGGCGGATCGCAAGCCGCTCCATGTCTGGCGCGGTCCCATCAATCTTTCCTACGTGGAAATCGACGAGTTGAAGCTTTCCCCCGCTCAGCAGCAACTGTGGGAAAAAGCGCAGCAACGGACGAGCGAGGCGTTCGATCAGGCGCGGGTCATCGGCCGCAACATGCGCGACCAATTGCGGGTTGACCTCGACAAACCCGGTACCGATCTGAAGCAGATCATCCTGCGCGAAGAGGAAATCAGGCCGCAAATCGAAGCCGCGTTCAAACCGGCAAGGGATGCCTGGTTCACCGCCTACGATTCGCTGGACGCCGATCAAAAGGAGCGGTTGCGTGAAGCCGTCCGTGAAGGCATGGAATTTTCGCCCGCCTTCCCGGTGCCCCCCGCGCCCATCCCCGCCCAGCCTCACTGAGTGATTCTGACTGGCACTTTAGTCGCGAATAGTTGTACCCTCGTGTTTGTTGCGACTCCAGCGCCCGCTTTTAGTCTTATTCCGCGTTGGTAACGAAAGTCCGCGGGATTTTTTCTGAGGAATTCAGAAAAAGAGGATACCGTGAATAATCTTTATGATCTGTCCACCGGATTGATCCGCCGGCTCTACGACAAGCGCCTTTCCGATTCTCCGGTACTGGATATGGCAGCGCGGTTTCCGGAAGCCCGGCGCTTCGTCGCGGACTGGCGCGCGCTGCGCGACGAGGCTTTGATGCTCGCGGAAAACCTCGGGCAGGTGCCGCGTTTTCACGAACTGATGATGGAACAGGCAAGCATTTCAGCGAACGACGGCCGCGACTGGCGGATGTTCGTTCTGAAAGCTTATGGTGTCCCGGTTTCCAGGAACATGTCCCGGTGTCCGCGACTGGCCGCACTGGTGGAAGAGACGCCCGATGTATTGTCCGCCGCGCTGTCTTTCCTGGCTCCGCACAAACACATTCCGTCCCACCGCGGTCCTTTCCGCGGAGTACTGAGATTCTACCTCGGCCTGGCGGTACCGATCGCGCCCGACGGCCGTCCCGCCACCGTGCTGACAATCGACGGCATTGAATACCATATCGCCAGCGGAGAGGCTCTGCTCTGGGACGACACTTTCCCGCATGAGGTTCGCAACGATAGCGAAGCTCCGCGCATCGCGCTGCTGCTCGATATACGCCGCCGTGGCATGCCGCCGGACATGGAGTTGCTGTCGAGGCTGTTGATCGGGGTCGCCGGCACCGCTGTATGGATGCGGAGCAGAAATGAAAACCATGGGTCGGAAGCGCGCCGCCAGTGACGCCACGGCGAATCATCTTCAATGCTGATTCAGGGGGATGACGTGAAAAGAAGCCTGCCGTTGTCCGGGGTCTATCGCCTGCTCGAGCCGGGGCCGGTGGTGATGCTGACCACTTCCCGCAAAGGCCGGCCGAACGTGATGACGATGTCGTGGCACATGATGATCGACTTCGAGCCGCCGCTCGTCGGCTGCGTGCTCAGCGACCGCGATTTCAGCTTCGATACGCTGCGAGTCACCAGGGAATGCGTGATCAACATCCCGACCGTGAACCTGGCAAAGCAGGCAGTCGGCTGCGGCAATACTTCGGGACGGACGGTGGACAAGTTCAGAACCTTCCGCCTGACCCCGCTGCCTGCATCGCGCGTCGCCGCGCCGCTGATCGCCGAATGCTACGCCAGCCTCGAATGCCGCGTGGCCGACACCCGCCTGGTGAACAAGTACGGCCTGTTCATCCTCGAAGTGGTCAAGGCCTGGATCGATCCCTCGATCAGGCATCCGAAGACGATCCACCATCTCGGCAATGGCCGTTTCATGATCGCCGGCAGGACGATCAAGCTGCCGTCGAAAATGAAATAACCCTCAGCGCGGGGCAGCCGCCGCTGTCGCGGCCGTAGTGGTGATCGTCTTGTCGGCGATTTTCTGGCGGATCAGCGGAATCACGGCGAGCGCCGCCCTTTCACCCACCCCGATCGCAAGCTCGCGGTCGTCGAAATCGGCGCTGCCCAGCGCGCCGACTTCGGGCCGGATCACGACGTCGGCGTCGGCCAGTTCGTGGCCGGCGATCGACTGCTCCATGATGGAGAACGTCTGCAACAGGATGTCTATGCTGTCGCCGGTTTTCCTGAATTGCGGCTTGCCGGAAATATCGACCGCGATCACGATACCGGCGCCCAGCGCACGCGCCACGCCGACCGGCACCGGACTGGTCAACCCGCCGTCCACGTATTCGCGGCCGTCGATCATGACCGGCTGGAACACGCCGGGCACGCTGCTCGACGCGCGCACCGCGACGCCGGTGTCGCCGCTCTGGAGCACGCGGCGCTCGCCGGTCTTCAGATCGGTGACGACGACGGCGAACGGCTTGTTGAGTTTTTCCAGCGGCCGGTTCTGCGCCATGCGATCGACGAAATCCTGCAGCGCCTGGCCCTTGATGAAACCGCGATCGGGCAACGACCAGTCGGCGACCATCGCGCTGTCCATCCGCAGCGCGACACGCTCGAGGTCGGCGGCGCCGTAGCCCGCCGCATACAGCGCGCCGACCACGCTGCCGGCGCTGGTGCCGACGATAATATCGGGCGCGATGCCGCTGGCCTCGAGCGCCTTGATCACGCCGATGTGCGCGAAACCGCGCGTGCCGCCGCCGCCCAGCACCAGTGCGATCTTCGGCGGCACCTGTACGATCTGCGGCGGCGGCGCGGTGGGCAGCGTCGTGCAGCCGCCAAGCATCAGCAGTAAAAAAACAACCCGGATATGCGGCGAACGCATGGCGAGAAGCGGAGTTCAGTATTTCAATTGTAACCGCGCACGCCTCCAACGCAAGGCGTGTCCGTTGCCGCGCCATACGCTGCCCCCCCCGCCTTGCGGCGAGGCGGACGCTGCTTACTGGAAGGTGGTCTGCTGGCGGCCGTTCACTTCCGCTTCCGCACGCAGCCAATCTTCGAGTTCATGCCCCTGCTCGAAACCCCGTCGTTCGGCAATGAAATACGCAGCCTCCGCAATCTGCCTGTCGCGGTCTGCTACCAAATTGTTTTTCGCCTGCAGCTCGAGTTTTTCGTCGGTTTTCTGGCGGCGTTTGCTGCTATCGCTGATTTGCGCACTCATCGTAATCTCCTTTCAAATATCTTATTTCATGCCATCGATTTCTTGTTTCCCGTGAAAATCCCACAATCCCAGAAACCCTAGTTTGATTTATATCAGCTTTCATTCACATACCGGCTGCAGCCACCGATTACCATGCCTGCAGATCATTTCAACCAGATGACAACCGTCCGCGGCTATCGTTCCGATTACCATCATGAAAACTGCCGGCCGGTGGACAAGGCGCGGAACTCAGCCCAACACCCGCGTGATTTCGATGACAGTGGAAGCCATCGCAGTAGCGGGCACCTCAAAACCGAGACTACGCGCAAGATGCAGCATCGCATCGTTGTCCGGCAGCACATTGCCGGTCATGCGCCGGTAACCGGCGTCGCGCGCCGCGTCCATCAACCGTTCCATCAGCAGCGTGCCCGCGCCGCGGCGTTGCCAGGCGTCGGCGACGGTAACCGCGAACTCGCACGACTCGCCGTCGGGATTCGGGTTGTAGCGCGCAACGCCGATCATTTGATCGGTATCCTCTGATAGCGCGATCAGCGCCAATTCGCGTTCGTAATCGAGCTGCGTCAGGCGCGCCAGCATTTCCGGCGTCAGTGTGCGCACCGCGCCGAGAAAACGCGTGCGGCGCGACTGTTCCGAAATCTGATGCTCGACGAAATCCCGTTCCAATGCCGCATCCTCCGGCCGTATCGGCCGCACGCGCAGCGCGGTGCCGTCGGCCAGTGCCGCCCGCGTTTCCAGGTGCGCCGGATACGGATGGATAGCGAGATGGCGATAATGGCGGTCGGGCTGCAGGCGCGCCGGATCGATCACCACCCGCGCGTCGAGCGCGACGCAGTCGGCGTCGTCGACCAACAGCGGGTTGATGTCCATTTCCACCAGCCACGGCAGCGCGCACACCATGTCCGAGACGCGCGTCAGCGCATCGACGATCGCCGCCGCGTCGGCGGCGGGCACCTGGCGGTAGGCGCCGAGGACGCGGGAAATCCGGGTGCGGGCGATCATCTCCTGCGCCAGCAGGCGATTCAGCGGCGGCAGGCCGATCACGTTGTCGCGCAGCAGTTCGACCGCGACGCCGCCGGCGCCGAAGCTGAGCACGCGGCCGAACACCGGATCGGTCGCAACGCCGATCATCAACTCGCGCCCGAAACGTTTTTCGATCAGCGGCTGGACGACGACGCCCTCAATCCGCGCGTCCGGCCGCGCCGCGCGCACCTCTGCCAGCAAGCGCTCGTACTCGCGCGCCAGCCCGGCCTCATCGCGAATGCCGAGCCGCACGCCCTTGACGTCGGATTTATGACTGATGTCGGGCGACAGGATTTTGAGCGCCAGCGGATAACCGAGCCGCTGCGCCGCGGTGTGCGCGTCTTCCATGGTCTTCGCGATCAAAACGGGTGGTGCGGCGACACCGAAACACGCCAGCAACTGCTTGGATTCCGGTTCGGTCAGCACCGTGCGGCCGGCGGCGGCGGCGGCCGCGGCGAGCCGCTGCGCCGCGTCGACATCGTGCGCGCTGTCCCGCGTGCGCGGCGGCGGCACTTCGTGCAGCAGCCTCTGCACGCGCCGGTATTCCGCCAGCATGCCGAACGCGGCGACCGCGCTTTCGGGCGAGCGGAATGCCGGCAGCCCGGCCGCTTCGACCACCGCGGATCCGGCCTGCATCTCGGCGCCACCCAGCCACGCGGTCAGCACCGGCCTGGCCGAGGCGCGCGCGGTATCGGCGATGACTTGAGCGGCAATCCGTGCCGGCAGCAACAGCTGCGGATAGAACAGCGCGAGCACTGCGTCGCTGCCGTCGTCCGCGAGCAAGGACGCCAGCGCCGCCTGCAGCCGCGCCGCGTCGGCATCGCCCAGGATATCGACCGGGTTGCCGTGCGACCACTGCGGCGGCAACCGGGCGTTCAGCGCTTCGAGCGTGGCGGGCGCCAGTCCGGCGAGTTCGACGCCAGCGTCGGCGGCGTAATCGGCGGCCAGCACGCCGGGACCGCCGCCGTTGGTCAGTATCGCCAGGCGGCCGCCCTGCGGCAGCCGCGCAGCGCCGAGCAGGCCGGCGGCAGTGAGCATGCCGTCGTAAGTGCGTACTCTGACTACGCCGCAGCGACGCAGCGCCGCATCGAATACCGCATCGTTGCCGGCAAGCGCGCCGGTGTGGCTCATCGCCGCCTTTGAACCGGACAGATGGCGCCCCGCTTTGATGACGACGATCGGCTTGATGCGGGCGGCGGCGCGCAGGCCGGAAACGAAGCGGCGCGCATCGTGCACGCCTTCGATGTAAAGCAGGATGGTGCGGGTCGCGGAATCCCAAGTCAGGAAATCGAGGATTTCACCGAAATCGAGGTCGCTGCCGGCGCCGGTCGAAATCACGCTCGAAAAGCCGATGCCGAGCCCGGTCGCGGCATCGACCAGCGCGGTGATCAGCGCCCCCGACTGCGAAACCAGCGCCACCGCACCGGCGCGCGCGGCGCCGCGCGCGAAAGTCGCGTTGAGCCCGATCGACGGGCGCATGATGCCGAGGCAGTTGGGGCCGATCAGCCGGACGCCGTGCTCGCGTACGGCCGCCGCAACCTGTGCTTCGAGTTCGCGGCCCGCCGGTCCGGTTTCGCCGAATCCCGCCGACAGCACCACCATATGTCGCACGCCGGCCGTGCCGGCATCGCGCACGATCGACGGCACGGCTGCGCCGGGCGTGGCGACCACCGCGAGATCGACCGGATGCCCGATCGCCTCGAGCGACGGATAACAGCGCACGCCGGCGACCTGGCTGTATTTGGGATTGACCGCAATGATCTCGCCGGCGAAACCGCCGCCGCGCAGATTTTCGAGGACGATGTTGCCGAGTGATCCGCTGCGCTGGCTGGCGCCCACCACCGCCACGCTGCGCGGTGCGAACAGCCGTTCAAGATAATGCATCCGCTATCCCATGGCGCCGCGCCGTTTTTCACGCCGCCGGCTGCAACTCCTGCCGGATTGCCGGGTCGAGCTTCACTTCCAGCAGGTCGAGCACGGCGAGCGCGCCCTCGGCGACTGCGTCCGTGATGCGGCGCGGCCGCATCGCGTCGCCGACGATGTAACCGCGTATCCCGCGCTCCTTCAGTACCGCGGCGAGGTCATTGACCGGCCTCGATCCCAGGCACAGCACCACGGTATCCGCCGGCAATTTACGAGTTTCGTGTGGGGCATGCACGACGACACCACCTGCCTCCATGCTGAGGAGCCGCGTGTTCGGCAGGATGTTGACGGCGTAACCATGCAGCCTCTGCAGCAGCAGATTGCGTTCATCCATCGGCACATCGGTCGCGATGTCGCCCATCGCTTCGATCAGCGTCACCGGATGTCCGCGGCTGGCCAGGTATTCGGCGGTCTGCGCGCCAGCGCAGCCGCCGCCGGCAACGACGATGGCGCCGTCTTCGCGCGCGGATTTTTCGAGCACGTCGCGACCGGTGACGACGGCAAGATTTTCGGCGCCGGCGATGCGCGGACGGACCACTTCGGAACCGGTCGCGACGATCACCGCCCACGGCCTGATCCGTTCGATGTCCGCCGGCGTCAGCTTCGAATTCAAATGCAGCTCGACGCCGTGGTGCGCGATTTCGCGCGTCAGATGCTCGCGCAGCAGGTTCCAGTCTTCGCGGTGCGGTGCGGCGGCGGCGGCCCACAGCTGCCCGCCCAGACGCGGCCCCGCTTCGTACAGCGACACCTTGAACCCCGCCACCGCCGCCCAATATGCGGCCGTCATTCCCGCCGGCCCGCCGCCGACCACCAGCAGCGTGCGGCCGGCGCCGCCGCCCAAATTCGCGAACGCCTGCTCGCGGCCGGCCTCGGGGTTGATCGCGCACCAGATCGGCGCCTGCTCGAACAACCGGCTGATGCAGCCCTGGTTGCAGGTCACGCAATGGCGCACCTGGTCGCTGCTGCCCGCCGCCACTTTGGCCGGCCAGTCGGGATCGGCCAGCAGGCTGCGGCCGAGAGCGACGAAGTCGGCCTGGCCGTTCTGCAGCACCGCCTCGACCATCTCCGGTGTGCGCAGTTTACCGACCGCGATCACCGGGATCGCGACCGCGGTCTTGACGCGCTGCGCCAGCCGCACCAGCACGCCGTCGTGAACCGCCATCGGCGGAATCATCACGCCCTGCGCATAGGTCGCGTAGTTGCCGCAGGAAATATGCAGTGCCGCGGCGCCGAGCTGCTCGAGCCGCTGTGCCGTCGCGACGGTCTCCTCGAGCGGCAGGCCGCCCGGCAGCGGTTCCTCGCCGGAAAGACGCACGGTAACCGGAAAATCCCTGCCGGTCGCGGCGCGAACGGCGCCGTACACTTCCTCCAGAAAACGGCGGCGTTTTTCCGGCGTGCCACCGTAAACGTCGTTGCGTTTGTTGCTGAACGGCGACAGGAACTGCGCGACCAGATAGCCGTGCGCGCCGTGGATTTCGACGAAATCGAAGCCCGCCGCCTTGGCGCGCGCCGCCGCCGCGCCGAACGCGGCGACGAGCTCGCCGATCTCGGCGAGCGTCAACTCGTGCGGCAGTTCGTTGATCAGCGGATCCGGAATCGCAGAAGGCGCGACCGGCTGGCCGCCGGCGGTCAACGACGAAGCCTGGCGGCCGCCGTGGAAAAGCTGGATGCCCATCAGCGCGCCGTGCCGGTGCCCGGCGTCGACCAGCGCGCGCAGGCCGGGGATCACCGCGTCGTCGTGCAGCCCGAGCTCGCGGACGAACCCCCGGCCGTCACGCCGCACGAAAGTGGCTTCGATGATGATGGTGCCGACGCCGCCGCGCGCGACGCGGTCGATATGCGCGATATAGCGCGGCGTCGCACGGCCGTCTTCATCCGCATAGTTGTGCACCATCGGCGGCATCACCAGCCGGTTTTTCGGCGCCAGCTTGCCGATCCGGCCGGGACTGAACATCATCAGGTTCGAGGCATTCATCGGCCCTCCTTTTATGCGCCGCGCGTCTCTGCGTGACCCCGGCGCGAAATGTTACAGACGCTCCTCGCTCTCGCGTCGTCGTTCTCGGGCCACGGTGCCCGCCATCTCCGTCATCCGTCTTCGGAACGGCGGCCATGGCTGCCCTCGGAAACAGGTGGAGGGGAAGCCTCGCCGTCTTTCAGGTCGGCGCGCTCGCGGCTCACCACTGCGCCGATGGTTTCGAACGCGACCGCTACGCCGAATAACAGCAGCGCCAGCACGACGTCTTCGTACGATCCATAGATGAAAAAGTAGGTGCTGAAGACCGCGCTGATGATGCCGACGATCAAACTCAGCCTGAAGCCGTACTTATTGGCAGTTCTCATCGTTCGCTTTCCGTCTTCCGGTTACGTTTCCCGCGGGAAACCCACTGTCTGGGCGAGTAGTATATGCTGCGGGTTGGTCAAATTCATGACCGACGCGAGCGCCGGCCGGTCGATCATCGCGCGCACCACGGTGGCGAGCCCGCACGAAGCGCAGAACAGATAGACATTCTGCGCGATGAAACCGGCGTCGAAATATGAGTACTGCGCCTGCTCGTCGGGAGTCGCCCCGGCCATTCGCGAATGATCGGAAACATATACAAGATCGAGCGGAGCCTCGGTGACGAACGGCTGCATTCCGGTACAGGCGCGCACGTCCCGCACCACTACCCGACGAAGAACATGATGATGTGCGTCGTACACGTCAACCCCCTGTGCGCCCGCGACGTAGATATCGATGTCTTCCCAGTGGCGTGCCGAGGGCGCGGTACGGCCGCCGGTTTCAGGCCGGTTGATGCCGAACGCCGCCCATAACAGATCGGACATCAACTGCAGCGGGAGCGGCCGGCTGCTGAACTCACGGGACGAGCGGCGATTCTTCAATGCCTGCATCAGCGGTTGGCCGCCGTCGGTGCGCGCCGGGGGAAGGCTGGTGATGTGAGGCGTCATGCAGATTCTCCCTTTCCGAAAATACCCGCTCTTGCTCTGCGGGAAAAAACATCGATTTTTTTACTGCGCGTTTATCCTGTGCCTATATTCGGAAAAACCGGTCGCATTGATATTGAGAAAAATCAAAGTTAAGGGGTTTTTCCCGCCGCCTGCCATGGGTGGAAGCCGGGACCGGAACGCATGCACCCGTGCAGGAATGCATGCGCGCGGCAATCAAGCGGCATCGCGTGCCAGGCGTATCCCGGAAAACTGCCAGCGTGCGGACGCCGGAAAGAAATTGCGGTAGGTCGCCCGGATATGGTCGCGCGGCGTCGCGCATGATCCGCCGCGCAGCACGTACTGGTTGACCATGAATTTGCCGTTGTATTCGCCGAGCGCACCCGTCGCCGGGCGGAAGCCCGGATAAGGCGCGTAGCTTGATTGCGTCCACTCCCAAACGTCGCCGAACATCTGCGCCAGCCCCCTGCCGCGTGCCGGCAGCGGATGGAACAGGTTGTCGTCAGCGAAATTGCCGTCGAGCCGGCAGGTAACGGCGGCGCGCTCCCACTCCGCCTCGGTCGGCAGACGCGCCTGACGCCAGTGCGCGTAGGCATCGGCCTCGAAATACGACAGATGAACAACCGGGCGCCGCGGATCCAGCGGCGCGAGGCCGCCCAGCGTGAATTCATGCCAGCCGTCACCGCCGTCGCGCCAGTAAAGCGGCGCTGAAATCTGCTGCGCCCGCACCCAATCCCACCCCTCGGACAGCCAGTGCGCCGGATCGCGGTAGCCGCCGGCCGCGATGAATTCGAGGTATTCGCCGTTGGTCGTCAGTCGTGACGCCAGCCGGTACGGCTGCAGATAATGCTTGTGCCTGGGCAACTCGTTGTCGAAGCAGAACGCGCTGCCGCCGTGGCCGATTTCGACCACGCCGCCGGCGCAGTCCAGCCACCGGAGCGGGTCCGCCGCTGACGAAAACGCGGCCGGCGGCGCGCCGTACGCCGGTTGCAGCGGATTCATCGACAGCAGGTGCTTGACGTCGGTCAGGATCAATTCCTGATGCTGCTGCTCGTGATGGATGCCGAGCATCGCCAGCGCCCGCAACTCCGCATCCTCGCCGCGCCGTTCCAGCAGCCGCTGCATGCGCTGGTCCGCGTCGCGGCGGTAGGCGTGGATTTCGGCGAGACCGGGCCGCGTCAGCAGGCCGCGCCGCGGACGCGGAAACTGTTCGCCGATGCTGTTGTAGTAGGAATTGAACAGCGCCTCGAACGCAGCGTGAAACGGCCGGAAGTCCGGCTCGTAGCGTTTGAGCAGGAAAGTCTCGAAAAACCAGGTGGTGTGCGCGAGATGCCATTTGACCGGGCTGGCGTCCGGCATCGACTGTGCGCCACAGTCCTCCTCCGACAGCGGCGCGGCAAGCTGCGCGCTGCGCGCCCGCGTCCGCAGGTAGCGCGCGCCGATCTCCTCCTGCTGCGCGCGCGCGGAAAACAGCGGCTCCGGATTACTCATGCATCGCTCCGCGATCCGTCATGCCGCGGCATGGCACACCGCGAACCATTGCTGCGCATCGGCCCAGACGCGCGCGCGGCTGAATCCCGCCTGCCGCAGCAACGCGGTGAAGGCATCGAGCCGGTACTTGTAGCTGTTTTCGGTGTGGATGGTTTCGCCGCGGGCGAAGCGCCGGCTGCCGCCCGGCCACACCACGCGCAACGCATGGCGGGCCTCCAGATGCATCTCGACGCGCGATTGGCGCGCGTTGAAGAACGCCCGGTGCCGCCAGTCGTGCGCGGCGAAATCGCTGCCGATGATGCGGTTCAGGTTGCGCAGCAGGTTCAGATTGAACGCGGCGGTCACGCCGAAAGCATCGTCATAAGCGGGTTTGAGAACGGCCTCCGGTTTGATCAGATCGACGCCGATCAGCAGACCGCTCGTCTCATCGCACTGCACGCGGAGGTTGGTCAGAAACCGCAGCGCCTCGTCGGGCGTGAAGTTGCCGATCGAAGATCCCGGATAAAAGAACAGCCGCCGCGACCGCCGCACCGTGTCCGGCAGCTGCGGCGCCGGATAAATGTCGGCGCCGACCGCCCGCATTTCGATGCCGGGAAACGCCGGCCGCAGACGCTCCAGCGCGCGGCGCAGAAAATCCGTCGAAATGTCCACCGCGACGTATTGAAGCGGCTGCAAGGTCGGAAACAAACTCGCGGCCTTTGCGCAATTGCCGGCGCCGAGATCGATCAGCGTGGCGCCGGTTCCGGCAACGGCGGCGATGTCGGCCGCGTGCGCGGCGAAAATCTCCCGCTCGGTGCGGGTCGGATAGTACTCGGGCAGCGCGGTGATCATCTCAAACAGGCGCGAACCGCGCGCATCGTAGAAATACTTCGGCGCAACCGCCGCCTGCGGCGCACTCAATCCGGCGATGATTTCCTGCTGCGCCGGATCGTCAGACGAGACAGGTAACGCGGCCGGCCGTCCATATACCGCGCCGGCGGAATTGACGCCGGTCTCGACCGCAGGAAATTTTTCGCTGTCCATGGCCGCCTCCAATGATGGCCCTTTGCGGTTTCTTTTTTATTTCTCGCGCGGATCGCGCAGGCCGTCGTCGGGCGCCTGATATTTGCCGCTTCGGATCTGCGCCACCATGCGGGCGAGGCTCAGCGCGGCGTTATTGATTTCGGTGAACAGTTCCGGATCCTTGTCGAGATCGTCGTGGCTGGTCGCATACGGCTGATACCAGCCGATCCAGGTGTCGAGCGCCGCGCTCGGCCCGGCCTGGATCATGCCGATGTCGGTCAGCCAGTCGGCCAGCATGCGCCGCAGATTTTCCGGCCCCGCCGCATCGCCGTGGGCGACCACCGCGAACGCACGCCCCGCCAGATGTTTGGGGTAATCCCAGCCTTTCAGTTCAATTTCCTTGGCCAACTCCGGATCCTTGCCGTGCGTGGTGGTCGGATCGGGATTGCCGCCGTCGGCGCACACCAGCCGGTCTATCATCAGCTTCAGGCTGGCCGGCGCCTGATACCAGTGCACCGGGCACAGGACCATCACGCCGTGCGCCGCGACCCAGCGCGGATACAGCTCGGCCATCCAGTCGTTGGTCTGGCCGAGCGCGTGGTTCGGATAGCACGAACACGGCCAGTGGCACAACGGCATCGCGGTCGACAGGCAGGCCTTGCACGGATGGATCACCTTCCACGGCTCGTCGGCCAGTGTCGACAGGTCGAGAAAATCCACCTCGTAACCGGGCAATGCGGCGATCGCCTGCTGCGCTGCCTGCGCCAGCCGCCGCGTTTTCGACAGCTCGCCGGGGCAGGTGTACTCGCTGCGCGTCGAGCCGTTGACGATCAGGACGCGCGACGGTGATCTGGAATCCTGCCAGCGCTGCTGCGCGGCCCGGATGTCGGCGCGCGTCGCCAGCCATTCCAGCGACAGCTTGCGTTCGGGATGCGCGAATTCGTCGCCGGCCAAGGTCAGGCGCGGATTCTTGCGGTAATGGATGTAGCCGTCCCACGCCCGCTCGAAAACCTTTTCCAGCTCCGGTTGCACGTCATCGAACGCCGGGTCGTAGAAGCGCGCGAAAAAACGTGTGCGGAACTGCTCGCGGGTCAGCGGGACGTAGCGGTTTTCCTTCCTTACCTCGGGTTTCGCCATGATTCCCTCCGAAACCGGCCGACCGATGATAACGACACCGGTCTATTGCAAAACGGGATTCGCCGGATTATGCGCCTGTTTGCGTCTCCGGCGCGAGGTTGGTCGAGCGGACAGGGAAAAGCTTACTCTCCAGCCAGCACTTTCGTTACGCCCGCTTGATTTGGCGCGGCGCAGCCCACGTCAGATGCTGCCTGATTACGAAATTCACCGGGCAACCGATGCCAGCACCATCACGGCATGCGCGGGCAGCGTAACGGTATTCTCGACCATTCGCTCGGACACAGCAGGATCGGCGCTGTCGAGCAGCGTCGTCCACGCGGCGCCGGGCGCGGGCGGCAGCGTAAATGGAATTTCTGCCGGGTCGCCGTTGATCAGCACCAGCAGCGCGGTTTCCGCGGCATCGGCGCGGCCGAGCCGGAAACCGAAGCAGTTGTTCGACCATTCCTGCCAGTGATCCGACGTCATTTCACCGCCGTGGCGCGACAGCCAGGTGATGTCGCGCTCGTCGAGCGCCGTCAGCGAGCCGTCGAACCAGCTGGTGCGGCGCAACGCCGGATGGCGGCGGCGCAGTTCGAGCAGACGGCGCGTGAAATCGACCAGCGCAACATCGGCGCCCCGCCAGTCCAGCCATGACAACGGCAAATCCTGACAATAGGCATTGTTGTTGCCGTGCTGGGAACGCCCCTGCTCGTCGCCGGCGAGCAGCATCGGCACCCCCTGCGACAGAAACAGCGTTGCGAGCAGTGCCCTCCGCGAACGCTGACGCACGGCAACGATAGCATCATCCGTACTCGGCCCTTCGACCCCGTAATTGACGCTGCGGTTGCTGTCCATGCCGTCGTGGTTGGACTGGCCGTTCGCCTCGTTGTGCTTGCCCTGATATGACGTCAGATCGGTAAGCGTGAATCCATCGTGCGCGGTGATGAAATTGATGCTGGCCTGCGGCGCGCGGCCGTCGTGGCGGAACAGGTCGCTCGACGCGGTCAGCCGCTTCGCCAGTTCACTGCAGTGCGCGTCCCTGGTCAGCCAGAAGCCGCGCGCAGTGTCGCGGAATTTGTCGTTCCATTCCGAAAAACCCGATGGGAAACGTCCGGTTTCGTACGACGCCGTGTCCCACGGTTCGGCGATCAGTTTGACCTGCGACAGCAGCGGATCCTGACGCAGAACGTCGAGAAAAGATGCCCCGGGATTGAACCCGCCGCCGTCGCGTGCGAGCGCGGTGGCAAGGTCGAAACGGAAACCGTCGACATGCATCTCGGCCACCCAGTAACGCAGCGAATCCATCACCAGCTGCAGGGTGCGCGGATGGGAAAGATTGAAAGTGTTGCCGCAACCGGTGACATCGACGTAGTTGAAATTGGCCTGCTCGTTGAGCCAGTAATAGCCTGCATTGTCGATGCCGCGGAACCCCAGCGTCGGACCGAACTTGTCTCCTTCGCAGGTATGTCCGTAAACCACATCGAGAATGACTTCGATGCCGGCCGCGTGCAGCGCCCTGACCAGCGCGCGGAATTCGACAACCGGATCGCGACCACCCGCATAGCGCGTGGCCGGCGCGAAATAGCCGAGCGGATTGTAACCCCAGTAATTGACCAGTCCGTTGCGCACCAGCGCATGTTCGTCGATGAATTCCTGCACCGGCAGCAGTTCGACCGCGGTGACGCCGAGCCGCCGCAGGTAATCGATCGCCGCCGGATGCGCGAAACCCGCGTAGGTGCCGCGCAGATCTTCGGGGATGTCCGGATGGGTCATCGTGAAGCCCTTGACGTGGACCTCGTAGATCACGGTGTCGGCCCACGGCGTGCGCGGCGGGCGGTCGCCGCCCCAGTCATGTGCGGAGTCGATGACGCGGCATTTGACCATCGCCGCCGCGTTGTCGCGGTTGTCCACGGTCGTCGCAGAAGGTTCGGTGCCGTTCTGATAGTCGTAATGCGCGGTGTCCCAGCGGAAGCGGCCGGCGAACGCGCGGGCATAAGGATCGATCAGCAGCTTGTGCGGGTTGAAGCGGTGGCCGCCGGCGGGATCGTAACGCCCGTGCACGCGGTAGCCGTAGACGAGGCCGGGCTGCGCGCCCGGAAGATAGCCGTGCCAGACCTGGTCGGTGCAGGCGGGAAGCGCGACGCGCGCCACTTCGGTGGCCGCCCCGGCATCGAACAGGCACAGTTCGACGCGCTCGGCGTGCGCCGAAAACAGCGCGAAATTGACGCCGTTGCCGTCCCAGTGCGCGCCGAGCGGCCACGGCCGGCCGGCAGCGAGACGCGCCGCAGGCGGTTCAGCGGATGACTGCATCAGAGTAGCGTATCAGTACCCGGCTCCGCGTGCGGAACTGCGCCACAGTCAGAACACCATCGGTTGCACGTGCCAGATGCCGTCCGCGTATTCGCGGATGGTGCGGTCGCTCGAAAACACGCCCATCGCGGCGACATTGCGGATCGCCATCGCCGTCCATGCGTCGCGATCGGCATAGAGCGCGTCCACCCGCTGCTGCGTCGCGACGTAATCGGCGAAATCGGCGAGCAGCATGTAATAGTCGCCGTGGTCGAGCAGCGCCTGCACGATCGGCCGGAAGCGCTGCGGATCGTCCGGCGAGAAATCGCCGGAACCGATCTGATCGAGAACGCGGGCCAGCTCGCGGTTCTCGCCGTAAATGCGGCGCGGATCGTAATCGGCGGCGCGGCGCGCGCGCACCTCGTCCGCCTTCAGTCCGAAGATGAAAATGTTGTCGGCGCCGACCGCATCGCGGATCTCGATGTTGGCGCCGTCCTCGGTGCCGATCGTCAGCGCGCCGTTCAGCGCGAGCTTCATGTTGCCGGTGCCCGAGGCTTCGGTGCCGGCGGTCGAAATCTGCTCCGAAAGATCGGCGGCCGGGATGATCAGGTTGGCCACCGAAACGCCGTAGTTGGGAACGAACACGACTTTAAGTTTACCGTCGATACGGGGATCGGCGTTGATGACCTTCGCGACATCGTTGATCAGTTTTATCACGAGCTTGGCCATCGCATAGGCAGATGCCGCCTTGCCGGAAAAAATCACCGTCCGCGGCGCACACGGATACTGCGGATTCTCGAGCAGCCGGTTGTAGCGCCAGACGACGTGCAGCACATTGAGCAGCTGGCGCTTGTACTCGTGGATGCGTTTCGCCTGGACGTCGAACATCGAATCCGGGCGGATCGCGACGCCGGCCACCTTCATCACATAGTCGGCAAGCCGCCGCTTGTTCGCCATTTTCGCGGCGCGGAACGACGCGGCGAATTCGGAATCGGCGGCGAGCGGCCGCAGTTTTTCCAGCAGATCAAGCCGCATCCGCCAGCCGGGATCGACATGACGATCGATCAGGGTCGACAGCGCCGGATTGGCGATCGCCAGCCACATGCGCGGCGTGATGCCGTTGGTGCGGTTGACGAAGCGGTCCGGAAACAGCTTGTGGAAATCGGCGAAGATGGTCTCGCACAGCAGCTGGGAATGCAGCTTGGAGACGCCGTTGACCTTGTGGCTCGCCAGCACCGACAGATTCGCCATCCGCACGCGCCGCCCGTTGTTCTCGTCGATCAGCGACACGCTGCTCAGCAGCCGCTGATCGTCACCATGACTGCGGCGCACCTGATCGAGGAACATTTCGTTAATGTCGTAGATGATCTTCATGTGCCGCGGCAACACCCGCTCGACCAGCGCGACCGGCCAGGTCTCGAGCGCCTCCGGCATCAGCGTATGATTGGTGTACGAAAAGATGCGCGTGCACAGCCGCCACGCCAGCGTCCACGGCACGTGATGGACGTCGATCAGCAGACGCATCAGTTCCGGCACCGCAAGCGCGGGATGGGTGTCGTTCAGATGGATCGCGATCTTGTCGGCCAGCTGCTCGACGCTGGAGTGATCGATGAAGTAACGATGCAGCAGATCCTGCAGCGAGGCGCTGACGTAGAAATATTCCTGCTTCAACCGCAGTTCGCGGCCGCTTTCGGTGCTGTCGTCCGGATACAACACGCGCGACACGTTCTCCGAATGGTATTTGTTGCCGACCGCGGCGCCGTAATGTCCCTGATTGAACAGCGACAGATCGATGTCCTTGATCGCGGTCGCGCGCCACAGCCGCAACGTGTTGACCGTCGGCGTGCCGAAACCGGGCACCAGATTATCGTAGGCCATTGCGTGTATCGCCTCAGCGTCGACCCAGTGCGCGTTGCGGTCGTGATAGTCGACCCGGCCGCCGAACTGGATCGTGTATTTGACCTCGGGACGCGGAAACTCCCACGGATTGCCGTCGACCAGCCAATGGTCGGGGTATTCGTGCTGGCGACCGTCGTGAATGTGCTGCTCGAACATCCCGTACGCATAACGGATGCCGTAGCCGAACCCGGGCAGCCCGAGCGACGCCATCGAGTCGAGAAAGCAGGCGGCGAGACGGCCGAGACCGCCGTTGCCGAGCGCCGGATCGGGTTCCAGCGCAGCGAGTTCGTCGAGGTCGAGTCCCAGTTCGCGCAGCGCGTCGTGGCATTCGTCGTACAGCCCCAGCGCGATCAGCGCGTTGGTTAGCATCCGGCCGGGCAGAAACTCCATCGATAGATAGTAGACGCGCTTGACGTTCTGTTTGTACTGAAGACGGGTGGTATCCATCCAGCGTTCGACCAGCCGGTCGCGCACCGCTGAAGACAGCGCAAACAGCCAGTCAAGTTTGGATGCCGCGACCGAATCCTTCCCCACCGTGTACATCAACCGGTTGGAAATCGAATGACGCAGGGACGCCGCGTCCAGTCCCAGCGCTTCCGCATCGAAATTGGACTGGGCGGTCTTTCGGATCGTCTGATTCATGTTTTTATTTTAAGGATAAATTGAACCTTGGGTGAAGGTTCTGTTTGTTAAAGGAAGCAAGGCTTATGCCAAACCTCCCGGATTCGATGCCGGGCGAACATTGCGCTCTGCACCCCGCCGTTTTGCCGGCACTGTCCGATGAAAACCGGCGCGGCAACGGGCGCAGCTCCCCTCTTTTTCCCATTCGGCAAAAACCGGCGCCGCTTCGGCAATTGCCGGATGTTCCACGCCGGTGCAACCACGCCGCAAGGCCCCGATTGGGTGCCGCGCCGGGGGCCGCTCAACGCGCAGTGAACGGCCGCAGCTCACGATAAATTTCGAGATAATGTTGCGCCGAAACCGTCCAGCCAAAATTCTGCCGCATCGCATTTTCGCGCAATTCGGCCCATAACGCGGACTTGCGCCATAGCTCGAACACACGCGCACAGGCTGCCGCCAGCGCTGCAGGCTGCGCATCGTCAAATACGAACCCGGTGGCGGCAGCGGCGGCGATGTTCACGGCGTTCGTATCGCGCACGGTATCAGCGAGGCCGCCGACGCGCCTGACCAGCGGCAATGTCCCGTAAGCCAGGCCGTACATCTGGGTCAGACCACATGGCTCGAAGCGCGAGGGTACCACGATCACGTCGGCGCCGGCGACGATGCGATGCGCGAACGCCTCATCGTAATTGATGTGTACCGCGACCCTGCCCGGATAACGCGCGACAGCTTCCCTGAACTTCGCCTCGATTTCCGGAGCGCCGGTTCCCATCACCGCCAGTCTGCCGCCGCGTCTGATCACGTCAGGCAGCACTTCCAGCAGCAAGTCCAGCCCCTTCTGGTCGGTCAGCCGGCTGACTACGGCAAACAGCGGGTTCTTTTCTCCACCTTGCAGTCCCAGTTCGCCGCACAATGCGCGCTTACAGGCAATCTTGCCGGAAACATCCTTTCTGCTGTAACGCACTGCAATATGCCGATCCGTGGCGGGATCCCAGACACCCCGGTCTATCCCGTTCAGAATGCCGGTCAGGGCCCCGGCACGCGAACGCAGCACGCCGTCCATGCCGCAGCCGTACGCCGGTGTCTGGATCTCTTTCGCATAGGACGGACTCACAGTGGTGATGCGGTCGGCATAATGCAGGCCGGCCTTCATGAAATTCACCATGCCGTGAAACTCGACGCCGTGCAGCGTGAAAAAATGCGGCGGCAGCTTCAGACCGGTAAAGGTTTCCGGCGAATACTGTCCCTGGAAACTCAGATTGTGGACGGTGAAAACGCTGGCCGGGCGGTTGCCCCCGCGCGCCGCGAGATAGGCCGGCGCCAGCGCCGCATGCCAGTCGTGACTGTGGACGACCTGCGGCCGCCAGTCCTCGATGATGCCGTCGGCAAAACGGGCGGCGATCCATCCCAGCAGCGCAAAGCGCATCGGATTGTCCGGCCAGTCGCGGCCGGCGCTGTCGGTATAGGGGCCGCCCTCGCGCGCATACAATTCCGGCGCATCGATCAGATAGACCGGCACATCGTCGAGCCGCGCCTGCCAGATCGAGATTTCCCCGGCGCCGAATGCGCTGCCAAGCGTGACCAGCCGCCGGCGGCCGGACACGGCGCTCATCAGCCCCGGCAGGCCCGGCAGCAGCATCCGTACGTCGAGATCCAGGTCGATCAACGCCGGCGGCAGCGCTGCATTGACGTCGGCCAGACCGCCGGTTTTGACGAATGGATAGACTTCAGTACTGACGTAGAGTACGCGCATACAAGAAACGTGATCGGCGGTTCAGGCCGGCAACCGGAGCGGGGACGTCTTTCCGGACGGATCAGCAAAAACGGAAATCAATATTCAGCCTCTGCCCTGGACGCGGTCGATCATTTCCTGGGTCACCAGCGTGATGCCGCGTTCAGTGCGGGAAAAGCGCCGCGCATCGTCATCCGGATTCTCGCCGATGACCATTCCTTCCGGAATGCTGCAGCCGCTGTCGACGACCACGTTGCGCAGGCGCGCGTGGCGTCCGATTTCGACCCGCGGCAGCAGCACCGCGCCTTCGATCCGGCAGAACGAGTTGATGCGTACCTTGGAAAACAGCACCGAACGCTTGACCGGCGAGCCGGAAATGATGCAGCCGCCGGAGACGATCGAATCGATCGCCGTACCGCGCCGGTCATCGCTGTCGAACACGAACTTTGCCGGCGGCAGCTGTTCCTGATAAGTCCAGATCGGCCACAATGTATCGTACATGTCGAGCGCCGGCGTCGGCATCGTCAGGTCGATATTCGCCTCCCAGTACGCATCGACGGTGCCGACATCGCGCCAGTAAGGCTCCGCCTCGGGGGCGCTGCTGACACACGACAGCCGGAACGGATGCGCGCAGGCCTGGCCGCGACGCACGATTTCAGGGATGACGTTTCTGCCGAAATCGTGCGCCGATTCCGATTTCAGAACGTCCTGCTCCAGTTGTTCGAACAGGAAGCCGGTGTTGAAGACATAGATGCCCATGCTGACCAGCGCCCGCTCCGGATTGCCCTGCATCGCGGGCGGGTCGGCGGGCTTTTCGACGAACTCGACGATGCGTCCCGAGCGGTCGGCCTTGATCACGCCGAAACCGCAGGCATCGGCGCGCGGCACCTCGGTGCAGGCGACCGTGCATTGCGCGCCGGAGTCGCGATGAAACGCGAGCATTCGCGAATAATCCATCTTGTAGATATGATCGCCGGCAAGCACCAGGATGTAGCTGGATTTGTGCTCGCGCAGGGTTTCGATATTCTGGTAGACAGCGTCCGCGGTGCCGCGGTACCACGACTCGGCATGGACGGTCTGCTGGGCCGGCAGCGCCTCGATGAATTCGTTGGCTTCCCAGCGCAGGAAGCTCCATCCCCGCTGCAGATGCCGGAACAGGTCCTGCGAAGTGTACTGGGTGATCACGCCGACCCGGTTGATGCCGGAATTGATGCAATTGGAAAGGGCGAAGTCGATGATGCGGAATTTGCCGCCGAAATGCAGCGCCGGTTTCGCGCGACGCTGCGTCAACTGCTTCAGACGATTGCCGCGGCCGCCGGCCAGCACCAGCGCCACCGTCTGGCGCGGCAACTGCAGCAAAGTCAGCGATTTCTGCTTGATCGAATCTTCGCTCATTCTGGACGAAACCAGCGTATATCAACCTGCCATGCCGGCGGCTCCGCCGCTTCCCATCCGCACGATCCGGCGTGCCGCACCCCTTCCCCGCATAACAGCTTGCCAGCAATGTGCCACAATATCAAAATGAATCCGTTATGAAAATATTTATCCACCTGAATTAAATGCCCGAACCACCCTTTATCCCGCTGCAAACGTCGCCGGGCCTGTCTCCGCCCGGGCCGGCATCCGCTGCCAAAGGCCTCAGCGATTACGACGTCTTCCTGTTTCGACAGGGCGCGCATGCCAGACTGTTCGACAAGCTGGGCGCCCATCCGGAAAACGACGGCCGGCACCAAGGCGCCCGCTTCGGCGTGTGGGCCCCCAATGCGCTGGACGTCTCCGTGATCGGCGATTTCAACGGATGGAACCCCAGCGCGCATCCGATGGTCCCGCGCGAAGACAGTTCGGGAATCTGGGAAGCGTTCATTCCGCATGTCGCGTCGGGCAACCACTACAAATACCGAATCACCTTCCGCGACCATTCGTATGCGGTCGATAAAAGCGATCCATTCGCGTTTTTCGGCGACCCGCCGCCGCGGACGGCTTCGCGCGTGTGGGCGCTCGACTACGAATGGGGGGACGCGGCGTGGATGCAGTCGCGCCGTAACGCCAGCGCCCTCGACGCCCCGGTATCGATTTACGAAGTGCACCTCGGCTCGTGGCGGCGCCCCGGCGACGACCCCGGCCGTCTGCTGGGCTACCGCGAAATCGCGCCGCTGCTCGCCGACTACGTCGCGGAAACGGGTTTCACCCATGTCGAATTCATGCCGCTGACCGAACACCCGTTCTACGGCTCGTGGGGCTACCAGACGACCGGATACTTCTCCCCTTCCGCCCGCTACGGAACGCCGCAGGATCTGATGTACCTGATCGACCATCTGCATCAGCGCGGCATCGGCGTCATCCTCGACTGGGTGCCCTCGCATTTCCCGAATGACGAACACGGGCTCGCCTATTTCGACGGCACCCACCTGTTCGAGCACGCGGACCGCAGGCAGGGCTTCCACCCCGAATGGAACAGCTGCATCTTCAATTTAGGCCGCCACGAAGTGCGGGCGTTCCTGATCAGCAGCGCGCTGTTCTGGCTCGAAAAGTACCACTTCGACGGCCTGCGCATCGATGCCGTCGCCTCGATGCTGTACCTCGATTACGCGCGTCCCGCCGGCGAATGGATTCCCAACATCCACGGCGGCAAGGAAAACCTGGAGTCGATCGCGTTCCTGCGCCAGCTCAATGAAACCGTTTATCGCGAACACCCCGATACCCAGTCGATCGCCGAAGAATCGACTGCGTGGCCGCAGGTCTCGCGTCCGACCGCCAGCGGCGGCCTCGGGTTCGGCATGAAGTGGAACATGGGGTGGATGCACGACACACTGAATTACTTCAAGCGGGATCCGCTGTTTCGCAGATACCATCAGCACGATCTGACCTTCAGCCTGTGGTACGCGTTCTATGAAAATTTCATCCTGCCGCTTTCGCACGACGAAGTCGTCCACGGCAAGGGCGCGCTGATCGACCGCATGCCGGGCGACGAATGGCAGCGCTACGCCAATCTGCGCGCGCTGTTCGGCTACATGTGGGGGCATCCCGGCAAGAAACTGCTGTTCATGGGCGGAGAATTCGGTCAGGAACAGGAGTGGAGACACGATGAAAGCCTGCAGTGGCACGTGCTGCAATATCCGATCCACAGCGGCCTGCGCGACTGGGTGCGCGACCTCAACCATTACTACCGCCGGACGCCAGCGCTGTTCGAACTGGACTTTTCCGCCGACGGCTTCGAATGGATCGACATCAACGACGCGCAGAACAGCGTGCTCAGCTTCGTGCGGCGGGCGCGTTCCACCCCCCGCACCGTCCTCGTCATATGCAATTTCACGCCGCTGCTGCGCGAGCGCTATGCGGTCGGCGTGCCGCACGGCGGATACTGGAAGGAAGCGCTGAACAGCGACGCCAGGTGCTATGGGGGCAGCGGCAACGGCAATCTCGGCGGCGTGCACGCCGCCGCGTCCCCGCTGCACGGCAGGCCGTTTTCTCTGACGCTGACGCTGCCGCCGCTGAGCGTGCTGTTTTTCGAGGGCGGAACCCAATGAGCGGCCGCGCCGCTGCGAGGCCGTTAATAACATCCACGCCGCAGACAAACCATGACCGACCACGCTGCCTTCGATCGCCTGTGCGAATACTGCGGCATCCAGAGCGACTATTACGACATCCGCGGCGCTCACCATGTGGCATCGGCCGCCGCCAAACTCGCATTGCTGCGCGCGATGGGCATCGATATTGCGGACGAGACCGCGGCGGAAGCGACGCTGGAACGGCTGCAAACGCGGGAATGGCGGAGCGCCGCCAGACCGGTCAAGATTGTATTCGAGCAAGACGCGGCAATTCAGATTCCGCTTGCCCTGCCGTCAACGGTCGCCGTTGACGACGCCGAGTGGGAACTGGCGCTCGAAGGCGGCGAGCGCTGGTGCGGCCGCGCCGCCTCCATCCAGTCTGCCGAAACCCGTGTCATCGACGGCGTCTCCTATATCCGTTACCTCGTCGAGATCCGGACTGCGCCGCCGCCCGGGTACCATCGACTGCGGCTAGGCAGCGGCGCCGCGGCGTGGGCCTCGATTCAGCTGATCGTCTGCCCGCGCCAGTGTTATCAACCGCCTGCGCTGGCGGGCGACCGCCGCAGCTGGGGATTCGCGGTGCAGCTCTATGCGCTGCGTTCGCGGCGCAACTGGGGCATCGGCGATTTCACGGACCTCAAGCGTCTGGCCGAGATCGCTCATGGCGCCGGCGCCGGAATGGTCGGCATCAATCCGCTGCACGCGTTGTTCCCCGACCAGCCGGAACAGGCAAGCCCTTACAGTCCCTCCAACCGCGTCGCACTGAATGTGCTTTACCTCGATGTCGAGGCGATCGAGGACTACGCCGAGTCGGCCGCGGCGCGCGACCGCGTCCAGTCGGCGGAATTCCAGTCGGCGCTGGAGGCGCTGCGCGCCGCCGACCTTGTCGATTACACCGCCGTCGCCCGCGTCAAATTCGAAATCCTGCGCATCCTCTACCGGCATTTCCGGGAACGGCACCTCGACAGCAATTCCCCACGCGCGCGCATTTTCCATGAATTCAGCGGCCGTGCCGAACCTCTGCTGCGTATCCAGCCGGTGTTCGACGCACTGCAGGAACACTTCCACGCGCAGGACCCATCGATCACGGGATGGCATCAGTGGCCATCGTCATTTCACGATCCGGCTTCTCCCGCAGTCGCGGCGTTTCGCGTATCGCATCAGGAACAGATCGGTTTTTTCGAGTATCTGCAATGGCAGGCCGAGCTGCAGCTCGACGCAGTCGGCCGCCGCTGCCGCGACCTGGGAATGGCGATCGGGCTGTATCACGATCTGGCATTGGGCGCGAACGCCGGCGGCGCCGAGACATGGATGAACTCCACGCTTTATGCGGCCGGCGCGCATCTCGGCGCGCCGCACGACGACTTCAACCCCAAGGGTCAGGACTGGGGGCTGCCGCCGCCGGTTCCCGAACGTCTGGTGCGCGCGGGCTACGCGCCTTTCATCGCGGTGCTCAAGGCCGCAATGCGCGACGCGGGAGCGCTGCGGATCGACCACGTGATGGGACTGATGCGGCTGTTCTGGCTGCCGGTGGGAGGCACCGCGCCCGAGGGCGCCTATGTCAGATACCCGCTATCGGATCTGATGGGACTGCTGGCGCTGGAAAGCCGGCGCCAGCAATGCCTGGTCATTGGCGAGGATCTGGGCACCGTTCCCGATGAGGTCCGCGCCGCGATGAACACCTTCGGCGTGCTGTCGTACCGGCTGTTTTACTTCACGCGCGATTACGGCGAGGAATTCACGCCCGCCGAACACTATCCCGCCCATTCCCTGTCGGCAATCGCCACGCACGACCTGCCGACCTTGCGCGGATTCTGGACCGGCGCCGATCTCGCAATCCGCGAAAAACTTGCGCTTTATCCGAGCGAAGAAGCTCGCGCGCATCAACAGTCCACCCGGCAACTCGACCGCGAACGCCTGCTGCGCGCGCTGGAACGGGCGGGACTGATGAATGCGGAAATCAGCGCGCACGGCGTTGCTGCGCACGACATCCATCCAGCGCTGGCTTACGCGATCCACCGCTACCTCGGCCGCGGCCAGGCCAAGCTGCTGACGATCCAGCCTGAAGACATTTTCGGGCAGATCACCCAGATCAACGTTCCGAACACGACCGACCAGTACCCGAACTGGAGATACAAGGTCGCGTTGAACCTGGAAGACTGGAGCGCCGACCCGCGCCTGACCGCGCTGGCCGACGCGCTGCGCGAAGCGCGCGGCGCGCCGCGGCGCTGAGAGTCCATAACATAATGAAACGCGCGTGCGTTGCCTGTCCCAACGCGGCGGATGCCAGGCGCGCGACGCCGGTCGTAGCCGGCCTACGAAGCCAAGGAGCGCAACGCCGCAGCCGCCCGCTGGGACGGCAACCCGCCGGGCTGGCCGCGATTTTGGCCGATCGCTTTGTCGCAAGCCACTGGCTTGGAATGGCCAAGCGGCGCGTCTTGCTTCGCGCGCTCGGCCAAAATCGTGCCAGCGCATCGCACGTTTCATTATGTTATGGACTCTTAGGCGGCCTGCGCCTCCAGTTCCGCGCGATACTCGCCGCGCACGGCGAGGCCGTTCATCCGCGCGCGGTGATGAAATGCCTTCTGCGCGGCCGCCGCATTGGCGGGCGCTCCGCGCCAGGTCTTGAGCGCCGGGTTCTGCAACGCGCGGCTGTAGGAAAAAGACAGCGGCCACGGCAGGCCCGGCAGCCGCGCCATCGCGTTCAGGTGCGCGGTCGCGTCGAGATCGCTCTGGCCGCCGGACAGAAACACGACGCCCGGCAGCGCCGCCGGCACCGTGCGCTTCAGACAGCGCACGGTTTCCTCCGCCACCTGTTCGACGCCCGCCTGCTGCGGACAGTCCTTGCCGGAGAGCACCATCGACGCCTTGAGGATCGTGTACTCGAGCGCGACGCGGTGTTCGCGCAGCGCCGCGAACACCGCGGTGAGCGTCGCCTCGCTCGCCTCGAAGCAGCGTTCGATGGTGTGGTCGCCGTCGAGCAGCACTTCCGGCTCCACCACCGGCACGATCGACGCTTCCTGGCACAGCGCGGCATAGCGCGCCAGCGCATGGGCGTTGGCGCGCAGGCAGGTCCAGCTCGGAATGCCGGCGCCGATCGCGATCACCGCGCGCCACTTGGCGAAGCGCGCGCCCAGTCTGAAATATTCGGCAAGCCTAGCGCGCAAACCGTCCAGCCCCTCGGTGACTTTTTCTCCGGGATGGAACGCCAGATCCTGCGTTCCCCTGTCGACCTTGATGCCGGGAATGATGCCTCTTTTCTCCAGATATTGCGGAAACGGCTGATTACCGGCGACCGTGCTCTGGCGGATCGTTTCATCGAACAGGATCACGCCGCTGACGAATTGCTCGATATCGCCGGTGGTGAACAGAAGATCCCGGTAGGCGCGGCGGTTCGGCTCGGTCGGCTCGACGCCGACGGCCCTGAAGCGCTTTTCGCAGGTGCCGCTCGATTCGTCAGCCGCCAGCAATCCTTTTCCCCTGGCCACCATCGCGGCGGCGGTCTTCGCAAGCAAATCCCTGTCCATGGCGTTCCTCCTTCGTTTTCGAAAAGTATCTCTATATCACCGACAAATGATGGTTATGTGAAGCCGACGATTTATTTGCGCCGCCGCGGTTCCGGCAAGGTATCGGCCGCACCGCCCGAAACGCATTGATCTCCTGCCTTTCAATAATCCGGCTTTTAACCGGCATTGGCAATGCATGCGCGAGGGCGCAACCGATCCGCAATTTCCGGCATCTGCCCCATCTTCCCTGTATCCGATCGCGCCCGCCGATGGCTGGCCATCCTAACCGGATGCGGCTTTTTTTCGCCGCAGCGTCCATCCAAGATAGACCACGATGGCCAGATTGACGGCGAAGAAACTGAACCGCAGCAAGGTGGCGCGCTGCGCCAGTTCATAGACTTCGATAAACAGGTAAAAACCTCCCGTCAGCACGCCCAGCCATTCGGCCCACGGGCGCGCGTTCCACAGACCGTAGGCTTCAAGCAAGCGCACGATCGAATAAACCAGAGCGCCTGCGGCCAGCAGCATCAGGGTGGAATCGTTGATCTTTGCCGCAAGGGTCAGAAAAATCAGGGGGACATGACGCGCAGGATCGAGATGGAGATGCAGGATGACCTGCTCCGCGGCCTTCTGCACGTCACGATGGAGCAAAGTCAGAAGGCCGGTTCCCACGGCAAGCACAAGAATGCCCTTGAATGCCTCGAACAGCGCAATCATGCGCAGGGCTACCAGATCGGCGCGGGGATGATGACTCATCTCGAATTGCAGCATTCGGCTTTTTATGCCCGGCAGGCGTACGGACTTCCGGGCCGGGTTCCCCACACCGAACGCCTCATCGCTGTGTTCCGGAGGATTGCTGCTCCGCATTCCACCATCCCCCTCCCAACGCAACAAAGAGCGCGGTGGTGTCCTGAAACCGCTGCGCGCGTGCTTCGAGGTAGCCGATCACGGCCTGCCGGTACTGGATATCCTGCACAAGCACCTGCGAATAATTGACGAGGCCGGCCTGATAATTCGCCTGAATCAATTGCAGTGCCTGCTCCGCGGTCTGAAATGCATTGGATCTGGCATCAAGAATCTGCGCATCGTGCTCCAGCGCGCGCAGAACATCGGCAACCTGGGCGAGCGCGCCAAGCACGGTTTGCCGATAACCGGCAAGCGACTGTTGATAGCTTTCGATCGCAGCCCGCCGCTGGTACAGCAGTGTACCGCCGTGAAAGAGTGGCGCATCAAGATTGGGCCCGACGTTGAAGATGCTGTTTTTGCTCGTCAGCAGATCCTGGGGCGAATTGCTCTCCTGGCCAAACGAACCGCTCAACGTAAAGCTTGGGAACATCGCTGCCGTGGCAACGCCGATATCGGCACTTGCTTTATGAAGCTGCGCCTCGCTGACGAGAACGTCGGGACGCTGGCGCACCAGGTCCGAAGGCAGACTGACCGGCAACTCGGCGGGCAATGTCAACTCAAGGAGGCTGATTTCCGGCGGCGCCCACGCTGCCGGCGGACGTCCGACCAGCGTCGCCAGCAGATGCTCGGCCTGATCCTGTTCCTGTCGAAGTTGCGGGAGGCTCGCTTCCACCGTTGCGAGCTGGCTGCGCAGAGCCAGGACGTCAGAGTAAGGAACAGTGCCCGCCTGCGCCTGCGCCTCCGCCAGTTTGACCTGTTCCTTTTCAAGACCGATGATTTGTTCTGTCGCCTCGATCTCGGCGGCATAGGCGGCACGCGCAATCAGTGTATTTGTCGTGTTGCCCAGCAATGCGAGATAGGCGGCACGCATGGTGTTGCGCTGGACGTCCACTTCCGCCTGCAGTCCCTCGATTTCCCGTCGTTCGCCGCCGAAAACGTCCAGCGTGTAGCCGACGGTCGCCGCAAGGGTGTACAGGTTGAAAATGCTCCCCGCAGATACCTGGCCGAAACGCGCTGCAGAAAACTTCTGGCGCGCAGCGCTGCCGCCGACGTCGATCTGGGGAAAAAATATTCCCTGGCCCGCTCTCAGATTGTCCTGGCTCGCACGCAAGCTGGCCTGGGCGGCCTGCAGGCCGGGATTGTTGGCCAGGGATTCCTTTATCACGGCATCGATCGCCGGAGACTTGAAAAGTCGCCACCATTCCCCGCTCAGCCGGGCGCCCATTTCGAGCTGCTGGGCCGTGCCATCCGCCGCTTGGGTCGCCGCCGCCTCCGGTTCTCGCGTGTAATGCGCGACGTCAGGCGGCTCAGGGCGTACGAAGTCGGGCCCCGCAGCGCAACCACTCAGCACGGCGCCCGCCAGCGCTGCCAGAATCCTGCCGTTATGAGGCATCGAACCTGTTCCGGAAAAGTTCCATCTTGGGTCGCACTCGGGAAGAGTCCCGGTGGTCAATTCTCCATGATGTAAACATCCACCAGTTGCCCGGGGTACATGTAAATGTCCTTCGGCTTGGGAAATCTGAATATCACCGGCAGCACTCTGACATCCACTCGTTCGGTTCTCTCGCTGGACAGTTCCACCTTGGGCGATACATAGGGTTGAACCCGCACGAATTCGAGCGGTATATGTATGTCCGTACCGCGAATGAACATCTGGGCCTTCATCTGCAGACCTTTCGGCAATCTTTGCAGGAGAATTTCGTCGATGTAGCACCTGACGCCCATGTAATTGTCGATGCCGCCCATGGTGATTACCGGATTCATGCCCTGCGTGTAGGTATCGTATACGCCCTGGGTGGACACGAAACTGCCGACCGCCGTATTGATTGAAAGAACGACTCCGCTGGTCGGCGCCTTGATCGTGTATTTCCCGAGCAACGTGCTGGAAGCGACGTAGGCTTTGGTCAAGGCTTCGTATTGTTTCTGCTGATTGCGTACGTCGTAAACCCAGCTGCCTGCCTTGGTCAGATCATATTGTCTTTGCGCCACGCCGACATTGGCCTTCGCTACCTTGACGGCATTCTCGGCGGTATCCAGTGCGTCCTTGCTTACCGATTTGGGATCGAGCTCGTACGATCGTCTTTGCTTGTCCCACTGATCCTGGGCAGTTCGGAGATTCGCCTCGGCAAGATCGAGCTGCGCCTTGGCGACTTCCAGATTCTCCTTGCGCGGCTGGGCTTTCAGCTCTTCCAGCAGCGCCAAGGCGGCCTCCGACTGCGATTTCTGCTGCTCAACCACGGCCCGCTGCATGGTGTCGTCCAGCATCACCAGCGGCGCGCCCTGTTCCACGGCTTGCCCTTCGTTGGCCAGAATTTTCACGACCGTACCCGCCACTTCCGGATAAATATTGATGTTTTCGCCATTGGTCTGGTAGCTCTCCACGATGCCGTTGGCGTAGATCCCTTTGTCATAGGGATTCGGCGCGGGGCTGAATACCGGAGGTTGCGGCTTCGTCTGTATGCCGTGAATATAGGCGCTGGCCAGCGCCGCGATGATCCCCAGCGCAGTAAATATCATCAACAGCTTATTTCTCATCGACGCTTCCTCCAGAAACCCCCGTTATCCTCCCATCCTCCATCGTGATTATTCTGTCCGCATATTCGAAAATGCGGCTGTCGTGAGTAACGACCACGACGCAACGACGATCATTCAACACGTGAGTCTTGACGAATTCCAGAATCTTCCTGCCGGTATCCCCATCGAGGGAAGCCGTCGGTTCGTCGAATATCAGCACATCAGCTCCGCTCACGATCGCCCTGGCGATCGCCACACGCTGCTGCTCGCCGCCGCTCAGCTTGACAGGCGGCAATTGCGCGCGATCCGCGAGTCCGACCACTTCCAGAAAATGCGCCGCCTGCTTGAGCGATTCGTCCCAGTCCTGTTTTCTCAGAATCAACGGGATGGCCACATTCTCGACCGTCGTCAGCCGGGGGAAAAGATGATAATCCTGAAATACGAAACCGATCGTACTCAGACGGAAATCGGCGAGTTCATCGCTGCCCAGTTTCCAGATGTCCCTGCCTCGAACCGAAACCACACCCGCATTCGGGCGCAGAATGCCGGAGACCATGCTGAGCAGCGTCGTCTTGCCGCTGCCCGACGGGCCCTCTATAAACAGCATTTCCCCGAAGCGGGCCTCGAAACTGACCTCCCGGACGGCGACTGTTCTCGCCTCTCCTTCTCCGAACCATTTGACCAGTCCGCTGGCCCGCACCGCAACAGTATCCATATCAGCTTCTGAAAATATCGAATGGTTCGATTTTGAGAACACGTCTGACGCCGATATAGCATGATATGCCGGCGATGATCAGGACCATTATGAAAGACAGCCCCAGATTCCCGAATGTCATTTTGGCCGCGTAGCTTGGCAATCTCATTTGAGCGAGAGTTATGATCAGAGTGCAAAGCCCTACGCCGATCCCGTAACCGGCGAGCGCGGTAAAACCCGCCTGAAACAGGATCATCTGCACCAGCTGGGAGCTTTTGGCCCCGATGGCCTTCAGGGCGCCGAATCGCTCCAGATTTTCCAGAATGAACGTATAGAACGTCTGCCCCGATATCGACAGCCCGACGATGAAGCTGATGACGGTCATCAACAGCACGTTGGTGCCGAGACCGGTTTGATATACATAGAAGCTGGTGATCTTCTGCATGAATTCGTCCCTGGTCAATGCCTCATAACCGAGCATCGCCACCTGCTGCTTTATGTAAGGAATCGCGGAGGACGTTTTCGGTTCCACGAGAATGAAGGAAATCGTGTATCGAGTCGAAGGAAGATAGGTTATTGCCCGGCGGTATGTGGTGTAGAGCGTCGGGATTCCGAACAATCCGCTGCTGGACACTTTTGCGATGCCGACGATCACTCCGCGATGGTCATTGATCTCGAACTCGGTACCGATAGCGGGATTGCCGAGCTTCTGAAATTCGGTATCGTGGACGACGATGAAAGCGTTCTCCGCGTAGATATTCTCGATCTTTCCCAGCTCGAGTTCGGGTCGCCCGAACAGACTGGTATCGTCGAGTCCTAGGACGGTCACGGCCTGATAAGAACCGTCATGCAGTTTGACAAGCGCGCCCCCTGAATACAGAGGAACGGCGTAATTGACGCCATTGACGCTTCTCACCGCATCCAGCACATAGTCGGGAACAGGAATGCTGCTGGAAACGTTGTTCACGGCCGGATCCAGCACCCAGACGGAAGCGCCGATGTTGGTGACGGTTGAAGATGCTTTCGCCAAAATCCCGGAAAACATCGACATCATCATGTTTATCAGGAATACGGCGAAAGTTATCCCGACGATCAGCGCGACGAACTTTCCCCTGTCATTTACCAGGAGCTTGTAGGCTATTTTCAGAAGACCGGGCACGTCGGGATCTCTTTTTTCAGAAGCTGCCAAAAAAGCACAAACTGTGCAACGCCTTTTGCATTCTGAAATAAACCGGGATCGGAGCCTTGATTTATGTCAACCGCCGGGGGTGCGCCGTTCCGGAGAAATCGATCGGCGAAACCGGCAGATTACAGGCAATGACCCGATCGACACCGATAGTGCAGTCAAGACGCTCTCTCTATCCGCTGGCAACAGAAAACTGCCTGAGATGCTCTGCCGGAGGGGCCACAGCGATCGACCCGACTTTCAATTGCAGGCCTCCACTTCCCGTAATGTTGTTACAATCTGCCCTGCGCCGGAATTTCTTTTCACTGCTTCCTTTCAAGGCTGAAAATATCTCTTTTGAATCAGCATTAAAAGAACCCGTCAGATCATAGCATTTTGTCATTAAGATCATGGCCGCCATGCCGGATAGCGATGCGATAGATGACGCGGACCGCCGCGACTTTCTGGGCAAAGCGACTATGGCAGTCGGCGCGGCGGGCGTCGCTGCCGCGTGCTGGCCGTTCATCAACAGCATGAATCCGTCCGTGGACACGCTGGAGAAAGCGACTGCGGAAGTCGATCTTTCCGGCATCGCCCCCGGTCAGTCACAAACGGTGTCGTGGGGCGGCAAACCGGTTTTCGTGTTCCATCGTACACCGGCCCAGATCGCCGCCATGAAAATTTCCGGAGGCGGCAAGGACCTGCAAGCGGACGTCGATCGCGTCAGGCAGCCGCAATGGCTGGTGGTGATCGGCGTCTGCACGCATATGGGGTGCATCCCTCTGCGTGCCGAACGCGGATGGCTGTGCCCGTGCCACGGCAGCGTATACGACGACAGCGGCCGTATCCTGCACGGGCCCGCTCCCAGAAACCTGGCGGTGCCGCCGTACAGATTCGTCAGCGACGACAAGATCATCGTAGGGAAGGCGTAACACCGTGGCAAGCCGCGTCCTTGACTGGATCGACCGGCGTTTCCCGCTGACCCGTTTCATCAGGCACGAACTCACCGAATACCCGACGCCGCGCAATCTGAGCTACTGGTGGAACTTCGGGTTTCTGGCGGGATTCGTGCTGGTACTGCAGATCGTTACCGGCGTATTCCTCGCCATGTTCTACAAGCCGGACGTCAATCTGGCGTTCGACTCGGTGCAGCACATCATGCGCGACGTCAATTACGGCTGGCTGCTGCGTTATATTCACTCGACGGGCGCCTCCGCCTTTTTCGTCGTGATCTATGTGCATATGACGCGCACGCTGTATTACGCCTCCTATCACAAACCGCGCGAACTGATGTGGTGGACAGGCCAGGTGCTGTTGCTGCTGATCATGGCGACGGCGTTCATGGGCTATCTGCTGCCGTGGGGACAGATGTCCTACTGGGGCGCGCAGGTGATTACCAATCTGTTCGGAGTCACGCCCTTCATCGGCGACCAGGTGGTGCTGTGGCTGCGCGGAGATTTCTCGGTGGGAGACGCCACGCTGACCCGCTTCTTCGCGCTGCACTATCTGTTCCCGTTCCTGATCCTCGCGATGGTCGGCATCCATCTGATCGCGCTGCACACCGTGAAGAGCAGCAATCCGTCCGGCATCAGCCTTGCCGACAAGGACAACATCCCCTTCCATCCCTACTTCACCCTGAAGGATTTATTCGGGCTCGGCGTCTACCTGATCGTATTCTGCGCCTTCGTGTTCTTCATGCCGGGCGTCTTCATCGAAACCGCCAACAACATTCCCGCGAACCCGCTGGTAACTCCCGCCCATATCGAACCGGAATGGTACTTCCGACCGTTCTACGCCATTCTGCGGGCAATCCCGGATGTGCTGGGCGGAGTGCTGGCGATGGCGCTTTCCGTGATGATTTTCGCGGTGCTGCCTTTCGCCGACCGCTCGAACATTCCCGGGGGCGCCCGCCACCGCCCCGTTTACCGCGCGATGTTTTTCATATTCATCGCCGATGTGCTGGTGCTCGGTTATGTCGGCTCACAGGCGCCGACCGGCTTCATGATGCTGCTCGGGCAGGTCGCGACCTTCATTTACTTCGCCACGTTTTTCCTGCTGCCCTTCATCTCGAAATGGGAGGAGCGCTGGTTGCGCGCGCGCGGCCTGCCGCCGGAACTGATTGCGCTGTTTCCTCCACGTCCGCCGCGCGTGAAATTTCCACGCCCGGAAATTGCGCCATGAAACGCTGGCTGGTGTTCGCCTTATGCCAGTTTGCATGCAGCGCGTGGGGCGACACGGAACCCGCGCTGAATGAAGTCAGGGTGGGCGTCGATTTGCCGACGCTGGAACGCGGCGCGGAAACGGTGATCACGGTCTGCGCCGGCTGCCACAGCCTGAAATACGTTCGATTCCGCGATCTGGTCAGACTGGGGATAGCCCAGGACAAGGTGGATGCATGGCGCGGCGGCAAACCGATGGGGGCCGCCATCACCGGCCAACTGCCGGCAGATGCCGCGCTGGCGTCGTTCGGCAAGATTCCCCCCGATCTCAGCCTGATGGCCAGGGCGCGCGAGGGCGAAGCCGATTACATATATTCGTACCTGCTCGGCTTTTACATCACCCCCGAAGGCACGCTCGGCAACCACTACTACCCGCCAACGAAGATGCCAGACATCCTTGCCGTCGCCGGGGTCACCGACCCGTCGCAACGCGCCCAGCTCGAGCAAAAGGCCCGCGCAGTGACTTCCTTTCTGGTATGGGCGGCCGACCCGCACGCGCGGGAACGCAGGGCTCTCGGCTATTACGTGATCGGCTACCTGCTGATTTTCACCACCCTGCTGTATTTTCTGAAGCGTCGCACCTGGGCAAAGCTGGACAGGCCGGCGTCGGCCTGAGCGCACGCCGCCTAGCCGACAGGCGCTCCGGGCGCCACCGGCCTGACCTGCCAGATCTGTTCGGCGTATTGCATGATGGTGCGGTCGCTGGAAAACTTGCCCATATTGGCGACGTTGAGAATCGCACATCGCATCCATTGCTCGCGGTCGCGGTACAGCGCGTCCACCCGTTTCTGGCAGGCGATATAGGAGGCGTAGTCGGCCAGCAGCAGGTAATAATCGCCGTGCGCCAGCAGGCTGTCTACGACGGGTTTGAATTCATCCGGATTTCGCGGCGAGAAATAGCCGCCGGCGATCATGTCCAGCGTCTCCCGCAATTCGTCATTTTCAAAATAATGGTCTCTCGGTCGATAGCCGCCCGCGCGCAGCGCGGCCACCTCGTCGGTAGTGAGCCCGAAAATGAAAAGATTATCGGCGCCGACCTCGTTGCCGATTTCGATGTTAGCGCCATCCAGCGTGCCGATGGTCAATGCGCCGTTGAGCGCGAGCTTCATGTTACCGGTGCCCGAAGCCTCGGTGCCTGCGGTGGAAATCTGTTCGGACAAATCGGCGGCCGGAATGATGGCTTCGGCCAGCGAAACTCCGTAATTGGGAAAGAAAACCACCCTCAATCGTCCCTCGACGCGGACGTCCCTGTTGACGAAATCGGCGACATTGTTGATGAGCTTGACGATCATCTTGGCCATCGCATAGCCGGGTGCGGCCTTGCCCGCGAAAACGACCGTGCGCGCGACCGCGTCATCCGACCGGTTATTGCGAATTCGGTTGTACATCGTCACCACGTGTAAAAGGTTGAGTAGCTGGCGCTTGTATTCGTGAATACGCTTGATCTGCACGTCGAACAGCGAATCGGGATCGACCTCGATCACCAGCTTCTCCATGATCATGGCCGCGAAACGCTGCTTGTTGGCGCGCTTTACAGCGGCGAATTCGCGGCGGAACTGCGGGTCGTCGGCAAGCGGTGCCAGCCGCTTCAACTGGTCCAAGTCCTTGAGCCAGCCGTCGCCGATGCGGCGGGTAATCAGTGCGGCCAGCCCCGGGTTCGCCTGATTCAGCCAGCGGCGCTGCGTGATGCCGTTGGTCATGTTGACGATCTTGCCCGGCGAGTAGCGGTGAAAATCGGCAAATATGGTCCGCTTCATCAATTCGGTATGAATGGCGGCCACGCCGTTTACCTTGTGGCTGCCGACCACCGCCAGATGCGCCATGCGGATGCTCTTGCCGCCGCCTTCATCGATGATCGACATGCGGCGCAGCATTTCGCCGTCGCCGGGAAAGCGGTGCGTGAGGTCGGTCAGGAAACGGTGATTTATCTCATAAATGATCTGCAAGTGACGCGGCAGCAGTTTTTCGAACATTGCGACCGGCCATGTTTCCAGCGCTTCCGTCATCAGCGTATGGTTGGTATAGGCGAATGTGCGGGTGGTAATTTTCCATGCCTGTTCCCATTCCAGATGATCGACATCGATCAGAATGCGCATCAATTCCGGGATCGCGATCGCGGGATGGGTATCGTTGAGCTGGATCGCGACCTTTTCCGGGAGTTCGTCGAGGCTTTGATGGAACTTGCGGAAACGGTAGAGGATGTCCTGCAGCGACGCACAGACGAAGAAATACTGCTGTTTCAGGCGCAGCTCGCGCCCCATCGTCGTGGTGTCATCCGGATACAGCACCTTGGAGAGATTTTCCGACTCGTTCTTGTCTTCGACCGCCTTGATATAGTTGCCCTCGTTGAAATATTTCAATTCGAAATCGCGCGTGGCCTTCGCTGCCCACAGCCGCAAGTTGTTGACGGTGGACGTTGCATACCCCGGAATCGGCGTGTCGTAGGCCATCGCCATCACATCCTCGGTATCGACCCACTGATGGCGCATGATCCCCTGCTCGTCACGGAATTGCACCACGCGCCCGTAGAACTTCACCGGATAGAGCACCTCCGGGCGGGGAAACTCCCACGGATTGCCGTAGCGCAGCCAGTTGTCGGGGCGCTCCACCTGCCGGCCATGCTCAATCTGCTGCGAGAACATCCCGTACTCGTAGCGGATGCCGTATCCGTAGCCCGGCAGATCGAGGGTCGCCATGGAATCGAGAAAACAGGCCGCCAGCCGCCCGAGACCGCCGTTGCCCAATGCAGCGTCATCTTCTATCTCGCATATATCGCGCAGATCGAGGCCGTGCGTTTCCAGCGCCTGACGGCATTCCCGGTCGAAGCGCAGATTGAGCAGGCTGTTCGACAGCGTGCGCCCCATCAAAAATTCCAGCGACATGTAATACACGCGCTTGGCATCGCTCTTGTAATAGCTGCGCATGGTTTCCATCCAGCGTTGAATCAGACGGTCGCGCGTCATGAAAGCGGTCGCATAGAACCAGTCGCGCCTGGTGGCGGTGATGAAATCCTTCCCAACCGAGAACACGAGGTGATTGGCGATGGACTCCTGGAGCGCATCGGCATCGAGGCTGACATGCCCGCCGGAGACGACGGGCCGTTGCAGGTGCTGGTTCATCACGTACCTCCCTGCTGATGAATTGATGCAATAAACAGTGGCGCCGCCCGAAACAACGGGCGTCAGTAGGCCTGCAAGTCCGCCCCATCCAGGTTCAGAGAATGCCGCCAGAACTGATCATCCCGGTCAA
>DATKOF010000008.1:0-55223 GCA_035524795.1 Burkholderiales bacterium
GGTTGCCGCTCCAGCGGTATAAACAAAGGAAGTGCTGTTGACCATATTGCTAATTCCTCCGGCCGTCGATAGCGGAATCCCGCCATTGGCACCTGAGCTAACGCCGACCGTCGTGCCACTCGCCAGTGTGATGGTAACCGCAGCAGTGTTGCCATTGGCAATATATTTGGCCTGTGCCATGGCCACCGAGGAACTGATTCCGCCGATCAAACCATTCAGTGCTGCAACGCGTGCTTGCGTCGTGTAATTCACATAGGCAGGGATCGCGGTAGCAGCCAGAATGCCGAGGATCGTGATCACGACGATCAGTTCGATCAAAGTAAAGCCCGCTTGTCTAGTTTTCATGCTCGCTCCTTTTAAAAAACACCTCACGCCCTCAGATACTGCAGATTCCATGCCAGCTTTAGCTTCAGCAGCCTGCCGTCAATGGTGTGCCGAACACCGGCGAGTTGCCGGCGGCGGTCGGCGCCTGATAGGTAACACTGCAATTGGTCGAGTCCGACCCGCCCAGCACCTGCAGGGTCAGCGTATCGCCTGCAGCAGCGCCGCCGCCGGTGGTCGCAAACCCTTCCGAATTCGAGATCGTCAATCCTGCGGCCCCGATGATTCCTGCCGCGTCGGCAGTTGGATACTGATTGATCAGCGTGACGTTGATCCCTTCCTCGGGAAGAGTATAGGCAGCTGCCGTACATGGGGCTGCGCCCTGTACCGCCAGACAGGCACCATGTGCAAGCGACGCGGCACCCTTGATCGCGCCCAACGCACCGCTCAATTTGGAAATACGCGCCTGCGTCTGCAGTCCCGCGTAGCGCGGCAGCGCGACCGCCGCCAGAATGCCCAGAATGATGATCACGACGATCAACTCAATTAACGTAAAACCCGTTTGCTCAGCTTTCATAGCGCCCTCGTTTGTCATTAATCCGTGACATTCTTCACGGATTTTTCTCTAGAAATCCGACGTAACCGACGAAATTTCAAAGCTTTTTATTATACTCTTTATCGCCCGATCAAAACCATTTGAAAGTTGTAACCGGAACCACCGTCACGCCGGCCGGAACGCGGGTGCCGCTGACCGGATTGGTTGCGTACTCCAGCACCACGCGAAAATGCAACCCTTGATCGGCATTCTGCAAAACCTCGAGATGGGCGCTGCTGCGCGGCAGATAAACCAGTTCATGATCGCGCGAAACGAAGTACCAGCCGGGCTTGCTCTGCGGCTGGTCTTCTCCGGCATAGTCGGCAGGCGGCTCGGCCAGCCAGCGCATCGGATTCTCCCTTTCCAGCGTGGAAAAATCGCCGCCCCGATTGGCCGCCATCAATTCGGCCATATGAATGCGCAATCCCATTTTCATCGCTTCGAGTGAACTTTCCATCATCGCCTTTTCCGCGCGCTCCTGCCAGTACAGCAGGCGATCGATGGCGACCGTCGCCAGCGTGCTGATGATGATAATGACGACGATCAACTCGATCAGCGTGAAACCACGCGCGTGTCGCTCTGCCCCGGTAATCGGTAATTCAGCGATGTGGGCGGCGGTCATTTGTGCAGCATGGCGCGGCCGAGGTCCCAGATCGGCAGGAATACACCAAGCGCAAGGATCAATACCAACACGCCCAGCGCAATGATCAGGATCGGCTCGATTTGCGACGACAGCGTTTTCAGCTCGTACTCGACTTCGCGCTGATACATGTCGGCGACTTCCTGCATCATGTCGTCGATCGCGCCCGACTCCTCTCCGACCGCGATCATCTGCACCACCACCGGCGTGAACACGCCGGACGCGGCCGCGGTGCGCAGCACCGCCTCACCGCGCTCGACGCCTTCGCGCATTTTTTCGATTTTGCGCGCGATGAAATCGTTGTCCACCGTCTGTGCGACGTTCGACAAGGCCTGGGTCACCGGCACGCCGCTGCGGCTGGCCAGCGCGAAGCTGCGCGCGAAGCGCGCCAGCGTCGCCTTCAGGACGATCTTGCCGGCGATCGGGATTTTCAGCTTGATCTCGTCCCATTTGAGCCGGCCGGCCGCGGTGCGCACCCACGCCCGGAAGCCGAACACGGCGACGACGAACCCGCCCAGCATCGCCGGCCACCAGGCAACCATGAAATTGGAAAATCCGATCAGTACCCGCGTCATCAGCGGCAGTTCGGCGTGAAAGCTGGCGAAGACCTTGGCGAACGCGGGGATCACGAACAGATTGATGATGACGATCGCGATGCCCATCGTCGCGACCACGAACAACGGATAGCGGATCGCCGATTTGACCTGTTCACGCATGAATTTTTCGAACTCGAGATGTTCGAACATGCGCAGAAAAACCTCTTCCAGCCGCCCGGTGGTCTCACCGACCCGTATCATGCTGACGTAGAACGGCGTGAAGACTTTGGGCTGACGCGCCAGCGACGGCGCCAGTTCGCGTCCGCTGTCGAGGCTTTCCCTCACCTCGCGGATGACCGTCGCAAAAGTCTCGTTGACGGTGGATTCCTGCAACCCGGCCAGCGCGCGCATGATCGGCACACCGGCTTTCAGCAACGTGAACATCTGACGGCTGAACAGCATCAGGTCGAGCTGGGAGACCTTTTCCCGGAACAGCCGCAGGGCGGACGATGAGCCCGGCGCGCGCGCCGGCATGATTTCGATCGGCGTGATGCCGAGGCCGAACAGCTGAGTCGCCACTGCCCCGCTGTCGGTGTTTTCCAGCACGCCCTCGACCAGTTCGCCGCCGCTGTTACGCGCCTTATACGCAAAGTACGGCATGGTTACTCTTCAAACTGGTTGCTGATCCGCATCGCTTCATCAACGGTGGTCTTGCCTTCGGTCACCAGTTGCGCGGCGTGGCGGCGCAGCGTATGACCGGCCATCTCGCGCGTCGCCACTTCTATGAACAATGCGGGGTCTTCCTGGTTGGCCGCCTCGACCACCGGCTTGGTCATTTCCAGCATTTCGTAAACGCCGGTGCGGCCGAGATAGCCGGTGCCGTTGCAATGCGAACAGCCTTTGCCCTTGACGTAGCGGTAGTTGTCCACTTTCGGTCCGAGTTCCTGCGTCAGCCACTCGTGCTCGCCCGGCAGCAGCGTGTACGTTTCGGCGCAGCTCTCGCAGATCAGCCGCACCAGCCGCTGCGCGAGCACCAGTTGCAGCGATAGCGCGACCATGTAGCGCGGCGCCCCCATGTCGAGCAGCCGGATCGGCGTCGTCACCGCGTCGTTGGTGTGCAGCGTGGACAGCACCAGGTGGCCGGTCATCGCCGCGCGCAGTCCGGTCTCGGCGGTTTCCTGGTCGCGCATTTCGCCGACCAGGATCACGTCCGGGTCCTGGCGCAGCGCCGAGCGCAGCACGCGGCCGAAGGTCAGGTCTATTTTCTCGTGCACCTGCACCTGGTTGATGCCGGGCAGACGGTACTCGACCGGGTCCTCGACGGTGATGATCTTGCGTTCCGGCGTATTGAGTTCGGCGAGCGCCGCATAGAGCGTGGTGGTCTTGCCGCTGCCGGTCGGGCCGGTCACCAGTATCATGCTGCTGGTGCGGTGCAGGACTGCGCGCACGCGCTCCATCACGTGCGGCGGCATGCCGAGCCTGTCGAGCGTCAGGATGCCGCCGCCCTGATTCAGCAGCCGCATCACCACCGACTCGCCATACTGCGTCGGCATCGTCGATATCCGCACATCGACCGTGCTGGCGCGGATCTTGACATTGAAACGCCCGTCCTGCGGCAGCCGCTTCTCCGAAATATCGAGGCCCGACATCAGTTTGAGCCGCAGCACCAGCGCGGAGGCGATCTTGGCATCGGCTTCGGTCTGCAGGTGCAGCACGCCGTCAATGCGGAAGCGGATCTGCAGTTTTTTCTCCTGCGGTTCGATGTGAATGTCGGACGCGCGCACCTGCGTCGCGTCCTCGAACACCGACTGCAGCAGCTTGACGACCGGCGCTTCCTCGACGCCCGGCGTCGCGGCCAGCGCGCCGAAATCCACCGCAGTGTCGCCGAGTTCGGCCTGCAGTTCCTGCGCGAGATTGCTGATTTCGCCAGTGCGCCGGTAGACGCGGTCTATCGTCGCCAGCAACTGCGATTCGTTGACGACGGCGATTTCGATGTCGCGCTTTACCAGGCGCGCGATTTCGTCGTAGGCATTGAGATCGGTCGGATCGGTCATCCCGATCAGCAATGCATTCGGACGGTCCTCGAGCGCCAGCGCACGGAAGCGGCGCGCCTGGGTTTCCGGCAGCTTCTGCACCACTTCCGGCTTGACGTTGTAATACTTGAGGTTGATGTACGGGACCTGCAGCTGCTTGGCGAGCGCCTCCGAAATTTCCTCTTCGGTGACGAAGCCGCGCTCGATGAACACGCGGCCGAGCCTGCGGCCGCTGCGTTTCTGTTCGTCGAGCGCGAGCTTCAGTTGGTCCTGCGTCAGTATCTTCTGCTGGACGAGGATTTCACCGAGGCGGATTTTTTCCGGTCTGGCCATAGGCTTGTTGAAACCGTATCAATTGAGCGGTCGTGATCGGATTGCGAAGCACGTTGCGTGCCGGCAACCGCGCCGGACGACCGCACGTTAGCGCGTTTCATCCGGCGTGACAAGCAAGCGCGCCTAGCGTCGCTCCGGCCGCGGTTCGCGCGCGAGAAGCTCCTGCACCGCGACACGCGGCGGCGCATTTTCATCCATCACGCGGCACACCGCCTGCGTGATCGGCATCTCGACCGTGAGTTCGCGCGCCAGCCGGCCGACCACGCGCGCAGTATGCACGCCTTCCGCGACGTGGCCGAGGCTGCCGAGGATCGACGGCAGCGTCATGCCCTGCGCCAGACCGAGGCCGACGTTGCGGTTGCGCGACAGCTCGCCGGTGCAGGTCAGCACCAGGTCACCGACGCCGGCGAGCCCCATGAAGGTTTCCAGCCGGCCGCCCAGCTTCAGGCCAAGTCGCGTGATCTCGGCCAGACCGCGCGTGATCAGCGCGGCACGCGCGTTGTAGCCGAGGCCGAGACCGTCGCTGATGCCGGCCGCGATCGCGATCACGTTCTTGACCGCGCCCGCGACTTCGATGCCGGCGACATCGTCGGCGGAATAAATGCGCAACCGGTCATGGTGAAGTTCGCGCGCGATCCGCGCCGCGAATTCGAAATTTTCGGATGCCAGCGCCAGCGCGGTCGGCAGCCCCTGCGCGACCTCCTGCGCGAAACTCGGCCCGGACAGCACCGCGCGCGGCAATCGCGGCGGCAACTCGCGGCGCGCGATCTGATGCGGCAATTGTGTCGAGGCAGCATCGAAGCCCTTGCACAGCCAGACCACCGGCGTTCCGCGCGCGCCGACGTGCGGCAGCACTTCGCCCAGTCCCGCCGTGGTGGTGGCGACCAGCGCCAGTTCGGCATCGGCCAGCGCGGCTTCGATCCGCGGCGTGACCGCAACCGACGCCGGCAAGGCAAATCCCGACAGATAGCGCTCGTTGGCGCGCGCCACCGCGATTTCTTCGGCGTGGCGCGCATCGCGCGCCCATAGCGTGATCGCATGGCGCGGCGCGAGACTGAGAGTGATCGCCGTGCCCCACGCCCCGGCGCCCAGCACGGCCAGCTTCATAAACCCCAGACCTGGTCGACCCGCAGATAGCCGCTCTGGCCGTCGCGATGCTGCACCCGCACCCAGCCGGTATCGGTCAGTTCCAGCAGTTCGAGCAGCACGCCCTGCTCGGCCTGAAACACCGTCGGCGCGCCGTCGTCCGGCGCCGCCCTGATGGCGGCCAGCGGAACCTTCACCAGCAGCGTGCGCCTGTCGCCGAGGTCCTGGTTCTCAATCCACGACAGTTCGCCGTCGGCGGTGCGCACCTTGCTCCAGTGTTCAAGCGGGACGACGATCTCCAGCGGATAGCCGGGGCTCAGCATATAGAGTTTGTTCGCTTTCTCCGAGGGCGCGTCGTAGAGCACCGCCGGACTGTCGCCGACCGAACGGAATTCGGCGGCGCCGGCCAGCGTCGCCAGCAGCGCGAGCAGCGCGCCGCCGGTCGTGACTGTCGCGCGCGCCATCGAATCAGTTTGGTTTCGCGGACGGCTGCGCCGCCTGTTGCTGCTGATAGATCGCTTCGAAACTCATCGGCGCCAGCACCACCGGCGGGAAACCGGCGCGCGTGATGACCGCCGACACCGCCTCGCGCGCATAGGGAAACAGCGTGTTGGGACAGGCGACGCCCAGCAGCGGCCCCAGGTCCTGCTGCGACACGTTGCGAATCTGGAAGATTCCGGCCTGTGCGGCCTCGACCAGAAACAGCGTCTTGTCCTTGATCTTGGCGGTGACCGTCACTCCCAGCACGACTTCGAACAGGCCTTCCTGCGGCAGCGGCCTGGCCTCACTGCGCACGCCGACCTCGACGCTCGGCGCCTCGCGTTCCAGAAAAATCTGCGGGCCATTGGGAACCTCGACCGACAGATCTTTCATATAGATTTTTTCAATCGCAAATACCGGTGCTGCCGGTGACGCTTCGCTCACGATATACCTCGCTCAGGTTTTCAGACGCCCAACAATTCCTCAAGTTTGCCGGCATGATGCAACGCCGCCAGCTCCTCGTAGCCGCCGATGTACGTATCGCCGATGTAGATCTGCGGCACAGTGCGCCGGCCGGTGCGCCGCATCATTTCCGCGCGCGCCGCCGGATCGAGGTCGACGCGGATGCGCACGACATCGCTGATGCCCATCGCCTCCAGCATGCGTTCCGTCATTTTGCAGAACGGGCAGCCGGCGGTGGTGTACATGGTGACCTCGGCCATTGCCTTCACTTCTGCACCGGCAGATTCGCTTCGCGCCAGGCGCCGATGCCGCCGTGCAGCACGAATATTTCGTCAAAACCGCTTTTCTTCAGGGCCGCGTAGGCGATGGCTGCCTGCGCATCCCATTGGCAGTTGACCACCACCGGACGCCCCTTGAACGATTCCAGTTCGCCGGCGCGCTGCTTCAGTTCGCTGAACGGCAAATGCCGCGCGTGGGGAATGTGTCCACCGGTGCGCTCGGCGGTCGCGCGCACATCCAGCACCAGCGCGTCGCGCTGATTGATCAACTGCACCGCCTCGGCCGGGCTCACCTGCGGCGCGGCGCGCACGAACAACCGTTTGCCGAACGACCACACCAGCATGCTGCCGCTGACGACCGCGATGGCAAACACCGGCAGATGCCACGGATCCTTTTTCAGAAACGCCAGAAACGACGGCTCCACGCAGCAACCTCCAAAAAGGCGATGGATTCTATCAGAAGCCTGCCGACAAATTTGCGCCGCATTTCTGCCTGCCCATCCAGATCGCTTTGTTGCGACGCAGAAATAATGTTTCCGACATTGAATTGGATTAGAATGATTTATGAATCCTGCCGCTCCCGTTAAAGAAAAATACTTATAAATCATGAAAGTAAAACCAGTCTTATTGATCATACTCGATGGCTTCGGTTATCGCGAAGCATGCGAGAACAACGCGATCTGCCAAGCGCGCAAACCGCACTGGGATGTTCTCTGGAATACCTATCCGCATACCCTGATCGATGCCTCCGAAAAATGGGTCGGGCTGCCCCCTGCGCAAATGGGCAACTCCGAGGTCGGACACCTGAACATCGGCGCCGGCCGCATCGTCTATCAGGAGTACACGCGGATCGAAGCGGCGATCGAAAGCGGCGAATTCCTCGCCAACGCCGCGCTCAAACAGGCGGTGGACACCGCGCGCAACAACCGTTCGGCGCTGCACATCCTCGGCCTGCTGTCGCCGGGCGGCGTGCACAGCCATGAAACGCAGATCCACGCGATGCTCGAGATGGCGGTCAAGGCGGGCGTCAGCCGGGTTTACGTGCACGCGTTTCTCGACGGGCGCGACACTCCGCCGCGCAGCGCCGCGGCCTCGCTGAAGCGGCTGCAGGACAGGTGCGCGCAACTCGGCGGCGGCGGCATCGCCTCGATTATCGGCCGCTATTACGCGATGGACCGCGACCAGCGCTGGGAGCGCGTGCAGACCGCCTACGACCTGATCACGCAGGGCAGCGCGCCGTATCAGGCCGCTGACGCGTTGACTGCGCTGGAAGCGGCTTACGCGCGCGGCGAGAACGACGAGTTCGTGAAGGCGACCGCGATCGTGGCGCCGGACGGCGCGCCGGTGCGCATGCACGACGGCGACGCCGTGGTATTCATGAATTTCCGCGCCGACCGCGCGCGCCAGTTGACGCGCGCGCTGACCGAGCCCGGTTTCAGCGGATTCGAACGCGCCCGTGTTCCGAAGCTCGGCTATTTCTGCACGTTGACCAGTTACAGCGAGGACTTCAAGCTGCCGGTCGCGTTTCCGCCGCAGGACATCAGCAATAGCTTCGGCGAATACATTTCGAAACTGGGGCTCAGGCAACTGCGCATCGCCGAGACCGAGAAATACGCGCACGTGACCTATTTCTTCAGCGGCGGCGTCGAAACCCCGTACCCGGGCGAGGACCGTATCCTGGTGCCATCGCCGAAAGTCGCGACCTACGACCTGAAACCTGAAATGAGCGCGTTCGAGGTTACCGACAAGCTGGTCGCGGCGATCGACAGCCGCCGTTACGACGCGATCATCTGCAATTACGCCAACGGCGACATGGTCGGCCACACCGGCAATCTGGCGGCGGCGACGCGCGCAATCGAAGCGCTCGACGAATGTCTCGGCCGCGTCGTCGCGGCAATGCAGGAAGCCGGCGGCGAAGTGCTGATCACCGCCGACCACGGCAACGCCGAGATGATGTACGACCCCGCCACCCGCCAGCCGCATACCGCGCACACGCTGGATCCAGTGCCGCTGCTCTACATCGGCCGCAAGGCGCGGATCGCCGGGCACGGCGCGCTGCGCGACGTGGCGCCGACGCTGCTCAGGATGATGGGGCTGACGCAGCCGCCGGAAATGACGGGCCAGCCGCTGATTGAATTCGCCTAGACTCTTTTTGACTGTCGTTTCCGCGCTGGCGCTGGCCGGCGCCCTGAGCGCCGCGTGCGACGCGGCCGACAAAAACCCGCAGCGCGACCTCGACCGACTGCGCGTCCGCCTCGAAGCGCTGCAGAAAAAACTCGCCTCTTCCCAGGAATCGAAAAATGAGGCGGCCGACGCGCTGCGCGAATCGGAACACGCGATTTCCGAAGCCAATCGCCGGCTGCGCGACCTCGGCGAGCAGCAGCGCGCGGTCGACGCGCGGCTCACCGACCTCGGCGCGCAAAGCCGGCGCGTCTCCGCCGGCATCGAAGCGCGGCAGGCGCAGCTCGCGCGCCTGCTCTATCAGCGCTATACCGGCGCGCAACCCGACGCGCTGAAACTGCTGCTGTCGGGCGAGGACCCGAACCAGATCGCGCGCGAGCTTTATTACCTCGGCTATCTGTCGCGCGCGCACGCCGACATCATCCGTGGGCTGCGCGTGGATCTCCAGCAGCTCGATCAGTTATCGCAGGCGACCCGCCGCCGCAGCGCCGAACTCGACGCAATCCGCACCGAGCAACAGGCGCAGCGTAAGCGGCTGGGATCCGAGCAGCAGGCCCGCCAGCAGGTGCTGCTGCGGGTATCGCGGCAGATCGAGAAGCAGCGGCGCGAGATTTCGACGCTCAAGCGCAACGAGGAAAGGTTGACCCGGCTGGTCGAGCAGCTCGGCCAGGTGCTGGAATCGACGCCGCTCAGAAACGATCGGCTTCCCGACGCCGGCCTCAGCGGCATTCCGTTCGCGCAGCTGAAAGGCAAGCTCAGCCTGCCGGTGCGGGGGGAACTTCGCAACCGCTTCGGCAGTCAACGGGAGGACAGCGGACTGGCGTGGAAAGGCCTGTTCATCGCGGCGCCGGACGGACAGGACGTGAGGGCGATTGCGGCCGGCCGCGTGGTGTTCTCAGACTGGCTGCGCGGTTTCGGCAATCTGCTGATCATCGATCACGGCGGCGGCTACATGAGCCTGTATGCGAACAATGAAGCGCTGCTGAAGCGGGTCGGAGATGCGGTGCGCAGCGGGGAACCGGTGGCCCAGGTTGGCGCCAGCGGCGGCAGCGAGAAATCCGGTTTATACTTCGAACTGCGGTACCGCGGCAAAGCCTTCGATCCGCTCGATTGGGTAAGTCTCAGATAGTCAACATCAACACAGCACAGGAATGGGAATCTGCAATGCGTAATCGGCTGCAACAACTTGGACTGGTCGCGCTGGGCGTCATCGTCGGCGTGATGCTGTCCCTCAATTTTTCGGCGGTCGCCCAGCACGAAACGCCCAGCAGCCCGCTGCCGGTCGAGGAACTGCGCACGCTGGCCGAGGTATTCGGTCGCATCAAGAGCGATTATGTCGAGCCGGTCGACGACAAGAAACTGATCACCGGCGCCATCAACGGCATGGTGTCCGACCTCGATCCGCACTCGGCCTACCTCGAGGGCGAGGATTACCGCGATCTTGAAGTCGGCACCAAGGGTGAATTCGGCGGCCTCGGCATCGAGGTCGGGATGGAGGACGGCTTCGTCAAGGTTGTCTCGCCGATCGACGATTCGCCGGCCGCGCGCGCCGACATCAAGCCCGGCGACCTGATCGTCAAACTCGACGACACCGCGGTCAAGGGCATGACGCTCGCCGACGCGGTCAAGCGCATGCGCGGCAAGCCCGACACCAAGATCACGCTGACCATCGTGCGCAAGGGCAATCCGAAGCCGCTGGTGGTCACGCTGACGCGCGCGATCATCAAGATTCAGAGCGTGAAATCGACGCTGCTCGAACCCGGCTACGTCTATCTGCGCATCACGCAGTTCCAGGAACATACCGGCGAAAACCTGGCGAAGGCGATCGACACGCTGTTCAAGAAGAACGACGGCCCGGTCAAGGGCATCGTGCTCGACCTGCGCAACGACCCGGGCGGGCTGCTGAACGGCGCGGTTGCGGTATCGGCCACGTTCCTGCCGAAGGACGCGCTGGTCGTCTACACCGATGGCCGCACCGAGGATTCGAAGATGCGGCTGACCGCGAGTCCCGATAACTATCTGCGCGGCGATTCCTCCGATTATCTGCAGGGCCTGCCGGCGACGGTCAAGAACGCGCCGCTGGTGGTGCTGGTCAACGGCGGCTCGGCATCGGCGTCGGAAATCGTCGCCGGCGCGCTGCAGGACCACAAGCGCGCGGTAATCATGGGACAGCAGACTTTCGGCAAGGCCTCGGTGCAGACGATCCTGCCGCTCAGCAACAACGCGGCGCTCAAGCTGACCACCGCGCGCTACTACACGCCGAACGGGCGCTCGATCCAGGCCAAGGGCATCGTTCCCGACATCGCGCTCGACGACGGGTCGTCCGGAGACGACAGCGCGCTCAAGCTGCGCGAAGCCGATCTCGACCGCCATCTGCTCGAGCAGTTTTCGGCCAAGACCGACGAACAGACGAAAAAGGACGCATCCGCCAATGTCTTCGGCTTCAAACCGGCGCCGCGGCCCAAGCTGACCGAACAACAGAAGGCGGCGCTCAAAGTCGACCCCGGCCAGGTCGTCTCCAAGAACGACTACGAGCTTTCGCAGGCCGTCGCGTTCCTGAAAAGCGGCAAGATCAGCGCGCTGGCCGCCGCCAAAAACTGAACACCCGTTCTGCAATTCTCCAAAACGCCCGGTTTCACCGGGCGTTTTGTTTTGGGGCATACTGCTCTCGTGAATGACGATCAGTTGCTCCGCTACAGCCGCCATATTCTGCTGCCGCAGGTCGGCGTCGAGGGGCAGCGCCGGCTGAATGCCGCGCATGCGCTGATCGTCGGCGTCGGCGGGCTCGGTTCGCCGGCGGCGATCTACCTCGCGGCCGCCGGCGTCGGCACGCTGACGCTGTGCGACGGCGAGCAGGTGGACCTGACCAACCTGCAGCGCCAGATCGCGCACCGCAGCGACGCGGTCGGCGCAGCCAAAGTCGAATCGGCGCGGCGCACGCTCGCCGCGCTCAATCCGGAAGTCGAGATCCGCGCACTGGGCGAGCGCGCTGACGGCGCGCGGCTGATGGAACTGGCGCGCGCGGCCGACGTGGTGCTCGACTGCAGCGACAATTTCGCGACGCGCCATGCGCTCAACCGCGCCTGCGTCACGCAGCGCCGGCCGCTGGTATCGGGCGCCGCGGTGCGTTTCGACGGCCAGCTCGCGGTGTTCGACCTGCGCGATGCGGCAGCGCCGTGCTACGCCTGCCTGTTCCCCGAACGCGGTGACAACGAGGACATGCCGTGCGCGGTGATGGGCGTATTCGCGCCGCTGACCGGAATCATCGGCGCGATGCAGGCGGCGGAAACGCTGAAGCTGCTGATCGGGATCGAGGATGGACTCAGCGGCCGCTTGCTGCGGCTCGACGCGCTGACGATGGAAGCGCGCGTCGCGCGCGTCGCGCGCGATCCGGCGTGCGGGGTGTGCGGCGCGCGCGCCGCGGTGTCATGACGAGGCGGGCGGCGCGAGCAGCGCTTCGAGGTCTTTCTTAATCTGTTCGACGTTGGGCCCGGCGCGTCCCTGGCACTGCAGCAACACGCGCGACGGGAGCTCGGCGAGCGTCGGCGGGCGGTTGTTGGCGCGGATTTTCGCCGCGCTGTCGAGCGCCGGCGCCAGATGCGTCCCTTTGAAGCCGGCCTTCGAACTTTCGATCGCGTCGATGATCGCCTGCTGCGAACGCGCGATGCCGATCAGGATTTCCGCCAGCTGGTGGGTGGTCAGGTTCATCATGCCTCCATTGCGACGATATTGTTCATTTCAGCAGCGCCGGTGACTGTTCCTTCCAGTACTGGAGCGGATCGCGCTTGAATCCGCTTTTCGCGAACTGGTGCCAGCGACCGGTCACGAAACTCATGATCAGGTTGGCCTGCGCGGAAGCATCGAGCGCGGCCGGCAGCTCGTTCTGTCCCGCGGCGAAGCGCAGCGCCTGTTTCAGCGTTGCCTCGACTCGGTCGTGCAGCTGATTGATGCGCTGCTGCAGGCGCTCGTGCTCGTGCACCAGCGCGTCGCCGATCAGCACCCGCGTCATGCCGCGGTTCTTCTGCGCGAAGCCGAGCAGCATCGCGGTGATCGCCTCGATCTGCCTGACCCCGCTTTTTTCCTCGGCGGTGATCTTGTTGATCAGCCCGAACAGCGTGTCCTCGATGAACTCGATCAATCCCTCGAACATCTGCGCCTTGCTCGCGAAATGGCGGTAGAGCGCGGCTTCCGATACGTCGAGTCTGGCGGCCAGCGCTGCGGTGGTGATCTTTTCCGCGGCCGGCGCTTCGAGCATGCCGGCCAGCGTTTGCAGGATCTGCAGTTTGCGGTCGCCGCGCTTTCCCATGTTCCCGCTCCCTAGCGCCGCTTGATCAGCGTGCCGACGCCCTCGTTGGTCAGGATTTCCAGCAGCAGCGCGTGCTCGACGCGGCCGTCGATGATGTGGCAGGCATTGACGCCGTTCTTCACCGCTTCGAGCGCCGAGCCGATCTTCGGCAGCATGCCGCCGGAAATCGTGCCGTCGGCGAACAGTTCATCGACCTTCTTCGCGGTCAGCCCGGTCAGCAGGTTGCCGTTCTTGTCGAGTACGCCCGGCGTGTTGGTCAACACCACCAGCTTTTCGGCCTTCAGGATTTCGGCGATCTTGCCGGCGACCAGATCGGCGTTGATGTTGTAGGTCTCGCCGTTCTTGCCGACGCCGACCGGCGCGATCACCGGTACGAAGTTCTGCGCGGTCAGCAACTGCACCACTTCGGGATCGATCGCCTCGACCTCGCCGACGTGACCGATGTCGATCAGCTCCTCGTCCTTGCCGCGCACCATCATCTTGCGCGCGCGGATCAGCGGGCCGTCGGTGCCGGACAGTCCCACCGCGCGGCCGCCGTGCTGATTGATCAGATTCACGATGTCGGTGTTGACCTGGCCGCCGAGCACCATCTCGACCACGTCCATCGTTTCGGCGTCGGTCACGCGCATGCCCTGCACGAACTCGCCTTTCTTGCCGACCTTCTTCAGCTGGTCGTCGATCTGCGGCCCGCCGCCGTGCACGATCACCGGGTTGATGCCGACCAGCTTCAGCAGCACGACGTCGCTCGCGAAGCTGTGCTTGAGCCTGTCGTCGGTCATCGCGTTGCCGCCGTATTTGACGACGATGGTCTTGCCGTGGAAACGCTGGATGTACGGCAGCGCCTCGGCGAGGACTTTCGCCTTCAGCTCGGCAGTGGTTCCGGTCAGCGCCATCGGTCGGGGATCACAGGGTTAGTGAATCCCAACTATTCTACACAAAGATTGAAATTCAGCCACAGAGAGCACAGAGGACACGGAGAGAAAATCACCCCCCCCGTTTATTACCGCTGTTTATTTCAGTTCAAAGGTTTTCTCTGTGTCCTCTGTGCTCTCTGTGGCCAGATCTTTCCGGCTTCTCCGCGCCTCTGCGTTTCTGCGGTTCAATAAAAAAGGCGGCGGGCCTTGCGGCCGGCCGCCCTTTCTTTGCTGCCGGGGAAATTACTGGATGTTGATGCGTTTGTTTGCCGCCGGGGCCTTCTTCGGCAGCGTCAGTTCAAGGATGCCGTCCGCGTATCTGGCCTGCGTCGCGTTCTGATCCACTTCCTGGCCCAGCGTGAAACCGCGATAGACCTTGCCGTAATAGCGTTCGGAACGCAGCACTTTCTCGCCTTCCTTGATCTCTTTTTCGTTCTTCACTTCGGCGCTGATTTCGACCTGGTTGCCTTCGATCGAGACGTTGATGTCTTCCTTCCTGACTCCGGGAATTTCCGCGCGCACGACGTAGTTCCTGTCGTTCTCGGAAACATCGACGCGGATCTGTGCCGGCACCGCATTTTCGTTCTCAAAACGGACCGGGCGCACGAAAAAACCGCGCATCAGGTCATCGAATACGCTGTCGAGCGCATTGACGTTGTAACGTGTAACGTTGGCCATGACTTGCTCTCCTTTAATCTGATGATAATGAGGGTCGGTTGAAACCGTGTCTCCGATATAGGTATTGCCGGCCGCATTTCAAGTCTGCGCGCGCGATATTTTGCCGCGCTTGAATCGCGGCAAAAAACGCCGTAGATTGCGGCATCTTCCGCCGTTTCAAGCCCTGTGACCGCCGACAGTCTCGAGCAGTACCGCCCCTACCTGCTGCGCTACGCGCTGCTGCAATTGCGCGATCAGCAGCTGGCCGGCGATGTGGTGCAGGAAACGCTGCTCGCCGCGCTCGACGGCGCGGTGTTCTCCGGCAAATCGTCGCGCAAGACCTGGCTGACCGGCATCCTCAAGCACAAGATCATCGACGTGCTGCGACGGCAGGCGCGCGAACGGCCGCTCGCCGACGGCGACGACGCATCGGAAGCCGAGGCGGTCGACGCGCTGTTCGCCGACGACGGCCACTGGCGGCAATTCCCGGCCGACTGGGGCGATCCGGAAAAGTCGTTCGAGGACAAGAAATTCCGCGAGGTGTTCGAAATGTGCGCGCGCGTGATGCCGCAGCGGCTGGCGCGCGCGTTCACGATGCGCGAGGTGATGGAGCTGTCGACCGACGAAATCTGCAAGGAACTGATGGTGACCCCGACCAACCTGTGGGTGATGCTGCATCGCGCGCGGCTGCTGCTGCGCGAATGCCTCGAGATCAAATGGTTCGGCAACAAGGGCGCGTGAGATGAACTGGTTCGAATTGACGTGCAGGGAAGCGAGCGTGCTGCTGTCACAGGCGCAGGAGCGCCGGCTCGGCTGGTCCGAGCGGCTCGGGCTGCGGCTGCATCTGCTCGCCTGCGACGGCTGCACTCATTTCCGCGAACAACTGCGCTTCATCCGCGCCGCGGTACGCCGCATCCGCGACAACGAACTTCCCGAATGAAACCGGGCCGGCCGGACGCCGGCCGCCCTGCTAAAATCGGCGCATGGCCAGCGACATCATTTATCTGAACGGCGACTTCATGCCGCTCAATGACGCGCGCGTGCCGGTGCTCGACCGCGGCTTCATCTTCGGCGACGGCGTATATGAAGTGATCCCGGTCTATTCGCGGCGGCCATTCCGGCTGCCGGAACACCTGCGGCGGCTACAGCACAGCCTGAACGCGATCCGGCTTGCCAATCCGCTCTCCGACGATGAATGGTCGAAACTGATCGGTGAAACCATCGCGCGCAACGACGGCGACGACCAGTCGGTGTACTTGCAGATCACGCGCGGCGCGGCGAAGCGCGCGCACGAATTCCCGCACGACGCCAGGCCGACGGTGTTCATGATGAGCAGCCCGCTCGCCGCGCCGACGCGCGAACAGATCGAATCCGGCGTCGCCTGCATCACCGCGCCTGACTTCCGCTGGCTGCGCTGCGACATCAAGTCCATCGCGCTGCTTGCCAACTGCCTGCTGAAGCAGCTGGCGGTCGACGCCGGCGCCGCCGAAGTCGTGCTGCTGCGCGACGGCTTCCTGACCGAAGCGTCGGCGAGCAACGTATTCGTGGTGCGCGCCGGCACTTTGCTGGCGCCGCCGAAGGATCATCTGATCCTGCCCGGCATCACCTACGACGTCGTGCTCGAAATCGCCGCCGCCAACCGCATTCCGCATCAGGTGCGCCGCATCAGCGAGCACGAATTGCGGAGCGCCGACGAAGTGTGGCTGTCGTCCTCGACCAAGGAAGTGCTGGCGGTGACCGCTCTCGACGGCAACGCGATCGGCGACGGCAAGCCCGGCGCGCTATTCCGGCGCATGCACGCGCTGTATCAGGATTTCAAGCAGACGGTGATGCGGCGCGCGGCCTGAGCGGGATCATGGATGATAACGCGCCGGGCGTCATTGAATATCCATGCGTGTTCCCGATCAAGATCATGGGCCACACGCAGAAGGGATTCGCGCAGGCGGTGCTTGAGATCGTCCAGCGTCACGCGCCCGACTTCGACGGTTCGACGATGGAGATGAAAACCAGCAAGCACGGCAAGTATCTGAGCCTGACCTGCACCGTCAATGCCACCTCGCGCGAGCAGCTCGACGCGCTGTACCGCGAATTGTGCGACCATCCGATGGTGGTGATGGTGTTGTGACATTGACGAGGGGAAATTGATGAAACGATTTGCCTTGTGGTTGACGATGATGATGCCGGTCACCGCGCTGGCCGGCGGCGCCGCATTCACGCTCGAAAGCCCCGATATTCCGCACAATTCGCGCATCAAGGACGCGCAGGTGTTCAACGGTTTCGGCTGCACCGGCCAGAACGTGTCGCCGGCGCTGACGTGGAAAAACGCGCCGGCCGGCACCAAGAGCTTCGCGCTGCTGATGTACGATCCCGACGCGCCGACCGGCAGCGGCTGGTGGCACTGGCTGGTTTACAACCTGCCGGCGTCGACGACTTCGCTGGCCGCCGGCGCCGGCAAGGCCGACGGCAGCGCATTGCCCGCCGGCGCGCTACAGGGCAACACCGATTTCGGCACGCCCGGCTATGGCGGCCCCTGCCCGCCGGTCGGCCACGGCATACATCATTACCAATTCACGCTCTACGCGCTGAAAGTGGACAAGCTCGACGTGCCGGCGACCGCGACCGCCGCCTACATCGGCTACATGGCCAACGCCAACGCGCTCGCGAAAGCGAAATTCACCGGGCTTTACTCGCGCTGATTTTGCCGTGACTGCCGCATCATGACCGCCACTCCCGCCAACCTGCTGCCCGCCGTCGAAGTGCGCCATCTCGGTCGCGCCGGCTACGATCCGGTGTGGCAGGCGATGCGCGACTTAACCGCACGGCGCGATGCCGCGGCATCCGACGAGATCTGGCTGGTCGAGCATTCACCGGTCTATACGCTCGGCGTCGCAGCGCGCGCGCAACATCTGCCGCGCTTCGACAACGGTATTCCGGTCGTCAAGACCGACCGCGGCGGCCAGATTACCTATCACGGCCCGGGTCAGCTCGTCGCCTACCTGCTGCTCGACCTGCGGCGGCGCGCCTTGAGCGTGCGTCCGCTCGTCACGCTGATGGAGCAGGCGATTGTCAACTTGCTTGCCGAATACAACATCGAAGCCACAGCGCGCCGCAATGCGCCGGGCGTCTATGTCGGCAACGCCAAGGTCGCCGCGCTCGGCCTGCGCATCCGGCGCGGTTGCTGCTATCACGGGCTCGCGCTCAACGTGGACATGGATTTGCGGCCGTTCGCCGCCATCGACCCGTGCGGCTATCCGGGACTTGCGGTCACGCAGTTGCGCGACCTCGGCGTCAGCGACGGCCTCGACACCGTCGGCGCGCGGCTGACGCAACATCTGCTGCAACAACTGAACGCATGAGCGAGATCATCGAAAAGAAAAAAGGCGCGGCGAAGACTTCGCGCGTGCTCGCCAAGTTTCCGATCAAGGTTGTCGAGCCTTTACGCAAGCCCGACTGGATCCGCGTCAGACTCGGCAACAGCCAGCGCTTCCACGAAATCAAACAGATCCTGCGCGAACAGAAGCTGCACACCGTGTGCGAGGAAGCGTCGTGTCCGAACATCGGCGAATGCTTCGGCAAGGGCACCGCGACCTTCATGATCCTCGGCGACCTCTGCACGCGGCGCTGCCCGTTCTGCGACGTCGCGCACGGCAAGCCCAAGCCGCCCGATGCCGAAGAGCCGCTGCACCTCGCGCAGACCATCGCCGCGCTGCAGCTCAAGTACGTGGTGATCACCAGCGTCGACCGCGACGACCTGCGCGACGGCGGCGCGCAACATTTCGCCGACTGCATCGCCAAGGTGCGGGAGCTGTCGCCGCAGACGCGCATTGAAGTGCTGGTGCCCGACTTCCGCACCAAGCTCGACATCGCGCTCGACATCCTGACCGCGACGCCGCCCGACGTGATGAACCACAACCTCGAAACCGTGCCGCGTTTGTACAAACAGGCGCGACCCGGTGCCGATTACGAAAATTCGCTGACGCTGCTCAAGGCATTCAAGGCGCGCGTGCCCAACGTGCCGACCAAATCAGGCTTGATGCTGGGGTTGGGCGAGACCGACGAAGAGATTCTGGAGGTCATGCGCGATCTGCGCGCGCATGACGTGGACATGCTGACGCTCGGCCAGTACCTGCAGCCGTCAGCGCACCATCTGCCGGTACTGCGCTATGCCGAACTCGAAGTGTTCGAACAATTCCAGCGCGAAGCGACCGCGATGGGGTTCATCCACGCTGCCTGCGGGCCACTGGTGCGATCGAGCTATCACGCCGATCAGCAAGCGTATGAAGTTGGAATAACAGCCTAGCAATAAATACTCACGTCGTTCCTGTTGCCCTTTTATGACTACGCCAATGAAATGCGGACAATTACATCGAGGGGCAAATGGAAAGAAAAAATGAGGGGCTAACAGAGCAAATCGTTTACAAAGCTCTGAACGGTTTGGGGTACTACGACGAAAATCAATCAATCGTCGTTGAGCCAAAAAAATCCAAGAAACCGCAGATTCAAAAACTGCTAGCAACCGCTACTAAGCGCATCGGTGGCAATGGGGCCGGCTACCCCGACTACATCATCAGAGATATCAAACAAGATGATATGGCGGTAGTCATAGAATGCAAGGCTGACACGACGAAACACGTAAGTGACAGTCTTGACCAATTTACAGACTACGCCGTTGATGGTGCACGTTTGTATGCCGATTACCTGTCCAAAGAGCTTGATGTGCTTTACATCGGTGTCAGCGGTCAGACGCAGGAAGAGTTAAGAATTTCCCATTACATCAAGCTCAAAGGAGAAAAAGAGCACAAAGAGATTCTAAAGGGATGTGGACTTCAAGGATTTCCCACATACCTTGAGCAATTAAGAAATCAACGCTTCCGCGTAGATTATTCTGCATTGCTGGAGTACGTGGGCGGATTGAACAAACAACTACATGGCAAACGCATTCCAGAAAAGCAGCGCGCCATTTTGTTCAGCGGGATATTGTTAGCCCTTGAAGACGCAACTTTCAGGAAAACTTATCGAGAGCACGCCAATTCTGCAGATTTGATGGATACGATGATCACCCGCGTATCCAAGATACTCAGCACCGCATCATCCAACTCGGTGGAAAAGTTTGCTGGACTACGCGACGAGTTTGCCACTATTCAGCATAGCCCGGCATTGATTCGTGATGGATATTTCAAAGAATTAGTTCAAGAAATCGAAGAGAAAGTGCATTCTTTTGTCAAGAATAACGAATATCATGGAGCAATATATCCGGACGCTTCCGTATAGCTCACAGATTCGGTAACCTTCATGCTGATCCTCCGTCAGCTCTTCGACGGCCCCTCTTCCACCTACACCTATCTGCTCGGCGACCGGGAATCCGGCGAAGCGGTGCTGATCGATCCGGTGTTCGAGCAGGCGCTGCGCGACGCGGCGCTGATTCATGAACTTGGTTTGAAACTGCTGTGGACGCTGGAAACCCATGTTCACGCCGACCATGTGACCGGCGCGTGGCTGCTCAAGCAGCGCACGGGAAGCAAAATCGCGCTTGCGGAAAAATCCGGCGCCAGCGGCGCCGACCGCTTGCTCAAGCCCGGCGACAGAATTTCCTTCGGCAAGCGTTCTCTCGAAGTGCGCGCGACGCCCGGCCATACCAGCGGCTGCCTGACCTATGTGCTCGACGATCATTCGATGGCGTTCACCGGCGACTGCCTGCTGATTCGCGGCAGCGGGCGCACCGATTTCCAGCAGGGCGATCCGCGCGCGCTGTACCGCTCGGTGCGCGAACAGATCTTCACGCTGCCCGCCGGCTGCCTGCTGTATCCAGCGCACGATTATCGCGGCCTCACCGTGACCAGCGTCGAGGAAGAGCGGCGCTACAACCCGCGCCTCGGCGGCGACATCGGCGTCGAGGATTTCGCCGGCTACGTCAAACACCTCGACCTGCCGCATCCACGCCAGATCGATGTCGCGGTGCCGGCCAATCTGCAATGCGGGCGGCCCGCCGCCGGCGCGGAGCTGCGGAACCCGCAATGGGCGGAGCTGACGTTCACCTTCGGCGGCATCTGGGAAATCCAGCCGCAGGCGCTGGAAGAAGCGGCGCAACAGGTGCAGATCATCGACGTGCGCGAGCCCGGCGAATTTTCCGGGCCGCTCGGCCACATCCGCGGCGCGCAACTGATCCCGCTCGGCGAACTCAAGCAGCGCGCGGGCGAACTGCAGCGCGACCGGCCCGCGGTCACCGTCTGCCACTCGGGCGCACGCTCGGCGCAGGCGGTCGTCCTGCTGCAGCGGGAGGGATTTTCCGAGGTGGCGAATCTGGCGGGCGGCATGCTACGCTGGCGCGCCGAAGGACATGCAGTGGAGGGAGGACGCGAATGAATAACTTGGGACGCTGGGTTGGTATTATTTTTCTGCTCGCCGCCACAGCGGCGTGGGCACTCGATCTTTCCGATCTCACCAACAAGGACGCGGTGGCCGGCCTCAAGCAGGCACTGACTGACGGCGCCGGCGTCGCGGTCAAGCAGCTCGGCGCCAAGGACGGTTTCTTCGGTAACCCGCAGGTCAAGATTCCGCTGCCGGCATCGTTGCAGAAGGTCGAGAGCATGCTGAAGATGGTCGGCATGCAGCAGCAGGTGGACGACCTCGACCTCGCGATGAACCGCGCCGCCGAAAGCGCGGTCGCCGACGCCAAACCGCTGCTGGTCAACGCGGTCAAGCAGATGACGGTGGAGGACGCGAAGAACATCCTGAGCGGCGGCGACACCGCGGCGACCGATTACTTCCGATCCAAAACCGCCGATCCGTTGGCGAAGAAATTCCTGCCGACGGTGCAGAAGGCGACCGCCAAAGTCGGCCTCGCCGCCAAATATAACGCGGTCGCCGGGCAGGCCGCGCAGTTCGGGCTGGTGGACAAGAACCAGGCGACCATCGAGCAGTACGTGACCGACAAGGCGCTCGACGGCCTCTATACGATGATCGGCGAGCAGGAAAAGGCAATCCGCGCCAATCCGGCCGCCGCCGCGACCGGCATCGTCAAGAAGGTGTTCGGCGCGCTGCAATAGCCGCGGTTTCGCGTTTTTTAACACGCCGTTCACAAAGGCGGGCTATCATGGGCGCCCGCCTGTAAGGTCAGGCCGCCCGCAACGACAAAAACCACGGCGGCCGGCATTGCCGGCGGCCAATTTATTATCAAACCCTAGGGGGGGATCTGTATGAAGAAGCTGCTGATGTTGCTGGGCGCCTGCTGCATGGCGCTGACGTTGGGTCAGGCCGTCGCGGACGACGCCGCAATGAAGAAAGACGACGCGATGATGAAGAAGGACGATGGCATGAAAAAAGACGATGCCATGAAGGGCGACATGAAGAAAGACGCCAAGAAAGCCAAGAAGAAGGAAATGAAGAAGGACGACAAGGCGATGGACAAGGACATGCCGAAGGACAGCATGTCCAAGTAAGTCCCGTAATCGCAGATCACGGCGGGCGCGGCATGCAGCGTCCGCCGTTTTTATTTCAGTCCCCCTCTCAGCCCTCCAGTTCCGACACGAATTCCTCGAACTTGCCGCCGGCGCCGCGCGGGATTTCGCGCTCGAAATAAGCGAACCGCAGCCGGAACGGCCAGCCCAGCGCGTCCTGTATCACTTTGACCAGCCGTGCTTCCTCATCGGCGGTCAGCAACCGGTCGGTCACCAGCCGCACTTCGATTTCTTCCGCCGCGCGCTGGATCAACTGATACTGACGCACCGGCGCAATCACGCGGTATTCGGCGAAGCCGAGCAGCGGCCAGTGCCGCCTGCCGTCCGGCAGCGTCACCATGTTGCGGTTGCGGCCGACGATGCGCGCCAGCCGCGGCAGACCGCGCCCGCACGCACACGGCGCGCCGACTTCCGCGTAGTCGCGCAGTTCGTAACGGATCAGCGGCGTCGCGAAATTGTGCAGGCTGCTTATCACGAGCCGGCCGATCTCTCCGGGCCGGCACGGTTCGCCGCGCGCGTCGAGCACTTCGACGAGCGCGCTTTCCGCCATCACATGATAGCCACCGCCGTCGGGACACTGCAGCGCAAGATAACCGAATTCCTGCGAGCTGTAGATGTCGGTGATCGGCGCGCCCCAGATTTCGGCGCAGCGTTCGCGCAGCGCCGGCGTCACCGTCTCGCCGACGGTGGTGACGCCGCGCAGTCTCGGCAGGCGCGCGCCGTCACGCGCGAATTGTTCGAGCAGCGCGCCGAGATTGGTCGGATAGGTCAGCAGATAATCGGGGTTCTGTTCCCTGAGCCAGCGCACCTGCGTCGCGATGTCGGTGGTCAGGCTCAGCAGCATCGCCGGACCGGTGCCGAACAATTCATGGCTGGCCGGATCCCATCCGCGCGCAGCACTGCCGTGCGGCGGCAAGCCGACATCCTTCGGCAGTACGCGGATCGCGGCGAGCTTGCCGCTCAGGTCGCGTTTATGCCACAGGTGCTCGCGCAGCGTGCCGGCGTTCCATAGCAATTGATCGAGCTGGGTGCGCCGCAGATGGACCGGCTCGCCGGTGGAGCCGGAAGTCTGCGTTGAAGTCACGTTGCCGCAATACGCCGGCACCGCACGGCTCGCCAGTTCATCGCCGGCGTCCTGGATGTCGCGCCGCGTCAGCAGCGGCAGCTTGCGCCAGTCATCGCAGGTCAGCGCCGCCCCCGGCCGCCAGCCGGCGGCATCGAGGCGGCGGCGGTAGAACGGCGCCGTGTCCCAGGCGTGTTTGAGAGTTTGCGCGAGCTGTTGCAGTTGATGGTCGAGCAGCATTTGCGCCGGCCACCATTGCGTGCGTTCGAATTGAAACAGCAATGCCGCGAGCGCCGCGGCGCCGGGCGCGGGCAGCGCCGGCCACACCGCTTCGGGCAGCGCCGATTTGAAATCGGCGCTCATGCCGGTCGCAGCACCAGCGTCGGGCAGCGGTCGCCGAGTTCGTAACGCGGCAGAAAACAGTCGGTCTCGGAAAACGCGGCGGCCAGCGCGGCGCGCAACTCGGCCAGCGTCGGAAACGTGTAGCGCGTCGCCACGCCACGGTAATTGTCGATCGTGTGCACGACCTCGCGCGGCCAGCCGAGCTGCGCCGCAAGCGCGTCGGGATCGGTTGCCGCCGCGCGCCACGCGTCCCAGATATCGGCGAGCCGCACGCCGTCTTCGAGCGCGCCGTGCAGCGCCATCGCCAGCCGCCATTTGAAGACGTGGAAATTGCCGATGCGGCCATTCGTCAAATCGCCGATGATTTCATCGAGCGATTCGCGCGTCTCCGGCCGCGTAAAAAACCGCATGATGAAGGCGCCGTCTTCCCTCAGCACGCGCCGCGCCTCGGCGATCGCCGCGCGCCAGGCGTCGGGATAGGACAGCAGTACGAAACAGCCGTCGCCGATCACGACGTGCTGCGAGGCGTCCGCCAGCGGCAATTGCGTCCACTCGCCGAGCCGTGCGCGCCGCGCCGCCGTGTCGCCCGGCCACACCGCTTCGATCATCGGTTGCGAGCGGTCGATCGCAACCAGCTGCGCGCCCGCCGGCCATGGCATTCGCGCGATTTCCGGCGTCACGCCGAGCAGCAGCGCGTGGAGCGCCGGCACCGGCTGGCGGCGATGCCAGTCGGCGACCGCGTTTTCGATGAAAGCGATGTCCTCGGGCGCGGGACGCAGCGGGCTCGCGATCCACTGCCATTGCTGCGCGTGCCGGTTCCAGTGGTCGGTCGTTGCCGTCAACGGGCTCTCATTCAATGTGCACGATCCCAGTTCGGTCCGCTGCCGACGTCGACGACCAGCGGCACCGCCAGCTGCGCGACGCCGCACATCAGCTCCGGCAGCTTTTGCTTGACCGCGTCGAGCTCGCTGTCCGGCACTTCGAGCACCAGTTCATCGTGCACCTGCATGATCAATCGCGATGCGAGTTTTTCGTCCTCGATCCAGTGCTGCACCGCGATCATCGCCAGCTTGATCAGATCGGCGGCGGTGCCCTGCATCGGCGCGTTGATCGCGGCGCGTTCGGCGCCCTGCCGGCGCGCGCCGTTGCCGCTCTTGATGTCGGGCAGCCACAGCCGGCGCCCGAACAGCGTTTCAACGTAGCCGCGCTCGCGCGCCTGCTCACGCGTCGCGCGCATGTACTCGGCGACGCCGGGATAACGCATGAAGTAGCGGTCCATGTACTGCTGCGCGGCAGCGCGCTCGACGCCGAGCTGCGACGCCAGCCCGAATGCCGACATGCCGTAGATCAGTCCGAAGTTGATCACTTTCGCGTAGCGGCGCTGCTCGGCGCTGACGCCGGCGTGATCGACGCCGAAGATTTCAGCGGCGGTCGCGCGGTGGATGTCCTCGCCGGCGGCGAACGCGGCGCGCAACCCCGCATCCTGAGACAGGTGCGCCATGATGCGCAGTTCGATCTGCGAATAATCGGCCGACACGATGCGCGCGCCGGGCGGCGCGATGAACGCTTCGCGGATGCGGCGGCCTTCGTCGGTGCGGATCGGGATATTCTGCAGGTTCGGATCCGAGCTGGCAAGCCGGCCGGTCACCGCGACCGCCTGCGCGTAGCTGGTATGCACGCGCCCGGTGTCGGGGTTGATCATGCGCGCCAGCTTGTCGGTATAAGTCGATTTGAGTTTGGCGAGGCCGCGGTATTCGAGCAACAGCTTCGGCAGCGGATGATCGAGCGCAAGCTGTTCGAGCGCCTCTTCATCGGTCGACGGCACGCCGGACGGCGTTTTCTTGACCGGCTTCAGCCCCTGTTTGACGAACAGTATTTCCTGGATCTGTTTCGGCGAATTGAGATTGAATTCCTGTCCGGCCTGCGCGCGCGCCTTCTTTTCGATTTCGAGCATCCCGGCGCCGAACCGGTGCGACAGCTGTTCCAGCAATTTGACGTCGAGCAGCACGCCGCGGCGCTCCATCACGTACAGCACGCGCGCCACCGGCAGCTCGATATCGCGGTAGATGCGCAGCAGCTTGTCGTCGCGCTCGATCTGCGGATACAGCGTCCGGTGCAGTTGCAGCGTGATGTCGGCGTCCTCGGCCGCGTATTCGGCCGCGCGCTCGACCGGCACCTGATCGAAGCCGATCTGGCTCGCGCCCTTGCCGGCGACGTCCTCGTAGGTGATGGTCTGCACGCCGAGATGGCGCAGCGCGAGGCTGTCCATGTCGTGCGGCTGGTGGCTTTCCAGCACGTACGATTGCAGCAGCGTGTCGTGCGCGATGCCGGCCAGCGTGATGCCGTGGTTCGCGAACACGTGCGTATCGTACTTGAGGTGCTGGCCGAGCTTGGCGGCGCGCGCGTCTTCGAGCCACGGCTTGAGCTTCGCCAGCGTCGCGTCGAAATCGAGCTGGGCCGGCGCGCCCGCGTAGCGGTGCGCGAGCGGCAGATAGGCCGCCTCGGTTTTGTTGGACGCCGGCTCGACTGCGAATGAAATGCCGACCAGCTGCGCGCGCAGCGGATCGAGGCCGGTGGTTTCGGTGTCGAGCGAGGTCAATCCGGCCGCACTGATTTTCTTCAGCCATGCGTCAAACTGCGCCTCGGTCAGAATCGTCTCGTAATTACGAGATAAGGATTCAGGATTCGGGATTCGGGATTCAGTAACCTCTGGCTGACTCCTGACTCCTGACTCCTGGTTCCTGACTCCTGGTTCCTGACTCCTAGATTCTGAATCCTCGATCCTGTTTCCCGACCCCTGCAGTTCTCTCCGCCACGACTTGAATTCGAAGCGGTCGAACAGCGCGGCGAGTTTCGCCTTGTCCGGCGCCTGCAGCGTCAGATCGTCCAGTCTGGCCGGCAGCGCGACGTCGCATTTGATCGTCAGCAGTTCGCGCGCCTGCGGCAGCCAGCCGAGCGTGTTGCGGAGATTGGCGCCGACCACGCCGCCGATATCGGCGGCGTGCGCGATCACGCTGTCGAGCGTCCCGTACTGGTTGAGCCATTTGACCGCGGTCTTGGGGCCGACCTTGGCAACGCCCGGCACGTTGTCGACGCTGTCGCCGATCAGCGCCAGATAATCGGTGATGCGCTCCGGCGCGACGCCGAACTTCTTCTCGACGCCGGCCGGATCGAGCGTCTCGTTCGACATCGTGTTGACCAGCGTGACGTGCGGACCGACCAGTTGCGCGAAATCCTTGTCGCCGGTCGAGATCACGGTGCGGATGTCGCGCTGCTGCGCCTCGCGCGCCAGTGTGCCGATCACGTCGTCGGCCTCGACGCCGTCGACGATCAGCAGCGGCCAGCCGAGCGCGCGGATCGTCTCCAGCAGCGGTTCGACCTGGCTGCCGAGGTCGTCGGGCATCGGCGGCCGGTTGGCCTTGTATTCGGGGTAGACTTCGTCGCGGAAGGTCCTGCCTTTGGCGTCGAAAACGACGGCGCTATAATCGGCGGCGGTTTCCCTCTGCGCGCGGCGCAGCATGTTGAGCACGCCGTAAATCGCGCCGGTCGGCTCGCCGGCGCGGTTGCGCAGGTCGGGCAGCGCATGGAATGCACGGTACAGATAGGACGAGGCGTCAACCAGCAACAGCGTTTTCATTGCAACCGCGCGCGGCGTGGAACACCGCGCGCTTCCCATCCAGGGTGAATGACATGACTTTGCATACGAAACTTCCGGCATCTGCGCCCGATTTCGCCGACAAGAAATGGTCGGCGCGCGAATCGTGGCGCACGTTCGGCATTATGTCAGAATTCGTCGAGGCGACCGAACGTCTGAGCGGAATCCATCCCGCAGTCAGCATCTTCGGCAGCGCGCGCGTGGCGCCGGATCATCCCTATTACGCGCGCGCCGAGAAAATCGCACGGCTGCTGTCGGATTCCGGCTTCAGCGTGATTTCGGGCGGCGGGCCGGGCGTGATGGAGGCGGTCAACAAGGGCGCCTATCTCGGCAAGTCGCCGAGCATCGGCCTCAACATCTCGCTGCCGCACGAGCAGGTCGCGAACCCCTACCAGAACATCAGCTACACTTTCCACCACTTTTTCACGCGCAAGGTGATGTTCGTCAAGTTCGCGGTCGCCTACGTGGTGCTGCCCGGCGGCTTCGGCACGCTCGACGAACTGATGGAGGCGCTGACGCTGGTGCAGACCGGCAAGACGCGCAAAATGCCGATCATCCTGGTGCACGAAGCCTACTGGCGCGGCCTGCTCGACTGGCTGCGCGGCACGCTGGCGGCGGAAGGCGCGATCGACGCCGCGGACCTCGACCTGATCCGGGTGATCGACGAGCCGCAGCAGGTGGTCGACGCGATCTTCGATCATTACGAACGGCGCGGGTTCGAACCCTCCGACACCGAACGCGAGATCATGCTCAATCTGTGACAGCCGGCTTTATATTTCCGGCTGAAAGACTGATAATGGGCGCACGATTCCACGGAGATGCCATGCGCAAGCTGCTTCTGACATTGCTGCTCGCCGCCGCGCTGCCGGCGGCGGCCCAGGACACGCCGAAAAACCTGGAACCGATTCCGGATCCGGGACCGCCGCCGCAGGCCGGCGACGAATCGCTCGAACCGCAGGTGACCATCGTCAAGGGCGCGCAAGAAACGCGCGAAGAGTACCGCGTCAACGGCAAGCTTTACATGGTGAAAGTGACGCCGAAGAGCGGCGTTCCCTACTACCTGGTGGACGAAACCGGCGGCGGCACGCTGCTGCGGCACGACAGTCTCGACACCGGCATCCGCCCGCCGATGTGGGTGCTTCATTCGTGGTGACAGCCTAGCGGTCGGTTTCCGGCAGCCGCCTTCCGGACGTTCCCGCGGCGCGGCCGCCGCGCCAGCCAGCGTCTGATCCGCGACCGCCGACAGTCCATCATGTCCGTCTTCACCCCGGTCGCGCCCGAACAGATGGCGGCGTGGCTCAAGCGCTATTCGCTCGGCACGCTGACGCAACTGGAAGGCATCGCCGCCGGCATCGAGAACACCAATTACTTCGTGACCACGACACACGGCCGCTACGTGCTGACGCTGTTCGAAAAACTGACGCCGCGCGAACTGCCGTTCTACCTGAATCTGATGGCGCACCTCGCGCGCCACGGCATTCCGTGTCCGCAGCCGATCGCCGATCTCGACAACGAATATCTCGGCGCGCTGAACGACAGGCCGGCCGCGATCGTGACCTGCATGCCGGGCAGCGACAGCGCGCGGGTCAGCGCCGCACAGTGCGCCGCGCTCGGCGCGCTGCTCGCAGAAATGCACCTGGCCGGCGCCAGCTACCGCGCGCAGATGACAAACCCGCGCGGCGCGGCGTGGCGCGCGGCGGTGCTGCCGCAACTGCGGCCTTTCCTCGGCGCCGACGAAGCGGCGCTGCTGGATGCGGAAATGCAGTTCCAGTCGCAGCAGTCGTACGACCACCTTCCGCGCGGCGTGATCCACGCCGATCTGTTCCGCGACAACGTGCTGTGGAGCGAAGGGCGCGTCGGCGGCGTCATCGATTTCTATTTCGCGTGCACCGACGCGCTGCTCTATGACGTCGCGATCACGGTCAATGACTGGTGCCTCGAAGAAAGCGGGGAACCGGCGCTCGATCCGGCGCGCGTCGCCGCGCTGCTCGCCGCCTATCACGAACTGCGGCCGTTCACCGCCGCCGAACGCGACGCATGGCCCGCGCTACTGCGCGCCGGCGCGCTGCGCTTCTGGCTGTCGCGGCTGCACGACCTGCACCTGCCGCGCGCGGGCGTGCTGACCTACGCCAAGGATCCGCGCCATTTCGAGCGCCTGCTGCGCCGGCACATCGCGCGCGCCGACGATCTGCGCGCGGGATTCACGCCATGTCCGTGAACATCCGCAGCGTGGCCGCGATGCGCGGCTGGGACTGGCTGGTCGAAGGCGCCGCAATTTTCGGCAAGGCCAGCGCGATGTGGGTAGCGCTGTTGGCCGTGCTGTTCGTCGGCAGCCGGCTGATGATGATGGCGCCGGTCATCAGCGTCATCATGGTGCTGGTGACGCCGAATTTCATCGCCGGCCTTGCGCACGGCGCGCAGGCGCTCGGTCAGGGCAAGCCGCTGCGCCTCGGCTATCTGGCAAGCGGCTTCCTGAGAAATGCGGTGCCGCTGATCGTGGTCGGAGTGCTGTCGCTGGCGGGCCAGGTTCTGATACTGCTGCTGATGGCGCAGATCGGCGGCGACGCCTTCAACAGCATTCTGGACGCGATGAGCAGCGGCGCGCCGCCCGGCGACGCCGCGCAGCAGACGGTGCGCGAGGTTGCGCCGAACGTGATTCTGGCGGCGCTGACCGGATTCGCACTGCTGATGCTGCTGATGATGACGACCGCCTTCGCGTCGCTGCTGGTGTTCTTCGACGGCATCAGGGCGCTGCCCGCATTCGGACTGAGTTTGCGCGCGTGCGCGAAGAACCTGCTGCCATTGCTGCTCTACGGCGTGACGCTGCTGACGCCGGTGCTGGCAATGATGCCGCTGACGGTCGCCATCGGCCAGCCCGATCTCGGCCTGTGGCTGGTGTCGCCGCTGCTGACGACGTCGCTTTACGCCTGCTACCGGGATATCTTCGTGCCGCCGGCGGCCGACTAGGCCGGCGTCAGTTTCGCGTACTCGAGCGCGAGCCATTTCAGCCCGTCGCGCCGGAAATTGACCTGCACGCGCGCGTCGGCGCCGCCGCCTTCGGCATTGACGATGACGCCGACGCCGAATTTCGGATGCTGCACGCTCTGGCCGATGCGCCACGGTGATGGACTGCGGACGCCGGCGATTTCCATGATCGAAGGCGCGGGCACGGAAGCAGTTGCCCGGTACGGCGCCAGCCGCGGCGCCGGCGCGCGGTTCACGCGCAGCAGCAGCGCTTCCGGGATTTCGCGGAAGAAACTCGATGCGATGTTGTAGCGCGTCTGGCCGTGCAGCATCCGGCTCTGCGCGTACGACAGATAAAGCCGCCGCCGCGCGCGCGTCAGCGCCACGTACATCAGACGGCGCTCCTCTTCGATGCCGTCGTTCTCGACCATGCTGTTCTCGTGGGGAAACAGTCCTTCCTCGATCCCGCTGATGAACACGCTGTGGAATTCCAGCCCTTTCGCCGAATGTACCGTCATCAATTGCAGCGCGTCGGCGCCGGCCTGCGCCTGGTTGTCGCCGGCCTCCAGCGCGGCGTGCGCGAGAAATGCCGCCAGGCTTGCGTCCTCCTGCTGTTCGTCGCCGGCGAACGCAGCAGCGGCATTGACCAGTTCGTCGAGGTTTTCCAGCCGGTCCTGTCCCTCTTTCTCGGCCTGGTAATGCGCCTTGAGGCCGGAATGCTCGATCACGTGGGCGATGGCTTCGGGCAGTTTCAGTCCCTGCGTCGCCGCGCGCAGCGCCTCGATCAGTGCGACGAAACCGGCGAGCCCTTTGGCCGCCGGTGCCGCGGAAACCGGCCCGGCCTTTTCCCTGACCGCGCGCCACAGGCTGAAGCCGCGCGCCGCCGCCATATCGTGCACCTGTTCCAGCGTGCGGCCGCCAATGCCGCGCGCCGGGAAATTGACGATGCGCAGCAGCGCGCCGTCGTCGTCATCGCTGGCGAGCAGCCGCAGATAGGCGAGCGCGTGCTTGATTTCCTGGCGCTCGAAGAAGCGCAGCCCGCCGTAGACGCGGTACGGAACGCCGGCGGCGAACAGCGCGTGTTCGAGCACGCGCGACTGCGCGTTCGAGCGGTAGAGCAGCGCGATATCGGACAGCGCGACGCCTTCGTGGTGCAGCGCCTTGACCTCGCCGACGATGAAATCGGCCTCCTCGATATCGGTGGCCGCCTCGTAGACGCGCAACTGCTCGCCCTTGCCCTCGGCGGTCCACAGGTTCTTGCCGAGCCGCCGCCGGTTGTGCGCGATCAGCGCGTTGGCGGCGTCAAGAATGTTGCCGTGCGAGCGGTAGTTCTGTTCGAGCTTGATCACCTTCTCGACCGCAAAATCCCGCTGCAGCTGCTGCATGTTGGCGGCCGACGCGCCGCGGAACGCATAGATGCTCTGGTCGTCGTCGCCTACCGCAAACACCGCGCTGTCCGGTCCGGCCAGCAACTTCAGCCAGCGGTACTGGAGGCGGTTGGTGTCCTGGAACTCGTCGACCAGGATGTGCCTGAAGCGCGCCTGGTAGTGCTCGCGCAGCGCCTCGTGGTGCGCGAGCAGCTCGTAGCAGCGCAGCAGCAACTCGGCGAAATCGACCACGCCTTCGCGCTGGCACTGCTCCTCGTAGCGCGCATAGATTTCCTTCATCCGGCGCGTGAATTCATCGTGCTCGTCGGCATCGCGCGCGCGCCGGCCCTCTTCCTTGTGGTTGTTGATGTACCACGCGGCCTGTCTGGGAGGAAACTTTTCCTCGTCGTAATTGGCCGCCTTCAGCAGCCGCTTGACCAGCGCGAGCTGGTCCTGGCTGTCGAGAATCTGGAACAACTGCGGCAGTCCGGCCTCGCGATGATGCGTACGCAGCATCCGGTTGCACAACCCGTGGAAAGTGCCGATCCACATGCCGCGCACATTGATCGGCAGCATCGCCGAAATGCGCGTCAGCATTTCGCGCGCCGCCTTGTTGGTGAAAGTCACCGCCAGCACGCCGGCCGGGCTGACCTGGCCGGTGTGGATCAGCCACGCGATGCGCGTGGTCAGCACGCGCGTCTTGCCGCTGCCGGCGCCGGCGAGTATCAGCGCCGACTGATGCGGCAGCGTGACGGCCTCGAGCTGGCGTTCGTTGAGACCGGTGAGGAAGGATGGAGACGACGGATTCACGCGCGGATTATACCCGCGCAAATTGCGGCGCTATCTGGCGACAGTCGGTTCTTCGATACCGAGCGCGTCCTTCTGCGCCTTCAGCTTCGCGGCGAGAATTTCCGCTTCGGCCTTGCTCGGCAGTCCGGAAATGCGCAGTCGGTAAACGATGGTTTCGTCCTTCTTTACCGGCCTGACGTCGGCGGCGTAGCCGGCGTCGCTCAACTTGTCGTAAAGCGCAAGCGCGTCTTCCTGCGAATTGGCGGTCGCCAGATAAATTTTCCACATGCCGTTCGCCGATATCGCGCCGCCGCCGGGGACGATTTCGGTTTCCAGCGACCACTTTTCAAGCAGCCTGGAATCGAGCGGCGCGACCGGCGTCGGCGCGCCCTCCTTCGGCACCGTATAGACCGATTGCTGCTGGTCCATCGTGAACGCCTGCGTGCCGTGGACGACGGTGACTTTCCCTTCGAGCAGCGCCAGCACGTCGCGCTGGTCGGTGTGCTTGCCCCAGATGTCGGTGCCGCGGATGCCGGCGGTGATCGTCACCAGCTTGACCTTGACGTCGCGCTCGCCGTGAAACTTGTAGATCGCCTGCGTCGTGAAGCGGAACGCGCCGGCCAGCACGTCGAGCGTCGCCGTCACCAGCTGCTTCAGTTTGTCCTTCTGCTGGCCGAGATCGTCGAGCGTCAGCGCCGCGTTCTCGCCGAGCTTGATGGTGCTGCCGTCGGCCAGCCGCAGCAGCACGCGCGCGCCGGCGCCGGTCTGGATCTTATCGCGGTCGCCGAGAGCGGCGCCGACCGCCAGCGCCTGACGCAGCCCGTTGTCATGCACGACCCACGCCGGCATCTGCACGCTTTCAACCATCAGATTGGGGCGCGTCGCCGCCCATGCCGAACCCGCCGACAACATCAGCAGTGCGGTCAGGAAAACTCTGATCTTCATGGAAGCCCCCTTCGATTGCATCCCGTCACCGCCGATGCGGCGCGGACAGGAATCCGGATGCATGCAGTTATAATTCGCGCTTTCCGGAAATCGCCGTCATGCAGGACAAATACAACAGCGACCGCGCCCACGACATCGAGGCCGCCGCCCAGCGCTACTGGGACGAGCACGGCTCGTTCCGCGCGACTGCAGTTCCCGACCGGCCCAAATACTACTGCCTGTCGATGTTCCCCTATCCGTCCGGCAAGCTGCATATGGGACACGTCAGAAACTATACCATAGGCGACGTGCTCGCCCGCTATCACCGGATGCGCGGCTGCAACGTGCTGCAGCCGATGGGCTGGGACGCGTTCGGACTGCCCGCCGAAAACGCCGCGATCGCCAACAAGGTGCCGCCCGCGAAGTGGACCTGGGACAACATCGCGCACATGAAGAAGCAGCTGCAGTCGCTCGGCTTTGCGATCGACTGGCAGCGCGAACTTGCGACCTGCGACCCCGCCTATTACAAATGGAACCAGTGGCTGTTCCTGCGCATGCTGGAAAAAGGCGTCGCCTACAAGAAGACGCAGGTCGTCAACTGGGACCCGGTCGATCAGACCGTGCTCGCCAACGAACAGGTGATCGACGGCCGCGGCTGGCGCACCGGCGCGGTGGTCGAGAAGAAGGAAATCCCCGGCTACTACCTCGGCATCACCCAGTACGCGGAAGAACTGCTCGCCGACCTGGAAAAACTCCCCGGCTGGCCGGAGCGCGTGAAGACGATGCAGGCCAACTGGATCGGCAAGTCGTACGGCGTGCGCTTCGCGTTTCCGTACACGCTCGACGGCAAGGAAGAGAAACTGTGGGTGTTCACGACGCGCGCCGACACCATCATGGGTGTTACTTTCTGCGCGATCGCCGCCGAACACCCGCTTGCGACTTACGCGGCGGGAAACAATCCGAAGCTCGCCGCGTTCATCGAGGAATGCAAGCGCGGCTCGGTGATGGAAGCCGATCTCGCGACCGCGGAAAAGAAAGGCATGCCGACCGGCATCGGGGTCACGCATCCGTTGTCCGGCGAAAAAATTCCGGTGTGGGTCGCCAACTATGTGTTGATGGGCTACGGCGAAGGCGCAGTGATGGCGGTGCCCGCGCACGACGAGCGCGATTTCCATTTCGCCAAGCAATGCGGTTTGCCGATCAGACAGGTCATTAAAAGCGAGTCAAAAAGTGCTCCAGCAATTCGACAGGTACTGCGAGAGGGTGCGCGCGCAGCCGACTCAGAAGAAACACATCGTCTTCTTAAAGAATATGGAGATCCTCATGGCGCTGGCGCGGAAAAATGGGGGCCTCTTTTAAAGGAATGGACCGAATTTGATCAGGCAAAATGGAAATCTTGGTACGCCGATCATGGAATTTGTATTGGCTCAGGCAAATATGATGGCCTGAACTACACACAAGCCGTGGATGCAATCGCCGCCGATCTGAAGGCCAAAGGCCTCGGCGAAAAGAAAACGATGTGGCGGTTGCGCGACTGGGGCATTTCGCGCCAGCGCTACTGGGGCACGCCGATCCCGATCATCCATTGCAAACAATGCGGCGACGTGCCGGTGCCCGACGACCAGTTGCCGGTGGTGCTGCCGGAAGACTGCGTGCCGGACGGCTCCGGCAATCCGCTCAACAAGCGCGCCGACTTCCTGAACGTGGACTGTCCCAAGTGCGGTGCGCCGGCGCGGCGCGAGACCGACACCATGGACACTTTCGTCGATTCATCGTGGTACTACGCACGCTACGCAAGCCAACGCAGCGATTGTGCGATGGTCGACGGCGAAAGTGATTACTGGATGCCGGTCGATCAGTACATCGGCGGCATCGAGCACGCGATCCTGCACCTGCTCTATTCGCGCTTCTGGACCAAAGTGATGCGCGATCTCGGTCTGCTCAAGCTCGATGAACCTTTTTCCAACTTGCTCACGCAAGGCATGGTGCTTAACCACATCTATTTCCGCAAAAACGAAAAAGGCGGCATCACTTATTTCGCGCCCGAAGAAATCGAAGTCGCGCACGACGCGCAGGGGCGGATCGGAAAGGTCACCGCGAAGAGCGACGGCAGCGCGGTCGAATACGGTGGTGTCGGCACCATGTCGAAATCCAGGCTCAACGGCGTTGATCCGCAGTCCCTGATCGACGAATACGGCGCCGACACCGCGCGGCTGTTCGTGATGTTCGCTTCGCCGCCCGAGCAGACGCTCGAATGGTCGGACAGCGGTGTCGAAGGCGCGGCGCGCTTTCTCAGACGCATATGGTCTTTGGGTCAGGAATTAGAGAAATTCCGCAAAGATAAAGGTGTCGATACATCGCTGACCTGGCTTTGGAACGAGGCCGACGATGAAACGATGAAATTTCGAAGAGCGACACATTCGCTGCTGAAACAAGCGAACTCGGACATGCAAAAACTGCAATTCAATACTGTGGTTTCAGCGGCAATGAAAATGCTCAATGCGCTGGAAGCCTTCGGATCCCACGATATCTTATATAAATCCGGGCAACTGGGCGACCCCAAATATTCGTTCGCCGCCAATCGACAACGTGCATTTGCGCGTGAAGAAGCATTCAAGATATTGCTAATCGCGCTTTCCCCTATCGCGCCGCATATTACTCACCACCTCTGGCGTGAACTCGGATATGGCGATGACATTCTCAAGGCGCCATGGCCGGAACCCGATCCGGCGGCGCTCGACGCCGATGAGATCGAGCTGGTGGTGCAGGTGAATGGAAAGCTGCGCGGCAAGCTGCGCGTCAGCAAGGACGCCGACCGCGCGGCGATCGAACAGGCGGCGCTGGCGGAACCGAACGTGCACAAATATATCGGCACGCAGCCGGTCAAAAAAATCGTCGTGGTCCCCGGCCGCCTCGTCAACGTCGTAGTATGAGAAAATGAACGCCATGAACCTGACACGCCGGCGCGGCCCACATCGCCTCCCACGCCTTGCTGCAATCGTCGCTCTGTGCGCGCTGCTGGCCGCCTGCGGTTTCCATCTGCGCGGCCAGACCATGCTGCCGTTCGAGTCGCTCTATGTGACGCCCGGCAACTCAGCGCTGGCAAGCCAGCTGAAGCGCGCGGTGATTTCCGGCAGCAGCACCAAAATCGTCGATGATGCGAAGGACGCGCAGGCAACGCTGTCGATCCTGTCCGAGCAGCCCGAGCGCGTGATCCTGTCGCTGTCGGTATCGGGCCGCATCCAGGAACTGTCCCTCTACTACCGCGTGTCGTTCAGCGTGGTCGATGCCGCGGGCAAGTCTTATCTGGCGCCGGAACTGATCACGTTGCGGCGCGACCTCACCTATAACGACACCGACGTCATCGCCAAGGAGCAGGAAGAGGCTCTGCTCTACAAGGACATGGAGAAGGACGCGGTGCAGCAGATTCTGCACCGGCTGCAGGCCGCGCGCGCCGGCTCCTGACCGCGCCGGCGCAGCACATGCGCATTTCTACCGAACAGCTTCCGCAGCACCTGAAACGCGGGCTCGCTCCGCTCTACACCGTGTTCGGCGACGAGCCGCTGCTTGCGCTCGAAGCCGCCGACCGCATCCGCGCCGCCGCGCGCGCCGCCGGCCACAGCGAACGCGAAGTGCTGACCGCCGAACCGCATTTCAACTGGCCGCAGCTCAGGATGAGCGCGCAGTCGCAATCGCTGTTCGCAGCGCGCCGCATTCTCGAACTGCGCATTCCGAACGGCAAGCCCGGCGTCGAGGGCGGCAAGGCCCTGCAGCAATTCGCCGCCGCCCTGCCCGCCGATACCGTGACGCTGATCGCGCTGCCGGAGCTTGACTGGCGCGCGCAGAAAGCGTCGTGGCTGGAAGCGCTCGAAGCGGCCGGCGTCGTGGTCGAAGCGAAACAGATCGAGCGCGCGCAACTGCCGGCGTGGCTCGCCGGCCGGCTGCGCGAGCAGCAGCAGAGCGCCGACGACGAAACGCTCGCCTTCATCGCCGACCGCGTCGAAGGCAATCTGCTCGCCGCCTATCAGGAAGTGCAGAAACTGGCGCTGCTGTTCCCGGCCGGACCGTTGACGTTCGACCAGGTCAAGGACGCGGTGCTCGACGTCGCACGCTTCGACGTATTCGACCTCGGCGCCATCGTCGCCGCCGGCGACGCCGCGCATCTGACGCGCGTGCTCGACGGACTGCGCGGCGAAGGCGCCGCGCCGCCGCTCGTGCTGTGGGCGATCGCCGATGAAATCCGCGCGCTCGGCCGCGTGGTTGCGCTGACCGGCGCCGGCCAGCCGCTGGCGCAGGCGCTGCGCGAGGCGCGCATCTGGGGTCCGCGCCAGAAAGTGATCGAGCGGAACGCGCGGCGCTTCACGCTGCCGCAGATCGAGGCCGCATTGCTGCACGCGGCGCAGATCGACCGCATGATCAAGGGGCTCGCCAGGGGCGATGCGTGGGACGAGTTTCTGCAACTGGGGCTGCGCTTCGCGAAGAAGCGATTGGTGATTAGCAATTAGCGAATAAGCGCCAGCGGTTTTACTAATCGCTAATCACTAATTACTAATCTCGCCTCACTCACGGTATCATTCTCCCGTGGATATCCAGACTTACATGACCGGCGTCGGCAAGCAGGCGCGCGCGGCGGCGCGGCTGATGGCGGTGGCCGACACCGCGGCCAAGGACAAGGCGCTGACGCTGATCGCGGAGGCGATCGAGCGTGATGCCAGGGCGTTGCTCGCGGCGAATCAGAAGGACCTCGACGGCGCGTACCAGAAAGGCCTCGGCTCGGCGCTGATCGACCGCCTGACGCTGAAGGACAACACTGTAACGGCGATGGCCGACGGGCTGCGCCAGATCGCGCAGTTGACCGACCCGGTCGGCGAAATCCTCGATCTCAAGTACCGGCCGAGCGGCATTCAGGTCGGCCGCATGCGGGTGCCGCTCGGCGTGATCGCGATCATCTACGAAGCGCGGCCCAACGTGACCGCCGACGCCGCCGGACTGTGCCTGAAATCAGGCAACGCCTGCATCCTGCGCGGCGGCTCGGAGGCGATCCATTCCAATCAGGCGATCGCGCAGTGCGTGCGCGAAGGACTGAAAGGCGCCGGCCTGCCGGAGGCCGCGGTGCAGGTGGTCGAAATCACCGACCGCGCCGCAGTCGGCGAACTGATCACGATGCGGCAGTATGTAGACGTCGTGGTGCCGCGCGGCGGCAAGGAACTGATCGAACGACTCGAACACGAGTCGCGCATTCCGATGATCAAGCACCTGCACGGCGTCTGCCATGTCTATATCGATGACAAGGCCGATGTCGGCAAGGCGCTGCGCGTCGCCGACAACGCGAAGACGCAGCGGCTCGGCACCTGCAACACGATGGAGACGCTGCTGGTCGCCAAAGGCATCGCGGCCGAAGTGCTGCCTAGGCTCGCCGACATCTACAAGGACAAGGGCATCGAGCTGCGCAGCGACGACGCTGCGCGCAAACTGGTGCCGTGGATGAAAGCGGCGACCGAGGAAGACTGGTACACCGAATATCTGGCGGCGATCCTGTCGGTGCGCGTGGTGGACGGGCTCGACGCCGCGCTCGACCACATCGCGACTTACGGTTCGCAGCACACCGACGCGATCGTCACCGAGGACATCACGCGCGCGCGGCGCTTTCTGCGCGAAGTGGATTCGAGCTCGGTGATGGTCAACGCCTCGACGCGCTTCGCCGACGGCTACGAATACGGTCTCGGCGCCGAAATCGGCATCTCGACCGACAAGCTGCACGCGCGCGGCCCGGTCGGGCTGGAAGGACTCACCTCATTGAAGTGGGTCGTGCTCGGCGACGGGCATATCAGAACGTAAAAGCAGGATTCAGGATACGGGATGCAGGATTCAGCAAACTGCGTCTTTCAGTAAAAATCTAGGGAAACCATGAGCACTCTCGTAGAGATCAAAGTCCCCGACATCGGCGACTACAGGAACGTGCCGGTGATCGAAGTGCTGGTCAAACCCGGCGACACGGTCAAGCCGGAAGACCCGTTGATCACGCTCGAATCGGACAAGGCGACGATGGACGTGCCGGCGCCGCAGGCCGGCACCGTCAGGGAACTCAAGATCAAGGTCGGCGATAAAGTCTCCGAGGGCTCGCTGATCCTGACACTCGACAGCGCCGCCGCGGCGGTGACAGCGGCCGAACCTGCGTCCACTCCGGCCGCGAAAGCACCGCCCGCTGCAACGCCGACGCCAAACAAAAGTGAAGGCGCCGCGCCGGCGAGCGTGACACCGTACGCTGGACCGAAAGGCGACATCCACGCCGAAGTCGTCGTGCTCGGCGCCGGGCCCGGCGGCTACACTGCGGCGTTCCGCGCCGCCGACCTCGGCAAGAAGACGGTGCTGATCGAGCGCTATCCGACGCTCGGCGGCGTCTGCCTCAATGTCGGCTGCATTCCGTCGAAGGCATTGCTGCACGTCGCGAAAGTGATCACCGAGGCCGACGAGATGGCGCACGCCGGCGTCGCGTTCGGCAAGCCCCGAGTCGAGCTCGACAAGCTGCGCGCGTGGAAAAGCAGCGTCGTCGGCAAACTGACCAAAGGGCTCGCCGGGCTTGCCAAGCAGCGCAAGGTCGAGGTCGTGCAGGGCGTCGGCGCGTTCACCTCGCCCAACACGATCCGCGTCGAGGGCAAGGACGGCGCGAAGACGGTGTCGTTCGATCACGGCATCATCGCCGCCGGTTCCAGCGTCGCGAAGATCCCCGGTTTTCCGTACGACGATCCGCGGCTGATCGATTCCACCGGCGCGCTCGAATTGCCGGAAGTCCCGAAGCGGCTGCTGGTGATCGGCGGCGGCATCATCGGCCTCGAAATGGCGACCGTGTTCGACGCGCTCGGTTCGAAGATCACCGTCGTCGAGCTGATGGACGGTCTGATGCCAGGCGCCGACCGCGACATCGTCAAACCGCTCGAAAAGCGCATCGCCAGGCGCTACGAGAAAATCCTGCTCAAGACCAAGGTCGCCAAAATCGAGGCCGCGAAAAACGGGCTCAAGGTCACCTTCGATGGCGAGCACGAAGGGGAAGATACCTTCGACTACGTGCTGGTCGCAGTCGGCCGCCGGCCGAACGGACGCGCGATCAACGCCGAGGCGGCGGGCGTCGCGGTCAACGAGCGCGGCTACATTCCGACCGATAGCCAGATGCGCACCAACGTGCCGCACATTTTTGCTATCGGCGACATCGCCAGCGAACCGATGCTCGCGCACAAGGCCACGCACGAAGGCAAGCTTGCCGCCGAGGTGATCGCCGGCCACAAGGTTGCGTTCGATGCCCGCACCATTCCATCGGTCGCCTATACCGATCCCGAAGTCGCGTGGATGGGACTTACCGAAACGCAGGCTAGGGCGCAGGGCATCGAATACGACAAGGCGTCGTTCCCGTGGGCGGCAAGCGGCCGTGCGCTGGCCACCGGCCGCGATGAAGGCGCGACCAAATTATTGTTCGACAAAAAAACCGGCCGCATCCTCGGCGCCGGCATGGTCGGCGTCAACGCTGGCGAATTGATTGCGGAAACCGTGCTCGCGCTGGAAATGGGCGCCGACGCCGAAGACCTCGGCCTCACCATCCATCCTCACCCGACGCTATCAGAGACAGTGTTCTTCGCGGCGGAAATTGCGGAAGGTTCGATTACCGATCTTTATATGCCGAAGAAATAAACGGACAACCGGATTGCGGGTTATGATGGGAGCTGGCTGAATCATGTAAACCTCTCGAGCTGAATTGATTGCACAAAAATAACAAGGCTGTCCCGGTACTCTTCTTTACATTGTGTGCATATTTACTTCTAAAGGGAGGTAGCACATGGTTGTAATGAATGAAAGCAAACATTGCGATACAGATTTCAGCGCGCGCCGGAATCCGGCGTTCCGCCTGGAACATGACTGGATAAACCGCTGGCTATCCAGTTTTTTCGGATGCATGAAGCCGTCGACCGTACGGTCACCCGGTTCCCGATACTCTTCAATTCCAGGAAATTCCCGCAACTGTTTCCACAGATTCAGCGCGATTCAGATTGGTGTTCTGATAATCGCGGGATTTCTCGGCATCGGCGTCGCCCGCGCGCAGCCCGATAATCTTGCGCCCGGGTTCACAAACCTGCCCAAAGGCGCGCGGATCGTGCTGATGCCCGCTGACGTGGAACTTTTTTCGCTTAGCGCGGGCGGTGTCGTGGAGCCGAAGGCGGACTGGACGGAGGCTGCGATAAAAAATCTGAGGACGGCATTCAATGAAAAACAGAAAACGTTCGGGGTCGTGTTCTCCGACCTCACTGACGAGCAGGCCGACGAGTTCGCTGAAATAAACGCGTTGCATGGCGCTGTCGCGCGGGCCATCGATATACATCATTTCGGGAGTTCCTCTTTTCATCTGCCGACCAAGGAAGGCAAACTCGACTGGTCATTGGGAGACGAGGTCAGCGTAATCAAGAGCAAAACAGGTGCTGACTACGCGCTCTTCAGCTGGATTCGCGACAGCTATGCCAGCGGCGAGCGGGTTGCAACCATGATGTTCATGGCCATGCTGGGGGTAGGACTTACCGGGGGAATGCAGGTCGGCTATGCATCACTGGTGGACCTGAACACGGGACAAGTACTCTGGTTCAACCGCCTCCAGCGTGGGACCGGCGACCTGCGAGAAGAGGACAAGGCGGCCGATACCCTGAACGCGCTTCTGAAAGATTTTCCGGTAGCAAAATGAACCGGCGCCGTTTTTTGTCCATGGGCTGCGTTTGCTGCCTGAACCTGATTCCTGGGATCAGTTTGGCGCAATCCGATTCCTGGCCTGACTGGCAGATACCGCCGCGATTCGCGCGTCCCGATCTGTCATCTGACGAGGGCGGGCTATGGGCGCTGATGGATCGCGAAGAAAAACGCGTTCGCCAAAGTCCATTTTGCATCCGCGATCCGCAGCTTCACGATTACGTGCTGGACATCATATGCCGGCTCGGCGGCGATCATTGTCCCGATATTCGCGCCTATGTGATGCACAACCCGATATTCAACGCCATGATGGCGCCCAACGGCATGATGCAGGTATGGACCGGTCTGATGCTGAGAATAGACAACGAGGCGCAGCTGGCAGCAGTGCTGGGGCACGAACTCGGTCATTATTTTTCAAGACACTCGATTGATCAGTTGCGTGACGCTGAATCGCGCAGCGCGTTCGCCCAATTCTTCGGCATTTTCGGTCTGGTCGGCGCGGTGGGACAAATTGCGGCGATTGCCGGCGCGTTTGCGCATTCGCGCGAACATGAACGCGTCGCCGACCGCATTGGTCTCGAGCTGATGAGCAAGGCTGGCTACGATCCGGCTGAAGCGGCGAAGGTGTGGGAAAACCTTCTCGTTGAGCTTAAAGCGTCCCCCAATGAAGATCCGACCAGAGAAAACCCGATGTTTGCGACTCATCCGCCGGCTGACGAGAGGCGTGAAACGCTTGCTCGGTTAGTCGAGGCTCACCCCGGCGGGGTAACCAATGAAGCTACCTGGCTGGACAAGATGGCGCCGTACCGACGCGAATGGCTGGATGATGAAATCAAGCGCAGCCAGCATGAACAAAGCATCGCCCTTCTAAACAGGCTGATCTCCCGCTCCCCTTCACAGCCGGATTATCTGTTCGCCAGGGCGGAGGTCCGCCGCCTTCGATCCAACGACACGGACCTTGACCAGGCGATAAACGACTACAAATCGGCCATCAGTTTGGGCAATGCCCCTCCGGAAAGCTACCGCGGTCTGGGAATGATATATATGGCGCGCAAGCAGACGGAAGAAGCGCGGACGAATTTGGGGCACTACCTGGATCTGTCGCCGGCATCGCCGGATGGTCTCATGATCAAGAGCTATATCGAGGAGATGAAAATATGAAAAGACTATTGATCATCCTTCTGATGGGCGGACTTGTCAGTTGCGCATCTGTCGGAAAAGTTGAAACCGGGGAAAATACCTTGGGCGAGCGCATGACGGTCAACCTGGACGGCGCATGGAACCAGATCAAGGCCCCGGGCCTGGGTCCCGCGCAGATTTGGACCATGGAGGGACTGCCGATCGATCAGCTATTGATCTACACCGGGCTCAAGGACGGTGAAGCGATCACCTCAAAAAATTCCGCATCGGGCGGCAAGATGAAGAATCTTGATTTTCGTGCCAGCATGACGCCTGATGAAATCGTGTCTCTTTTTGAGGGCATGCTTACGCGGGATGGATCCAGTTTCAAGTTGTTGAAGCTCGAACCCGCAAATTTCGGTGGACTGAAAAAAGGGTTTCATTTTGAGTTCAGCCTTATCCGCAAGGTCGATAACACTCAACTCCTGGGCATGGGCTACGGAGCGGTCAGTCAAGGCGAACTGTTCGCCATGCTTTATCAGGCCCCGCGATTGTCGTTCTTTCCGCGTTACCGCGGCAAAGTCGAGCAGATTGCGCTAAGTGCGCGCATCAAACAGATTTAGAAGGGCTGCCGGGTAAAATGCTCAACGCACCGATTATTTAATCCCCCGCGCCCGATACTGTCGGAAACCGTGTTCTTCGCGGCGGAAATTGCGGAAGGGTCGATTACTGATCTTTATATGCCGAAAAATAAATAGACGATCAGATTAATTGTCATCAAGCATTGATGTCTGTAGCATCAAGTCATGGAATTGTCGCATCCAATGGTCGTTCTTTTCGGCGCGGGCGCGACGCGCGCCGCCTTCTCAACGAGGTTATTACCCCCGCCCATTGATTCGGATTTTTTTCAGATCGCTGGACAGATAAAAGGGCGGGGCACCGGGAGACTTGCCAATCTAGTTTTGGGGGATGTATTTGACTTACACGATAAAACGGTGGGGGGTTGGTCTTGAACAATATTATCGAGATATTGAGACCCGGCTTGAACTAGGAAAATTTGCAAAACCCCACCATAGACCCAAGGACTGGCAATTTCGAACAGATGAATTAGAAGAATTACTTAGGCGCACCCTGATACATACAACTTGTTCGTTCGAAAATGGTCCCGCAGAACCTAGTGTTAGTTATATTCATCGGAAAATACTCGAAAGAGTTAAAGCCGGAGACATACTTATTACATTTAATTATGACACTGTTATCGAAGAGTCTATGCCCGATTCTAATTGTCTTTGGACACCGAGGGATGGGTACGGCATCGGGGTAACAGGCATTACTCATAACTGGGCTAAAAACTGGTTGCTAAATCACAATGTTCCCGGATCAGAAAAATCAAAAATAAAACTTCTGAAACTCCATGGGAGTATTAATTGGAAGCTTTATCAAAATTCTGATGTGAGATTAAAAAAACGTCCCTATGTTGTAAGGGCGCGCAAAGGATGGCCGGTATTCGATAGCGCGGCATTTATACCACCTGGATGGCACAAACGCGTCGACCGCAATCCATTTAAGACCCTATGGAGCCAGGCCCGCAATTCGTTGGAAGCATGTAAAACACTTGTAATTGTCGGATACTCCTTGCCCGACACTGATTTAATTGCGAGAGCACTTTTCTTGGAAGTCGTCAGATTACGGGAAACAAAAAGATCATTTATCGATAAGTTACATATCGCAGATATAAGTGATGCTGTAAAAGATAAAACTGTGAATCTATTTATACCGGCGCTTGGCCCACGCGGCGTTGTCTCCCGATATAAAAGCGCGGAAGATTTGGCCCAATCATGGAATTCTTCTTAAACTCAATCATGGTGCCAATACTATTTCTTATAAAATGAATAAAATTGGGCCCCATAAGAATAAATGGGGTCAGCCCCCCCATTGTTTCTATTAAATAAAAACGCCCGCTTTCGGCCACCGGCGGAGGCCGTCATGAGCGGAGTTATCACTGAATCACATTCACCGCAAAGACGGCAGAGACTGTCCACACCCACGGCCGTAGAACTCCACAGGGTCACATCACTAACAACGGGGGATAGGCCGCGGTTTATTTCGGAGAATCCTTTTGAAAATAACAGTGGCCTGTCACCTATTTAATTCCCGGGCTTGACGGATCGACCATGGAAAATTTCCCCAAAGACATTTATACGGAGCCCGATCCGGACGTCGATACGCTCGCCAATCTGGGCCCTCTCACCGGCATGGCCGGCATCTGGACCGGCACACGCGGCCTCGACATCAACCCGAAACCGGACGGTCCCGAAAAGCAGGTGTTCATCGAACAGATGGAACTGCAGCCGATCGATGCGCAGACCAATGGGCCGCAACTGTTCTACGGACTGCGCTACCACACGCGGATCGTCAAGCCCGATGACGTCGAGACATTTCACGATCAGGTCGGTTACTGGCTATGGGAACCGGCGACCGAGACCGTGATCCAGACGCTTTCGATACCCCGCGGGCAAGCGGCCATGGCCATGGGCCGTGCCCGCACCGATGCGAAAACGTTTCGTCTTGAGGCTGTCCGCGGATCGGAGATGAACGGCATCGTGTCAAATCCGTTTCTGGAGTACGCGTTCAGGACAGAGCGCTACACCATCACGGTTTCGATCAATGCCGACGGAACCTGGTCCTACGAGCAGGATACGGTGTTGATCATCCCGGGTCAGGCGGAGCCGTTTCACCACACGGATCGCAACACACTCCGGAAGATCGGCGAGCCTACGCCCAACCCCACCGCGCAGGCAGCAGCGAAGCTTAATAAATGAATGGGGGGCTGTTTACGATCGGCATAGAGCAGGAACAATGGGGACAGACCATATTATTTATTGAATAAAATTGTCCGCTTTCAGCCAACAGCGGAGACCGTCAGTCAGGAGCGGGGTTCTCGCCGAGCCACATTCGCCCAAAGACGGTGAAGACTGTCCACGCCCCCGGCCGTGGAACTCCACAGGGTCGCATCACCGACCAGCAGGTCACCCGCGAAAACTCCCGGACGGGACTGCAGTAAAGCATCGAACGTAGTCCGCCCGCCTTGCGTGAAGGCGTGCGGCGGCGCGGTCAGATCGATGCGCTGGCGCGCCAGCACCTCCATTTTCTCGACGGCCGCGCCGAGGCGCTCGAAGTGCGGCAGGTGGGGATGGAGATTGAATGTCGTCACACCGTCAAGCAGCCCTAGGCGATCGAGTCCGCTCTCGATTTCGATCGGCGACGGCAAGCCGCCGGGCTCGGCGGCGGGACGAAGCCCGAATCGATTCTCCACCGGCATGCCGAGTCCTGCGAGGAGCGAGCGGCCGAAGCCGCCGAAGCGCTGTTGCGGCGGAATCGTCCTGTCCCCATGATGGAGGAATTCAATCTCCTGCAAGCGCAGGCGCGCAGTGTGCGGAAGACCTTCGGCATGGCCGATATCATGGTGCAGCGAGACAAAGAGAAGATTGTCCGGCTTTGCCAGAAAAGCGCGCACAGCCCGCAATTCAGCATCGCTCGCCTGCTGACCCGTCCGGATCGAATCGAAACTGATGACGATCAGGGTGTCGACGCTTCCGGCCAGATCATCATCCAGCGGAAACCACTGGCCATCATCGTGGACGCGCTCCAGTTCGAGGACAGGTTGGCCGGTCTGGGCGCGCGCTTGCTCCACGAAAGCGGTGAAGTTCTTCTTCATGATGTAATCGAGGAAGCCGGTGATACTCTGGTCGAACCGGTTCGGATCGGAGAACTCTTCGAAGCGCGGATAGAGCATCCGCCGGCTTTCGAAAAGCGCCGGGAAACGATTCTCGATGATGGCGAGAGGCGCGCCGATTTCGTCGGGGCGGCTCCAGGCGTAATAGGCAGCGATTTTACGGCCAGTCACATTCAACCTCCCTCGCGCTGCACGATGATGGGATCTTATAAAAACAAATGGGGGTCCCCTGTGTAGCTATTTTCGTCAGGTCAACCGTCCGCCATGCTGACCGCGGGAAGGATCCGGGCCTGATGTCAGCCTTTGTTGCCGCAGCACTGCGCTGAATGCGAGGATGAGGACACCAAGGCTGACGAAGACTTGCGCGTACGCGACCTCTTTCCGGAAGCCGTAAAAATGGAGCGAAAAGGCCATGAGAAGGAGCCATAGCCCGAACAACACGATGCCGTGTTCGATCCATTCTTTTTCGGGATAGATGAGCGCTCCGGCGGCGAACGCGGCCATGGCCACCCCCAGCACCCTCACGGCAACAGCATCGATTCCCAGCCCAAAGTGGATGAAGGACGGGTACAGGGATACCGCCAGCCCTGCAACAAGAATCAGTCCGTCCTGCCAGCGACGAGAAATTTTCATGACGAGGTCTCCTTACCGAAAAAGCTGAAGGTTGGACTTTCCGGATGTCCTCTCGGTTCCTTCATTTCAGCCCACGGGCGGCACCCCCGTCGCTCACAAAAAATCGCGTCGTTTCGACATCATTCGTTACAAAAATCCCCTGAAATGGAGTATGCATACTTTCCGATGAGGGCGTTAGTGGAACTGCATCCATTTCTTTATCAGGGGACGATCATGAAGAAGGCATTATTTCTCGTTTTACCGTTGCTGATTTCCACCGCCGCATTCGGCCAACAACAAAGCGGGCCGCAGGGCGTGCAGGCGCAGCCCGGCGCCGGGGCAGCGCAGAACGGCCAGGGCCGGCCGAATTTCGATGAAAGGAAACAGCATATGCTCGACCGCATCGATCAGCGCATCAGCACGCTGCAAAACGCCAGGAACTGCGTGGCGCAGGCGCAGAACCCGCAGGCGCTCAAAGCCTGCCGCCCGCACCGGGAAGAAGGCGGCGAACCGCGGCAATAATCCGGCTGCCCGTCATTCACTTTTACGGCAACTGTTCAGACGACTGTCACCCCGAGGCGATATCCCGGTTGCCCATCATTTGAGAGGTCCATCATGTCAAACCGGAAAGCATTGCTGTTTGTTGCACTGATGACCGTGCTCGGCGCCACTGCGCTGCCGGCGGCCGCGCGCACCGACGTCAACATCGACATCGGCGTCGCGCCGCCCGCGCCGCAGGTCGAGGTGGTGCCGGCGCCGCGCCGGGGCTATGTGTGGGCGCCGGGCTACTGGCGCTGGGAAGGCCGCCGGCACGTCTGGGTGCAGGGACACTGGATCCGCGAACACCGCGGCTATGTCTGGGTGCCGGAGCATTGGGAGCAACGAGGGCCGTACTATCACTTCGTGCCCGGACACTGGCAGCCGGCGCGCTGAGCACGGAGGAGCAATCACGCGGGGTCCTGCGTCCCCGCCGCCTCCCGCCGGCCTGCGGCGTCCTGCTCGAACACTTCCTGCAATTGCTCGGCAGCCTGCTTGGTCGTCTGTATCAGCTGATCCTCGTTCTCGTGGATGCTGTACTGCTGGACGAGCAGCTTTTCGTCGTGCTCGCGGAACAGCGCGACCGCGCGCACGGCGTCCGCGTCGGCCATCCCCAGCGCCCTGAGCACATCGACCGCCGCTTCGGCGCTCGCGGCGAACACTTCGCGGTGGATCACCTCGACGCCGAGATCGCGCAGCCGGAAATAATGGACGCGGTTGTGCGCGCGCGCGATGATCGGCAGCGCCGGAAAATGCTGGCGCACCACGCGCGCGGTCTCGATTGAAGCCTTGACGTCGTCGATCGCGAGCACGAACAGCCGCGCGCGCGTCGCCCCCGCCGCCGCCAGCAGCTCCAGGCGCGACGCATCGCCATAGTAGATTTTACCGCCGTACTTGCGCACGAAATCGACCTGCTCGTAGCTGATTTCGAGTGCGGTGAACGGGATGCCCGACATCCGCAGCACGCGGCCGACGATCTGCCCGAAGCGTCCGAAACCGGCGATGATGACCGGCTTGTCCTGTGGCTCGATGACGTCATATTCCGGCACGGCGGTCAGCGCAGTCCACAGTGCAAGTACTTTGGCATGGGCCGCGATCAGCAGCGGCGCCGCCAGCAATGACATGGTGACCACCATGATCAGCAGGTCGGACAGCGCCGCGGGCAGCACGCGCTGCGCGACCGCCGCAGTCAGCAGCACGAATGCGAACTCGCCGCCCTGCGCCAGCGCCACCGCCAGCCGCTGCGCGCTGTCGCCGGGCGCGCCGCTCAACCGCGAAATCACGTACATCACGGCCGCCTTGCCGGCCAGCAGCAGCGCGGTGAGCCCGAGCACCAGCGCCGGTTTGTCGAGCAGCACACCGAGGTTCGCGTTCATGCCGACCGCCATGAAAAACAGCCCCATCAGCAGGCCCTTGAACGGCTCGATGTCGGCTTCGAGCTCATGACGCAGTTCGGAATCGGCGAGGATCACGCCGGCGAGAAACGCGCCGAGCGACATCGACAGCCCGACCAGTTCGGTGCCGAGCGCGGCGGCGATCACCAGCAGCAGCGCGGCGGCGGTGAAGATCTCGCGGTTGGCCTGGATCGCGATGAAATTGAGCGCCGGACGCACGATGTAGCGCCCGCCGCTCAGCACGACGCCGACCAGCAGCGCGATCTTGCCGGCCTCGCTCCAGCTGAAATGGATTTCGCCGGCGGCGCCGGGCGCCAGCAGCGGCAGCAGCGCCAACACTGGAATCACCGCGACGTCCTGAAACAGCAGGATCGAAAACGCCTCGCGGCCGTAGCGCCGCGCGAGTTCGCCGCGCTCTTCGAGTAACGCCATCACCAGCGCGGTCGACGACAGCGCGAGCGCGAAGCCGATGATGACGCCGGTGCCCCAGTGCAGCCCCGCGGCGCGCGCGACCGCGGCGACCAGCGCGGTAGTCGCCGCCATCTGCGCGCTGCCGAGGCCGAACACCGGACCGCGCAGCGCCCACAGCCGCGCCGGCTCGAGCTCGAGCCCGATCACGAACAGCAGCAGCACCACGCCGAGCTCGGCGAACTCCAGCGTCGCGCCGGTGTGGTCGACCGCGTGCAGCACCCACGGGCCGACCACGATGCCGGCGACCAGATAGCCGAGTACCGCGCCGAGTTTCAGACGCTGGAACAGCGGCACGATGACAACCGCCGCCAGCAGCAGCAATGCGAGTTGCCTGACCAGCACCTTGCCCCCTTGGCGCAAAGCGTTTCGACCCTGCTATATTAACCGGATATCACACCGGGCATGCCGGCGGCGGGCCGGCGAACTTCAATGCTGAGTCTTTTGATTTCGACCGTCGTATATTTCGTCGCGTTCTACGCGATCAAACGTTATATGGACAACAACGACTATCCGCAGGGACTGACGCGCAACGCGCTGACGTTCAGCCTCGCCCTGCTCATCGCCTACGGCGCTTCATTCCTCGTCGACCTGCTGACGCCCGCATGAAGCGCCGCCGATGGCGATATCTTCAATGCTGAGCCGCTTCGGCGTTAATATCGGGCTGATGGCCAAGGGAAGGCACTTTTGACACGCGAAAAAGCTTGCCTGGCGGTGCTGTTCGCCGACGTCAGCGACAGCACGCGCCTCTATGAAAAGATGGGGGACACCGGCGCGTTCGGCCAGATCCGCGAGTGTCTCCAGCTGCTTACCGATAGCGCGCAGCAGGCCGGCGGCTGGGTCGTCAAGACCATCGGCGACGGGGTGATGTGCGCGTTTGAAAACCCCGATGCCGCCGCTCGCGCTGCGATGGAAATGCAGAAAGGCCTCGCACAACGTCCCGCGGCCCGCGGCAAGGCCAAGCTGACGATCCGCATCGGCTTTCATTACGGCAACGTGCTGCGCGAGAATCGCGACGTCTACGGCGACACCGTCAACACCGCATCGCGCGTCGCGGGACTGGCCGCGGCCGGACAGATACTGATGACCGAAGCGGCGCGGGCCGGATTGTCCGCCGCGCTGCAATCGCAGGTGCGCAGCCTGGAAGCGCTTCCGGTCAAAGGCAAGGTCGAAGCGGTCGACGTGCGTGAATTGCAATGGCAGGACGTCGGCACCGCCACGCTGATGCCGGGACGCTCCATCAACGCCATGCTCGATCTGGCGGAACCGCGGCTGCGGCTGGTGCACGCCGGCGGGGAAACGGTGTTCCGCTCCTCCGTTACGATCGGACGCGAGCCGGACAATGACATCGTGATCGCGAGCAAGGTGGCGTCGCGCAATCACGCTTACATCGACAAGCGCAAGGACAAATTCGTCCTGATCGACCGCAGTTCCAACGGCACTTTCGTCACCGTCAGCGGCGACAAGGAAATCGTGCTGCGGCGCGAGGAGTTCACACTCTACGGCAGCGGGAGCATCGCCTTCGGCGAATCGCAGCGGGCGCATCCCGACACGCCGACCATCCTGTTCCATCTGGAATCGGCACAGGGCCCTTCGCGCTGACCGCCGCCGGCGGCGGCGCGGCGCCTCGTTACGGCACCTCGGCGTCGTTCATCCGCGACAGGATCAGCACGGTGCGTTTCTGCAAATACGGCGTGTCGGGATCGCCGGCGCCGTAGCGGCGCGGGTTCGGCACCATCGCCGCGAGCTCGGCCGCCTGTGCCGGCGTCAACTCCGCCGCGGACACGCCGAAGTGATATTGGGCGGCGGCCTCGGCGCCGAACACGCCGCTGCCCCATTCGATCACGTTCAGATAGATTTCAAGAATGCGGCGCTTGGTCATCATGACCTCGATCATCACCGTGATCGCCGTCTCTTCCGCTTTGCGCCACCACGTGCGCTCGCCGGTCAGGAACAGGTTCTTCGCGAGCTGCTGGCTGATCGTCGAGCCACCGGCGACGATCTTGCCCTTCTTCAGGTTTTTCTCGGCCGCCTTCTGGATGCCTTCCCAGTCGAAACCGTCATGATCGAGGAATTTCGCGTCCTCGGCGGCGACGATGGCACGCCTGAGATGGATGGAAACGCGATTGTAGGGCATCCATTGATGATGCAGCACGACGCGCGGGTTCTTCGCGTGCAACTGCTCAAGCCGCTGCTGCATGAACACCGTGACGTCGGGATTGTGGTCCACGTAATACCAGACGTTGACCAGAAACCAGAACTGAACCGCCACCAGCGCGGCCAGCGCCAGCAGCAACGCGCCGCTGATCAGGCGTCCCGGAAAACGCAGCATGGAAAACTCAGAGAAAGCCGCCGGCGCGCAGCCTGGCGATCACCGGCGCGGTGTCGGGCCGCACGCCGCGCCATACCAGAAACGACTCGGCCGCCTGTTCGATCAGCATGCCGCTGCCGTCGGCGCTGCGCGCGCCCTGCGCGCGCGCGAATTCCAGGAACGGCGTCGGCGCGCTGCCGTACATCATGTCGTAGCCGAGGGAGCGCGGCGCGAACAGGCCGGGCGGCAGCGGCGGCAGTTCGCCGGCGATGCTGGCCGAGGTCGCGTTGACGATCAGGTCAAACTGGCGGTTGGCGAGTTCGTCGTAGCCGCAGCCGCTGCAGCCGAGATGGGCAAAGCGCTGCGCCAGTTCATGCGCCTTCGCGGCGGTGCGGTTGGCGATCACCACGGTGACCGGCTTCTTTTCGAGCAGCGCCGGCAGCGCGCCGCGCGCCGCGCCGCCGGCGCCCATCAGCAGCACGCGCATCGCGACCACCGGAAAGCCGAGGTTGACCTCGATGTCGCGCACCAGACCCGCGCCGTCGGTATTGTCGCCGAACACCTGATCGTCCTCGAACTTCAGCGTGTTGACCACCTGCGCCTGCTCGGCGCGCGCGCTGCGCTGCGTCGCCAATCGATAAGCTTCAAGCTTGAACGGCAGCGTCACGTTGAGTCCCTTGCCGCCCTGCGTTCGGAATTGCGCGACCGTTGCGGCAAAACCGTCGAGCGGCGCCAGCAGGCGCGTGTACTCGATATCCTGGCCGGTCTGGCGCGCGAACTCGGCGTGGATCAGCGGCGAAAAACTGTGCGCGACCGGATTGCCGATCAGCGCGTATTGGTCGGACATCAGACTCCTCTTGCGATTTTCACGCCGGGTGCAGGTTTATAGTCTGCGGTCGGCGCTGTTACTGGCCGAGCATCAGCTGATCGGAACGCCCGAACATCCAGGTGCGGGTAATGCTCAGGATGTCGACGTCCTTCGCGATGTCAGGCGGAAACGGCGCGTACGGCGCGCCAAGCTGAACGATGCGGATTGCCGCATCATCGAGCGCTTTTTGCCCGGAAGTGCGATCTATCTCGATCTTTTCGATGCTGCCGTCGGCGCGGATCGATACTGTGAGCCGCAAGGTAACCATGAGATTGTGCGCCTCTTCCGGATAATTGAGCGTGCCGATGCGCTCGACCTTCAGACGCCAGTCATCGAGGTACCGCGTAAAACGATATTCTTGAGTGTTCGCGCCAATGAATTTGCGGCGCGGCCGTTTCTGATAGGCCTGCTGCTCCTGTTCGATCTGCGCCTCGAGCCGCGCGATCTGGAAGGTCTGCGCCAGCAGGTCGGCGGCGTCGGGCACTGGCCTGGTCGTCGGCTGCGGCTGCGGATGGCTGTCGGCCGGCGGCACCGTGGTGTTCGATTTGACCTGCGCCAGCAGCCGCCGCGATTCGGCTTCGAGCTGCTCGACGCGCCGCGACTGCATCTGCAGCTGCGTGGTCTGGCTGTCCTGCAGCGCCGGCAGCGGCGTCGTCGCGTGAAGGTCGGCGTCGGTATTGCCGCCGCCCTCGAGATTCTGCTGGGCGAGGCGGTCAGCGGCGAGCGGGCTTGACGCGGAGCGGGCATTGACCAGCACCACCTCCATCTGCGGCGCCGCGGCATCGAATTTGGACAAATCAGGCAGTCGCACGCCTACGCCGACGATGATGAACGCGTGCACCAGCAGCGACGCGAACACCGCGTACTGGAAACGCGTCGCGATATCGAGTCCGTTCAATTTGCGCAGCAGCGTAGCGATGATATCGGTTCCAGGCGCCGGGCCATGATTGGCGCGTATTGTAAATTATCGCGCCTCTGCTCTGGCGAATTTCAGCCGGCCGCCTCCTCCGCTTCGAGGTCGGCGTGCAGCGTGAGTTCCCACAGATCGAGCTTCGACAGTGCGACGCGCACCCGCTCGCCCGCCGCGCCGCGCAGGCCGGACACGCGCACCACCAGCGGCAGCGCGTCGAGCCGCACCAGGTTGTCGCGGATCACCGCGCCGTCCATCGTGGTCACGCCCTCCTGCTCGATCCAGCGCAGGCACCAGTAGCGCTCCATCTGATACTGGAAGCCGGCGTAGGCATCGTAGGTGAATTCGAACGCGCGCGCCAGTTCGCGCAGCGCATCGTCGGCCTGATACGGCGCCGGCGCACCGGCGACCAGCGCCAGCAGCTGGCGCTGATTGACGAGGTCGGCGTAGCGGCGCAGCGGCGAACTGGTCCACGCGTACTGCGGCACGCCGATGCCCTGGTGCGGCGCCGGCTCGACCGTCATCCGCGCCACGCCGCCGCCCGACTGCGCGCGATAGAGCGCGGCGTAACCCGCCGCCGCGAGCTGACGGCCCCATTCGCTGTTGGCGTAGATCATCAGTTCGGAGACGATCCTGTCGAGCGGCGTGCCGCGCTCGCGCGGCACGATGCGCACGCGGCCGTCGCTGACGTAAAAACTGTACTCGGGGCGCTGCTCGGCCGCGGATTCCGCCTTGCCGCGCGCGCTTTCGAGCCGTGTCGCAACCTGCCACAACTGCTGCAGCACGGTGCCGGATTCGTGCTCGATCGCGCCGCCGGCGGCGAGCGTCCCGGTGTTGAACACGCGCTCGATTTCGTCGCTGCGCAGGTTGGCCGCAATCCTTACCCGTTCGCAGCGGCTGTAGGCGGCGGTCAGCGTGCCGGCGGCATTGACGTCCGCGTACAGCGACAGCGCCGCCCGCGCGCCGCCGGCGGCGAGCGTAAAGGCGGCGATCGCCGCGTCCGGCAGCATCGTGATCTTGGCGCCCGGAAAATAGACGGTCGACAACCGCCGCCGCGCGACGGCGTCGAGCGCCGAGCCGGGCGCGATGCCAAGCGCGGGCGCCGCGATGTGGATGCCGACGCGCGTGCCGCCGCCGGGCAGTGCCGTCAGCGAAAACGCG
>DATKOF010000009.1:0-35076 GCA_035524795.1 Burkholderiales bacterium
GGTTGATGCGCGTCGCCGGACGCGCGCTCGAGCGCCGGATGCAGCAGCTGGATGTGCTGGCGCGGCGTCTGGTTCACCCCGGCGAGCGTGTGGCCAATCAGCGGATTCACCTGAACCATCTGGCGAACCGGCTGCGCGGCAGCTGGGCGTACGCAGCCGACGGCTGGCGCTGGCAGTTGCGGGAGGTTTACCGGCGGCTGTCGGCGCAGCGTCCCGACATCGCGCTGCGGGCGGTGGAACAGCGCGCGCTGGCGCGCCGTCTTGCCGGTGCCGCCCGCGCGCACGTCGGGGCGCGTCAGGCGGCGGTCAAAAGTCTTGCCGCCCAGCTTGCGCACCTCAACCCGCAGGCGGTGCTCGAGCGCGGCTACAGCATCACCGAATCCGCAGACGGCGCGATCGTGCGCGATAGCGCGCGGATCCAGCGCGACCAGCAATTGAAAGTTACCTTCGCCAGGGGTTGGGCGCGTGCCAGGGTGGTCGATAAAAAGTAACAATCGGCGACACGCCGGTCGGCGGCGGCCCGGCCGTTACAAATATTTCGTTACAAAATCGGGAGACACGGTAATAGTTGGTTAATGGCCGGGTGCTGCAATGCATGCATCGTCACCGAGGAGGGGCGGTGTCATGCAGTTGCACTACTGCGAGCATCTGGCGAATTTCGGCGACCGGATCAATCCCTGGTTGTGGTCGCGACTGATCCCGGATCTGCTGGATGCCGACGGTCAGACGTTGCTGCTGGGAGTGGGCACCATCCTCAGCGACCGGGTGCCGGCGCGGCAGCGCAAGGTGGTGTTCGGTTCCGGCATTGGCTACGGGCCGCCGCCCCAGCTTGATGAAAACTGGAATTTCTACAGTGTGCGCGGTCCGCTGACCGCGCACGCGCTGGGTCTGCCGGCGCGCGCCGCGATCACCGATCCGGCGGCGCTGGTGGGGGCGCTGCAATATTCGGAAGGACTGCGCGATGGCCATCGCGAAAGCCGGCCCGCGTTCATGCCGCATCATCTGAGCGCGCGCTGCTATAACTGGCGCGCAGTCGCGCGCCAGGCTGACATGGACTATATCGATCCCTGCGATTCGGTGCCCAGCGTCATCAACCGCATTTTCCATGCGCGCCTGCTGGTCACGGAGTCGCTGCACGGCGCGATCGTCGCCGATGCGCTGCGCGTGCCGTGGATCCCGGTGTGCGCCTACTCCCGCCATGTGCTGGATTTCAAATGGCGCGACTGGTGCGCCTCGCTCGGCCTCGCTTATCGGCCGGTGGAATTACCCGCCCTGTGGGACGCCGGTTACCGCGGCAGCGCGCTGGTCACCCGCGCGCGGCTTGCCGCCAAGCGCTGGTGCGTGGCGCGCGGTTTCCGTTACCGCACCTGGTCGCCGCCGCGGCCGTTGTACAGTCCCGCCCAGGATGCCGAAACGGCGGTGTTCAGATTGCAAACGCTGGCGGGGGGGAACGCGGCAGGCCTGAGCCGGGACGAAATCCTCGACAGCGCCATCGACCGCCTGTTGTGCACGCTCGAAAAACTGCGGCGCGAGGAGACAACGGTCAAGCCGTGTTTGCAGCCAGAGCCTGCTGCAGGTGCGTCAGTATCCGATCGGAAACGTCCGGCGCAAGGCAGTCGAATCCACTGGTGTTTTCCATCGCCCGCAGCCAGGTGAGCTGGCGTTTGGCGAGCTGGCGCGTGGCGGCGACACCGCGCTCGCGCAGCTGCGCCAGCGAGAGCCTGCCGTCGAGATAATCCCAGGTTTCGCGGTAGCCGACGCAGCGCATCGACGGCATTTCCGGATCGAGCGCGTAATTTTCACGCAGTCCGCGCAGCTCATTGATCAACCCGAGTTCCAGCATTTCTTCGAAGCGCATGGCGATGCGTTCGTGCAGTTGCGTGCGGTCGGACGGCGTCAGCGCGATCTTCAGCGGCGTATAAGGAAAGTATACGTATTTCGGTTTCTTCAGCAGTTCGGACATCGGCCGGTTGGTCAGATAATAGACTTCGAGCGCACGCTGGATGCGCTGCGCGTCATTGGGCTGCAGGCGTTGCGCGGTCGCCGGATCGATCGCCGCCAGTCGTCCATGCAGCGCCGGCCAGCCGGACTCTTCGGCCATGGTGTCGATCACCATGCGCACCGCGGGATCGGCCTCGGGCAGTTCCGACAGGCCTTCGAGCAGCGTCTTGAAATAGAGCATGGTGCCGCCGACCAGCAGCGGGATATTGCCGCGCTCGGTGATCTCGCGCATCAGCGCCTGTGCGTCGTCGCGGAAGCGCGCCGCGGAATAGTTTTCGTCCGGGTCGATGACGTCGATCAGATGGTGCGGCGCCAGCTTCAGCGTCGCTGCGTCCGGCTTCGCGGTGCCGATGTTCATGTGGCGGTAGACCTGGGCCGAGTCGACGTTGATGATCTCGCACGGCAGTTCGCGGACGATGTCGACCGCGACATCGGTCTTGCCGCTCGCGGTGGGGCCCATCAGCAGGATCGCCGGCGGATAGCGCGGCGGCACGGGACGGGAAGCAGGACGTGCGCCGCGCGGCGCACGCGCGCCAGCCCGAGGTTTTTGTTTTGCCTTGGTCTTACCCTTCACCCTTCACCCTTCACCCGCTTACCGTCCCCTCATGAACAGCCTGTCGAGCTCGGCGATGCTGATCTGACGCCAGGTCGGCCGGCCGTGGTTGCATTGGCTGGAGCGTTCGGTCGCCTCCATTTCGCGCAGCAGCGCATTCATTTCGGCGACTGTCAGCGTGCGGTTGGCGCGCACCGCGGCATGGCAGGCCATCGTTGCCAGCAGTTCGTTGCGGCGTTCGGTCAGTACGTGACTTGCGCCGAACTCGCGGATTTCGGCGAGCACGTCGCGCGCGAGCCGCACCGCGTCGGTGTCGGCGAGCGCGGCCGGCACCGCGCGCACGGCAAGGGAGTTCGGCGACAGCACTGCGATCTCGAAGCCGATACGGGCGAGCAGGTCGGCGTGCTCCTCGGCGGTTGCGACGTCGAGCGCATCGGCATTGAAGGCGACCGGCACCAGCAGCGGTTGCAGCGGAACGCGTTCGGCGTCGAGCTGCGTCTTCAACTGCTCGTAGAGGATGCGTTCGTGCGCCGCGTGCATGTCGACGATGACCAGCCCCTGCGCGTTCTGCGCCAGGATGTAGATGCCGGCCAGTTGCGCGAGTGCAAAGCCCAGCACAGGCATCTCCGCGCTTGTTTCCGCGTGCGGCGGCGCTTCCGCCATGGCTGACGGCGCGGCGGCACTCGCCGCGCCGAACAGGGTCTGGTAAGCGGTTGCCGGCTGCGGTACGCCGAGGGCAATGCCGCGCTGGTCGGGAAAAGACGGCGCAGTCGCGGACGATTCCGGCCGCTGCACCTCGCCGGCCGCCGCTGCCAGCGCGCGGCTTACCGCGTGGAACACGAATTGATGGATTGCCTGTGAGTCTCGGAACCGCACCTCGCTTTTGGTCGGATGCACATTGACGTCGACACGCGCCGGGTCGAGCTCGAGAAACAGCACGAACGCCGGTTGGCGGTCATGGTGCAGCACGTCGTGATAAGCCTGGCGCAGCGCATGAGCGAGCATCCTGTCGCGCACGAAGCGGCCGTTGACGAACCAGTACTGCGCGGCGCGTCCGGCGGGGTCCGCCGCGGTTGGCGCGGCGACCAGTCCCGACAGATGCAGCCCGCCGCTCTGCGCCTCGACCGGAACCGCGGCGGCTGCGAAATCGGCGCCGAGCAGCGCGGCGATGCGCTCGGCCGGCGCCTGCGGCTTGAGTTGCCACTGAAGCCGACCGTTGTGCCGGAATCTGAACGCGACATCGGGACGCGCCAGCGCGATGCGCCGGAACGCCTCGTCGCAATGCGCATATTCGGTCGCTTCCGACTTGAGGAACTTGCGGCGCGCCGGCGTGTTGAAATAGAGGTCGCGCACTTCAACACTGGTACCGGCATCGCGCGCGGCCGGCGCCGGCGCACCGACGGCGCCGCCTTCGGCCGCGATCGCCGACGCGTGCCGGGCGTTGCCGTTGCGGCTGGTCAGCGTCACGCGCGCGACGGCGGCGATGCTGGCGAGCGCTTCACCGCGGAAGCCAAGGCTGGCGATACGCTCGAGATCGGCGGCGGTCGCGATCTTGCTGGTCGCGTGGCGCGCCAGCGCCAGCGGCAATTCGTCAGGCGCGATGCCGGCGCCGTCGTCGCCGACCTTCAGCAGTTTGATCCCGCCGCCGGCAAGCTCGACTTCGACTGTGCGCGCGCCGGCGTCGAGGCTGTTTTCGAGCAGTTCCTTCAGCGCGGCCGCCGGCCGTTCGACGACTTCGCCGGCGGCGATCTGGTCGATCAGCAGGTCGGGCAGAACGCGGATGGCCATGGGAAATTATAGCGTGCGCACATTTGCGGACGGGGTGCCGGTTTGGTTTTACCTTATAATCGCGGGCTTCCCGCGGCGCGGCCGTGCCCCGCGGGCAACCAGAGAACAAAGCGATGAAGATTGGCATTCCAGCCGAGACCCGAAGCGGCGAAACGCGCGTTGCGGCGACTCCGGAAACCATCAGGAAACTGACCGCGAACGAACGCCATACGGTGCTGGTGCAGGCGGGCGCCGGCAATGCCGCGTCCATTACCGACGCGCAGTTCGCCGAGGCCGGCGCGAGCATCGTTGCCGGCGCCGCCGAAGCCTGCGCGGCCGATATCGTGCTCAAGGTGCGTGCGCCGGAAGCGGCGGAAGTTGCGCTGCTGCGTTCCGGCAGCATCCTGATCGGCCTGCTCAATCCATTCAACCGCGACAGCATCGCTGTGCTCGCGCGGCAGGGCGTGACCGCGTTCGCGCTGGAGGCGCTGCCGCGCACCACGCGCGCGCAAAGCATGGACGTGCTGTCGTCGCAGGCCAACGTCGCCGGCTACAAGGCGGTGATCGCCGCCGCCGATGCCTATCAGCGTTTCATGCCGATGTTCATTACCGCCGCCGGCACCGTGAAGGCGGCGCGCGTGCTGGTGCTCGGCGTCGGCGTCGCCGGTCTGCAGGCGATCGCGACCGCCAAGCGGCTCGGCGCGGTGGTCGAAGCCTCCGACGTGCGGCCGCCGGTCAAGGAGCAGGTCGAATCGCTCGGCGCCAAGTTTCTCGACGTGCCGTATCTGACCGACGAGGAGCGCGAGATTGCACAGGGCAGCGGCGGTTATGCGCGGCCGATGCCTGTCGACTGGATGCGGCGCCAGGCCGAACTGGTGCACGAACGCGCATTGCAGTCGGACATCGTGATCACGACCGCGCTGATCCCGGGGCGGCCGGCGCCGAAATTGATCAAGACGGCGACGGTCGCCGCGATGAAACCGGGTTCGGTGCTGGTCGATCTCGCGGTCGAGCAGGGCGGCAATATCGAAGGATCCGAGCTCGACCGCACCGTGGTCAAAAACGGCGTCACCATCATCGGCGTCGCGAATCTGCCGGCGCGGGTCGCGGCGGACGCCAGCGCGCTGTATGCGCGCAATCTGCTCAATTTCCTGAACCTGCTGGTCGATCCGAAGACCGGCGAACTGAAACTGAACCGCGACGACGACATCATTGCCGCCACGCTGCAGTGCATCGGCGGCCAGATCGTGGAGAAACAGGAGCGCAAATGACCGTCGACCCCATCATTTTCTATCTGACCGTGTTCGTGCTCGCGGTATTCGTCGGCTATCACGTGGTGTGGAATGTGACGCCGGCGCTGCATACGCCGCTGATGTCGGTGACCAACGCGATCTCCGGCATCATCCTGGTCGGCGCGATGCTGGCCGCCGGCTCCGCGCAAAGCGACTGGGGGACCTGGCTCGGCGCGGCTGCGGTCGCACTGGCCTCGATCAACGTATTCGGCGGTTTCCTCGTCACCCAGCGCATGCTCGGCATGTTCAAGAAACGGGAAAGGAAGGACGCCGGCCGATGACGTCGAACCAGATCGCGCTGGCCTATCTCGCCGCGTCGGTATTGTTCATTCTGGCGCTGAAGGGACTGTCGTCACCGGCGACCGCGCGGCGCGGCAACCTGTTCGGCATCGCCGGCATGACGCTGGCGGTACTGACCACGCTGTCGCTGGTGCACAATCCCGCGCTGATCCTCGGCGCGGTCGCGGTCGGCGGCGCGGTCGGTGCAGTCGTCGCGCGCCGCGTCCAGCTGACCGCGATGCCGGAACTGGTCGCCTTCATGCACTCGCTGGTCGGCCTCGCCGCGGTGTTCATCGCAATCGCCGCGGTCAACCGTCCGGCCGCATTCGGGCTGCACGACCCGTTGCCGGCCGGCAACAAGCTTGAACTGTTCATCGGCACCTTCATCGGCGCGATGACGTGGTCGGGCTCGGTGATCGCGTTCCTGAAACTGTCAGGGCGGATGAGCGGGCGGCCGATCGTATTCGCCGGCCAGCAATGGCTGAACCTGCTGATCGCGTTGACGATGCTCGGCTGCGGGCTGTGGTTCTTCCTTGCGCCGGAGACCAACTGGACGGGATTTACGGCGATGGCCGCATTGGCGTTCCTGCTCGGCTTCCTGATCATCATCCCGATCGGCGGCGCCGACATGCCGGTGGTGATCTCGATGCTGAATTCGTATTCGGGCTGGGCCGCCGCCGGCATCGGTTTTTCACTCGGCAACCCGATGCTGATCATCGCCGGCTCGCTGGTCGGCTCGAGCGGCGCAATCCTCTCGTACATCATGTGCAAGGCGATGAACCGTCCGTTCCTGTCGGTGATCCTCGGCGGCTTCGGCAGCGAGGGCGCCGCCGCGGCGGCGACCGATGACGGCGTGCAGAAGACCTACCGCAGCGGCAGCGCCGACGACGCGGCGTTCCTGCTCGGCAATGCCGACAGCGTCGTGATCGTGCCGGGCTACGGTCTGGCGGTCGCGCGCGCGCAGCACGCGGTCAAGGAACTGATGCTGAAGCTTCAGCAGAAGGGGATCAACGTGCGCTTCGCGATCCATCCGGTTGCCGGCCGCATGCCCGGCCACATGAACGTGCTGCTGGCCGAGGCCGAGATCCCGTATGACCAGGTGTTCGAGATGGACGAGATCAACAGCGACTTTCCGACCACCGACGTCGCACTGGTGCTTGGCGCCAATGATGTGACCAACCCCGCCGCCAACGTGCCGGGCAGTCCGATCTATGGCATGCCGATTCTCGAAGCGCACAAGGCGCACAACGTGATCGTCGTTAAGCGCTCGATGGCGACCGGCTACGCGGGGCTCGACAACGATCTGTTCTATCTGGACAAGACGATGATGGTGTTCGGCGATGCCAAGAAAGTGGTCGAAGACATGGTCAAGGCTTTAAACTGACGTAATTAAAATACTTTACATTCAATGAGTTAAAAATAATCTTATTTGGTATTGATAATTATTCTCATTAGTGGCATGATCTGCTCCGTATCGCCCCGGTCTTGATCCCCTCTCTCAACCGGGGCTGATGCAGGGCAAGCCAACGCACTCCCCCGCGTCCAGCCAGCCCTTTCTTTTTCGCGCAGCGATGCGCGTGGGACGAAAGGTGACCACATGAATCACTGGGCTGACCGTTTCCTGGTTTTACTTTGCAGTTTCGCGCTGATCGCAGTTCTCATCGTGCCGTACGAAGAGCATGGTAAACCGCCGGTCTCAATTCTCAGCGCGGCGCTGAAGCGCTAGCCTGCGCCACGCGCTGTGGAACTGGCGGCGCAGATTATTGCGTTACGGATTCGATGCGAACGGTCCGCGCGCAAGCGGCGGATTGGCGGCAAAGTAGCGCTTGATGCCGGCGAATATCGCGCCGGCGACCTGCCTTTGATAAGCGTCGTCCTTGAGCTTCTTTTCTTCGTCGGGATTGCTGATGAATGCGGTCTCCACCAGGATCGATGGAATGTCCGGCGCCTTCAGCACCGCGAATCCCGCCTGTTCGACGAATCCGCGGTGCAGATTGTTGATTTCACCGAGTTCCGACAACACCGCCTTGCCGAGTTTCAGGCTATCGGTGACCTGCGCCGTAAAGCTCAAGTCGGTCAGCGTCATTTTGAGATAAGGATCGGGTACGTCGAGATTGACGCCGCCGATCAGATCGGCCTCGTTTTCCTTTTTCGCCAGCCATCGCGCGGCCGAGCTGGACGCGCCGTGTTCCGACAGCGCGAACACCGACGAGCCGCTCGCATTCGGTTTGATATAGGCGTCGGCGTGAATGGATACGAACAGATCCGCGTACACCTTGCGCGCTTTTTCAACGCGCTTGTAGAGCGGCACGAAATAGTCGCCGTCGCGCGTCATCACTGCACGCAGTCCCGGCTCTTCGTCCATCATCGCCTTCAGCTTGCGCGCGATTGCGAGTGTGACGTTTTTTTCATAGGTGCCGTGGCGGCCATGGGCGCCAGGATCCTCGCCGCCATGGCCGGCATCGATTGCGATGATGATCAATCGGTGATTGGCGGCCGGTCTGACGGTGCTTTCCGGTTTGGTCGCATTTTCCGGCGCAGGGGCCGCCGCTATCGTGGCGGCTGGCGGCGCGGCGGGAGCGGTTGGCGGCGCCGCAGCGGATTCGATCGTCGACAGTGCTGGCTGGGTCACGGCGGCAGTTGCCACTTCCGCTGGCGGGAGGGGTGTCCGGTCGAGCAGCAGCGCGAGCAACGGGTCGGCAGGGTGGGCAGGGTAAATATCAAGCACCAGCCGATAACCGTAATCGGCGACCGGTTGCAACGAGAAGATTTGCGGTTTGACCTCGGTCTTGAGATCGAAAACGAGCCGTATCATGCCCGGTTTGAAGCGGCCGATGCGCACCGCCTTGACATAAGGGTCATCGGCGCCGATCTGGGACGACAGTACCTGCAATGCCGGGGTCAGCGCTACGTTTTCGAGGTCGAGCACCAGGCGGCCGGGGCTGTCGAGCAGCAGCATCTGGCTTTGGAGCGGCGTTGCGGATTCAATGGTAATGCGGGTGTAGTCCTGCGCCGGCCACACGCGCGTCGAGGCAATTTCGGTCGCAGCTCGAACTGGAATTGCGGCGAGGAGGCAGCAGACGAGCAGGAAAAAAATCTGCAATCCGCGATATCCCGGGTTGGCCGTCGCGGTGCCGCAACGCCTCAGTTCTGCAGACGTGTTATGCAATCCCTTCCAGCCTCCGTATGGGCAACGACTTCTGCATCACGTCCGTTGCCGTCGATCGTTAACGCAATTTCGACGTCCGGCTCCGGTAAACTCTCTCCTGCTTTTTCCGGCCACTCGATCAGGCAGATCGAGGTCGGGTTGAAGTATTCCCTGAACCCGGTATCTTCCCATTCCTCCAGATGCCCGAAACGATAAAAATCAAAGTGATATAAGTATAAACTAGAAATTAGATAAGGTTCAAGCAGGGTGAAGGTCGGGCTTTTGACCAGCCCCCGCCAGCCCAGCCCGCGCAAAATCCCGCGCACCAGCGTCGTTTTGCCGGCGCCAAGTTCTCCGCGCAGGTGGACAACCATGCCGGGACGCAACCCGCGCGCCAGCGCCGCTCCCAGCGCCAGTGTGTCCTGCGCTTCGGCGAGATGGCGTTTATGATAGTCGGCCATGGGCGACGTGATGACGGCATTTGACCCCGCGGTGCTTGCGCAAAATATCAAGCGATGGGGGAGCGAACTGGGATTCGACAGGACAGGGATCGCCGATACCGACTTGAGCCGTGCCGAGCCCGGCCTGAATGAATGGTTGGGCGCGGGCTTTCATGGCGACATGGATTATATGGCACGGCACGGTATCCAACGCGCGCGTCCGGCCGGTCTTGTGCTTGGCACGCTGCGCGTGATTTCGGCGCGCTTCGGCTATCTGCCGGCAGATGCCGCCGACAGCTGGCGGACGATCCGCAACCCGGAGCTCGCTTTCGTGTCGCGTTACGCGCTGGGGCGGGATTATCACAAGGTGGTGCGCCGGCGCCTGCAGCGGCTCGTCGACCGCATCGAGGCCGCGGTCGGTAAATTCAACTATCGCGTGTTTGCCGACAGCGCGCCGGTGCTCGAAGTGGAGCTGGCGCTGAAAGCCGGGCTGGGCTGGCGCGGCAAGCATACCCTGCTGCTCGACCGTGACGCCGGCTCCTATTTTTTCCTCGGCGAAATCTATACCGACCTGCCGCTGCCGGTCGACGCGCCCGGGAGCGATCATTGCGGCAGCTGCACCCGATGCCTCGACATCTGTCCGACCCGCGCGATCGTCGCGCCGTACCGACTCGACGCGCGGCGCTGCATTTCCTATCTGACCATTGAGCACAAGAGCTCGATACCCGAGGAGTTGCGGCCGCTGATCGGCAACCGTGTCTACGGCTGTGACGATTGCCAACTGGTGTGTCCGTGGAACAAGTTCGCGCGGCCCACGCCGGAGCCGGATTTCGCGGTGCGCAACGGTCTCGATGCCGCGGCGCTGGTTGAACTGTTCGCGTGGAGCGAACGGGAGTTTCACGAGCGGCTGGCCGGCAGCCCGATCCGGCGCATCGGCTACGAACGGTGGCTGCGCAATCTGGCGGTGGGACTGGGCAACGCGCCGCCGTCACCGGCGGCCATTGCCGCGCTCGGCGCGCGTGCCAGTCATCCTTCGGCGCTGGTGCGCGAGCATGTGGCATGGGCGCTTGCGCGCCAGGCAGGAAGAACCGGTTAGAGATTGCGGTCCATGCGGCGCAGGCGGTCAGCGATCACGCGCATGATCTGCAACGCAAAATTGGGAGTCTGCTGGATCAGGAAGCTGAAGCGCCTGGGGTCGATGGTGGCGAGTTTGCAGTCGGTTGCGGCGATCGCGGTCGCGCTGCGCGGCGCATCGTCGATCATCGCCATTTCGCCGAGCACGCCGCCGGGATCCACGGTCTCGACAGTTTTGCCTTTGACGGTCAGCGTCACGCTGCCCTCGAGCACGACGTACATCAGCTTGCCTGGTTCGCTTTCCCTGAAGATGGTCTGGCCCTTGGCAAATGAATCATAGCGGTCTTCCTTGCGGAACAGGTCGATTGTCTTCATTTTGTCTTAATGATCAGGTGGTCTGTTGAAATCAGGTGATGCGGTCCTGCACGGCGCGGCCGATCTTGTGGGTCATCTGCACCGCGGTTTCGATGCCGAGGTAGTAGCCGCGAATCCAGTAGGTCTCGCGGTAGCCAAGCGCGTGATAGAAGCTGCGCGCGCCGTAATTGTTCGCGCGCAGTTCGAGATCGATTGCAGTGATGCCTGCGGTCAGCGCGGTTTCCTCGAGCCATCGCATGATTTCGCGCCCGATGCCGCGGCGCTGGTGCGAGGGATGAACGGCGAGCAGGCTGAGGTGCGCATTGGTGTCGCCAAACTCCATGATCGCGGCGCCGATCAGGTGGTATTCGTCGCTGGCGACGGCGACATTGGTGTCGCGCGCCCGGATCGCGCGGGCGACACGCTGCGGGTGCCACGACCAGCCGCGCAGACCGACCTCGACGACACCGCGCGAGAGCGCCGCGATTTCATAGGCGTCCGCGGGGAGGGCCAATCTGAGCCTGTGCATCAGTCCAGATTATGCGCCAAACCCGGCGCCGCGCAACTAGCCGCGCGGGATGAAGCGCAACGCGACGCCGTTGTTGCACCAGCGCTGGCCGGTCGGCGGCGGCCCGTCGTCGAACACATGGCCGTGATGGCCGCCGCACTTGACGCAATGGTATTCGGTGCGCGGATAGATCAGCTGCAGGTCGGTCCTGGTTGCGAACGCGTCCGGGATGGTGGTGAAGAAGCTCGGCCAGCCGGTGCCGCTGTCGAACTTCATCTCGGAGGTGAACAGCGGCAGCGCGCAGCCGGCGCAGACGAACACGCCGGGCCGTGTTTCATGGTTGAGCGGGCTGGTGAATGCGCGCTCGGTGTCCTCTTCGCGCAGCACCGCGTACTGCTGCGGCGTCAGCCGCCGGCGCCATTCGTCGGCGCTGAGGCGAAGCGGTGCGGCGGAGACCGCGACATCGGCGCCGGGCGCGAGCAGCGTTTTCCAGTGCCCGCGGATATCGGCCAGCGACGGGGACGCCGGGGAATCCGCGGCCAGCAGGATGCGTCGCGGCGTCAGCAGCAATGCCGTTGCGGCGAGGGCGGAAAGAAAGGCACGTCGTTTCATGTTTGTGCGTCGTTGGAGTCGGCCGATCCTTACAGGTTTTCAGGGCGATTTGTGAAACACGACGATGCGGTTGGTGTTGGTGCCGTGCCGGTTGTTGCTGACGCCCCAGATATTGGCGGTTTTGGTGAACTGCTGGCGATTGATCAATATCGCCTCGCAGTCGAAGCCGGCGGCCGTGCCGAGCGGCACCACGTGTTCTTCGAGCCGGATTTTGCCCTTGCGTACTTCACCGACCTCGAATGCGACGCAGCCGCCGGGGCGCGTGATGCGGTAAAGTGTCGCCAGCACTGCCGCCATCGCCGCGCTCCATTGTTCGATCGTGCGGCTCATCGTGATGCATCCGCCGATCGCATCGGCGTCGATGTTGTTGAACCAGCAGCGCAGCCAGTTGTCGCGCGCATACTGGACGACATCGAGAAACGGCGGCGAGGTCACCGTCAGTTGCACCGATGCAGCGGCGATTTGTCCGGTTGCCGCTGCGCTGGTGGTCAGGAATCGTGCGGTCGCCGCCGCAGTTTGCAGCCGCTCAATGTCTTCGATTGTCAGATTGCGTCGCAACTGTTGCGATTTTTTCAGGATGATCGCGTGCACATCGCGGTATTCCGGCTGCTGACGGCGGTTGCGGTTAATCCTGAGCTGGTTTTCCGCTGACGCTGCCTGATTCGGAGGTAGCGTGTAGACAGAGAAAAATCCCTTCGAATGGCCGGTCAGGCGGTTGGTCGCGATCATCCGGATCCAGCGGTCGGTCGCGTCTTCTTTACCATCATCGTGGCGCCGCTGCAGATAATCGCGCAGTGCCAGGATTTCGGCGAACGTATCGCGATGGAAGAACATCGACAGGTCGATATTCCCATCGTTGCAGCCGGCTTTCGGGATGCGCTGCAGCCGCGCTTCGATGGCGGCGAGATCGGGCAATTCGAGGCGTGGACGGCAGAGAAGCACCGACAGCGGGTTGGCGTCATTGGCGATCACCCGCCGGCCATGCAGCGCGGCTTCGATTGCAGTGGTGCCGCGCCCGCTGAACGGATCGTAGACGGTGTCGCCGGGTCGCGTAAAACGCTCGATGAAATAGGCGGGCAACTGGGGCTTGAAGCATGCGCGGTAGGAGATCTCATGAAGAGAACTTGCTTGGCGCTGACGGTTCGTCCATAGCTCTTGCTCGTAAACCGGGATGGACAGCGTGTTTTCAAGACTCGAACTTGGCTGCTGTTGTTTCGGATGCTTTGCGACATCAAAATCACGAACTCTTGTAAGTGAGTGCAGCTGAAACATAGTGCTTCTCCCGTTTTGTCCAAACGGGAAGGCATCGTACTCCCTTTTATTCTAAAGTACAATAGCTTAGGGGGTTTTTTGCATAGCACATTCTAGCTAGATTACTGTAAGTTGCATTTCTTCTCCCTGTATCGTAATATCCCTATATGAGGTACATGGATAAAGCGATACAGGCACTTAGGGTGGCTGAAGTAACGCTCCGGGAAATTATTACCCAAACACTCTCGGCCAAGGCATATCGTGATCTCGCTAAGGTGGCTGGAGTAGCAGATAAAGTTACCGCGCTAGTAAGCGAATTAAATGGTGATGCGCCGCTGCTAACGTCAGAGAGTACACCTTCCATTCAAGAGTCACAGAACCAACGACACCGCCCGGTGCGAGCCTCGAATGCGACGTCGCGACGTGGTGGATATCCGCGATTCTTGCGTGATGGCGATCGGCTAGTAAAGGTATCGTGGTCGAAGAAGGAACGCCAGCCGTACGAACACCGCGCACCTCGGGCGATTATCAAAATCCTTATTGACACAGCGTTGAAGCGTAAAGGTGAGGGTAAATTATTTGAAGCAACAGATGTGCTGCCGTTAATGGCTGAAAACGGGGAAGAGTACCCATCGTATCAATCGTATCTTGCGTTAGCCTGGTTGCGGCAGGTCGGCATTGTTGTCAAGAAAGGTCGTGTGGGCTACGTGATTAAGCCTGGCGCAGCGACAGCGGAGCAAGTGGGGCGATTTTGGGCAGCGTTGCCAACAGAAGATTAGTTCAATTTTGAAAGTTGTATATGACAATCGAACGAGATAGCCAAATCCAATTCGACCCTGAAGGAACGCTGCGTGCTACCAGCAGCTGGATCAGTAAGCATGACGAGGGTCTGGCGGAACTTCTTAAAAACGCCCTTTACGCCTACGATCCACGAAGAGCGAATGTAGCTATACAGCACTGTGTAGCGGCAATTCTGCTTGTCGATGGCGAGGAAAATGCGGCACCTGCTCGGATTGGTGTATTAGACGTCGGAGGTGCAACGCTGGAAGATGTGGATCGTTGGAGTGTATGGCAAGATTTGCATGCATCGCGGCTTGAAAATGCCACACAGGGTAATGGCGGAAAAGCCTACTTATATCGCATGTTTGAGGGCGAGGCACGTCTATTTGGCGTGAAAGAAGGCAAGCGTAGGGGAGATGAAGACCCATTGCCTCCTCCTCCGCCTAGAAATTACGGAACGATTCCTGCCACTATCGATATAGAACGGGCTAATGAGACTCTCAAGGTCGGCAGAGGCGTAACTGTACCACTCGAATGGTTCTTGAGACCAAGTGTCCGGGATGCGGAGAGTCTTCCAGTGCGAGCTGCGGATTTAATCTATATCTCAGATAATCCTCGCATCGCATGTTTTCCCAATCCTAAAGAAGGTGTTCTAGTCGCGAAAGAAAAAGGGATTTGTTCTATTAATATTAAGTTAAAAGGGAGTGGGATTGAGTCCGCGCCCGTGCATATTGATGTATGCGTCGTAGACCATGTTTTACTTACACCGCGTAATCTCCAAATTCCTCTCGGAAAGAACGAGGGCATAGTAGCAGAGGTCACAACTGATGAAGGAGAGCGTTCCACAGACATTCTGCTGAACTGGGAGCATGATGCTGACGATCCGATGACGGTTCGTATCAGACCAACGGGCGTCGTCATTGGCAGCAGATTAGGTCAAACGACAGTAGCTGCAGGAGCCGGAGATCGAACAAAAGGTGGTGTGTGGGCACGTGTTAGGGCGGAAGTGGAAATCGTACCGAATCCAAACTTAGACCGACGTGGCGGCGGATTCCCAACTTTAAAAGTGACTGATCGTGACATTGATCCAGAAACCGGGGAGAAGCGTCAAAGCGAGCTTTGGGAAAGATTGCCGAGCTGATCTTAACTCAAGAGCAGTATGACAAGCTTCAGAGGTGTACAACGGGCCGAGGCGGCAATCAGAGCCTGTGCCAGCGCGTACATGACAGTGTAAAGATAAGGAATGGGGAACTCATCGCGCACGTCTACGAAGCGGATATGGAGCGCATTAACACCGTAGTTCGACGTCCAGACAGAGGAACTTGGCAAGACTTATTTCGGGAAATTATGAACGCAAATAAATAAGCAGTTCGTTTTTGTTTGTCTTTGTGAGCGAGGTCCGTAATTCCGATTTAAGCAAGCCATTCATCTAGAACTTCAATCCAGTGTGTGACAGATAAATCGGTGGCGGATTGTAGATGCAACTGGCAGCCGATGTTGGCGGTGACTATCGCCGAGGGTTGGCCGGATTCCAGCGCAGCGATCTTGTTGTCGAGCAGCCGTTGCGACAGTTCGGGCTGCAGGATCGAATAAGTGCCGGCCGAGCCGCAGCACAGGCTGACGTCCGGCACCGCGGTCAGCTCGAAACCGAGTTCGGCGAGCAGTGTTTCGGTCCGGCCGCGCAGTCCGAGTCCGTGCTGCAGCGTGCACGGCGGGTGAAAGGCCACTTTGGAGTGGCGGGTGGACAGTGCGGAGTGAAGGGATTTGAGGCAGTCCTTTTCCGCCGCAACGACTTCACCGATGTCCTTCGCGAGTTCCGATACCCGTCGTGCTTTTTCAGCGTAGACGGGATCGTCGGCCAGCAGCCGGCCGTAATCGGCGACCATCACACCGCAGCCGCTGGCGGTGATCACGATCGCTTCCGCGCCCTGCTCGATGTAAGGCCACCAGGCGTCGATATTGTTCCGCATGTAGTCGAGGCCTTCGCGCGGGGCGTCGAGATGATGCGGGATCGCGCCGCAACAGCCGGCCTGTGGCGCGCGCATCAGGGTAATGCCGAGTCGGTCGAGCACGCGCGCCGCGGCAGCATTGGTATTCGGTGACAGGTCGGGCTGCACGCAGCCCTCAAGCGCCAGCATCCGGCGGCTATGGATACGGGTCGGCCAGGCGGTCGCCCGCGCCGGCGGCGGCACTTTGCGCTTGAGCGCGCGCGGCAGCAGCGGACGCAATGCCTGGCCAAGCTTCAGCAGCGGCGAAAATATCGTCCTGCTCGCGGTCACCGTGCGCAACAGTCCGTACGTCAGCCGGTCGAATACATTGCGTGGCGCCCGCGCGACGACGGCGTGGCGACCGATGTCGAGCAGCTGACCATACTGGACGCCGGACGGACAGGCGGTCTCGCAGGCGCGGCAGGTCAGGCAACGGTCGAGATGCAGCCGTGTCTTTGCGGTCGGCGTTTCGCCTTCCAGCATCTGCTTGATCAGATAGATGCGGCCGCGCGGCCCGTCGAGCTCGTCACCGAGCAGCCGGTAGGTCGGACAGGCCGCGAGGCAGAAGCCGCAATGCACGCACTTGCGCAGGATTGCATCGGCCTCACGGCCGTGCGGTGTGTTTCTGACGGAATCGGCAAGTCGGGTCTGCATCAAAATCCTGAAACCGCGGATGAACGCGGATAGACGCGGATTTCGGCCGGTGCGAAATCTGTGTTCATCGGCGTTTATCTGAGGTTATAAGTTGGGGTATAAGCGGCCGGGGTTGAAAATGCCCGCCGGATCGAAGGCGCGCTTCAGCTCGCGGTGGATTTTCAGCAACACCGGCGGCAGCGGCTGGAAAGCGCCGGAGGATCTGTCGGATGCGCGGAACAATGTCGCGTGACCGCCGGCCGTGCCAGCCGCAGCGCGTACCGTTTGCGGATCGCCGCCGATCAGCCAGCGCAGCGCGCCGTTCCATTCGATCAGTTGCGCGCCGGGCAGTGCGAGCGGCGGTGTCGTCGATTTGAGCGACAGCCGCCACAATGGCTGCGGCTGCCGGAAAAAATCCAGCGCATGTTCGCGCAGACCTTGCCAGAACTCTGCGCCATCGGCGATTTGCTCGCCGCCGAGCTGCTGTTGCGCGGCGCGCACCGCCGCCTCCGCGCCCGACAACCGCACCGTCAGCATGTCTTCGTGGTGGCAGGTTGCCGAAACCGGCAGCGGCCGGCCGGCCCATTCGTTCATCAACTCAATCGCCTCGGCCGCGGACTTTTCGAAACGCAGTGTGATTTCCGCGGCCGGAAGCGGCAGCACCTTGAGCGATGCTTCGACGATGACGCCGAGCGTGCCGAGCGATCCCGCGACCAGACGCGCGACATCGAAACCGGCGACGTTCTTCATCACGCGGCCGCCGAAGCGCAGGTCATCGCCGCGTCCGTCCAGCAGCCGCACGCCGAGCACGAAATCGCGCGCCGCGCCGGCCCGCGCGCGGCGCGGCCCCGACAGGCCGGAGGCGATGCAGCCGCCGAGCGTCGCGGCCGGCCCGAAATGCGGCGGCTCGAAGGCCAGCATCTGACCGCGTTCGCGCAGCACGGCTTCGATCCCGGTGAGGGGCGTGCCGCCGCGCGCGGTGATGATCAGTTCGGAAGGTTCATAATCGACGATGCCGCGGCAGGCGCCGACGTCAAATGCCTCGCCGGCAAGAGGACCGCCGTAGAAATCCTTGCTGCCGCCGCCGCGGATGCATAGTGAAGACTTGCGCGCCGCCGCTGCACGAATGTGGTCTGTGAGTTGGTCGATGATTTCTTTCATAAGATTACATGCGGATGAAACCGCAGATGGATGCAGATAGATGCTGACGGAGATATTTTTTATCCGTGTGTATCTGCGCGCATCCGCGGTTACAGTATTTTTCCCGATTCAAAATCGCGGCAGTTCGGGAAATTTTTCGCGGCCGGCGTGCACATGCATGCGGCCGAATTCGGCGCAGCGCTGCAACGTCGGCACCGCCTTGCCCGGATTGAGCAGCGCGCGCGGGTCGAATGCGGCCTTGATGCGGTGGAACATGGCGAGCTCGGGCGCACCAAACTGCTCGCACATCGCATCGATCTTCTCGACGCCGACGCCGTGTTCGCCGGTAATGGTGCCGCCGGCCGCGATCGACAGTTTCAGGATGCTGTGACCGAAGCGTTCGGCGCGCTCCAGTTCGCCCGGCTTGCAGGCATCGTAGAGAATCAGCGGATGCAGGTTGCCGTCGCCGGCATGAAACACGTTCATGCAGCGCAGCCCGTATTGCTGCGACAGCGCTGCGATTGCGTCGAGCATCTGCGGCAGGGCCTTTTTCGGAATCGTGCCGTCCATGCAGTAGTAGTCGGGCGAGATGCGGCCGGCGGCGCCGAAGGCCGCTTTCCGCCCCGCCCAGAACCGGACGCGCTCGGCCTCATTCCGCGAAATGCGGACTTCGCTGGCGCCATTCGCAGCCAGTATCTGCTGCAGATGCGAGATTTCGGCGGCGACTTCGGCCTCGGCCCCGTCGGTTTCGCACAGCAGAATCGCCGCGGCGTCGAGAGGGTAGCCGGCGCGGATAAAAGGTTCGACTGCGCTGACCGTGAGCTGGTCCATCAGTTCGAGAGCGGCGGGAATGATGCCGGTGGCGATAATGGCGGCGACCGCCTGCCCGGCCTGCGCGACGTCGTTGAAGGCGGCGAGGATGCATTGCGCGGATGGCGGCTTCGGCAGCAGCCTGACGGTGACTTCGGTGATCACCGCCAGCAGGCCTTCCGAGCCGGTCAGCAGCGCGAGCAGGTCGTAGCCCGGGACGTCGGCCTCATCGCCGCCGATGGCCAATGCTTCGCCTTCGATCGTGAATGCCCGCAGGCTGACGATGTTGTGGACGGTCAGTCCGTACTTGAGGCAATGCATGCCGCCCGCGTTTTCAGCGACGTTGCCGCCGATCGTACACGCGATCTGGCTCGAAGGATCGGGGGCATAACGGAGGCCGTACGCGGCAGCCGCTTCCGAAATCGCAAGATTGCGCACGCCGCATTGCACGCGTGCGGTGCGCGCACGGGGGTCGATGTCGAGAATGCGTGTGAATTTGGCGAGCGACAGCAGCACGCCGTCACCGCGCGGCAGCGCGCCGCCGGACAGACCGGTGCCGGCACCGCGCGCAACGACCGGCACGCCGAGGTCGAAGCAGGTTTTCAGGACACGCTGCACCTGTTCCGCGGTTTCCGGCAGCGCGACGATCATCGGCGGCTGGCGATAGGCCGACAATCCGTCGCATTCGTAAGGCCGGACATCTTCATCTTCGCAGAGCAGCGCGTGCTGCGGCAGAAATGCGGCGAGCGCGTTCTGCACTTCGCGCCGGCGCACGACATCGATGTCATGGGAGATGACCGTACTCACGGGGATGGATGATAGTACGGGACAGCCGGTTCAGGGAAGCCGCAAACAAAAAAAGCGCGCCTGAGCGCGCTTTTTTATGCTGCCAGACGTCAATCAACGGTGATGCCAGTGACCCGGGTGATAATGCCCCTTGGCCCAATAGCCGTTGATGAAGACATAATCAGGTCCGTACGCCGGGTAAGTGACCGGCGGATAGTAATAGGAGTAGGGAGGGTAATAAACGGGAGCCGGCGGATAAACGACTGCTGGCGCAGGCGTCACCAGCGGCACACCGATCCCCACTCCGACATCCACATGAGCAGCCGCAGCAGTGCCGCTCACCATGGCGAACAAAACACCCAGCGCCAGCATCGTTAAACGGTTACGCATGATGCGCCTCCTTTGCCATCGCTTAATTCAGACAGCCGCGCGTCCTTCATGCGGCATATTAATAAGAACGCGCGAGCGGGCCGGAAGTTTGTATCAAAATGTAATATAGTTTAACGTGGAAGCGATGTCATTTGTCGCCGATTGGCAACGATTTTCAGAATAGCGATTCTTGCAGATGCGGGCCGAGGGATTTGAGCCGGTGGTCGACACCGATATCGAAGTGCTGATTCTCGGCAGTTTCCCCAGCCTCGCTTCACTCGGTAAACGCCAGTATTACGCGCACCCAAGGAACCAGTTCTGGCGGCTGGTCGGCGCGGTGATCAGCGAGCCGCTTTCCGAAATGGAATATGGACAGCGGCTGCGGATGCTGCTCAGGCACCGAATCGGTCTGTGGGATGTGATCGGCGCCTGCGCGCGCCGCGGCAGCCTCGATTCCGATATCCGCGATCCGCGCCATAACGATTTCAAACGCATCACGCGCATTGCAAAGAACCTGAGGCGGGTCTGCTTCAACGGCAGGACCGCCGGAAAGCTCGAGCCGCAGTTCGCCGCGTTGGGCTACCAGACGCTGGTGTTGCCGTCATCGAGCCCGGCGCACGCGACGCTGCGTTTTGAGCAAAAACTCCGGCGGTGGAGAAAAATCCTTGACTAGCGGGAATGCTGGCGCCGATCCTGCATCGGCGGCGCAACCTTCATGACTTCGTCGATCGTCGTCATGCCGGCGGCGACTTTCATTGCGCCGCTGATGCGCAGCGGCTTCATGCCGTCGCGATAGGCCTGTTCGCGCAGCTTCTCGATATCGGTGGTGTTATCGATCAGGTTGCGCAGGTCGTTGTTGAGCACCATGATTTCATAAATGCCGAGACGGCCCAGATAACCGGTCATCCGGCATTCGAGGCAGCCGATCGCGCCGTAAACGGTTTCGGGCTTGGTCGCTTTCCACGGCGCCACCAGCATCTCCCATGCCGAATCCTCGATCGGCTGGTGTTCCTTGCAATGCGGACACAGCGTACGCACCAGGCGCTGCGCCATCACACCGAGGATCGTCGAGTTCAGCAGATACGACGGCACGCCGAGATCGAGCAGGCGGGTGACTGCCGCCGGCGCGTCGTTGGTATGCAGCGTGGACAGCACGAGGTGGCCGGTCAACGCGGCCTGGATCGCCATTTCGGCGGTTTCCAAATCGCGGATTTCGCCGACCATGATGATGTCCGGATCCTGCCGCATCAGCGTACGGATGCCTTGGGCGAAGGTGACGCCGAGGTTGTGTTGTACTTGCATCTGGTTGAACGTCGGCTCGATCATTTCGATCGGGTCCTCGACCGAGCAGACATTGACTTCGGGTCTGGCGAGAAACTTCATCGTCGAATACAGCGTCGTCGTCTTGCCTGAGCCGGTCGGGCCGGTGACGAGAATGATGCCGTGCGGTTTTTCGACCATGCCACGCCATTTCTTGAGGTCGTCGTCGGAGAAACCGAGTTCGCCGAAATCCTTGACCAGCACTTCGGGGTCGAAGATCCGCATCACCAGCTTCTCGCCGAACGCAGTCGGCATTGTCGACAGCCGCAGTTCGACCTCGTTGCCGTCGGGCGTCACGGTCTTGATGCGCCCGTCCTGCGGCCGCCGTTTCTCGATCACATCCATGCGGCCGAGCAGCTTGATGCGGCTGGTCATCGCCGCCATCACTGGCGTCGGGATCTGGTAGACCTGGTGCAGCACGCCGTCGATCCGGAAACGCACGTTGCCGATCTCGCGTCGCGGTTCGAGGTGGATGTCGCTGGCGCGCTGGTCGAATGCGTAATTAAACAGCCAGTCGCAGATATGAATGATGTGCTGGTCATTGGCGTCGAGCTTGCCGCTGCGTCCGAGCTGAACCAGCTGTTCGAAGTTGGTGACCGCGCTGTAGGCGCCGTGATCCTTTTCGGTCGCGCCCTTGACTGACTTGGCGAGGCTGAAGAACTCGACGATGTAGTTCTGGATGTCGAGGGGGCTGGCGAGTACGCGCTTGATGTCGAGCCGCAGGATCTGCCTGAGCTGATCCTCCCAGTCGCGCACGTGCGGCTCGCAGGTTGCGATCGTCGCCTCGCGCGCGGTGACGCCGATCGGCAGGATGCGGTAGCGCTGTGCGTAGGCGGTGGACATCAGCTTGGTGACCGCCGCAAAATCGATCTTGAAGGGGTCGATGTGCACGTACTCCATGCCGACCCTGGCGGCCAGCCACTCGGTCAGCGTTTCGATGTGCAGCGTCTTGCGCGGATTGCGCGGATCCTTGAATTTCTGCTCCGCGATTACGACCAGCGGGTGGCTGTCCCCGTGATGGGCGCGGCGGTCATTGCGCAGTTGTTCGGCGTCTTCCCCGCTGATCAGCTGGTCGGCGACCAGGTCGGCCAGCAGGCCTTCGAGCGTCAGCCGGCGGTCGGCGCGCCTGGTCGCGCCGGCCTGAGTTGCTGCTTTCGCAACGGGATCTGCCATGATGGGCGTCAATATAAACGCTTTTGATAGTCCGCTCAATCCGCCGGGAAACCGGTGGCGGAAGATGTTGTACTATTTGCGTTATGACAGATGATAAGAACATGCTGCCGGCGCAGCGTGAGGCAACGCGCCGGCTCGATGCGCCATCGGCCGCAGGGAGATGACGAATTGGTCAAGTTCTGGTACGAGGACGCTGCAGAAACCGGGGCGCCGGTGTTTGCCGGTGAGTGATGGAAAACAGCCCGGACAAATGGCGGCAGAGCTGGTTGCGGCGCCGTTCGATCAACTATGTTTCGTTGCGCGACATGGCGGTGGCGTCGTGGCCGGTACTGCTGATCGTCGCGGCCACTCTCTTGATCGCCTGGCATTTTGTGCAGCCTGCGCCGCCGACGGAGTTGATCATGGCCGCGGGCTCCGAGGACGGCGCCTACTACGGGTTCGCGAAACGTTACCGCGAGATTCTCGCCCGCGACGGCGTCAATCTGGTGCTGCGCAAGACCCCGGGCTCCATCGAAAATCTGAGAAGCCTGAACGATGAAAATTCCGACATCGATGCCGCCTTCGTTCAAGGCGGCATTGGCACCGCCGACGACAATCCCAACGTCGAATCGATCGGCAGTCTGTTCTACGAGCCGGTGTGGGTGTTTTACCGCTCCGCCCGGCCATTGGACCGCCTTACCGAACTGCGCGGCATGCGCATCGCGGTGGGTCCGGAGAACAGCGGCACGCGCATCCTGGCAATCGCATTGCTCGCCGCCAACGGCATCCGCGTGAGTGACGTGGCGCTGTCGGATTTGAGCGGGCGCAAGGCGACGCAGGCGCTGCAACAGCGGGCGGTCGATGCCGTTTTTTTCGTTGCGGCTGCCGAGGCCTGGTCGGTGCGCGACGCATTGCGCGATTCGCACATAAAGCTGATGAATTTCACGCGCGCCCAGGCCTATACGCGGCGGTTTTCCTACCTGTCTGAAGTCGTATTGCCGCGGGGCGCGATTGATCTGGCCCGCGATATTCCGGCCCAGGACGTGCATCTGCTCGCCACCACCGCCAATCTGTTGACGCGCTGGGACCTGCACCCGACGCTGGTCGGGCTGCTCGCTGCGGCGGCGACCGAGGTGCACGGCGACGCCGGGCTTTTCCAGCGCGAAGGCGATTTCCCTTCGACCCGACATCAGGATTATCCGGTCAATGCCGAAGCAGCGCGCTATTACAAGTCCGGACCGTCGTTTCTGCAACGCTATCTGCCGTACCGGGTGGCGATCCTGATCGACCGCCTGATCGTGCTGGTGTTGCCGTTGGTCGTGATCTCGATTCCGCTGGTGCGCCTGTTGCCGCCGCTTTACCGGTGGCGCGTCAATTCACGCATCTACCGCAATTACGGTGAACTGCGGATGCTGGAAGACGAAATCGAGCGCAGCCCGCTGCCGGAAAAATTTCCTGCCTATATCGAGCGTCTTGATCAGATCGAGCAGCGCGTCAATCGGCTTTCGGTGCCGCTGGCATTCAACAACGCGCTGTACACGCTGCGTCAGCATATCGATTACGTGCGCACACGCATCGCCATCCTTGGCACGCGTGGGCAGCAGCAGGAGGAATCCCATCATGCCTGAAAACGGAAGCGGCATCGGTACCGACGAGAAAGTCATCGCTGGCGTCAGCGGCTGGATCATGCTGGTCGTGCTGCTGGGCATCGCAGGGTTCGGTTTCTATCTTTTGCTGCCGCCGACCGGGCCGGTCCGGTTCATTGGCGGGGTCTTCCTTTGCGCGACCGCATTGTTCTGCTTCAAGGGGCTGCTTACGCTGGAGCCGAACCAGGCGGCGGTGATGATCTTTTTCGGCAGCTATGCCGGCACGCTGCGGGAAAGCGGTTTTTTCTGGGTCAACCCGTTCTACGCCAGGCGGCGGGTTTCCCTGCGCGTCAACAACTGGAATACGCCGGTGCTCAAGGTCAACGATGAACGCGGCAATCCGATCGAAATCGGAGCGGTGATCGCGTGGCGCGTGCAGGACACTGCAAAGGCGGTGTTCGATGTCGAAAGCCATGTCAATTACCTGCAGGTGCAGAGCGAATCGGCGGTGCGACAGGTGGCGTCGAGCCACCCTTATGATCTGCCGGAGCAGCGGGAGGGGGTGCCGCGCGCGATGAGCCTGCAGCACGACCTTGATGCCATTTCCCGGCAGCTCGGCGCTGCGATCCAGGACCACGTCGAGGTGGCCGGCATCGTCATCGAAGAGGCCAAAATCGCGCACCTCGCCTATGCTCCGGAGATCGCCAATGCAATGCTGCGGCGTCAGCAGGCGGAGGCGGTAGTGCTGGCGCGCCAGCGCATGGTGGAAGGCGCTGTCGGCATGGTCGAGGGTGCGCTCAAGGCGCTGGAGGCGAAAGGCATCGTATCGCTGACGTCCGAACAGCGCGCCGTACTGGTTACCAACATGATGACGGTGCTGTTGTCGGAGTCCGGCGCCCAGCCGGTGATCCAGATGTCGCAGGCCAGTCAGTAGGAACGTCGAGCCTGACGGGCAAAAAATGCCGGCGCGCACGCCGGCATTTTTCGTGAAGCGCGCGGTCGGCTACTTGTTGGGCTGCGGCGTGATGCGCAGGTAGGGTTTGACCGCCTTATAGCCTTTCGGGAATTTCTGCTTGAGGACTTCCGGATCCTGCAGCGAGGGCACGATGATGACGTCCTCGCCATTCTGCCAGTTGACCGGCGTCGCGACGCTGTAATTGTCGGTCAGTTGCAGCGAATCGATCACGCGCAGGATCTCGTTGAAGTTGCGGCCGGTGCTTGCCGGATAAGTGATGATGGTGCGGATTTTCTTTTTCGGGTCGATGATGAACACCGAGCGCACCGTCAGCGTGTCGTTCGCGTTCGGGTGGATCATGTCGTAGAGGTTCGACACCTTGCGATCCGGATCGGCCAGGATCGGAAAATTGACGGTGGTATGCTGCGTCTCGTTGATGTCGGGCACCCATTTGGCATGCGAATCGAGCGGATCGACGCTGACCGCGAGCACCTTGACATTGCGCTTGTCGAATTCGGCCTTCAGTTTGGCGGTCGCGCCGAGCTCGGTCGTGCACACCGGCGTGAAGTCCTTCGGGTGCGAAAACAGCACGCCCCATTTGTCGCCCAGCCATTCGTGAAAGTGGATTTTGCCGGCGGTGGAATCCTGCGTGAAGTCAGGGGCGGTATCGCCCAGTCTCAGAGTAGCCATACAGATCTCCTTGGAATACGATTGCCCGATCGTCGGGAACATTTGCAAGTCTAACCCCGGTGGCCCGAAACCGGAAAGAATAAAAAGACAAAAGATTATTTTTACTGGATATATATGGATGCAGGAAGTGGCGCCCCGGACACGAATCGAACGTGCGACCTGCCCCTTAGGAGGGGGCTGCTCTATCCACTGAGCTACCGGGGCGTGCGCCGGCATTCTAGCGTAGAATTTTCCGCGTCGCCGTAGAAAAGCCGGAACGAACCGCATGTCGAAATGGTGGTGGGTGGTATTGGCGGTGAGCGCGGTCGGATTATTGCTGGCGTGGCGCAGCGCTGCACAGGCGCGCGCTGCGCCGGAGGTTGGCGCATCTGCTCCCGCCCTCGCCTTGCCGGACCAGGCAGGGAAAGTGCGTCACATCGAAGATTTCCGCGGCAAGTGGCTGGTCCTGTATTTCTATCCGAAAGATGACACGCCGGGCTGCACCAGGGAAGCGTGCATGTTCCGCGACGACTGGCAGAAACTGGATGCGCTTGGTGCGCAGATCGCCGGCGTCAGCGTCGATAACGCGCTTTCGCACGCGGCATTTGCCCGGAAATATCATCTGCCGTTTCCTCTGCTGGCGGATGCGGGCGGCGAAGTCGCAGCGCGCTACGGCTCGCTGCGGGACTTCGGATTGTTCAAGTTCGCACAGCGCAACACCTTCCTGATCGATCCCCAGGGCAGGGTGATGCGGGTTTATCTCGGGGCAAGCACGTCGAAAAATTCGCGGGAAATCATCGAGGATCTGAAGAAGCTGACGGGTATGTGACGGATACGCCGGGTTGCATGGAGTCACATGCTGTTGTCATCGGCTTCGGGCATGCCGCGCGGCAGATCCTTCTTCCGCCGGAGCGGAACCGCCGTTGCTCAGGTGAGTCAGATCGCTGGTGCCGGAGACGCCGGGGCCAGGGTCGCGCCGGTAGCCGGTACTGCGGGCGCCGGAACGGCAGGCGCCTGTTCTGCAGGAGCAGCAGCGCGCGCGCGCGCCTGCCCGACGGGCTGCGGCTGATCGTCGTCCTCCAGCTCGCTCCTGGGTGTTTCGTGCTCCTTCTCGGGCGGCGGATTCCCGTCGTAGATCAGACTGCGCCGGCGTTGCAGATAGGCGTCGCGCTGGAACTCGTAGGGATCGAGCGCGGCCTTTTCCAGCAGGTTGGTTGCGTCAAGCAGATTGGCGCGGGTATTGACGATGTTCAGCGCCCATAGCGAGTTACGCGTCGCAACGTCGTGGTACCAGACCCAGTAAACCGGATCCAGCTTGAAGTCCACGAAACGCCCCAGCCCGTCGCGGAACGAACTGGGGCCGAAGAACGGAAGCTGCAAATACGGTCCGGCCTCGACGTGCCAGCGCCCCAGCGTCTGGCCGAAATCTTCGTCATGTTTTTCCAGCCCAACCTTGGTTGCAACATCGATCAGCCCGCCAATGCCGGCTGTGGTGTTTACGGCGACTCGTCCCACATCGGACGCTGCGTCCGGCAATTTGCCCTGTAACAGGTCGTTGAGCGCGACCAGAACGTCGTACAGATTATTGAAGAAATTCGTGACGCCCGTGCGTACGACCTGCGGCAGCACGGTCTGATAGGCCTGGGCGACCGGTTTTACTACCGCCTTGTCGAGACCCTCGTTGAGTTTGTAAATCGCCCGATTCATGGGCTCAAACGGATCGCGCGGGTCTTTGGTCGCGCATCCTTGTATCGTCAGCAAGCTGCACAGCAGCAGCAAGCCAACGCTCGAACGTCCGGCCCGGAAGATTGATACCGTTGTCATCGAGACGAAACCAGGGAAGTTTTTTTTATTATAGCAACAATTCGAGAAAGAGCAGCGGGCCCGCCCTGAAAAGGCAAAAAGTGTGGGATTCATGCAAAATGGTCTGCGCTGACCTGTCGCCCGTCAATGGGGCAATTTTCCGGCTTTGCTGCGAATTTCATCCAGAGTTGACCGGGTTTCCGGCAATAACGGGCCACCCAGGCTGACCGCATGTTCGGCAGCGTCCAGTGCGGCATCGAACCGGCCTTGATCAGACAGCACCTGCGCCAGATTGTTGAAGGCTGCCGCGGAGTCGGGATGATCAACGGTCGCGCGCCGGAACGCCGCTTCGGCGGTAGCGAGGTCGTGCGACGCATAGGCGGTGTTGCCGTTTCCCATTTGCGCGGACAGGCTGTCGGGCCAGCGTTCCAGCATTGCGCGGTAGGCGATCGAGGCGTTGCGGGTCTGTCCGGCCTGTTCAAGCGCGACCACGGCGGTCGCGTAGCCCGTTTCCGTTGCGGTCACCGGGACGCGGCCGGGGGGCATCGCGACCATTGCCCAGTAACCTCCGGGCTGCCACACCTTTTCGAAGATGCCCATCGGCACCACACGCCGCGCCTTTTCCCCGGAACGCCGGACTACTTCAAACTGGTCGAGGTCGTAGCCGATCATTACCGAATAATGCCACTTCGGATACCAGCTGAAGCCGTAATTTTCGAGGGTGATCACGGGCGTGCCGGCGGCGACTTCGCGCAGCACGTCCCCGAATTTGGGAGCAAGCGGATAGGCGACCAGTCCGTGACGGCGCACTGCAGCGAGCATTTCCACTTGCAGGCTGCCTTCGCGTCCGGGAAGGTAAACCTCCTGGATCAAGGTATCGAGAGATACGTTGACGCCTTCCGCGTTGAGCACCATCGCCAGCGCCGACGGACCGCAGAAATTATCTTCCTGGGGGACGAACGGCACCTGTTCGAGTTCGACGTGCGGCGGAAGCCCGGCCGGGCGCTGTTCCTTCAGCGCGAGCGTCTGCGGCGAAAGGCTGGTGCACCCTGCGGAGAAAAGCAGAGCCCCTGAAATGAGAAAGCCCGCCAGACAGCGGCGGGCCTTCAAGGTGAAGATACCCAACGGCTCTATTTGTACGCGAGCCAGATGATCAATGCAACGACCAGCACGCCTGCGGCCCACCACCAGCCGGAGTCGGAAGCACCTGCGGGCAGCGTGTCGATCTTGCCGGCGACGGTGTTGATTTCTTCCTGCGTCATCGCGGCGACCCGCGCTTGCGCATCGGTTGCCTTGACGCCCAGCGCTTCGAGTTGCTTGGCGACATCGGCGCGGCTTACGAACTGAACGACCTTATCGCGGTTGGCCTGTGCTGCGGCACTCGACACCACCTGGTCAGTACCGATCATTCCGGCCTGTGTCGCGAACGGCACCAACACCATGCTTACGATCAGTAACTGGCTTACCAACTTATAAAGGCATTTCATCACTAATCTCCTTAGGCTATGCGAATGAAGACATGGCGCCGATACCCGAAACTCTATTGGCGCTGGCACTTTATAACGCGAGGAGGTCGCCAGCGTCAAGCGCTGAATCTGCCTGAAATCCGCATTGCAATGCGCCATGCTGAACGGTGGGAGGGCGTCGCCCGATGGGTTAAAAAATTATTTTTAGCTCAATGGGATATCCGCTCTCAGCCACGGTGCGGGGAGGGCCGGCGACTGTTCGATCGATGGTTGATCGCGATCTGAAAATTCCTGCGGGATCACCCCCAGATATCCGTCATGGAAAGCACGTCCCGGCAAGTGTCGGCAAATCGCGTCAGCAAATCAATTGCCGTATAGTGTATGCCATCCGCCATGGCCGAAATCCTCAATTACCGCAATGCATTGCCGCTCGGTACGATGCTGCTCGAATATCGTCTCGAATCGGTGCTGGGCGCCGGCGGCTTCGGCATGACTTACCTGGCGTACGATACGCTGCTGCAGAAGAAAATTGCGGTCAAGGAGTACCTGCCGGTCGAACTCGCGGTGCGCGCGCTCGACGGTGCGATCGTGCCGATCAATACCGGCACCGAATACAACTACAAATGGGGGCTTGACCGCTTTCTGCAGGAGGCGCGGCTGCTCGCCAAGTTTTCCCATCCCAATATCGTCCAGGTCAAGCGTTATTTCGAGGCCAACGGCACCGCCTACATGGTGATGAATTACGAATCGGGCATGTCATTCAGTCAGCTGCTGAAACGCATCCCGCAGCCCGACGAGCCGATGCTGGTCAAGATACTGATGCCGTTGCTTGACGGATTGGAGGCGGTCCATCAAGCCGGATTTTTGCATCGCGATATCAAGCCGTCGAACATCTTCATCCGTGATACCGGTGTGCCGGTGCTGCTTGATTTCGGCGCCGCGCGGCTTTCGGCCGGCGCCGTCACCCGCACCATGACTTCGATTCTGACGCCCGGCTATGCGCCGCTCGAGCAATATTCGAAGGACGGAAACCAGGGACCGTGGACCGACATTTATTCGCTCGCCGCGGTCTTTTATCGCGCGGTGTCCGGAGAAAATCCGCCCGATGTCGTGGGCCGGATGAAAGCCGACGGTGTCAGGCAAATGCTGATTTCGCTGCGCGACCGCTACAGCGCCAGGTTTCTTCACGGCATCAATCGCGGCATGGAGCTTGATGAAAAGAAACGCCCGCAATCGGTGGCAGAATGGCGGACGTTGTTTACTGAGGTTGCCGCGGCGTTGCCGGCAGCGGATACGGTCGCTGTCCAGGTAGAGGATGCGCCGGGAGATGCGCCGACACAATTGCTCGAAAACACCACCTCGCTCGAGACCACGCTGGTCAAAGCGCAACGCCCGTCGGTGTCTCAATTGAGCTGGTTTGCGGCCGGTGTTCTGGTACTGTTTATCGCGCTCGGCGTCAGTCGTCTGTTCGACAAGGCCGGGCAGGCGCCGCCCAAGGCGGCGACCATGACCGCTGCGCCGGCTCCTGCGTCGCCGGCGGATTTCGATGCGCTCGATGCCAACCATGACGGCTATCTGACGCCGGACGAGGTCAAGGGGACGGCGATCGAACCTGATTTCCGGAAACTCGACACCGATGGCGACGGGCGCATTTCGCGCGAAGAGTTCAATGCTGCGCACTGAGCCGCGGTTTACCCGGTCGTGATCAGAAAATCGCGCACTGGCGCAATCTGATCTTCCGTCAGCAGCATCGGTGCATGGCCGACGCCGGAAAATTCGACGATGCGCGGCCGCGGGCCGCGTTTCCGCATTTCATCGGCGATCTCCGGCAGCAGCAGGTCGGATTCGGTGCCGCGCAGCACCAGCGTCTGGCAGGTAATCGCATCCCACATCTTCCACAGATCGATGTCTGCCATCGGCTTCCCGCGGAACGGCAATCCGATGCCGGGGTCATATTTCATGCTCCAGCTGCCATCCGCATGCTGTCTCGCGTTGTGCCGCGTCAGGTGATTCCATTGCGCATCGGTCAGCGGCCCGAACGGCGCTGAAATCCTGCGCACGTAGTCCCGCAGCTCTTCGAAGGTCCGGAAACGCGGGTCGGCGGTGATGTAGCCGCCGATCCGATCGAGAAACGCGCGCGGGATCAGCGGGCCGACATCGTTGACGACGAGTTTGCGGATCGGCGATCCTGGCTGCGCGGCCAGCAGCATGCCGATGACGCCGCCCATCGAAGTGCCGACCCAGCAGAGCGAGCGTGTGCTGTGACGTTGCCGCAGCAAATCGCCCAGCCGCACCAGCCAGCGGCGCGGCGGCCAGAATACGACGCGCGCCAGCAATGTGGCTGTGTCGGACAGATATTGCGGGAGGCCGTAGTCCTGCTTGTCCGGCAGCCAGTCGCTGTCGCCGCGGCCGACGACGTCGGGACAGACGACGCGGCAATCGGGCGCAAGCCTTTCCGCGAGAAAATCGAAATCGCGGCAATTGCGGGTGAGACCGTGCACGCCGATCACGACGCGCGGATTACGCGGATCGCCCCAGTCGGTATAGTGCAGCCGGTGGAAGCCGCGCGGGTTTGCGCACAAGATATGGCCGTGTTTCATCGGATCTGCCGGGACAGCGGCAGCGACATGCCGCTGACGCCGAAGAAGACCGCGACATATGCGCGGCACCGCAGCAGGAAATCGCAATGCAGACGGTCGCGGCAGCTTTCACTCATCGTCTAAAATCACGCTTCGGGTAGCGACAGGCAGCATATCATGCAGAGTGTTTGTGTATTTTGCGGTTCCAACATTGGCGCCAGCGAAGTTTATGCCGCGGCGGCACGCGACCTGGCGCACGCCGTCGCGGCGCGCGGCATGCGCATCGTTTACGGCGGCGGCAACGTCGGGCTGATGGGAGTGCTGGCGGAAGCCGCGCTTGCCGCCGGCGTGCCGGTGACCGGCGTCATTCCCCACGCGCTGTTGGAACGCGAAGTCGGTCACCGCGGCTTGGTCGATCTGCGGGTCGTCGATTCGATGCACGAGCGCAAGGCGCTGATGGCGGAACTGGCGGACGCCTTCGTCGCGCTGCCCGGCGGACTTGGCACCTATGAAGAGACATTCGAAATGCTGACCTGGGGGCAGCTCGGCATCCATCGCAAGCCATGCGGCATCCTCAGCGTCGCCGGCTTTTATGACAGTTTGATGGTGTTTCTCGATCATGCCGTCGCCGCGGGTTTTCTCAAACCGGAACACCGCGATATGCTGATCGTCGAGCACGATCCGGCGCTGTTGCTGGAACGGCTGGCCGCCCACCGATTGCCCGACGCCAGACGCTGGATAAATCGCAATCAGTCCTGAAAAGCGCTTGATTCCAGCGGGGAAAATGAGTAGCCTAACCATCCCTATTCCGGCATCCGCCGGTTCCCCGTACTTTTACTAAGAGGCCTGCATGAGTACCGAAGCTAACGTTGCCAAAGACAAACTGGTCGAAGATTTCAAGATCGTGATCGCCGACACCGAAGAACTGCTGCGGGCGACCGCCACCCTTGCCGGCGAGAAAGCCGCCTCGGCGCGCGAACGCATTCAGGAAAGCCTGCATCGCGCCAAGATCAAGCTCGCCGATGCGGAAGAAGCGATCGTCGGCAAGACCAAGCAGGCTGCGCGCGCCACCGACGAATATGTGCACGAAAACCCGTGGCACGCGGTCGGTGTCGCCGCGGGCATCGGTCTGCTGATCGGTTTGCTGATCGGACGGCGTTAATCTTCCGTGACGGCGGAAGACCCCGGCCATAGCCGGAGCAGCACTGGACTGCTGCAATCGTTGCGCAACTTGGCGGCGACGCTGGTCGCGACGCTGCAGACACGCCTCGAACTGCTGGCCGCCGAGGTTGAAGAAGAGCGCGTTCGACTCGCGCGATTGCTGGTCCTCGCCGTCGTTGCGGTGTTCTTTCTTGCGCTTTCAGTACTGACGCTCACGCTGTTTGTTATCGTCCTGTTCTGGGACAGCTATCGTCTGCCGGTCATCGGCGGGCTGACGTTGATTTATCTGGCCATCGGCGCCGGCGCTGCGGTCGCCGCGCGCCGGCAGGCAACGGCCAGACCGCGTCTGTTTGCGGCGACCCTGGCCGAGCTGGCCAGGGATCGCGAGCGGCTGACTCCGAAATGAATTACGCGGACCGCCTCTTCGAACTGGCGCAGCGCCGAGAGCGGCTGCTGGCGCGCGTCGAGCAGCAGAGAAGCGCCATTGCGGCCGAATGGCAGGCGTGGGAAAAACCGGCTGCGCTGGTTGACCGCGGCGTTGCTGTCGCCGGCTTCCTCAAATCCCATCCGTTATTGATTGCGATCGGCGTCGCGGCAGTCGTCGTGCTGCGTCTGCATAAACTCAGAAAATGGCTGGGGCGCGGCTGGATGCTGTGGCGGGTCTGGCGCTCCGCCGGCGCGTGGCTGCGCCGAATGTTCGCCTGACCGGCGATACGGCGATTGGAACGGTGGCCTGATGCGTCAGCAATTGAAGCAGTTTAATGCGCGCACGCTGGCGATGCTGCGCTCGGCCCGTGAGTTGACCGCCCGCGAGAAGCGGTTTCTGCTGAACGAGATATTGCAGATCAAGGGCCTGATGCCGTTGCTGATGAAGCAACGCAACAAGCAGCGCTGGACGACCGAGGAGCGTCTCGAGCTGCGTGCGCATTTGCGGCGCTTGTCGAATTTGAGTCCGTATCTGGTGGTGATGGTGCTGCCGGGATCGTTCCTGATGCTGCCGGCACTCGCCTGGTGGCTCGACCGCCGGCGTGGCCGCAATCGCGTGCAGCCGCTGGCGGGCTGATCCCCGCTGAAATGCCATGTGGCTTCTGGCCGGACTGCTGTGGATCGCGCTGGTAGTCGGCATCTACTGGTCGTACAAAAACAGGAAAGCGAAGCGCGATGCCGCGCGCGAGCAGAAGTTCCAGAAGATGTTCTCGGCATTGGCGCCCGCTCCCGCGTCAGGGCGCGCGCCGGCCGCAGTAGAGGAGGCAGTCCGTCTCGTCAAAAAACCGCGCCTGTTCGGGCCGCAGACGACACTGATCTACTATGTCCTGCGCAGCGGTCTTCCCGATCACGAAATTTTCGTCGATGTCCCGCTGGACAGTCTCATCGAATCGCCGTCGCCGGGCTACCACGCCGGACAAATGTCGAAGCGGCTGGCGGCGGCGCGCGTTGATTTCGTCGTCTGCGACAAGCAGATGGCGATCGTCGCCGCGGTGCTGCTTGACGGCAGCCCGGCGGTCGAGGCGGCTACGATCGAAGATCTGCTAAGCGCAGGCATACGCCTGGTGCGCATCGATGCGGTGGCGCCGCCGAAGCATAGCCAGGTGCGGGCGCTGATTTACGGCGGGGTTTAAATGTACTGCTGATGGTTCTGTATTTGAAAGCTATTATTGCCATCGGATGCAAAAGCACCAAAGTCAAAGTTTCCCTGGGCACGACAAGGATTGGCGTCATTTGATGTAAACCGCCCTGATTAGAGAGCTGATCGGCGGGTCACATCAATGATCAAACTGTAGCAATGAATCCGGAATTACCGGTGACGACAATAATCAGCAATGTAAGAATCGCAAGTGCGCTAAAAACAAAACCCGTTACACATGAGAGACGGCTGATACTGAATTGCTGTTCTGCAGAAGATATTTTAAATGTTGATCTATACAACCGCCACATAAAAAGAGCCAGAACTGGAATCTGGGCCAACCAAATGGCCGGTCTGAGCCACGTGTAATACGGTAAATCAAGGCCAAGGATCATTGCGTGCCACACTGAAAACAAATACACAAATGCAATAAGGCGGTGAAAATTGATCCAATTCTTTCCGGAAAAGTACCGACGAAGGTAAAAAGTCGGCCCGACAAGGACCAAAAGGTATGCAGCCGCAATGCCCAGATCGTAGCCCCACACAGCTTCAGGCCATCCTTGATCAGCCCATGCCCCCGGAATCAGCACTGTTCGCCAGCTATCTCCCATCGCATCAAGAGCCGTGGTTATCATATGAATTACTACGAGTATCACGGCACTCAGGGCAACGTGTCTGTGAAGGCAGTTTATTGCTATGTTTTTTGAGTAGCCGCGCTCTTTAAGAATAGTTTGACTAAGGCCAAGCAAGACAGAGATATAGGAAAACAGAAGGGCAATGAGTCCTGATGATTGAAGGAATGGGAATGCCCAAAACTTTCCCATATTCCTCATGTCCATGTCTTTCGACATCGCAATTGCTGCAGCGCTTATGCCCACTGATTGCAGATTATAAATGGCCACTCCAATGACCACGAACAAAGCAGCGCTGACTAGATATGGGCCAAACCTCAGTCGGCCCATGTGGACTGAATAAC
>DATKOF010000010.1:0-59687 GCA_035524795.1 Burkholderiales bacterium
TGGCGGCGCTCGATGCTGCGGCGCGGGCCGGCGCGCCGCTGACGGTGCGCTTCGCGGTGCTGCTGCGCGCGCTCGATCCGCTCGCGGTCGAATCGCTGTGCAACCGGTTGAAAGTTCCCGGCGACTGCCGCGACCTGGCGCTGCTCGCCGCGCGTCACGGCAATCAAATCGCGGACGCTTTAAGCCTTGACGCCCATGCGCTGCTCGAACTGTTCGACGCCGCCGACCTCTGGCGCCGGCCGGAACGCTTCAGCCTGTTGATGGATGCCGCATTGATCGGGGAGGAAGATTCGGAGGAAACCCGCGCGCGCTTGGAGCGCGCGCTGCAAGCGGCACTAAGCGTGGACGCCGGCGCGATCGCGAAACTGGCGAGCGATCCGGAGCAAATCAGGATTAATATAGATGCGGTAAGGCTGGATACGATACGCCACGTGCTTGGCGCACACTAACTGAATGTCAGATTGCAAATAAATTATTCATGCAATTCGATGTTACTCGTCCACCAAAACTGTACCGCTATTCGGAAGCTGGCCCACTAAAACTTGCGCTCAGCCTTGGGGAGTTCTACCTGAAGCCTGCTGCAGGATATAAGCAGTTTAAAGATGATGGCGCACGCCAAGACGATGAACTTATTCGAGTCCAATCATCGAACAGTAACCATATAAAAATTACTGTTGCTAAATCCGGAGAGGAAATTAAGCCCATCAGTGCCGTTACCTATCGATCTGAAATTAGAACGGACTACTATGTTCTGTGTTTTTCTAAAGCTTGGGATGAACGATTATTTTCCGAATTTCTAGGTAGCGATTCTTGCCTTATAGTTCACAACGTCGAGGAGTTTTGTGAACGCATTCATGCCGAGGTGGAAGTAAAACTACCACATTGGGCCGGTATGGACACCATAATTACGTATGGAGGTAGAAGTCCATTTGGCGCAATTTTTTCTAAGCCCCTGAGCTTCTTACCTCAACAAGAATGGCGATTTGCTTGGTTACCCCCTTCATCCTTGCGGAATATCGAACCGTTCAAAATTGTCATTGGCAGTATTGAAAAAATTGCGGAAATCGTATTAAAGCCGTCACATACGCCGCCTATTCCTTAGTTCCCTTCAATGGCCGGCCAATAACAAATACTTGCCTGCTTGGCGCGCGTTAAACTTTGTAACCCCGGGGAATTTGTAATAGACGTAACTGCGGATTTACGTGGCGTTTCCGATGCGCCACGCCACGTAAGCTGTTTTCCTCGACGTTCTCATTTCCCCATTGATCCCATCCTTGTCTGCGGAAACGCGCGAAAAGTTCAAGGTATGGGCCGGGAGAGCAATCTTCAATAATGTCGTATAACTCGTCAGGCTTGCGGGAATGTTCGCGCTTGCGTGTTGAGAATAAATTAACTTGGGTGCGCCCGGGCTTCAGCGTTCGCATACTGCCGCGTACACCAAACAAAATAAATTCCGTAACGTTGCGGAAATAAAATCCGACGCCACGCCCATCGGGTCCGCCATCTTTCCGGACTTTGTACCAAACCAGATTGGTTTTATAGGTGAATCCCCACGCGCGCATGACTTCCAGCCCCTCGGTCAACAGCGCGTTGGGAACCCATAAATAAAGATGAGATTGGGCTGCAGCTAGTCGTCCAACTGGTAGTTGCAGGATTTCCTGTAGATCCATCGTCGGATAGCGAAGCAGCCGCTTGTGCTCTGGTGCCATCTTGCCGGTGCGATTTTGGAACTGCCACGGCGGATCGGCCAGAATGGTGGCGTAACGCCCCTGGACTTTATTTAATAAATCGTCGGCAGGTGTTGGCTGTGTGATGCTAATGATCTTTGACATAAAGCTCCTTGCTGATTCCGAATACAAGAAGAGGGCATCCCGCTCCACCACCGCCTTGGATTCGCGGCAGCAACTTACTCATATGGGTGGTTGAAGCGCCAAAAGAGGATCCCCGTCCCAGGTCGTTGAAGATTTCTTGTAGCTCATCTTTGCGGGTAATGATTACACCGAGAGAGATGGCCCGCAAGTCGAATAGCAGGCGAAAGTTATTTAAATCCCGATCAAAGAATGGATCTTTGTTGTTCCACTCGATTTCGAGCGCGACGCGACCTTTGAAGCAATCGACGGAATGGGTGGGGGATTCAATCTCGGTGCGATCTATTGTGATCTTGGTGTCGAAATTCTTTTCTGCCCAACCTTTCTTGTAGAACTCGCTGTCTATCCAATTGGCGACCGGAGATTTACGGCCGCCACCGACAATGATAAAGCTCTTTTTCAGACGGAACCGCGTCAGTACGTCGCAGATATCGGTGTATTCGTTCGGAAAATCGTGTTGAAGAATGGCTGAAGCATGTCGCCATTCGTGAATTTCGTAACGATCCCGGATGAATTTCGGGAATGCGCTTATTGGCATAAAAATGACATGGCCGAGAAAACAGACGAACCTTAACCGGTTTTGGGCAGATTTGCTATCTGTCCGTCATGAATCCTCGATAGCAGGATTTGCGAAACGATCGCGCCGATCAGCGCGCACAGCATGTCTTCCTGCGTGTCCCACGGATCGCCCTGGGGTGGCGAGAAATTCGTCGGCATTCTGTCCCATCGTGACCGCACTCGCCCATTCGATCAGTTCGTAGCACGCGCTGATCGCGAGGCAGGTCAGTGTGACCAGCGCGAACAGCCATTTGCCGGGCCGCAGCGGCGAAGTGCGGACCAGCAATTCGCGCGCGACGATCGCCGGCACGAAACCCTGCACCAGATGTCCGATACGGTCGTAGTGGTTGCGGGTGAAGCCGAACCCGTCTTCAAGCCATTGGCCGAGCGGCACTCGCGCATAGGTGTAGTGTCCGCCGAGCATCAGCACCAGCGCGTGCGCGAAGATCAGGTAATACGCGAGCCGCGTCAGCGGAAAACGCGGCCACGTCGCAACCAGCAATGGAGCGGCGATCAGCGCCGGAACGACTTCCATGAACCAGGTCAGCCGGTCATAGGGCGAAATGCCCGACCACAGGAGCAATGCGGCGCCGACCAGCAGCAGCGTCAAAATCTCCGATTTTCTTGGCATTGGAATTTTCAGTCGGATTTTGCCAGTGTATGCCGCCGGCCATGGGAAGAAAAGCCGATTGACGGCGTCCGGCCGTTGCCAGCTTGACCCTCTCCCCATTACGCGCGCAATATCCTGGAAAACGAATAACAATTAGCAGGTCCGGACTGGAGGAGAAGCAATCGCGCGGATTACGCGATCGCGCGTTGCGCGATATCCATGCAGTTGACGAATACTTGGAATGTTGTAATCACCACGCTGCGGCGCAAGCTGGGCTGGGCGCACGAGCCGCAAGTCCTGTTTCCGCTCATCGCGGTCGCCCTGCTGACCGTGATCTGGAGCGCGACCTTCAATCTGATCCAGGTCGAGCGCGCCGATGCGAAACATGCGGCGGCGAAATCAAGCTCGGAGCTGGCCGAAACCTATGAAGCGCAGGTGGTGCGCGCGCTGCGCGAAATCGATCAGACGCTGAGATTCATCAAATACGACTACGAGCTTGAGAAAGGGCGGTCTGTACTGTCCGATCTGAAAAAGAAAAACCTGCTGCTGCCCGATCTCCTGTTCGTCATCGCGATTGCGGACCGCAACGGCGACATCGTCGCGAGTACCCGCCCGTTCGAGGCGAAAAATGTTGTCGGCCGGGATTATTTCGAGGCCCAGCGCCGCAACGATGTGTTTGCGGTCGGCAAGCCGCGCCGCGGCGCCGATGAGCAATGGAAATTACAATTCAGCCGCCGGCTCAACGCGGCCGGCGGATCGTTCGCCGGCGTAGTGATCGTCATGGTGGACGCGGCCTATTTCGTCAGCGGCTACGAGCCGTCGAAGCTGGGCGACCGCGGCGTGCTCGGCGTCCTGGGGACAGACGGCGTGTTCCGCGCGCGGCGCAGCGGCGAGACGGTGTCCGCCGGCGACGCGGTCGATTACGCGGCGATGGTGCCGGACACCGGACAGGCCGATACCGCGGCGGCGACGGTTTCGGTCAGCAGCTGGGACGGGGTACGGCGCTACACCAGCGCCCGCCAGCTTTTCGATTTCCCGCTGGCAGTCGTCGTCGGTCTGTCCGAGGAGGAACAACTGGCGTCGGTCGATCAGCATGCGCGGGTCTACCTGTGGCGCGCGGTCGCCGGCAGCGTGGTGGTGATCGTGGTGATCGTGATGCTGGGCCGCATGAGCTGGGAGCTCGCGCAAATCCGGCGCCGCGAAGTCGAGGCCCAGATGGCGCACGCCGAGCGGGTCGAATATCTTGCCTATCACGATGGCCTGACGGGGCTGCCCAACCGCAGCCTGTTCAGCAAACTTCTGGAGCAGGGCATCAATCAGGCGCGCCGCCACGACAGGCGGCTGGCGGTGATTTTTCTCGATCTCGACCGCTTCAAGCAGATCAACGACACGCTTGGCCACGATGCCGGGGACGCGCTGCTGCAGGAGACCGCGAAAAGGCTCACGACCTGCCTGCGCGACAGCGACACCGTCGCCCGCCTCGGCGGCGACGAGTTCGTCGCGCTGCTGCCGGAACTCGAAAAAGAGGAGTACGCGGCGACCGTCGCCCGCAAAATACTTTCCGCCACGGCCAAGCCCTTTACTCTGGCCGGACACGAACTGCGCATCACCGCAAGCGTCGGCATCGGCATTTATCCCAAAGACGGCGAGGACGAGCAGACGCTGACGAAGAATGCGGACGTCGCGATGTATCAGGCGAAATCGGAAGGCAAGAACAATTTCCAGTTCTATTCCAAGGAAATGAACAAGAACTCGCTGCAGCGGCTGGCGCTGGAGTCGGATTTGCGGCGCGCGCTGGAGCGCGGCGAGTTCCGGCTCCACTACCAGGCCAAGCGCGACCTGCGCAGCGGCCGCATCACGGGCATGGAAGCGCTGCTGCGCTGGCAGCATCCGGACCTCGGAACGGTGCAGCCGATGCAGTTCATTCCGCTGGCGGAGGAGACCGGCCTGATCGTGCCGATCGGGGAATGGGTGCTGAGGACCGCCTGTTTGCAGAACATCGCCTGGCAGAAGCAGGGACTGCCTCCCTACATCATGGCGGTCAATCTCTCGGCGCGCCAGTTCGGCGACGACCATCTGCTGGACGACGTCGCCGCCATACTGCGCGACACCGGCATGGACCCGCATCTGCTGGAGCTGGAGATTACCGAAAGCATGATCATGCGCAACGTCGAAAAGACGATACAGACGCTGACCAGACTGAAGGAAATGAGCATCCGCATCGCGATCGACGATTTCGGAACCGGTTATTCCTCCCTCGCCACGCTCAAACAGTTTCCGCTCGACACCATCAAGATCGACGGTTCGTTCATCCGCGACGTTTCCACCAACGCCGAAGACAGGGGTCTTACCGAGGCCATCATCGCGGTCGGCAGAACGCTCGGCCTGACGGTGATCGCCGAAGGCGTGGAAACCCGGGAACAGGCCGATTTTTTGCGCCAGTACGCGTGCGACGAATTCCAGGGGTTCTATTTCAACAAACCGCTGCCCGCGGAGCAGTTCGCCGAACTGCTGCGGACGCAGGCGGCGGCTTCCTCGGCGGACGGCGAACGGAAACCCGGGCAGGGCGCGAAAATGTCCGGCTGAGGCGGGTCATTCGGAAAGCAGCACTTTCACGCTGCCGTCCACCGCGCTCTTTTCGATGTAGCCGATGGCCTGGGGATTGTCGGCGAGCAGTTTTTTGACTTCGGCGCTGTTCGGCGCTTCCCGCGGCGGTTGTCCCCTTCCGGTGAAAATGATTTTCGACCAGTAGGCCTTCATCTGAGCCGTGGATTTGCCGGCGAACCTGGCGTAGAACTCGTCGCGCGCGCGCGAGCTCTCGGCCTGGTCGATCGGCACCGCCGGCGCCCCGTTGGGAAAGCGGCTCGTCCTGCCCAGAAAAATGTCCACCACCTGATTGGCGGTGAGCGACGTGGTGGGATTTTTGATCGAAACGACCGCGACCACGTCCCCCATCGCTGCCCCGGCGCCCAGACTCAACACCAGTCCGGTAACTGCCAATCCGCAATGCTTCGCAAAGTTCATGACGGCGTCTCAAAACACGAAATCAACCACCACGCTTGTTACGTTGACCGTGCCACCCGGCTGGAAATCCGACTGGATGTCGCTCAAAGTGCCGGCTGAACCCGCGTCAAGGCGGATGTGCTCGTATTGCAGTTTCAGATCGAAGTTTTTATGGAAATCCCAGCGCACGCCGGCTGAAATGTTCTTCTGCCCCGCCGGCGGAAAGCCGAGGCCGGGATTGCTCAGGGCGTCGAGCCGGGAATACGTGACGTAAGGCGTGAAATCCCCGATCCGGTAGCCGCCGGTCACGTACCAGCCGTTGCTGTCGCCGACCGCGTCGCTCCGGTTGGCGGCGAATTCGCCCATCACGAACCAGTCGCCCGGATCGTAGCTCGCGCCCAGCGTGAACAGCTTGACGGGGGAAAAGGGAATGCCCTCGGCCAGCGACAATCGGACCTGATGGTAGGCGGCATGCGCGGTCAGGTCGCCGTACTCGAGAGTGTCGGTGATTTCCCAGGTATCCCTTGCTCTGACGGTGCCGCCGCCGACGGTCTTGGAGTCCTTCTGGCCGTAAAGGGTTTCGATCGTGTTCGTGACATCGCCGGTATGCAGTTTATAGGCGGCGTCCACGCCGTCGTTGTTGGAAATCGGCAGCAGGGTGTAGACCTCAACCGGCGGCCGCACCCACGGATTGGCGTAGCCGACCTTGCGGTAAGTCGAGGTCAGAAAAGCCGGTAGAATGGTGCGCCCGACGCGCACGCTGAAATCCGGCGTGAAGTCGTATTTGACGTTGGCCCATTCGACCGCCGGCGTGTAGGTGTCGTCGGCCTGTTGTTCCGCGATGACTTGCACCACCGCCGAGAGGCGGTCGTCGAAATCGGCGGTCAGTTGCGCGGCAACCCGGCTGTCGACGTCGAACGACCAGCGGCGCGAATGACCCGCGCCGTCGGGCACGAGGGAACCGGTATTGGATACGAAATCCGCCCGGTCCTCGCTCGAATGCGCGACGCCCAGCGTGCCGAAGCCGCTCAATGAGAATATCGATTGGCCGGAATCGGTGGAATCGCCAGCGCTGGCGGCGGTCACGTACCACATTCCAGCCGCCGCGATGGCGATGCAGGCGCGCCGCGCGCCCGGTTCGTGTTGGCAAAACGGTCGGATCGACACGTTTCCTGTTCCCCCTCCCGCCTCGGATTCTGGGCCGGCTGCTCTCTTAGGAAAGCGATCAGCCATTTTTATTTTTCAATATATTGCGCGTTCGACCGGCGGCGGGTCAAGGGACGGCGCGGGATGCGCGTTTACAATACCTGCCGCCGGTCGCCGGAAGAAAATCCAGTCAACGATTCCTTAAAATCCTTTCCAAAAGCAATTATCTTGAACAATTCCCCCATTTCTGCCGGCGACAGCAGTTTCTGCGCTTCGGCCGCCGCCGGCAGATAAGCCTTCGCGTTTTCCACCGGAACCTTTTCCAGAAATTCGGTGATGCCGTTGTTGATCAGAAAGCGCGCCTGCCCGCAGTAGCCGAGCAGTTCCATCCCCGATTCCGTGCCCGCGCGCGCGATCGCGCTGAAGTCCACGTGCGCGGTGATGTCCTGCAGGCCGACCAGCGCAAACGGATCGTCGTGCGCGTGCTGGCGGTAGTGGCACATCAGCGTGCCCCGGTTCCGCTGCGGATGGCAGTACTCGCGCGCCGGGAAACCGTAATCAATAAACAACACAACGCCGCGCTCGATGCATGCGGCGAGCGTGCGTACGAAGGCCTGCGCGGCAAGGCTGATCTCAGTCGTGTAGTCCGCATTTTCGTTATCGGGAAGATTCAGCGCCTGCGCTGCTGCCAACAGCGCGCCTTGCGCCGGTCGCGCGCCCCATGCAAAATTTTCGCCATCGAAGCCGACGCCGAGTTCATCAATTCCATCGGTGCGCGTCCGGATCACATGCACCGGCATCGCGTCGAGCACTTCGTTGCCGAACGCGAAGCCGCTGAACGATGCGGGCAGTGCATTCAGCCATTCGATGCGTGACGCGAACTGCGGTAACTCCTTTTTCAGCAGCGCAGCCTGCCGCGCTTTCAGTTCGGCGCTGGTTTCGAGAATGAGATAACGTCGCGGCAGACAATCGAGCGCGGTGAGTTCGGCGAGCAGATCGCAGGCGAGCCGGCCGCTGCCGGCGCCGAGCTCGAGCACGTCGCCGCCGGTGGCGCGCAGCACCTGCGCCGCCTGCCGCGCCAGCGTGCGCGCGAACAGCGGGCCGAGCTCGGGCGCGGTGACGAAATCGCCGTCCGGCCCGAACTTGCGCGCACCGGCGCTGTAGTAGCCGAGTCCCGGCGCGTGCAGCGCGAGTTCCATATAGCGCGCGAAACTGAGCCAGCCGCCGGCGCGTTCGATTTCGCCGGCGATCAGCTTGACGAGCTGCGCGCCGTGCGCGGCGACGTCGGCGTCCGGCGCGGGGAGATGCGCGAGGTGCGCGGGGAGCGGGCTGCCCATGGCGATAGCTTACAATACGCGTCCCGATGAGCGCAGACCTCAAGGACAAAACGGCGCTGGTGACCGGCGGCGCGAAACGCGTCGGCGCGGCGATCTGCCGCCGCCTGCACGCGCGCGGCGCCAACCTGATGCTGCACTACCGCGCGTCGGCCGACGAGGCGCGCGCGCTGCAGCGCGAACTGAACGCGGTGCGCGCCGATTCAGTCGCGCTGGCGCAGGCCGACCTGCTGCAAACCGCAGGTCTGGCGAATCTGGTCAGGGAGACCGCCGCGCAGTTCGGCGGCCTCGATATCCTCGTCAACAACGCGTCGAGCTTTTACGCGACGCCGCTCGGCGCGGTTACCGAAAAGACGTGGGACGATCTGGTCGGCACCAACCTGAAGGCGCCGCTGTTCCTGTCGCAGGCGGCGGCGGCGGAGCTGCGCAAGCGCCACGGCTGCATCGTCAACATTGTGGACATCCACGCCGAATTTCCGATGAAGAATTACGTCGTCTATACGGTGGCCAAGGGCGGATTGCTGGCACTGACGCGCTCGCTGGCGCGCGAGCTCGGCCCCGAGGTGCGCGTCAACGGCGTCGCGCCGGGCACGATACTGTGGCCGGAATCGGGCGAGTGGCAGGACGAACTGTCGCGCCAGCGCATCGTCAACCAGACCGCGCTGAAGCGCGTCGGCGAGCCCGACGACATCGCGAAGGCGGTCGAATTTCTGGTCGCCGACGCGCCGTACGTGACCGGGCAGGTGATCGCAGTGGACGGCGGACGGAGTCTCGCGCTGTGAACGCGCCCCGTCCCTCATCCCCGGCCCTTCTCCCGGAGGGAGAAGGGAGCACCGCGCTTACCTCATCTCCCCTCATCCCCGGCCCTTCTCCCGGAGGGGGAAGGGAGACTGTGCTTCCCCCTCCCGCCGGGAGAGGGAATGAGGGTGAGGGAACTGATAACCGCAAGGAACTGTACGAAGCGAACAAGCTGGCGAAGCGGCTGCGGCGGCTGGTCGGGCAGGCGATCGCCGATTACGACATGATCCGCAGCGGCGACCGCGTGATGGTGTGCCTGTCGGGCGGCAAGGACAGCTACGCGCTGCTCGACGTGCTGCTCCGGCTGCGCGACAAGGCGCCGGTCGAATTCGAAATCGTCGCGGTCAATCTCGACCAGCGCCATCCCGGCTATCCCGAACACGTGCTGCCCGATTATCTGAAATCGCTCGGCATTCCGTACCGGATCGAAGTGCAGGACACCTATTCGACGGTCAAGCGCGTGATCCCCGAAGGCAGGACGATGTGTTCGCTGTGCTCGCGGCTGCGGCGCGGCGTGCTGTATCGCGTCGCGAAGGAACTCGGCGCGACCCGGATCGCGCTCGGCCATCACCGCGACGATATTCTCGAAACTTTTTTCCTGAACCTGTTTTTCGGCGGGCAACTGAAGGCGATGCCGCCGAAGCTGCTGTCCGACGACGGCGCGCACGTCGTGATCCGGCCGCTCGCCTACGTCGAGGAAAAAGACCTCGCCGATTACGCCGGGCTGCGGCAGTTCCCGATCGTTCCATGCGACCTGTGCGGCTCGCAGGAAACCTTGCAGCGCAAGCAGATCAAGCAATTGCTGCGCGAGTGGGAAAAGCAGCAGCCGGGCCGCACTGAGACCATCTTCCGCAGCCTGCAGAACGTGCGGCCGTCGCATCTGCTCGACCGCGCCCTGTTCGATTTCGCGTCGCTGCGCGCCGGCAATGCCCCTGTTCAGGATGGGGATTCTGCAGCGGCATTCGACACTATAATGACGGCCTTCCTCAAACCGGGAAATGCCGATGAATAAATTTCTGCCCAGCCATGACATTTCTTCGTTCCACCCGCCGCGCCGCGTGCTGATGGGCCCCGGCCCTTCGGAAATCCATCCGCGCGTGCTGGCCGCGATGGGGCAGCCGACGATCGGCCATCTCGATTCGGTGTTCACCGCGATGATGGAAGAAATGAAGGAACTGCTGCGCTATGCGTTTCAGACCCGGAATGCGATGACGTTTCCGGTATCGGCGCCGGGTTCGGTCGGCATGGAGTACTGTTTCGTCAATCTGGTGCGGCCCGGCGACAAGGTGATCGTCTGCCGCAACGGCGTGTTCGGCGGCCGCATGATCGAGAACGTCGAGCGCTGCCGCGGCACCGCCATCGTGGTCGAGGACGCGTGGGGCGAGCCGGTCGATCCGCAGAAACTGGAAGACGCGCTGAAGAAGAATCCCGACGCCAAAGTGGTCGCCTTCGTGCACGCCGAGACTTCGACCGGCGCGCAGTCGGATGCGAAAACGCTGGTCGATATCGCGCACAGGCATGATGCGCTGACCATCGTTGATGCGGTGACTTCGCTCGGCGGCACGCCGCTGCTGGTGGACGAATGGGGCATTGACGCGATTTATTCCGGCAGCCAGAAATGCCTGTCGTGTACCGCCGGCCTGTCGCCGGTGTCGTTCTCGGCCCGCGTCGTCGACTACGTGAAGGCGCGCAAGGACAAGGTGCAGAGCTGGTTCATGGACATGAACCTGCAGCTCGGCTACTGGGGCACCACGTCGCGCACGTACCATCACACCGCGCCGATCAATCCGCTCTACGGTCTGCACGAAGCGCTGGTGATCTTGAAGGAGGAGGGCATCGAGCATTCGTGGGCGCGCCACCGCCGTCATCATCTGGCGCTGAAGGCCGGCCTCGAAGCGCTCGGCCTGAAGTTCGTGGTCGCAGAAAGCGCGCGTCTGCCGCAACTGAATTCGGTGCATGTGCCGGACGGCATCAACGAAGCGGAAGCACGCAAAAAACTGCTGGCGGACTTCAACCTCGAAATCGGCGCCGGTCTCGGCCCGCTCGCCGGCAAGATCTGGCGGTTCGGCCTGATGGGCTATTCCTGCCGCGAGCAGAACGTGCTGTTCTGCCTGTCCGCGCTCGGCAAGGTGCTTGCCGGGATGGGCGTGTCCGCGGACGGCGCTGCGGCGGAAGCCGCCGCCTACGCGGCCTACGCGCAGGAAAAAAAGAAAGACATCGCCGCCGCAGCCTGAAGCGCGCTGCGATCACTCCACGCGGTAATTTTTTATGCAGAACAACCGCAGGCAGGCGGCAGCGACATCGCTGTCGTATCGTACGCCGCTGTAGTCCTCGATTTCCTGCAGCGCCGCGTTGATGCCGAGCGCGGGACGGTACGGCCGGTGCGAAGCCATCGATTCCACCGTGTCCGCGACCGCGATGATGCGCGCCAGCGGCACGATTTGATCTCCTTTCAACCCGTTCGGATAGCCGCTGCCGTCGAGCCGTTCGTGATGCTGGAGCACGACCTGCATGACCGGCCACGGGAACTCCACGCTTTTGAGGATATCGTGGCCGTTCGATGCATGGGTTTTGACGATCTCGTATTCGGCCTCGGATAGCCGGCCGGGCTTGGTCAGGATTTCCGACGGCACCGAAATCTTGCCGATGTCGTGGAGGCCGCCGATGACACGCAGCCCCCTGATTTTACTGTCGGACAGACCGAGCTCGGCACCGATTGCCGCGGCGGTCTCGCCGACGCGGTGTTCATGCCCCGCCGTATAGAGATCGCGCAGTTCGACCATCTTCGATATCGCCAGGATTGAACCGCGCATCGCGCCTTCGATCTGCTCGACGTATGCTTTTTCGCGCTGCTGCGCCTGTTTGAATTTGGTGATGTCCTGAATGTTGCTGAGGAGCGCGGGCTGCCCGAAGTAATCGATGGCTGCCACATGCGCGCCGTAATCGATGACGGCGCCGTCGCGGCGTTTCAGGTGCCCGTCAAAACGCTGGATTTTTTCTTCGCCCGAATAGGCGCGGCGCATCCTTTCGGCGATCTCGATGTGCTCGCTCTCCACGATGAAATTGAAGACGGACATTCCGATCATCTTGTCTTCCGGGTAACCCGTAATTTCGGCGCAGCGCGGATTGGCATAGGCCACCCGCTCGCCGGTGACGATAAAAATGCCGGTCAGCGATTGTTCGGTGACTGCGCGGAACTTCCGCTCGCTTTCCTCCAGCGCCTGCCGCGTGAACCCCGGATCGGCCCCGCCGCTTTTAATGGCGCTGCTGCGGATATGCGCCAGCAGGAAGTAAAGCAGCGTTGCCGTGACCAGGACAAAGGTAAAACCTTTGTAGCCATGAACGTACTCGATATATTCCGGGGTCTTGTTGCGGAACAGCAGATAAACCATGTAGTCCGATGCCGCGATCCATAACATCGCGATCAGCGCGTAGCCGATGCTGACTTTGGCGGCATATGAAAAGCGCGAACGAAGACCGGTTTTCATTATTTCCCTCGTTCTCCTCGGTCCGGGAAATAAGTATTGTTCGCAGATTAAGCCCATCGTTTGATGCGAGTCAAATTTAATGGTTTGACGCAGGTCAAACATTTTGAAAACCGGTGGAAAATCTATCAAAACGATAGATTTTTAAAGGCAAACCGGTATCGGCGACGGGAATCGCGGGCCGAGAGTAACCCGTGCGCGGCGGGCGATATAATTTCCGGCGATGACTGCTGCGCCACAACAACTCGCCATCCTGTTTGCCGATGTCAGCGGCAGCACCGGCCTTTACGAAAAGCTCGGCGACCAGGCGGCGCTGGCCGCGATCGAATCGGTGCTGTCCGAATTGCGCAAATCGGTAGCGCTGCAGCGCGGGCGCATCGTCAAGACCATCGGCGACGAGGTGATGGCGGTATTGTCTACCGCCGATGCCGCGATGCAGGCGGCATGCGATATGCAGAATCGGGTGGCGGCGGTTCCGCCGCTGCGTGAAATGCGGCTTGCCATCCGCGTCGGTTTTCATTTCGGCCAGACGATCGAGGAGGGCGGCGACTTCTTCGGCGACGCGGTGAATACCGCGGCGCGCATGGCCGGGCTTGCCAAGGCCGGGCAGATTATCACCAGCGGCCCGACCGTCGAAGCGATGTCCGAGCTGCTGCGCGCCTCGACGCGCGACCTCGACGCGATGGTGGTCAAGGGCAAGCGGGAGGAGATCCGGATTTTCGAGGTGATCTGGCGCGACAGCGGTGATCTGACCACGCTGGCCGGGGCCGAAGCGCCGGCGCCGGCGGGTGAGCACACGCTCAGGCTGATTTACCGCGGCGAGAGCCTGACGCTCGGCCCGGAACGGCGCGCGGCATCGCTTGGCCGCGATACCGGCAACGACCTGGTGATCGCCGACAAGATGGCGTCACGCGTGCATTGCAGGATCGAATACCGGCGCGGCGAATTTTTTCTGATGGACCAGAGCACCAACGGCACTTATGTGAAAGTCGAAGGCGACGCCGAAATCGTGCTGAAACGCGAGCAGGCGCTGCTGCGCGGACAGGGGATCATCAGCCTCGGGCATTCGGCCGCAGCGGCCGACGGCGAGACCGTGACTTTCATGACGGCTAGATCGTCAACCGCCGCAGCGCGTCCGGATTCCTGAGCACCGATTTCTGCCGCGCCGGCGGCGCCGCGTACAGCGCGGCCGGCGGATTGGTGTCGAAGCGCGTCAGGACATCCTTGCCGTCGCAGGCCGGGTCGAAAACGACGTCGATCTGCGCGCCGGAAACCGCGCCGAGGCTGAAACAGGCGCGCCCCAGCTTGGCGTTCAGCGGTTTCAGGATCGCGCCTGCGACCAGATCGGCGGGAGGGCCGCCGCCGGCGAGCTGCAGGTCGTATGCCGATGACGAAATTCCGCGGCGCGAGACGTCTATCACCTGCCGCAGGCCGAGCAGTTCCCGCTCCACCGCGTTTTCCGTTGCCGCATCGGGCAGCCCGCCGATTTTGAGCGTTACGCCCTGTCCGGTCGCGTTGAAATGTTCGAGAAAGAAATCGCGCGAGAATTGATCGGCGATCTTGCCGCCGATCGCAGCCAGCGCCTGCTCCTGGGTCGCCCACGACCCCGCGGCGGCCGGCAGCGTGTTGTTGTAGTAGATTTCCTCGCCGCTCGACTGGTCGATGCATTTGACGGTCCACGAAGTCAGCAGGTATTTGTCGATCGTCAGGCCCGACGCCGGCAGTCTGACCGAAAGTTTTTTGAGCCGGGCTTCGCCGACCGCCGCGAAATCGGCGCCCTTGCCCGGCGCGTATGACGGCTGATCGGACCAGATGCGGAATCCGAATGACTTGATGCGCTCCTTCAGCAGATTCTCCGCGACCGGCGAATTCTGCGCCGGCGCGCCGGAATCGTCGCCGACGCTGATCGCCACCGAAATTTTCGGATCACCGTTGTTGCGGATGAAGGCGATCCGCTCGTCCTGCGACATCTGGTTCAGTGATTTCTGCACTTCGCGCACCTTGACCGTGGCGCGCGTCGTCACGTACATCAGGCCGTCCTTGCCGAGCTGCGGCGCGCTTTCCTCGGCGACGTTCTCGATATAGTCGCCGCTCCTCGACAGCAGTTTGTCGCGCAGCAGTTCGTAGTTCCTGGCGAGCGAGTCCGGCGTCACATAGAGCGCGGCGGCCTTCTCCACCAGCTGGCTGCGGGAGTCCGCACGCAGATCGTCCGTCAGCAATGTCTTGTCGGCCTGGTATTTCTGGTCGCCGGGATCGGCCAGCCCGATCGCGCTGATGACGAGGGTGCCGGGCGTCGCTGCCGTCGCCGGCGCTGTGGCCGCGATGCCGATGGCGGGCGACGCGCCGGGCGGCCCCCGCAGCGCGAAATAGCCGGCGATGCCGGCGCCCAGCACTGCAATCGCAGCGACTGCCACCGGCAACGGCAGACGGCGCCGCGACGGGACGGCCGGCGCAGGCGTCGCCGCGCTCTGCACCATGGTGCCCGCGCCTGCTCCGCTTTCGACGACGGTGGCATCGGCAAGGTTGATCACGGTGCCGTCGGCGGTGGATTTGCCTTCCGCCGCGACGCGGATCGCATCGGCGAACTCGCGCGCGGTCTGATAGCGCTGGTCGGGACGCTTGGCGATCGCCTTGCCGATCACGGCGTCGAACGGCTGCGGCGCCTGCACGTTCAGCATCGACGGCGGCAGCGGATCTTCCTGCAGCACCTTGTGCATGATGGTGGTCGCGCTGCCGGAAAACGGCCGTTCGCCGGTCAGGAACTGATAGAGCACGACGCCGGCCGAGAAGATGTCGGAGCGGCGATCGACGGTCTGTCCCATGAATTGCTCGGGCGACATATAGGCCGGCGTGCCGAGCACGGTGCCGGCCTGGGTGAACTGCGACGATTCGATGCGCGCGATGCCGAAGTCGGTGACTTTGACCCGGCCGTCGGGCAGCAGGATGATGTTGGCCGGCTTGATGTCGCGATGGACGACGCCGTTCTGATGCGAGTAGTCGAGCGCGTCGAGCAGCTGGCCCATCACGCGCACGATGTCGGGCAGCGCGAAGCGCTCGCCTTTCTCGAAATAATCCTTCAGCTCGCGGCCCCTGACGAACTCCATCGCGATGAACGCGGTGCCGTTGTCCTCGCCGAAATCGTAGATCGCGACGATGTTCGGATGATTGAGGCGGCCGGCGGCTTTCGCCTCGCGCTGGAAGCGCGCGGACATTTCCTGCGCTTCGCCGTCCGCGGCCTGCGCGCCGATCAGCGTCTTCAGCGCGACGGTGCGCTCGATCGCCGGATCGAACGCTTCGTAGACGACGCCCATCGCGCCGCGTCCGACCTCGCGGCGGATTTCGTACTTGCCGATCCTGTGCGGAGCTTCGCTCATCGCATCTGCCGTCCGGACGCGCGGGCCCGTTCTATTTGTACTTGTTGTCGATTTCCCACACCGATTTCTGTACCAGCCGCTGCACCATCGTGTCGAGGCCGACGCCGCCCTGCTGGGCCGACGAAACGCCGAGCACCGAACTGCCGGTGGTGCCGACTTCCATTTTTTCCTCGGTATAGCCCTGTGCGACCTGCTCGGTGGTTTCGGCGTCGAGAATCTTGTAGCGCATGCCGATGATCCAGACGCCGCTGGTGTCCTCGGTCCTGACCGAGCCGACCGCGGTGCCGCCGATCGCGGCGCCCTGGCCGCCGAACAGACCGATGATGCTGCCGATCGGCGCGCCGTTGAAGCCCTTCTGCGCCGAGGCGACGTGTTCGGCCTTCAGGATGTCGAACTTGACCACCCATTTCGTGCTCTTCAGTTTGCCGCGGCCGAGTATCTTGTGCGCCGCTTCCGGGTCGCCCAGATTGTAGGCGAGCGTGAATTCGTTGAGCAGCGGGCCGATGTCGGAGCGTTCGAGCACCTTGAAATTGGCCTTCGACAGCTCGAGCTCGGCGAAGTCGGCGATGTTGTTGGGGCCGAATTTCTGGGTGAAGGTTGCGTCGTTGCTCTTGATATCGCCGGGGATCACGATCAGCGCCGGGCCGACCTTGCCGGCGTTGCTGTACTCGACCGGTTTGTACATCGCTTTGTCGGCGGCGGCGTTGGTTTCCTCCGACGTCGAAGTGGACGGCGCCGGGCTGCTCTCCGAACCCCAGTGCGGTTGCGCGTGGACGGAGGCGGCCAGCGCGAACAGCGCGCCGGCCGCAGTGGCGGCGATGGTCGTGGAAAATTTCATGATGCGCTCCCCTTGGAAAGTGAATGAGTTGGAAAACCGCGTCGTTATTGTTTTTTCCGGCCGGGCTCCGCCGCTCCTGCGTTCGCGCAGTAGTCGCTGTAGAGCTTGGCCACGACTTCGTCGCCCTGTTCGTCGATCAGCCGCGCGGCGACCGATCGCACGTCGCTGCCGGCGTAGTCGCCGCCGTGGGCGGTAGCGGAGGAAATGGCGCGGCCGTCCGCGCCGGTCAGCCAGAACTCCATGTTGACGGTGACTTCATTGACGTTGATCACGCGGTTGACGTCGGTCTGCGTCGTGATCAGTCCGCGCAGCACGAAACTCGCGCCGAGACGCCGCGAAGCAGACAGCGCGGCGTCGGGGTCGCCCCTGAAATAGGCGTCGATTTCGACCTGCGCGATCTGCTGGCGGATTTCCTCGGCGGTGTAGGTTTTCAGGCCGAGCGCCCGCAGGCGCTGGTTGATGGCCTGGAAATGCGGGCCGTAGTTCTTCTGGTCCGCGGAGATGCCGCCGCCGGTCTGCCGTTCGCCGATCACCAGCATGATCTTCCTGTTCTTCAGCTGCGCGCGGCACGGCGTCGACAACCGCGCGGCGATCGCCTGTTGACGCGCCTGCTCGGCCGCCGCCGCGGCTTCGTCCTGCTGTGAGAACTTGAAGTCCTGCGCGTGGCCGGCGATGACCGCGCACAGGGCGATAAAACCGGCGCTCGACAGGATTGCAGTTCTCATCGGTGCTCGACAGGTCGACAGGGTATCCGCGCGGCGGCGCGGGGCGTCCAGTTTAAGCCAACCGCAATGACTAATCCATATCCGTTCGTCATTGCCGGCGGCTTGCAGGGAGTCTGCCGGACAGCCGGGGGTCAGAGGCCGAGGCGCCGCCAGATCGCGCTGGTCAGCGCGGCCTGGTTCAGTGTGTAGAAGTGCAGCCCCGGCGCGCCGTGTTCGAGCAGGTCGGCGCACAACTCGGTGACGACGTCGAGGCCGAGCGCGCGCACCGAATCGGCGTCGCCGCCGTAGCTTTCAAGTTTTTGCCGCAGCCAGGGCGGAATTTTTGCGCCGCAGGTGTCGGAAAAGCGCACCAGCTGCGTGAAATTGCCGATCGGCATGATGCCGGGCACGATCGGCAGCATCAGGCCGAGCGCTTTGCATGCGTCGACGAAGCGGTAATAGGCGTCGGCGTCGTAGAAGTACTGGGTGATCGCGGAGTCGGCGCCGGCCTCGACCTTGCGCTTGAACGCGAGCAGATCGTCGCGCGCGCTTTTCGCCTGCGGATGGACTTCCGGATAGCATGCGACTTCGATGTGAAAGGCGGCGTCGAAGCGGTCGCGGATCAACGCGACCAGCTCGTTTGCATAGCGCAGTTCACCCGGTTCCGCGGTGCCCGACGGCAGATCGCCGCGCAGCGCGACGATGTGGCGGATGCCTTGCGACCGGTAGAGTTCGAGCGTTTCCGCGATTTCGTCGCGCGTTGCGCCGATGCACGAGATGTGCGGCGCGGCGTCGAAACCGGCGGCGAGAATTTCGAGCACGGTGCCGAGCGTGCGTTCGCGCGTCGAGCCGCCGGCGCCGTAGGTGACCGAAAAAAATTTCGGTTTCAGTTGCGCGAGCTGGTGCCAGGTTGCGCGCAGTTTCTCCACGCCTTCCGGCGTTTTCGGCGGGAAAAACTCGCAGCTGAATGTACGCGAGGCGTAAGGCGAGGGGGGCGAGGCGCTCATTTTTCGGGGAGGCGGTTGGGCCTCCTCACACGGACGGTCAGTAGCGGTAATGGTCCGCCTTGTACGGGCCTTCCTTGTGCACGCCGATGTAGCGCGCCTGCGCGTCGGTCAGTTCGGTCAACTGCGCGCCGAGTTTCTTCAGCTGCAGCCGCGCGACCTTTTCGTCGAGGTGCTTGGGCAGCACGTGGACGCCGACCGGGTATTTTCCGGTGTTCGAGAACAGCTCGATCTGCGCGATGACCTGATTCGCGAACGACGAACTCATCACGTACGACGGGTGGCCGGTCGCGCAGCCGAGATTCACCAGGCGGCCTTCGGCGAGCAGGATCAGGCGCTTGCCGTCGGGGAAGATGATGTGGTCGACCTGCGGCTTGATGTTTTCCCAGCGGTACTGCTTGAGGCCCGCGACGTCGATCTCGTTGTCGAAATGGCCGATGTTGCAGACGATCGCGTTGTGCTTCATCTTCTTCATGTGGTCGTGCGTGATCACGTGGAAGTTGCCGGTCGCGGTCACGAAAATGTCCGCCTTGTCGGCCGCGTAGTCCATCGTCACCACGCGGTAGCCCTCCATCGCCGCCTGCAGCGCGCAGATCGGGTCGATCTCGGTGACCCACACCTGCGCGGCGAGCCCGCGCAGCGCCTGCGCGCAGCCCTTGCCGACGTCGCCGTAACCGGCGACCAGCGCGACCTTGCCGGCGATCATCACGTCGGTCGCGCGCTTGATGCCGTCGACCAGCGACTCGCGGCAGCCGTAGAGATTGTCGAACTTCGACTTGGTCACCGAATCGTTGACGTTGATCGCCGGAAACGCGAGCCGGCCTTCCTTCGCCATCTGGTAGAGGCGCTTGACGCCGGTCGTGGTTTCCTCGGTCACGCCCTTGATGTGCGCGATGCGCGCCGAGTACCAGCCCGGCTGCGCGGCGAGCCGCTGCTTGATTGCGGCGAACAGCACGGTTTCTTCCTCGCTCGACGCATGCTTGATCACGGTCGGATCCTGCTCGGCTTTGGCGCCGAGGTGCAGCAGCAGCGTCGCGTCGCCGCCGTCGTCGAGGATCATGTTGGCCGGCTCGTCCGCGTTCTCGAAGGCCGGCCATTCGAATATCCTGTGCGTATATTCCCAGTACTCTTCGAGCGATTCGCCTTTCCACGCGAACACCGGCGTGCCGGCGGCGGCGATTGCAGCCGCCGCGTGGTCCTGCGTCGAGAAGATGTTGCACGACGCCCAGCGCACTTCGGCGCCGAGTGCCTGCAGCGTTTCGATCAGCACCGCGGTCTGGATCGTCATGTGCAGCGAGCCGGCGATGCGCGCGCCGCGCAGCGGCTGCTGCGATGAAAACTCCTCGCGGATCGCCACCAGGCCGGGCATTTCGGTCTCGGCGATCGCAATTTCCTTGCGCCCCCATTCGGCGAGGCCGAGGTCGGCGACTTTGAAATCGGTGAAGTTCTTTGGCTGCAATACGGCGCTCATCACGCGCTCCTTTCCTTTGAGTTCAGAAAAAGTTCGCGAGCGCCGTTGCAATTTGGACACTCCGAGCCTGGCAGTCTGGCGACTGTTGCAACGCTCCTCGGAGAGGCGCGTATTGTAGCGCAGACGGCGATCCCGGCACCAGTAAAAAACGAAAAGCCGGCGCTGCGCCGGCTTTTCGTTGCGGACGTGGTGAGGAATCAGGCGGCGACCGCGGCGCCTTTTTTGACGCCGGCGTCGGCAGCGAGCGCCAGCGCCTTGTCGGTGTTCTCCCAGGTGAATTCCGGCTCGTCGCGGCCGAAGTGGCCGTAGGCGGCGGTTTTGCGGTAGATCGGGCGCAGCAGATCGAGCATCTGCACGATGCCCTTCGGCCGCAGGTCGAAATGCTTGTGCACCAGCGCCGCGATTTTGTCGTCGGAAATTTTGCCGGTGCCCTGGGTGGTCACCCAGATGCTGGTCGGCTGGGCGACGCCGATCGCGTAGGAAATCTGCACCAGGCACTTGCTGGCGAGACCGGCGGCGACGATGTTCTTGGCGACGTAGCGCGCGGCGTAGGCGGCCGAGCGGTCCACTTTCGACGGATCCTTGCCGGAGAATGCGCCACCGCCGTGCGGCGCCGCGCCGCCGTAGGTGTCGACGATGATCTTGCGGCCGGTCAGTCCGCAATCGCCGTGCGGGCCGCCGACCACGAAGCGGCCGGTCGGATTGACCAGATACTTGATTTCGCCCTTGATCAGGTTCTTCGGCAGCACCGGCTTGATGATCTGTTCGATCACGGCCTCGGTGAATTCCTTTTTCATCGTCTTGCCGTCGGACATTTCGGGCGCGTGCTGGGTCGACAGCACGACGGTGTCGATCGAGTCCGGCTTGCCGTTCACATACTTGATCGTGACCTGCGATTTGGCGTCGGGACGCAGCCACGGCAGGCGGCCGTCGCGGCGCAATTCGGACTGGCGCTGCACGACGCGGTGCGCGAGATGGATCGGCAGCGGCATCAGCTGCGGCGTTTCGTCGCACGCGTAGCCGAACATCAGGCCCTGGTCGCCGGCGCCCTGGTTCAGGTAATCGTCGGACGCGCGATCGACGCCCTGCGCGATGTCGGGCGACTGTTTATCGTAGGCGACCAGCACCGCGCAGCCCTTGTAGTCGATCCCGTATTCGGTGTTGTCGTAGCCGATGCGCTTGATCGCGTCGCGCGCGACCTGGATATAGTCGACGGTCGCACTGGTGGTGATCTCGCCGGCGAGCACGACGAGGCCGGTGTTGCACAACGTCTCGGCGGCGACCCGCGAGTACTCGTCCTGCGCTAGAATCGCGTCGAGAATCGCGTCCGAAATCTGGTCCGCGACCTTGTCCGGGTGGCCTTCGGACACCGATTCGGACGTGAAAAGAAAATCGCTCATGGCGCACACCGTCGATAGTGACAAACCCCGAATTCTAGCAAATAGCCCCCGCTAGGTCGAAACACATGGTCCGCATCGGCCTGGCCGTCGTCTGGTTGCTGCGCTGGCTGCCGCTGGCGCTGCTGGCGCCGCTCGGCGCGGCGCTCGGGATGCTGCTTTACGCGCTCGCCGGCGAACGCCGCCGCGTCGTGCGGGTCAATCTGAGGCTGTGCTTCCCGCAGATCAGCGAAGCGGAACGCCGCGCGCTGGCGCGCCGCCATTTCCGCGCGTTCGGTCGCACCGTGTTCGAGCACGGCATCCTGTGGTGGGGATCGCAGGCGCGCATCCGGCGTCTGGTGCGCGTCGAGGGCATCGAGCACTGGCAGGCGGTGCGTGAGAACAATACTGAGCGGCCGGTGATCTGGCTGGCGCCGCATTTCGTCGGCCTCGACATGGGCGGCACCCGCATCATCACCGAATGGCAGGGAGCGTCGATGTACAGCCACCAGAAAAACCCGGTGTTCGACCGCATTCTGCTGCACGGCCGCACGCGCTTCGTGAAGCCGGTGCTGTTCTCTCGCCAGGACGGCATCCGGCCGGTGGTCAAGACGATCCGCGCCGGCGTGCCGTTCTATTATCTGCCCGACATGGACCTCGGGCCGCGCGATTCTATCTTCGTGCCGTTCTTCGGCGTGCCGGCGGCGACCGTCACCGGGTTGGCGCGGCTCGCACAGCTCGGCAACGCGGTGGTGGTGCCGGCGGTCACGCGCCAGTTGCCGGGCGGACAGGGTTACGTGCTGCGTTTCTATCCGGCGTGGCAGGATTTTCCGACCGCCGACGTGGAGGCCGACACGCGCCGGATGAACGCCTTCATCGAGGAGCGGGTGCGCGAAATGCCGGAGCAGTATTATTGGCTGCACAAGCGTTTCAAGACGCGGCCGACCGGCGAACCCAGTCCGTACGAAACATGAAACTCAAATTCACCAAGATGCAGGGGCTCGGCAACGATTTCGTCGTGCTCGACGCGACGAAATCGCCGCTGGAATTGAGCCGCGAACAGTTGTGCAGGATCGCCGACCGCCATTTCGGCGTCGGCTGCGACCAGATTCTGGTGGTCGAACCGCCGCGCAGTGCGGACACCGATTTCTACTACCGCATCTTCAACGCCGACGGCGGTGAGGTCGGGCAGTGCGGCAACGGCGCGCGCTGCTTCGTGCGCTTCGTGCGCGAACATGGGCTGACCACGAAAGACGAAATCCGCGTCGGCACCGCGAGCGGCGTCATTGCGCCGCGGCTGGAGGCCGACGGCCAGGTCACGGTGGACATGGGCGTGCCGCAGTTCGAACCGGCGCGCATCCCGTTTATCGCCGGGCAGCGCGCGCCGACCTATGCGCTCGACGCCGGCGGCTGCACTGTCGAGATCAGCGCGCTGTCGGTCGGCAATCCGCACGCGGTGCAGGTGGTCGCCGACGTCGACGCCGCGCCGGTGACGAGCGAAGGACCGCGGATCGAAACGCATCCGCGCTTTCCGCAGCGCGTGAACGCCGGCTATATGCAGATCGTCGACCGCGGCCGCGTCCGGCTGCGCGTCTGGGAGCGTGGCGCCGGCGAAACGCTTGCCTGCGGCAGCGGCGCGTGCGCGGCGGTCGTCGCCGGCATTCAGCGCGGCCTGCTCGATGAGCGGGTCGCGGTGACTACGCGCGGCGGCGACCTCGGTATATCATGGCGGGGCGAGGGCGCGCCGGTGCTGATGACCGGGCCGGCCGTCGCCGTTTTCGATGGCGAACTGGAAATATGGACGGCTAAAACGGGTTGAAACCACAGATGAACACGGACAAAACCGGAACGGAAAACACGAATCCCGGAAATTTTCATTTGAGGAATTTTCATCGGCGTCAATCGGCGTTTATCTGCGGTTGGACGATTTTGAGGTTTTTATAACAACAAGGGGCGGGATATGACACCCGACGCAGTCGCGACTTATCTGAAGCAGCATCCCGAATTCTTCGAACAATATGCCGACATGCTGGCGGAGATCGTGATTCCCCATCCGCACGGGGGCCGCGCGATCCCGATCAGCGAACGGCAGATCCTGACGCTGCGCGACAAGGGCAAGCAGCTCGAGGTCAAGCTGCGCGAGCTGATCGAGTACGGAGAGGAAAACGACGCGCTCGGCGAGAAACTGCACCGGCTGGCGTTGACGCTGATCGGCGCGCGCGACCTCGAAACCGTCGACGAGCTGCTGTATGCGAGCCTCGGCGAAGACTTCGCGGTGCCGCACATCGCGTTGCGGTTGTGGCCGGAAGGCACGGTGTCGCCGCTGCCGGAGTTTGCGCCGGTCAGCGCCGGCGCGCGCGAATTCGCGGAGAGCCTCACCAGTCCGTACTGCGGCACGCGCGCGATTCTCGACACCGCCGGCTGGTTCGGCGAGGCGGCGCCGCTGCTGAAATCATTCGCCTATGTTGCGCTCAGGAACGGCGACCGGACCATCGGCCTGCTCGCGCTGGCGAGCGAGGACGCGCAGCGTTTCTATCCCGAAATGGGCACGCTCTATCTGAAACGTCTCGGCGAGCTGATCGCGGCGGCGGTGCTGCGCTGCCTGTGAATGACAGGGAAAACCCGTGAAGGGTGAAGGGTGAAGGGCAAGGAGAAAAAAACCGCATCCCGCGCCGGCAACCCGCTGCTCGACGGCTTTCTTGCCCATCTCTCGAACGAGCGAAGGCTGAGCCCGCACACCGCTCTCAATTACGGCCGCGACGTCGCGGCGCTGCTCGATCTGGCCGGAGATACGCCGCTCAACGAATTGCAGATCCATCATCTGCGGCGTTTCACCGCGCAATTGCACGCGCGCGGGCTCGACGGACGCAGCCTGGCGCGCGTGCTGTCGGCGTGGCGCGGCTTCTTCCGCTATCTGGCGCGCGATCACGGCTACGCGCACAACCCGTGCGACGGCCTGCGTGCGCCGAAGGCGAAGAAGGCTTTGCCGCAAGCATTGTCGCCCGACGAAGCGCAGCGTTTGATGGAGTTACCGGGTGACAATGTGCTGGCGGTGCGTGATAAAGCGATCTTCGAACTGTTCTATTCGTCCGGTTTGCGCCTGGCGGAGCTCGTCAATCTCGATCTCGCCGATGTCCGTGAAGACGATGCGACCGTGCGCGTCGTCGGCAAGGGCGGCAAGACACGCATCGTGCCCGTCGGCAGATTTGCATTGCAGGCGCTTGCCGCGTGGCGTGCGCAACGCGGGCGTCTGGTCAAGGGCGCCGGCAACTTCGCGCTGTTCGTCAACAAAAATGGCAAGCGCATCGGCCCGGCCGCGATTCAGTACCGGATGAAACACTGGGCGCGCAAGCTTGGACTCAGCAGCAATCTTCATCCGCACCAGCTGCGCCATTCGTTCGCTTCGCATGTGTTGCAGTCGAGCGGCGACCTGCGCGCGGTGCAGGAAATGCTCGGCCACGCCAGCATTTCGACAACGCAGGTCTATACCCATCTCGATTTCCAGTATCTGGCGAAGGTCTACGATCAGGCGCATCCGCGGGCGAAACGAAAAACAGGTTAACCACAGATGAGCGCAGATAAACACGGATAAAATAGCGATGTCTTCGAGGTGATCTGTGTCCATCCGCGTTCATCTGCGGTTTCATGAATAAGCTTGTCCTCAAACCCGGCCGCGAGAAATCGCTGAAGCGCCGCCATCCGTGGATATTCTCCGGCGCGGTCGCGAAAGTCCCCGGTGAGCCGGAGGCCGGTGAAACCGTCGAGATTCATTCCAGCAATGGCGAATTTCTCGCCGTCGCCGCCTACAGTCCGCAATCGCAGATCGTCGCGCGGGTCTGGGACTGGCGGAAACGCGAAATAGACGCCGCGTTTTTCCGCGAACGTATCGAACAGGCGGTGGCGCTGCGCGCGCAGTTTCTGCCAACGAGCGAAGCGATGCGTCTGGTACATGCCGAATCGGACGGCCTGCCGGGTATCGTCGCCGACCGCTATGACGATACCGTGGTGCTGCAATTGTCGAGCGCCGGCGCGATGCGCTGGCGCGACGCGCTTGCCGATGCGGTGGAGGCCGTGGTCAAGCCGAAAACCTTGTTCGAACGTTCGGATAGCGAAGTGCTGGCGCTGGAAGGACTGGAACCCAGCGTCGGACTGCTGCGCGGCGCCGCGCCACCGGCGCAGATGCGGATACAGGAAGCGGGCTTGATGTTCGAGGTCGATGTCACGCACGGCCACAAGACTGGCTTCTATCTCGATCAGCGCGACAACCGGCTGCGGCTGCGCGCGCTTGCCAAAGACAGGGAGGTGCTCGACTGTTTCGCCTATACCGGCGGTTTCACGCTCAACGCACTGATCGGCGGCGCGGGCAAGGTGACGGCGATCGAAAGCTCGGCGCTCGCGCTCGAATCGCTGAAGCGCAATGTCGAACTGAACAGGCTGCCGCAGCCCGTTTGCATCGAAGGCGACGTGTTTCAGCAGTTACGTAAATTGCGCGACGCCGTGCGCAGTTTCGACCTGATCGTGCTCGATCCGCCGAAATTCGCGCCGACCGCGCACCACGCCGAAAAGGCGGCGCGCGCCTACAAGGACATCAATCTGCTCGCGTTCAAACTGTTGCGGCCGGGCGGATTGCTGTTCACGTTTTCGTGCTCGGGCGGCGTGCCGCGCGAGCTGTTCCAGAAGATCGTCGCCGGCGCGGCGTTGGACGCGGGCGTCGAAGCGCAGATCGTCGAACACTTGAGCGCGGGCGCCGACCATCCGATTGCGCTCAATTTCCCTGAAGGCGAATACCTGAAAGGACTGGTGTTGAGAGTCCCCGGCGTTTGACGGCGGCAGGATCAAACGCGATGGCCGAGATCCGGCTGCGCCATGCCGGCATTCTCCACCGGCAGTCTTTGTTTCCGGCCGTCGAGTGTCCTGAGGCGGTTCAACGCGGCGCCGAAAATATGCAACGCTTCCTTGATGGCCAGGCAGGCCTCGTCATCCAGCCTTCTCGAGGCGCTGTCCAGTTCGATGACCAGTTTCTCGAACCGCGCTTTCATGTCCGTTTTTCCCCTTAATGGCAAATCCAGCAGGGGTTGGGGAATGCCCGTCCCCGCGCCTGAAAACTGCAACGCTTCAAGGTAGGAAGTCAGCAGGAAATAGATTTCGCTTTGAGTTTCGGATTTTCGAATAATATCGGCAATCATCATGGGCACCTTTCTTCAGAGGGAGAACGACATTCCGACAGGTTGAGCCTGGGTGAAAACCAGGGTTAAGGGAATTAATGTGAAAGTTGACAAAAATATTACGCACAGCCTTCATGATCTCGAAAAACATTCTGTTTCCCAACAAGGAATGAAGCGTCAATTCACGGCAATGCTTCTCCCGATACGGCCCTGGATTCGCGGATTAGTTCAGTGCCGGCAAAAGATATTTACAATTTTTCTGTCGGCAGGGGAAAGACAGCGCGGCACCGCAACCGCCGCATGTCAGCGCGCGGGCGGCACCGGATCGACGCCGCCCGCATGCCACGGATGGCATTTGAGGATGCGCTTGACCGCGAGCCATGAGCCGCGCCACGTGCCGTGGATTTCAATCGCTTCCACCGCATATTGCGAGCAGGTCGGGTGGAAACGGCATTGCGTGCCGAAGAACGGGCTCAACGCGATTTGATAACCGCGGATCGCCAGCAGTAACAATTGTTTCATTGCATGAGTATTACTTGCAGGTCGGGCTGGTGCCGTAACCCGGCGTCTAGCGGGGATTGTACGGGGTGATGCTGATGACGGGTTCTTTATAGGTCGTCACCGAGACGCTGTTGATCTGATAGCCCGAAGCGCCGATTCCCATGTCCGTTTGCTTGGAAAAACGGGCGGCTTTGAGCTGGCCCACCACCCAGACGGAATCCATCACGCGCAGATTCTTTATCGGTTTGGCGCTGATGACGTGAATGATCTGGTTGGCCGGCGGCGGCGGAACGTGGATACAGGCGCCGAAGTAGGGCACCAGCAGAAATTCGGACACGGCATGATTGTTTTCTTCGATGGGGACGACGAAGCCGGCGATCTTTACTTTTTTTCCGTCCAGCGAGGGTTCAATCGGCGCGCTGTCCCATTCCTGCTTCATGATATCGAGCACTTCCATCGCGCGCGGATCGCTGTCCTTCAATTCACTGAGATTGAGTTTTCGGAACGGTTTGGCAGGATCCCAGTCCTTGGGAATCAGCGCGTCCCAGGTGATTTCTTTATAGTCGTTGTCGATCTCGCTTTGCGAAACGGTCGGCGTGCTTTTGATGACTTTGTATTTTTGCTTGGTGATTTCAGCCCAGGCCGGCGGGATTGCCAGCAGCGCGATGACGATTATCAGATAGCGCATGATCCGTTCTCCATCAGATGCGCGGCGTCAGTCCGTCCGAGAGGGTCTGGCGATAGGCCTTGACCGCAGGGATCAGGCTCGCGCAAACGGCGGCGGCAATGATGAACGCCAATAATATCAATTCGTCGCCGGATATAAAATCATTGGACAGCGTCAGCCCGTAGTGGGATTGGATCCAGGGGCCGGTGATCCAGGTCATCACGTCCAGCACGATCAATCCGAGTGCACAGGCGATCACGGTTATCAGAACGCTTTCCCCCAGCACCAGGCCCAGAATCTGCCATGGCCGCGCGCCCACCGATCGCAGAATCGCCAGTTCGCGGCGGCGTTCGGCGAGCCCTGCCAGCAACACTGCCACCAGCCCCGCGAGGCTGGCGACGACAACCATCGCGGAAGTGAACAGCAATGATTGTTCGGCGATGCTCATCACCTCCCACAACTGGTCCAACGCAACACCCGGCAACACCGCCAGCAGCGGTTCCGGCTTGTAGTCATTGATATAGCGTTGGACGCGGAACACCGTTACCCGGCTCTTGAGCCCGATCAACGCCGCAGTGATGGTTTTCGGCGTGAGGTTGAATTTGGTCACGAATTGCGCAGGTATTGACACTCCCGGGATCGGGGCGCCGGCCTGCCAGTCGAGGTGGATCGCTTCGATGGCCTCGAGACTGACGTGAACGGTGCGGTCGACCGGAGTTCCCGTCTCGGCCAGAATGCCGACCACAGTGAAAGGTTTGTCGGCATGGCTCAGCAGATGAAGGCCGGACAAGCCGTGACTCAGGATGATTTTGTCGCCGAGATGATAGTGCAGCTTGTCGGCGACGTTCGTGCCGATCACGGCGTCGAAAATGCCTTCGAATGGATGGCCTTCCCGGAATTGCAGCGATTGTTTGTCACCGTATCGGAACAGATCGAAATAACTTTTGCTGGTTCCCAGCACCGGAAATCCCCGATGCGAGTCGCCGAGCGAAATCGGCAGCGCCCATGCCACGTCCGGGTTATGTGCGATGTCCTGAAAGCTTTTCCAGTCAATGTTGTTGGTGGCTTCACCGAGATGAAAAACCGCGTACAACAGCAACTGCAAAGGACTGGTGCGGGCGCCGACGATCAAATCGGTTTGTGAAATGGTATGCGCGAAGCTTTCGCGGGCGCTCATGCGCGCGCGTTCGACACCGACCAGCAGCAGGGCGCTCAGCGCGACCGATAACACGATCAGGCTCAGCGTATAGCGGCGATTCCATGCGCTTTTTACCGCCAGAATGGGAAGGTACGGCATCAAGCGGCAATTTCCTGCAGGTCGGCGCGGTTGAGATCGGCAATGGAAAGCGCGCGCGTGAAGTGATTCGCGAGTGACAGATCGTGGCTCACGAAAACCAGCGTGCTGCCAAAGGCTTTGCACTTATCGAGCAGCAGATCAAGAAATCGTCCGCGCCGATCGGCGTCGAGCGCCGACGTCGGCTCATCGGCAATGATGATTTCGGGTTTTCCAATCATGGCGCGGGCGACCGCGACCCGCTGCTGCTGGCCGACCGACAATTGCGTGGCCGCCTGTTTCCAGATGTCGCTGCCGAGGCCCAATTGTTCAAGCAGTTGCCGGGCTTCTTGCAGCATTGATCCGCCGGCATCGGCGCCGCGCCGCCGCTCGGAAAAATGACAGGGGAGCAACACGTTTTCCAATACCGAGAGATACGGCACCAGATTGAACTGCTGGAAAATCAGGCCGACATGATCGGCGCGAAATCGGTCGCGGTCACGATTATTCAGTTTTGCGAGGTCGTGGCCGAGACACTCCACGCTGCCCTGTTCCGGCACCAGTACGCCGGCCAGGACATTGAGCAACGTGCTTTTTCCGCTGCCGCTCGGCCCGTGCAAAAACAGGCGCTCGCCGCTCTCGATCTCGAACTGCTCAATATCCAACGTCAGCGGGCGGTCCGGCCCCCAGCGATATTTGACGTTTTTAAGCGAGACGATCGGCACTCAGTCGCCTTAGAATTTGAGCGAGCGGTCGTCTGGCGATAGCGTTTTGGCGGATTGGCCGTGGGGCCCTACGATTTCGGCCTTGATGGTGCGAGTGCCGGGAAAAGCGTCGAAAACATCAACTTCGAACGATTTGAGGTTTTCGATGTGCTCGCAGCTAAATTTGAAGGTTGCCGTCAGGTCGGCGTGATCGCCATCGCCGCCGCTCTCCTTGGGCGAACCTTTGCCGGTCTTGGGCGCATTGGTGAGCGGCGAATCAATCTGCGTGGCGCCGGCCTTGCATGACGCCTCGGCCGGCAGTTTAAACAGCAACGCAGGATTGTTGAGCTTTGTCACCATCGTTTTTACGGCGCTGCGCTGTGCGTCGGTGCGCGGCGCGTGCTCGAAGCCGATCAAGTTGTCCAACGGACCGTGAAGCTCGATATCGAGGCCGTTATCCTCGATTACGACATGCAGTTCCCCGACGCCGTGGACATGCGGTCCATGGGCGAGCGCGTTAACGGGCAGGACGGCGAGACCGAGGCAGAGCAGCGCGGGGAAATGTCGCTGCATGAAATTTCTCTGCGTTGCACCGTCGATATGCGAAATTCGCAGCCCGCGCGGCTTAGAAACGGCAAACATTGTCGCAGTAAATCCCCGATCCCTCGCCGAATCGATAGTTGGGATTCGACAGGATCGGCGCCAGCTCCTTGTCGTCGTCCATGTAGTAATGCATGTCGCGCAGATCCATGCTTGGCGTCGTCATGCCGTTATAAGAAAAAGACGAGTGATATTCGCCGGTACTCGCACATGAACACAAAACGCCCGCTGTTACCGCGTAAAGAGTTGCTTTTAATATCGCTTTAAACATTTTCGTCTCCTTGAAGTCGAGGTGCGCGTCGGCGGTTAACGAGTCCGCCATCTAACACCGCCGATAAAGATCGTGCATTTGCGCTTTCTGGAAACAAGCACCGCATTTGGGCCTAACCCCATGCGCGCCGGAATCAGGCGGCACGCCGAGTCCTGCGTGCCTGGCCTGTTTACGAGAAGAAGGAGGCGAAAGGAGGGCCGCGCGAAGCGGGTATGACAGATTCGTTGGGGACAATAATGGCCGATACCGCGGAAAACTGCTCGATCGCGTTATTGGCGACCGGCAGTGCGGGCGGGATCGAGCTGACAACGCTCATCAAGCCGTCGAACGCGCCATGGAAAGCGCACAACGGCGAATGAAAATCTTGATCATGACCTTCCCGTGGCTGTTCCATCGGGTGATGGTCGAACACGTGCTGTGCCTGATGCGCGATCGCCATATGCTGGGCGAGCAGCAGCAGCGCGGCCAGCGCGGACCGGAAAACGATATGTTTCGAGAAACGCATAGGCCGCAACAGTATAAAGACTTATCAGACTGCTTGGGAACCGCTGAAGGCGATTGTTACAAATTGCCCGGTTGCAAAGAATAAAGCATGCCCGCGCTGCCATAAATGCAACATTGTTGCATTTAAGATGGTGCTATGATGTAATTTGTTTTTTATGGTTACCACCCGTGTATCCATCGAAGACTTGCTGCGGGAGGCGGGCGCCCGCGTGACGCGACCGCGCCTCAGTGTGTTGCGCGTATTGCTGGAAGCGCCGCGCGCGTTGACCCATCATGAGATTGCACGGCGCGTGCGATATGCGCATCGCGTCGACCGCGTTACGATTTACCGCGTGCTCGACTGGCTGGTCGCTCACCGGCTTGCGCACCGCGTCGCGAGCGACGACCGCGTGTGGCGGTTCAATGCCGCGGCCGAAGGCGCCCACGCTGACGATCACATGCACTTCAAATGTAGTCGTTGCGGCGGGATCACCTGTCTTGAGGGCACACGCGCGTCACGACGGGTTACGCTGCCGAAAGGGTATCGCCAGCAGCGTATGGAGATCACGGTGAAGGGGCTGTGCGCCGAATGTGCGTTCGCCTGAATGCGGGATGTGTTTTATTTCAGAATGCAACTGTGTTGCGGGACGCAGGGAAAATTTCGATGGGGAAACGCGGACGTGAATTGACGGAGGCCGATTTGTTGCGGGCTCCACTGCGGGATTACATGAGTGCGGAGCAGCTCGAATATTTCCGCAGACGCCTGCTTGACCTGCGGCACCAGCTGTGGCGGAACGTGGACGAGACCGGCGAAAATTTGCGCAGTACGACAGTGGTTGCGCCGGATCCTTTCGATCGTGCGACACAGGAAGAAGAGCAGGCGATCGAATTGCGGGTACGCGATCGCGAACGCAAGTTGCTGAAAAAGATCGATCAGGCGTTAAGGCGCATCGAGGATGGTTCCTACGGATTTTGCGAAGAGACCGGCGAGCCAATCGGGATCGGCCGGTTGCTGGCGCGCCCGACGGCGACTCTGTCGCTGGAGGCTCAGGAGCGACGGGAGAAGATGGAGCGGGTATATGGCGGATAACGGCGGGGATCGTCAATTTGTGCTGCCGGATACCCGGTTGCCGGTCACGGTGTTGTCGGGATTTCTCGGCGCAGGAAAAACTACGGTGCTGAATCATGTGCTCAACAACCGTGAGGGAAAAAAAGTCGCGGTCATCGTCAACGACATGTCGGAAGTCAACATCGATGCGCAACTCGTGCGTGAGGGCGGCGCGGCGCTGTCGCGTCAGGACGAGAAGCTTGTCGAAATGAGTAACGGCTGCATCTGCTGCACCTTGCGCGAGGATCTGCTGGTCGAGATCAACCGGCTGGCCGCGGAAGGCCGGTTCGACTATCTGTTGATCGAATCCACGGGCATTTCGGAACCGCTGCCGGTTGCGGAAACTTTCACCTTTCGCGATGAAGACGGACGCGGCCTGTCCGACGTGGCGCGTCTCGACACCATGGTGACCGTGGTTGACGCGTACAACTTCCTCAAGGACTACAGTTCAGCGGAGTTTCTCCAGGATCGCGGCGCAAGCCTCGGCGACGAAGACGAGCGCACCGTTGTCGACCTGCTGATCGAGCAGGTCGAATTCTGCGACGTGATCGTCGTCAACAAGGGCGACCTTGTGACGATGAACGACATGGGGCGGCTCGCGAGCATCCTGCATACGCTTAATCCGCGCGCTGAGATTATCGTCGCGAAATTCGGCGAGGTGCCGCTCGCAAAAATCCTCGACACCTGCAAATTCAACTTCGATGCCGCGTCAGTGGCGCCCGGCTGGCTCAAGGAAATACGCGGCGAGCACGTGCCGGAAACCGAGGAATACGGCATCGCGAGTTTTGCCTACCGCGCGCGCCGGCCGTTTCATCCGCAGCGCTACTGGAATCTGATTCATTCGGAGTGGCAGGGCGTGTTGCGTTCCAAAGGCTATTTCTGGCTCGCGTCGCGTATGGACTTTGCCGGTTCATGGTCGCAGGCAGGCGGCGCGTGCCGCCACGGCGCAGCCGGCCTCTGGTGGTCGGCGGTGGACCGCGCCGACTGGCCGGACGATCCCGATTATCTGGCGCGTATCGTGGCCAAGATGGAAGGGCCGTTCGGCGACCGCCGGCAGGAGTTGGTATTCATCGGCATTGACATGAATCAGACCGAGATCACCCAGGCGCTGGACGACTGTCTGCTTGACGATGCAGAAATGGCGCTGGGCGAATCGCTGTGGAGCCGGTTTGATGATCCCTTTCCCATCTGGAAAAAGATTGAACAAGAGTAGACCGTTTCCTGTCACAGGAAATTGTGCGCCTCGTTTTAGAACGCCGGGACAACGCTTGCACGCTCATTTGACTCAGGCTAAAGTCAATCTCCAGTCATGAAGCGCTCGTTCAAATACGGAATATTTCGTCTCGTGCTGGTCGGACTGCTGTTGTTCGCGCAGCAGGCGGCGCTGACCCATGAGGCTGAACACGCGCACGACCACGAGGCGCCGTCGCAGCAAAGCGAAGACGGTAAGCATTTCCATTCCGGACTGTGCGCTTTCCATTCTGTGCTTGCCGGCGTGCTCGGCATGGCCGGCGCATCCGCGCCGTCGTTATGCATCGCCTCCAACGCCGTCGAACATCGCGTCAATTATGTCCTCGTTTCCGCGCCGGTTGACGCCGTTATCCCCGTTTCGCGCGGCCCGCCCATTCTCCTCTGACGCAGCTTAGGGGTAACCGCCATCTGGCGGTTGCGCTGATTTATTTGTGTTAATGGGAGAACTCCGATGTTCAAACAGAAATTGATTGTTGCAGCGAGCGCTATCGCGCTTAGCAGCATTCTGTCCGCAATCACCGCGATGGCAGATGACATACAGGTACTGCCGGAAGTCCGGGTCACGGGAGGCGGTACGGATTTCAGCGCGCCCGGGAGTCTGAGGGATGAGATTATCAAGACGGAATCGATAACCCCACAAGACATCGAGCATGCCAATGCAACTAACGTCCTGCAGGCACTCGACAATCGTCCAGGCATAGCCGTGCAAGTGGAGTGCTCGGTGTGTAACGTCCGCACTATCAACCTGAACAACATGCCGGGGCGGTTTGCCACGCTCCTGATCGATGGGATTCCGCTTTATTCCTCGACAGTCTCGTTCTATGGCCTCGATAGTACAAATGTGCTGGGCGTAGAACGCATTGATGTTTCGCGCGGCGCCGCGACCAGTCTTATTGCGCCGGAGGCGTTGTCGGGCACGGTAAACATCATTACCAAGCGCCCTGACAAGAAAGAATATGTTTTTACGCCGGAGATAGGCAATTTTGGGTCTTACGGCGGGAATGCATACTTGGCAACACCATTGGAGGGTGGCGCCGTAGCTTTTTCGATGGACTATCGCAAGCACGATACGGTTGACGGCGTCGGAATGGGGATCAGCCAGTACACCGGATACGAGCGTGCGACGGGCGGACTGGCTTACTTTCTCGACGATATAGGCGGCTTCAAAATCCACGGCCGAGTAGATCTGGTGGACGAAGATCGGGGAGGTGGCCCGCTCGGTAACGACTACGGCACGATCAGAGCAAGCCTGACCGGAAATCCCCAACCCTTCAACTTCAGCGCAGGCCCGCATGGTTCCCCCGATCCAAACGGATGGGTCGCGCCCGACGGCGTCAGCGGACCGGACACGCTCTCCAACGGCGAGAACGGCGTCCTCTACAACGGCGGTCTGGCGGGCATTTCCCAGATCATCACTACGCAGCGCGGACAGGGCACAATGATCGGCGAGCGCAAAGTAGGCGAGGGGACCTTGAGATTGGCCGCAGGTGCGGCCTATCACTACCAAGACTCATTCTATGGCGCAGATGGAATCTATGTCGCAGATCAGAAGCAGTATTACTTGGAGTCCAGTTACAAGGCGCCTTTCGGCTCCGCCATTGTGACCTTCGGCGCGAACTATCGCTTCGAAGATCTGAAGAGCCACGGTTTTTCGTTTCAGACCAACCCCGGCCTCGACGAGACAGGGCGGACACCGACCAACGGGGTCGATAACTATCTTTACAGCGTCCCCGGAGTATTTTTGGAGGTCTACCATGCGTTCTTGAACGATCGCCTGGAAGTAAACGGCTCCGTTCGGTACGACCAACATAATGTGTTCGGAGGAATTACCAGTCCACGACTGAACGTCCTGTACCACCACACGGATGCTCTCTCCAGCCGCTTTGCCATCGGACAGGGTTTTCGCGCGCCGACGTCATTCTTTGAGCAGGAACACGGGATTCTTCAGGACACCATCATCGTTCGTCAGATCACCAAGGCGGAGACTTCCGACAACATAAGCTATGCGTTGAATTACGCCTCCGACCGATTCAGTTGGACTGGCTCGGCGAACTACACGAGGATTAGAAACTTCGCATTGCTGAGTCCCGGGCAATGCGATCCGGCGGATGCGGCTTGCGTCGCCGGCGTCGCGACAGGCGGAGATGTCGCGCCGAGCCCAGGTTTCGGTACCGCAACCCTTTTTACCTCGGCGTCTGATCCGGTGCAGTTTCGCACTGTCGACTGGGTCGGCACCTATCAAGTGACGCCCAGTACCGCGCTGAGCCTTGGGCTTGAAAAAGACACGTACACTTTTACTCCGGGTATCCTGAATTTCTCGCGCCCTAACGAGCGTGTCTATTTGTCCAGCGATTACGTATTCGGCGGCTGGGATCTGTTCGCGAAGCTAACCTGGACCGGGAGGCAGGATCTGAAGCAATTTTATGATTACGTCGATAATCAACAGTACAATCTTGACGGTACTCCCAAGCCCGACGAGAGTCCTTCATTCAGCGTTGTCGATGTCCGGGCACAATATCGCCTGAACAAGCGCTTTGCGTTTTTTGCGGGGGTGAATAATTTGTTCGACTATCAACAGGCCAAGCATGATAGCTTTTTGTGGGTTGATTCGACCGGAGCGCTGGATGTGACTCACATCTGGGGTCCGATTATTGGTCGCTATGTCTATGCAGGGCTTCGATTAGAACTCTGATGCGCATTTTTCTGCAAATAGCGCTTTCAACAATGTTGCTGGCTGCGCCGGCGTTTAGCGTCGGTGCAGCTGGTACCATGGAGTTGGAACTGCCCACGCTCGATGGCCAGCGTTTTTTCCGCTTGTCCGACGAGCAAGGGCGGCTGGTCGTCGTCAATTTTTGGGATACGGAATGCCCGCCCTGCGTCCATGAGATGCCTCTCCTGGACAAGATCGCCCGATCGCATCCCGATGCGATTTTCGTCGGGGTGACCGTATCGGATAGAAATCGGGCGCAGAACTTCCTGGAAGAGCACGCCGTTGGCTATCTGCAATTGCTCGGGCCGCACGATCCGAAGGGCGTGTTGAGAAGGTTCGGCGACCCCAGCACCGCGCTTCCGCATACGGCAATCGTGCGGCGCGATCATTCGTTATGCGCGACCCATACCGGGGAAGTCAGCCTGGACTGGGTGAACGCAGCATTATCGCGCTGCCGCAGCGATTGAGTTTCATTGAAGGCGCAATATGCAAAGGGTACAAGTACAAAAACTTCTGGATCGCATTGCAATCTCGGCATCGGTACTCTGCATGTTCCATTGCATGGTGATGCCGTTGCTGCTGGTCGCGATCCCGGTGATTTCGTCAACTTTCATGGCCGATGAACGGTTTCACGGTTTCCTGGTGAAAATTGTGCTGCCGGTCAGCCTCATCGCCTTGTTTCTGGGTTGTCGCCGCCACAAAGACCGCGCTGTTTTCATTCTTGGAGGGTGCGGGCTGGCTGCTCTGGTCGCGGTTGCCTATCTTGGCCATGCTCTGCTCGGCGAATTCGGCGAGAAAGCGGCGACCGTCGTTAGTGGCGTGATCTTGGCGATCGGGCATGTTCGAAACTACCATTTGTGCCGTCATGATGGGTGCGATGCCTAGGATCGGCATCCGTGCGAGAGACAGCGCGGATTGCCGCTGCCTGTGCGATAGATAGCTGGCCGCCAGCCGCGCGAGCGAGCGAGCGGCTGCCCATGCCGAAGTTTGCGGGGGCTTGCAAGTATAATACCCGCCCTCACTTAGGCAATTCCATGACGGAACAATTTCACGGCACGACGATAATTTCCGCGCGGCGCGGCCGGCGCGTCGCGCTCGGCGGCGACGGCCAGGTCACCTTCGGCAATGTGGTGCTGAAAGCCAGCGCGCGCAAGGTGCGGCGGCTGTATCAGGACAAAATCCTCGCCGGTTCCGGTCTGCGCGCGGGATTCGCCAACACCGATCAGCTGCCGTCCTACACCACGGTCAATCTCGGCGCCACACGCGACTTCGAAATTTCCAGCCTCGGCAAAATGACCGCGCGGCTGGCGCTGATCAACGCGTTCGACAAGATCTATGAAATCCGCGACGGCTCCGGCATCGGCGTCGGCGCGCCGCAGTTCGGCGAGCGAAGGGCGCTCTACGCGGGGCTCAGCAAGCCGTTTTAGCGCAGTCTGCGCAGCACTGGTTGACCTCGACCGTCACGTGTTCGAGGCCGCGGATGTCCGCGAGCAGCGCTTTGTAATGCGCGGCCGGGCGCGGCTCGTGGGTGACCAGCGACACGATGCAACCGTGGCTCAGCGGACCGAGCCGCCATACGTGGAGATCGGCGATCCGGTTGTCGGCATCGCCCTCGATCCTCTGCGCGATGTCCGCAACCAACCGGTCGTTGTCCTCGGCGTCGAGCAGCACGTGAGCCGAACTGCGCAGCAGTGAAGCGCACCACTGACCGATGATCGCGGCGCCGGCAATGCCCATCAGCGCGTCCATCCAGGTCCAGCCCAGATATTTGCCGCTGACCAGCGCGACGATCGCCAGAATCGAAGTCACTGCGTCGGCCAGCACGTGCAGATAGGCCGAGCGCAGGTTGTGGTCGTGGCGGTGCGCATGGCCTTCCGCCGCGTGTTCATGATCGTGATGCCCGTCGCCGCCGGCGAGGATCAGCGCGCAGGCGAGGTTCACGATCAGGCCGAGCGCCGCGACCAGGATCGCCTCGTTGAAGCCGATGCTGACCGGATGCAATAGTCGCGCGGCCGACTGCCACACCATCGTCAGCGCGACGAAGGCCAGCACCAGCGCGCTGGTATAGCCGGCGAGCGGACCGACCTTGCCGGTGCCAAATGTGAAGCGCGCGTTGGCGACGTGGTGGCGCGAGAACGCGTAGGCGAAGGCGCTGATGCCGAGCGCGGCCGCGTGCGAGCCCATGTGCCAGCCGTCGGCGGTCAGCGCCAGCGAGCCGGTCGCATAGCCGGCAGCCAGTTCGACGACCATCATCACCACTGTCAGCGCGAGCGCGAGGCGCGTGCGCCGCTCCGAGCGGCGCTGGGTACGCGGCAGGTAGTTGTGGTCGTATTGCCAGCGTTCGAGCGAATGGGTATGCATGACGGAAATCGGCCGGGGCTTGCAAGTATTATACTTGCCCCCACTTAGGCAATTCCATGACGGAACAATTCCATGGCACCACGATCATCTCCGCACGGCGCGGCCGGCGCGTCGCGCTCGGCGGCGACGGCCAGGTCACGTTCGGCAATATCGTGCTGAAGGCGAGTGCGCGCAAGGTGCGGCGCCTCTACCAGGACCGGATACTCGCCGGCTTCGCCGGCGGCACCGCCGACGCGTTCACGCTGTTCGAGCGCTTCGAGGCCAAGCTCGACAAGCATCAGGGCAATCTGCTGCGCTCGGCGGTCGAGCTCGCGAAGGACTGGCGCACCGACCGCATCCTGCGCCGGCTGGAGGCGATGCTCGCGGTCGCCGACCCCGAAACTTCGCTGCTGATTTCCGGCAACGGCGACGTGCTCGAGCCCGAACTCGGCCTGGTCGCGATCGGCAGCGGCGGCCCGTACGCGCAGGCGGCGGCGCGCGCGCTGCTCGAAAACACCGAGCTGCCGCCCGAAGACATCGTCAAGCGCGCGTTGACGATCGCCGGCGACCTCTGCATCTACACCAACCAGCAGCACGTGATCGAGGTGCTGGAATGAACGACATGGCGGATACGAAAAATCTGAGTGCTGCTGAAGCGCGGGAGACGCAGATGACGCCGCAGGAAATCGTCCACGAGCTGGACAAGCACATCATCGGCCAGGCCGCGGCCAAGCGCGCGGTCGCGATCGCGCTGCGCAACCGCTGGCGCCGCCAGCAGGTGCGCGAACCGCTGCGCCACGAGATCATGCCGAAGAACATCCTGATGATCGGCCCGACCGGTGTCGGCAAGACCGAGATCGCGCGCCGGCTGGCGCGGCTCGCCGACGCGCCGTTTGTCAAGGTCGAGGCGACCAAGTTCACCGAGGTCGGCTACGTCGGGCGCGACGTCGATACCATCGTCCGCGACCTGGTCGAGACCGCGATCAAGCAGGCGCGCGAAACGGCGCTGCACCAGGTGCGCACGCGCGCCGAGGACGCCGCCGAGGAACGCGTGCTCGACGCGCTGCTGCCGTCGGCGCGCGACACGCTGGCCGCCAACAGCGAGCAGACCAGCGCGACGCGGCACCGCTTCCGCAAGATGCTGCGCGAGGGCACGTTCGACGACAAGGAGGTCGAAATCGAGGTCGCCGCGGTGTCGCCGCATATGGAAATCTTCGCGCCGCCGGGAATGGAGGACCTGACTTCGCAGATTCAGGGCATGTTCCAGAACCTGGGTGGCGGACGGCGCAAGGCGCGCAAGATGAAGATCCGCGAAGCGCTGAAGCTGCTGGTCGAGGAAGAAGCGGCGCGGCTGATCAACGACGAGGAACTGAAGACGCGCGCGGTCGCCAACGTCGAGCAGAACGGCATCGTGTTCATCGACGAGATCGACAAGATTGCGAGCCGTTCCGAAGTGATCGGCGCCGACGTGTCGCGCCAGGGTGTGCAGCGCGATCTGCTGCCGCTGGTCGAGGGTACCACTGTTTCGACCAAGCATGGGATGATCCGCACCGACCACATCCTGTTCATCGCGAGCGGCGCGTTCCATCTGTCGCGGCCGTCCGACCTGATTCCGGAGCTGCAGGGACGCTTCCCGATCCGCGTCGAACTCGACAGCCTGAGCGTCGCCGATTTCGAGCAGATCCTGACCAACACCGACGCCTGCCTGACGCGCCAGTACGAGGCGCTGCTGGCGACCGAGGAGGTCAAGCTCGAATTCCGGCCGGACGCGGTCAAGCGGCTGGCCGAAATCGCGTGGCAGGTCAACGAGAAGACCGAGAACATCGGCGCGCGCCGGCTGCACACGGTGATGGAAAAGCTGCTCGAGGAGATCTCGTTCGACGCCGGCAAGCGCGGCGCCGAATTGATCGTGATCGACGCCGCCTACGTCGATGCGCGATTGAAGCAGCTGGCGCAGAGCGAAGATCTCGCGCGCTACGTGCTTTGACCCGGCGCGATGCCGGCGGGAAGGTCGTCGTTCAGCGGTCAGCGGCGGCCGAGCGCGCGTGATGCATTCTGACCGGCGGCCGTGAATTTGCCGCTGCCGTACTCGCGCGCAGCGGTGGCCGGTTCGGCGACGTGATAGCCGTTGCGGCCTCCCATCTTGACCGCATACATCGCGCGGTCGGCGGCGCGCAGCAACGTCGCCAGATCCTCGCCGTCGCGCGGGTAGAAACTGATTCCGATGCTGAGCGTGATGCGACGCGGGCGGTCGGCGAGGCAGTAGGGGGCGTCGCAAAGTTCGGCCAGTTGGCGACCGATGCGGGCCACGCCGCGCGAATCGTCGATGTCTTCCAGCAGAGCGACGAATTCATCACCGCCCCATCTGCCGACGCTGTCGTTGCGCCGCAGCGAGTGGGCGAGCCTGAGCGCGAACTGGCGCAGCAGTTCGTCCCCCGCCTCGTGCCCGAACGTATCGTTGATGTCCTTGAAATGGTCGATGTCGATATAAAGCAATGCGAAAGCCGTGCGTTTGCGCCGCGCGGTCAACAACGCCTTTTCGATGCGGTCGCTGAGCAGATTGCGGTTGGGCAGGCCGGTGAGGCTGTCGTAAAACGCCAGGATCGACAGGTTGTCCAGATGTTGTGTCCGGAGATCCTGGATGACATGCAGGTAATGAATGATACGTCCGCCGGCGGCGCGCAGCGCGCAGACCGATTCCACGATATCGCGCAGTTCCCCGCTGCGTATCCGCAGCCGCTTTTCCCCGATCGTGGGACGGACGGTCGCCGGATTCGGCGCCGACGCATGATCTGCCGGAATGAAGCGCGCCAGCGGCGCGCCGATCGCCTCTTTGCAGTCGACGCCCAGCAGGTCGCGCAGATAGGCGTTCAGGTATTCGATCGCTCCTGCCGGCTCCGTGATGGCTACACCCAGCGGCAATTGCTCGACGATTTTTTCGAATTCTTCCTTGCGCCAGGACATCAGTTCCGCACCACAACGTCATGTGACGAGGATCATGCTACTATCGGTTACTATAATATGCAACTTAAGGTAGGCATGGCCCGCCGTGCTTGGTGCTACTGTTCCAAGCATGACCTTGGCGGACGAGAAACAGGCTTTCAGCAAACGTTTCAGGGAAGCGCTGCGCCGCGCGCAGATCGCCTCGCGCGGCGCGACCCATCTGGCGCGGGAATTCAACCTGCGTTACCACGGCGATCCGATCACCGCGCAGGCGGTGCGCAAATGGCTGACCGGCGCGGCGCTGCCGTCACAGGACAAAATCCGCGTGCTCGCGCGCTGGCTCGATGTGCCCGTTTCCTGGCTGCGGTTCGGCGATGGCGACAGACGGGAGGAGCGCGCCGGCGGCCATCCGCTGAGGCAGGAAACGGCCGATTATCGCGCCGACGCGGCGTGGCCGGCCAGAAAATTCGAATTGCTGAACGAGACGCACAAGTGGATGGTAATCGAGGCGATCCACGCGCTGCTGCGGCTCGAAGGCAAGCAATAGGCCGGCGGGTGCGACGCGCCCGCGCCGCACCGTCTTTCAGCGCGTCACCACGATCGCCTTGATACCGAGCGCCTGATTCAGACGGTCGGCGGCCTGCCGTGCCGCGGCCTGGTCCGGGTAAGGTCCGGACTGGACGCGGAACAGGCCATCCCCTTTCTGGTAGATGTGCAGCGATGATGCCAGCGCGTCATCCAGCTGCGCGCGCAGCCTGGCGAGGTAATTGCCGGCGTTATCCTGCGAGCCGAAGGCGCCAAGCTGCAGGAAGTTTCCCTGCGGCTCGGCGGCAATTGCGACCACCGGCGGTGTTGACGCTGCGACCGCTGGCGCTGGCGTGGTTGCCGGCATCGGAGTAGCAGCGGGGCCGGCGGGCTCCGCCGCTGCGGCCGAGGAAATCAGCGCCGGAACCGCCGCTGTTACGGCAACACCGGCGGTTGCTGCCGTCGTTGCCGGCGGTGCCGGTACGGCCACCGGCGCTGGCGCATTGGCGGCGACATTGACGGCGGGCGGCGCTTCCATGCCGGGGATGACCGCGTCGACCTCGACTAGTTGCTTGCCGCCGCCGAGCACGCCGAGCTTGTAGGCCGCCGTATACGACAGATCGATGATCCGGTCGTAGAGGAACGGTCCGCGGTCGTTGATGCGCACCACCACCGAGCGGCCGTTCTGCAGATTGGTCACGCGCGCGTAGCTCGGGATCGGCAGCGTCGGATGCGCGGCGGTCATCGCGTACATGTCGTAGATCTCGCCCGACGCGGTTTTCTGGCCGTCGTAGCGCCGCCCGTACCAACTGGCGATGCCGCGCTCCCTGTAGGGCGTCAGTTCGGTCATCGGCGTATAGGTGTGGCCCAGCACCGTGTACGGCTTCATCGCGCCGCTCTTCAACGGTTCAATTTTCGGCGCAGCGTCGGCTACCTGCTCGAGATTGGGCGGCGGATGGTCGCCGGGCCCGTCGTTCAGATAGTAGCCACCGCCGCGGGCCGCTGCAGGCGCGGCCGGAGCAGCACCAGTCGCGCCGCGCGGCGCCATGCTGCCGCAGCCGGCCAGCGCCGACGTCAATATCAGCGCGGCAAGGCAAAGCGCAAGGGGGCGGGGTGGCTGCAACGGCACGCTGCCATCGCGCATTCTTGACGCTTCACCTTTCACCTTTCATCCCTCACGCTAGGATTGCACCAGTTTCTTGTGAGTCTGGATGCTCATCAAGATACCAAAGCCGAGGCAGATCGTCACCAGCGAAGTGCCGCCGTAGCTGATCAGCGGCAGCGGCACGCCGACCACCGGCAGCAGCCCGCTGACCATGCCCATGTTGACGATCGCGTAGGTGAAGAAGGTCAGCGTGATCGCGCCGGCCAGCAGCCGCGTGAACGGCGTCGGCGCGTTGGCGGTGATCACCATGCCGCGCGCGATCGCCAGCATAAACAGCAGCAGCAGTACTAGGCCGCCGAACAGGCCGAATTCCTCCGCGTAGGCGGCGAAGATGAAATCGGTGGTGCGCTCGGGCAGGAATTCGAGATGGGCCTGGGTGCCGTGCAGCCAGCCCTTGCCGAGCACGCCGCCGGAACCGATCGCGATCATCGATTGCAGCGTGTGATAGCCGGCGCCGAGTGGGTCCTGCGTCGGGTCGAGCAGCGTCAGGATGCGCTGGCGCTGGTAGTCGTGCAGCAGCGACCATACGAACGGAAGGCTCGCTGCGCCGGCGATGGCGAGTCCGGCGATGATGCGCCATGACAGGTTGGCGAGGAACAGCACGTAGCACCCGGCCGCGAAGATCAGCAGCGCAGTGCCGAGATCGGGCTGGCGCACGACCAGCGCCACCGGCAGCGCCAGCAGCGCGGTCGCGATCAGGTAGTTCTTGAGCCGCAGCGTCGCCTCGTAGCGGTCGAAATACCAGGCCAGCATCAGCGGCAGCGCGATTTTCATCAGTTCCGAAGGCTGAATGCGGGTGACGCCGACGTGCAGCCAGCGCCGCGCGCCGTTGACGACATCGCCGAACAGCGCGACGCATATCAGCAGCGCGACGCCGATCACGTACAGCGGCAGCGCGGTGCGCTGCAGGTAATGCGGCGGAATGTTCGCGAACAGGTACATCACCGCCAGCGCGACCAGCATGTTGAGCAGCTGCGCCAGCACGCGCCCCAGGTTCTGGTTCGATGCGCTGTAGATGATCAGCAGTCCGACCGCCATCAGCAGCAGAATCGCGCCGAGCAGCTTGGCCTCGACATGGGCGGTCAGGAAGCGCGTAACGCGTTTAATCGGCGGTGTGGGATCTATCGCTGTTTTCTTCACCGGTTTCCTCCGGCTGCTTGCCGAGCAGATAGTAGTCGAACACCTTGCGCGCGATCGGCGCCGCCGCGTGCGCGCCGAAACCGGCGTTCTCGACCACGATCGCGAGCGCGATCCTGGGATTGTCGGCGGGCGCGTAACCGACGTACAGCGCGTGGTCGCGATGACGTTCGGAGACGCGGTTCTCGACGTATTTCTCGCCCTGCTTGATCGCGACCACCTGTGCGGTGCCGGTCTTGCCGGCGCTGACATAGCCGGCGCCGGCGAACGCCGCCGCGCTGGTGCCTTCCTTGTTGACTCCGACCAGCGCGTCCCTGACGATTGCGAGATATTCGGGCTTGACGTCGATCGTGCGCAGTGGCTGCGGCTCGATCACGGTGCGCCGGTGCGTGACGATGTCTTCGACGTAGTCGACGAGGTGCGGACGGAACATCACGCCGTTGTTGGCGAGAGTCGCGATCGCCTGCGCCAGCTGCAGCGGCGTGTAGGCGTTGTAGCCCTGGCCGATGCCGACGCTGATGGTCTCGCCCGGATACCATTTCTGGCCGAAGCGGCGCAGCTTCCACTCCTGCGACGGCAGCACGCCGGCCACTTCGCCGTCGATGTCGATGCCGGTCGGCTTGCCGAAGCCGAACTGGCGCATGAATGCGGAAATGTTGTCGATGCCGAGATCGTTGGCCAGCATGTAGTAATAGGTGTCGCACGAGACGACCAGCGACTTGTACATATCGACCCAGCCGTGACCCTCGGGCTTGTCGTCGCGGAACGTGTAGCCGCCGAACCTGAAATAGCCGGGATCGAAGATCGCCTGCTCCGGACGCCGCTTGCCGTAGGTCAGCGCGGCGAGCGCCATGTACGGCTTGAAGGTCGAGCCCGGCGGATAGGTGCCGGCCAGCGCGCGGTTCACCATCGGATGATCCGGCGAATCGTTCAGCTCCTGCCAGTTCTGCGGGTCGATGCCGTCGACGAACAGGTTGGGATCGAAGCCCGGCTTCGATACCAGCGCCAGCACGCCGCCGGTGGCGGGCTCGATCGCGACCAGCGCGCCGCGGTTGTCGCCGAATGCGCGGTAGACGACTTCCTGCAGCCTGGCGTCGAGCTTCAGCACCAGATTGCCGCCGGACACCGGCGACATGTGCGACAGCGTGCGCATCGCGTGGCCGTTGGCATCGACTTCGACTTCGGCGATGCCGGTGGTGCCGTGCAGATAGGTTTCGTAGCTCTGTTCGAGCCCGGTCTTGCCGATATAGTCGGTGCCGCGGTAATTGGCGTCGCTGCCGTCCGCCTGCAGTTGATCGAGTTCGTCCTGGTCGATGCGGCCGATGTGGCCGACCACGTGCGAGAACAGCTCGCCCTGCGGGTACTGGCGGAACAGCCGTGCGTTGATCGCGGCGCCGGGAAAGCGGTAACTGTTGGCGAGGAAACGCGCGACCTCCTCGTCCGACAGCCGGCTGCGTATCGGCAGGCTGTCGACGCCTTTGGTTTCCTCGAGCAGTTTGCGGAAGCGGCGGATGTCCTTCGGCGTGATCTCGACCACCGTGCCGAGCGCATCGATCAGCGCGTCGAGATCGCCGACCTGGCTCGGTTCGATGTCGAGCGTGTAGGCTGAATAGTTGTGTGCGAGCACCGCGCCGTTGCGGTCGGTGATGATGCCGCGGCTGGGCGCGGTCGGCACCACCGAAATGCGGTTGGCTTCCGCCAGCGTGTGATAATGCCGGTGCTGCCATACCTGCAGGTAGAACAGGCGCACGAACAGCAGGAAAAATACGCCGAGCACGAAACCCGACAACAGCACCAGCCGGGTGCGGAAATGATAGATCTCGAGCCGCGAGTTGCGCAGCTCGGTGCCCGGATTGATCACCAGCTCAGACATATCCGGAACGCCGCTTCAGCCGCTGTGGCAGCGCCAGCAGCAGGCATGCGGCCGGCCACAACAGGCCGCCGATCAGTCCGCCCGTAAAGTAGCCGATGCCGGGCGGTGCGGCGCCGGCCGCCACGCGCACCGCGAGCACGATCAGGTCGGTCATCAGCAGCAGCGGAATCACATGCAGCACCTGATCCCGCATCGTAAACCTGAGCACGCGGCGGTGCAGCGCAATGCCGGCGAACGCGAGCACCGAATAGGCGAGCGCGTGCTGGCCGAACAGCGTGCCGTTGGCGACGTCCATCACCAGGCCGAGCAGCCACGCGGAGGTGAAGCCGAAGCGGCGCGACTGATGGATGCACCAGTAAAGCACGGTCAACGATACGAAATCGGGCGCGCTGACGAACGCCGATTGCGGCCACGGCAGCAGGTTGATCAGCAGCGCGATCAACAGCGAGGCGACGATGAAACTCATGCTGACCGGCGCGATCACCTCGCGCGATGGGGCGGCGGGGCGGGTCATGGTTTGCCTTTGCCCGCTTTTTTTGCGGGAGGCGGCGGTTGTTCCGGCAGCGGCGGCGTGGTGTTCGCCCAGTCCAGCACCAGCACCTGCGCATGATTGGCGACGCCGGCCAGCGGCTTGCAGAGGATGCGCGCGAACAGATCGGCCGGATTGCGCTCGACGCCGGCAATTGCCGCCACCGGCAGCCCGGGCGGATAGACGCCGTCGATTCCCGAAGTCGCGAGCTGGTCGCCGATCTGGAAGTCGGCGTTCAGCGGTATGAACCTGAGTTCGAGCTGGCCGTCGGCGCCGTGGCCGGCGAGCACCGCGCGCAGACCGTTGCGCAGGTTCTGCACCGAGACCATGTGCTGCTTGTCGGTGACCAGCGTGACTTCCGCCAGCCATGGGTAGACGCGCGTCACCTGTCCGATCAATCCGGCCTGATCGATCACCGGCTGTCCCGCCCGGATCCCGCGCAGCGCGCCCTTGTCGATCACCACCCGGCGGATGAAGGGATCGCGCTCGGCATAGGCGATCTCGGCGGCGGTGGCGCCGCCCGGCAGGTGCGCGCGCATCTCGAGCAGCCCGCGCAACTGGGCGTTTTCGAGCTCCAGCGCGCGATACTTCTGCAGGGCGGCGGCGTCATGCAGATGCCGGTCGGTCAACTGCGCGTTTTCCGCGCGCAGCATCCCGCGTGTGGCCAGGAACTCGCCAAGATGGGCGGCCAGTTCGCCCGGCGTGTCGGCGAGCCGCTGCAGCGGGTAGAGCGCGAACGCGATCACCTGGCGCGCTCCGCCGAGATAGCGGTAATGGGCGTCGGAAATCAGCAGCGCGACCGACAGCAGCGAACACAGCAGCAGACGGGCGAGCGGGGAAGGGCCGTGCTTGAAAAATGGCGGCGGAGCGTGTTCCATTGCCGGCGGAACGATCAGGCGCGGGGAATTCTGACGCGGCGGTTTTCTGTCTTACGTCTCACGCTTACTTCCCACTGCGATCAGTCATCCGCGAAGATGCTGCCGAGCTTCTCGATGTTTTCAAGGGCCTTGCCGGAGCCGCGCACCACGCAGGTCAGCGGATCCTCGGCGACGATCACCGGCAGCCCGGTCTCCTCCATCAGCAGCCGGTCGAGATCGCGCAGCAGCGCGCCGCCGCCGGTCAGCATCATGCCCTTTTCGGCGATGTCGGCGGCGAGTTCGGGCGGCGTCTGTTCGAGCGCCGATTTGACGGTGCCGATGATGCTGTTCAGCGGCTCGGTCAGCGCTTCCAGAATTTCGTTCGACGAAATCGTGAAACTGCGCGGAATGCCTTCGGCCAGATTGCGTCCCTTGACCTCCTTCTCGCGCACTTCGGAGCCGGGGAACGCGGAGCCGATCTCCTTCTTGATCTGTTCGGCGGTGGTTTCGCCGATCAGCATCCCGTAGTTGCGGCGGATGTAATTGATGATCGCTTCGTCGAACTTGTCGCCGCCGACGCGCGCCGAGCCCTTATAGACCAGTCCGCCGAGCGCGGTCACGCCGACTTCGGTGGTGCCGCCGCCGATGTCGACGACCATCGAGCCGGTCGCTTCGGCGACCGGCAGGTCGGCGCCGATCGCCGCCGCCATCGGTTCCTCGATCAGGTGCACCTTGCTGGCGCCGGCGCTTTGCGCCGCCTCCCGGATCGCGCGGCGTTCGACCTGGGTCGAACCGCACGGCACGCAGATGATGATGCGCGGACTCGGCGAGAACAGCCGCGACTCGTGGACCTTCTTGATGAAGTACTTGATCATCTGTTCGGTCACGGTGAAATTGGCGATCACGCCGTCTTTCATCGGGCGGATCGCGGTGATGTTGCCGGGCGTGCGGCCGAGCATCTGTTTGGCGGCGAGGCCGACCTCCTGGATCACTTTCTTGCCGTTGGGCCCGCCTTCCTGGCGGATCGCCACCACCGAAGGTTCGTCGAGCACGATGCCCCTGCCGCGCACGTAGATCAGCGTGTTGGCGGTGCCGAGATCGATCGCGAGATCGTTGTTGAAGTAGCCGTTTAGGAAACCGAACATAACTGTTTTCGAATGGAGGAAAATCGCCTGAATCAGGCTTTGATATGATACCCTACAGCGCCTGATTTTTTCCATAGATATATGGCGTTTTCCCCCGACGACGTCGCGCGTATCGCGCATCTCGCCCGCATCGAAATCGAGCCGTGCGACAGCGAGCGGACGCTCGCCCAGTTGACCGGCATTTTCGGGCTGATCGAGCAGATGCAGGCGGTCGACACCCGCGGCGTCGAACCGATGGCGCACGCGCGCGACGTGACATTGCGGCTGCGCGAGGATGCGGTGACCGAGCCGGACCAGCGCGCGGCGTTCCAGGCGATCGCCCCGCAGGTCGAAGCCGGGCTGTATCTGGTGCCGAAGGTCATCGAATAGGGGCGGGGCGCCGCTGCGCGGCCGCCGGCATTCGAATGCTGAATTTCACAATCAGGCAGTTGGGCGCCGAACTGGCGGCGCGGCGCGTGTCGAGCGTCGAAGTCGCGCAGTATTTCCTCGCACGCGCCAACACGCTCGGCAAAACGCTCAACGCCTTCATCACGCTCGACGAGGAGAAAACCCTCGCCCGGGCGCGCGCCGCCGACGCGATGCTTGCGCGCGCAGGCAAGGACGGAAATGAGGCCGGGCCGCTGACCGGCGTGCCGATCGCGCACAAGGACATCTTCTGCGCGAAGGGCTGGCGCACCACCTGCGGCTCGCAGATGCTCGACAACTTTATCGCGCCGTACGACGCGCACGTGATCGAACGTTTCGACGCGGCGGGCATGGTGCCGCTCGGCAAGACCAACATGGACGAGTTCGCGATGGGCTCGTCGAACGAGACTTCGTTCTACGGGCCGGTGCGCAATCCGTGGAATACCGAGACGGTGCCCGGCGGCTCGTCGGGCGGCTCGGCGGCGGCGGTCGCCGCGCGCATCGCGCCGGCGGCGACCGGCACCGACACCGGCGGCTCGATCCGCCAGCCAGCCGCGCTGTCCGGCGTGTGCGGACTGAAGCCGACCTACGGCGTGTGTTCGCGCTACGGAATGATCGCTTTCGCCTCCAGCCTCGACCAGGCCGGACCGTTCGCGCGCAGCGCCGAAGACCTCGCGCTGCTGCTGAATGCGATGGCCGGCTTCGACGCGCGCGATTCGACCAGCCTCGAGCGCGCGCCGGAAGACTATGCGCGCGATCTGGATAAATCCATCGCTGGACTGCGTATCGGCCTGCCGAAGGAATTTTTTGCCGACGCCGGGGGGGTGGCCCCCGACGTCGCGCGCGCGGTCGAGGCCGCGATCGCGGAGTTCAGGCGGCTCGGCGCGACTGTCGTTGAAGTATCGTTGCCCAACATGCATTTGTCGGTACCGGTCTATTACGTGCTGGCGCCGGCGGAAGCATCGAGCAATCTGTCGCGTTTCGACGGCGTGCGCTACGGCTACCGCGCCCCCGAATATTCCGACCTGCTCGATATGTACAAGAAAACGCGCGCGCAGGGTTTCGGCGCCGAAGTCAGGCGCCGGATACTGATCGGCACCTACGTGCTGTCGCACGGTTATTACGACGCCTATTACCTGCAGGCACAGAAGCTGCGCCGGCTGATCGCCAATGATTTCATCGAGGCGTTCAAACAGTGCGACGTGATCCTCGGCCCGACCAGCCCGACCACCGCGTTCAGGATCGGTGAAAAATCCGCCGACCCGGTTCAGATGTATCTGTCGGACATCTACACGATCGCGGTCAACTTGGCCGGTCTGCCCGGCATGTCGATCCCGTGCGGTTTCGACGGCCGGGGACTGCCGGTCGGCCTGCAGATCATCGGCGATTATTTCGCCGAGTCGCGCATGCTGAATGCCGCACATCAATATCAGCAGGCGACGGATTGGCATACGCGCGTGCCGCCGGAAGTAAAGGCATGAACCGCAGAGACACTGAGACGCAGAGTTTTTGTATTCGGGTGTTCTCCGCGCCTCTGCGCCTCCGCGGCGAAGGTGTATTCGTATGAAATGGGAAATCGTGATCGGGCTGGAAACCCACGCCCAGCTTTCGACCGCCTCGAAAATATTTTCGGGCGCAGCGACCGCATTCGGCGCGGCGCCCAACACGCAGGCGAGCGCCGTGGATATCGCATTGCCCGGCGTGCTGCCGGTATTGAACAAAGGCGCGGTCGAGCGCGCGATCCGCTTCGGCCTCGCGGTCAACGCGACGATCAACCGGCGCTCGGTGTTCGCGCGCAAGAATTATTTCTATCCCGACCTGCCGAAGGGCTACCAGATCAGCCAGTACGAACTGCCGGTCGTCGAGAAAGGAACGCTGAACATCGTCGTCGGCGATACCGAGAAGACGATCCGCATCGCGCGCGCCCACCTTGAAGAAGACGCCGGCAAGTCGCTGCACGAAGACTTTCACGGCATGAGCGGCATCGATCTGAACCGCGCCGGCACGCCGCTGCTCGAGATCGTCTCCGAGCCCGACATGCGTTCGGCGGCGGAGGCGGTCGCTTATGCAAAGGCGCTGCATACGCTGGTGCGCTGGATCGGCATCTGCGACGGTAACATGCAGGAGGGATCGTTCCGCTGCGATGCAAACGTTTCGGTGCGGCCGCAGGGCTCGGACAAGTTCGGCACGCGCTGCGAGATCAAGAACCTCAACTCGTTCCGCTTTCTGGAGCAGGCGATCGAATTCGAAGCAAAGCGCCAGATCGAGCTGATCGAGGACGGCGGCGCTGTGGTACAGGAAACGCGGCTCTACGATCCCGACAAGGGCGAGACGCGCGCGATGCGCTCCAAGGAAGATGCGATGGACTATCGCTACTTCCCCGATCCCGATTTGCCGCCGCTTGAAGTTTCGAAGCAATGGATAGACAAAATAAAATGTGATTTGCCTGAGCTGCCACAAGTTATGGCCAATCGTTTCCACCTTGATTATGGTCTCACGAAATACGAGGCGACAACCCTTACCCGTGATGGCGTGATGGCAGATTTTTTTGAATATGCTCTAGCGTTTGTTTCTACCCAACCTGCTGAATGGCCAAAACTTCCCAAACCACCGAGTCGGGGAATTAATATTGCAAAAGCGAAGCCGGATGCCAAATTGGTAGCCAATTGGATATTAGGCGAAGTCGCGAGTTTGTTGAACAAAGAAGATGCTTCAACGGCAGAGTTTAGAATCACGCCGCATCAATTGGCGGAATTGATGCATCGAATAAAAGGCGGCACTGTTTCTGCAAAGATCGCTAAAGAGATATTGCGTATCCTGTGGAACGAGAATCCGGAAGGGGATATAGATTTTATTATTGAGGAGCACGGCTTCAGGCAGATTTCCGACAGCGGCGCAATCGAGAAAATCGTCGATCAGGTGCTAGCCGCGAATCCGAGATCGGTTGAGGAATTCAGGGCCGGCAAGGAGAAGGCGTTCAACGCGCTGGTCGGTCAGGTGATGAAGGCGACGCAGGGCAAGGCCAACCCGGCGCAGGTCAACGAACTGCTCAGGAAAAAACTCGGCGGATGATTCCGCCGAGTCTGGAACACAGTTATTTTTTCGCCCCCGGCTGCTGACTGCCGCCGGTCAATTGGATGAAGCGCTGCTTGAGATCGCTGTACTTCTGGTTGATGTCGGTGATCTCCTGCTTTTTCGCCGCGATCTGCTGGTCCAGTTTGGTCTTGTCGGCAGCGGCCCGGTCCAGTTCGTCCTGGACCGCGTCCGGCACAGGTTTGCTGGTTTTGGCGTAACCGTCGACGCGCGTTTGCGCTTGCGTCAGCCGGTCGTTGGTGGCCTTCACATTCGACTGCAGCATCTCGAGGTTGGACTGGGCGAGCTGCAAATCGCGGTCGCGCTTGAGGTCGATTTCCTGCGGCGTGGTGAAGGTGTCGAGCAGCGCCTTGTCCTTGCGGTGCTGGTCTTCGGCCTTGCGCTGTTCTTCCTGCTTGCGTTCGAGTTCTTCCTGCTGCGCCTTCTTCTGCTCCGGCGTCAGCGCGGCGTCGGTCTTCTTGACGGTGATGCCCTGCTTGTCGAGCTGCTTGCTGGCGTTGTCCTGATATTCGGGGGGGACCGAATCGCCGCAACCGATGGTTTTGCCGGTCTTGTCTTTCCAGCACACGATTTTGCCGGAGCCGCCGGCCGCAGACGCCGGGGTTGCGGCAAGCGCGGTCAACAGCAGAAACATAGGCAGGCGGACGTTATGCATGAGCGACGATTCCATATTTCTCCCTGTATCGGTTGATTGCCTCCAGATGGAGGTTGTGCTGCTTTTCCGTCTGCAGATAGGCGACCAGATCGTCGAGCGTGATGATGCTGACCACCGGCATCCGGTATTGCCGCTCGACTTCCTGCACCGCCGACAATTCCCCTGTTCCGCGCTCCATGCGGTCGAGCGCGATTGCGAGCCCGCACGGCGTTGCGCCGGCGGCGCGGATCAGCTCGACCGATTCGCGCACCGAAGTGCCGGCCGAGATCACGTCGTCGACGATCAGCACGCGGCCGGCGAGCGGCGCGCCGATGATGCTGCCGCCTTCGCCGTGATCCTTGGCTTCCTTGCGGTTGAAGCTGAAGCCGGTGTTGCGGCCCTGTCCGGCGAGCGCGATCGCGACCGCCGCGACCAGCGGGATGCCCTTGTAAGCGGGGCCGAACAGCAGATCGAACACGATGCCGACATCGAGGATCGCCTTCGCGTAAAATCCGGCGAGTTGCTGCAGCGAGTGACCGTCGTGGAACAGTCCGGCATTGAAAAAATACGGCGACATGCGTCCGGCCTTGGTCTTGAACTCCCCGAAACAGAGCACTTTCTGTGCCAATGCAAACTGGATGAATTCGCGCTTGTAGGAGGCCGGCATATGAAAGCGGACGGAATAGACAAAGCTGGTGACGCGTTATGTTACGTGTAATCACCCTCAACCTCAACGGCATCCGCGCGGCGGCCAGGAAGAGCCTGTTCGCATGGCTGGCGCGCCAGAAAGCCGACGTCTTCTGTGCGCAGGAACTGAAGGCCCAATCGCCGGACATGGACCAGGCCATGCTCGCGTGCGGCGCACTGTGCGGCCATTTCCATTATGCGGAGAAGAAAGGCTACAGCGGCGTCGCGCTCTACTCGAAGCGCGAACCCGACCGCGTGGTCGAAGGGCTGGGTGTCCGCGAATTCGACGCCGAGGGCCGCTATCTGCGCGCCGATTTCGGCAAGCTGTCGGTGATCTCGGTCTATCTGCCGTCGGGGTCGAGCGGCGCGCACCGGCAGGCGATGAAATTCAGATTCATGGACGTGTTCTACCCACACCTGAAAGCGCTGCGCCTGGAAAAGCGCGAATTCATCCTGTGCGGCGACTGGAACATCGCGCAAAAGGAGATCGATCTCAAGAACTGGCGCGGCAACCGGAAGAATTCGGGTTTCCTGCCCGAAGAGCGCGCGTGGCTGACAAAGGTGTTCGACGAACTGGGCTGGGTCGATGTCTACCGCCGCCTGCATCCGGACACGACGGACGCGAGCTATACCTGGTGGAGCCACCGCGGCCAAGCGTGGGCGAAGAATGTCGGCTGGCGCATCGATTACCAGATCGCGACGCCCGGCATCGCTGCGCGTGCGGTCAGGACGAAGATTTATAAAGAGGAACGGTTTTCAGATCACGCGCCGTTGACGATCGACTACGACTACGTGCCCGATTGATTTTCGTTCCATGGCGCGATCTTGAGCAACAGGCCCATGCCAGGCAGCGCGAGCAGCGCGCACAGCAGGAAGAAATCGAACCAGCCGATGCGTTCGACGATCCAGCCGGTACCCGCGTTGAAGATGACGCGCGGCACTGCAGACAGGCTGGTGAACAGCGCGAACTGGGTCGCGGTGTAGAGCGGATGGGTCGCGCGCGCGATGAACGCGACCAGTGCGACGGTGCCGAGGCCGACGCCGAGCGCCTCGAAGCCGATCACGGCGGCGAGCGCAAGACGATCGCCGGGCAACTGGCTCAATGCCGCGAAGCCAAGGATCGAAATCATCTGCACCGCGCCGAACAGCCACAGCGCGCGGTTGATGCCGAGCCGCACCATCCACAATCCGCCGAGCAGGCCGCCGAGCACGCTCGGCCACAGCCCGGCATTCTTGGCGATCAGGCCGATTTCGGACTTGGTAAACCCAAGGTCGAGATAAAACGGCGTCGCCAGCGCGGTCGCCATACTGTCGCCGAGCTTGTAAAGGAAGATGAAGGCGAGCGTCAGCAGCGCCGCGCGCCAGCCGGCGCGCGCGATGAATTCGCGGAACGGTTCGACCACCGCCGCACGCAGCGTCCGCGGCGGATGATCGCCGGCTTCCGGTTCGCCGACCATCGATGTCATCGCGATGCCCGGCAGCATGAACAGCGCGGTCACCAGATAGACGCCGCTCCACGGCAGGTGGTCGGCCAGCACCAATGCGAGTGAACCGGGCACCAGTCCGGCGATGCGGTAGGCGTTGACGTGGACTGCATTGCCGAGGCCGAGTTCGGCGTCGGTCAGGATTTCACGGCGGTAGGCGTCGAGCGCGATGTCCTGCGTTGCGCCGAACAGCGCGACCGCCAGCGCGAGCCCGGCGATGGCCCACAGGTTTTGCGCCGGACTGAGCGCGCCGAACAGCGCGATTGTGGCAAGCAGCGCGAGTTGAGTGACCAGCATCCAGCTGCGCCGCCGGCCGAAGCCGCCGAACGCATAGCGGTCGAGCAGCGGCGACCACAGGAATTTCCACACATATGGGAGCTGGATCAGCGTGAACAGGCCGATCGACTTGAGATCGACATGCTCGGAGCCTAGCCACGCCGGCACCAGCGAAACCAGCGTGTAGAGCGGCAGTCCCGAACTGAACCCGGTGAACACGCAGATCAGCATGCGCCGGCTGAACAGCGCCTGCCGCCACGTTTCGCGGGCGCCGGCCGTCACGCCTCGCCGCGCTCGAAACGGTAAACGGCGAGACTGCCGAGCAGATTGGGCAACAACGATACTGCGCCGCCGTCGCGGATCACGATGCGCTCGAGGATGCGCACGCCGTGTCCCGCGCAGAAGTTCTCGAAGTCGGCGACCGTGCACAGATGGATGTTCGGCGTGTCATACCAGTTGTAAGGCAGGTTGTCCGACACCGGCATGCGACCGAGCATGACCTGCAGCCGGTTGCGCCAGTAGCCGAAGTTCGGAAACGTGACGATGCCCTGGCGGCCGACACGCAGCATTTCCCGCACCACGTACTCGCTGTTTTTTACCGCCTGCAGCGTCTGCGACAGGATCACATAATCGAACGAACCGTCGGCGAAATCGGACAGCCCGCGTTCGATGTCGCCCTGGATCACGTTGACGCCGCGCCGGATGCAGGCGAGCATGTCGTCGCGATTGATCTCGACGCCATAGCCGGAGGCGCCGCGCTGCTCGGCGAGATGCTTGAGCAGTGTGCCGTCGCCACAACCGAGATCGAGCACGCGCGCGCCGGGCCGCACCCAGCCGGCGATCGCGGCGAAATCGGCGCGGCCGAGCAGCGGGGCGATCATAACTTGATGTTCTCCAGATAGCTGCGCAGCAGCGCGTGATAGTGCGCGTCTTCCATCAGGAAGGAATCGTGGCCGTGCGGTGAGGTGATTTCCGCGTACGAAACGTCGAGATGATTGTCGAGCAGCGCCTTGACGATCTCGCGCGAGCGCGCCGGGCTGAAACGCCAGTCGGTGGTGAATGAAACGACCAGGAATTCCGAGCGCGCTCTGGCCATCGCTGCGGAGAGGTCGCCGTCGGCTTCGCGCGCCGGATCGAAATAATCGAGCGCTTTCGTCATCAGCAGATAGGTATTGGCATCGAAGCTGTCGGCAAACTTGTCGCCCTGATAGCGCAGATAGGATTCAATCTCGAATTCGATGCCGAAATGGAAGTGCAACTCGCCTTCGCGCAGTTCGCGGCCGAATTTGGCCGCCATCGCATCATCCGACAGGTAGGTGATGTGGCCGAGCATGCGCGCCAGCCGCAGGCCGCGCCGCGGCACCACGCCGTGCTCGTAATAATGGCCGCCGTGGAAATCGGGGTCGGTCAGGATCGCCTGGCGCGCGACGTCGTTGAACGCGATGTTCTGCGCGGTCAGCTTCGGCGCGGCGGCGATCACCAGTGCGTGGCGGATGCGCTCCGGATAGGTGATGGTCCAGCGCAGCGCCTGCATGCCGCCGAGGCTGCCGCCGATGACCGCGGCCCAGGCATCGATGCCGAGGCGGTCGGCGAGCTGCGCCTGCGCGTGCACCCAGTCGACCACTGCGACCAGCGGGAAATCGGCGCCCCACGGCCTGCCGGTCGTGGGGTTGACCGTCGCCGGCCCGGTCGAACCGTGGCAGCCGCCGAGATTGTTGACGCCGACGATGAAGAAGCGCTCGGTGTCGAGCGGTCTGCCGGGGCCGACGATATTGCTCCACCAGCCGCTGTCTTTCGGATCGCCGGCGTAGCGGCCCGCGACGTGGTGCGAGCCCGATAACGCATGGCATACCAGAATCGCGTTCGATCCGGCCGCGTTCAGCGTGCCGTAGGTTTCGTAGACCAGCTCGTAATCGGCGAGCGTCGCACCGCAGCGCAGCGCGAGCGGCTGCGTGAAGCGCGCGCGCTGCGGCGTCACGATGCCAACCGATGCTGTCTGTGTATCGTCCATAAAATGCAAAACCCGATGCGCTTGCGCGACACCGGGTTGGAGAAGTTTCATCTCTTTAGCCGGATTTATTAAGAGTTCCTGACATGTGTTCCTTCATGTCAGGGCTCTAGGCGCCCGCAAGCTGAAATCAAATCGGCGCGATTGCTGACGGCAACATTAGCCCGCCACCACGCGGGTTGTCAAATCAGGCGTTGAGCTTCGCCAGCAGCGAATGCAGCTTGTCCGGATCTTCGGTGCGCAGCATTTTTTTCGCCTGCTGGCCGATTTTCCCGAGGTTGGACCGCAGGATCTGCTGCTTGACTTCGAGCAGGCGCGCCGGGTGCATCGAAAACTGGCGCAGCCCGAAGCCGAGCAGCAATCGCGTCAGTTGCGGATCGCCGGCCATCTCGCCGCATACCGCGATCGGTTTGCCGGCTGCGCTGGCGGTTTTGATGACATGCGCGATCAGCCGCAGCACGGCCGGGTGCAGCGGATCGTAAAGATGCGACACCGTGTCGTCGGTGCGGTCAATCGCGAGCGTGTACTGGATCAGGTCGTTGGTGCCGATCGACAGGAAAGCGAGTTTCCTGATGAACGCGCGCAGCGCCAGCGCCGCCGCCGGGATCTCGATCATGCTGCCGATCTCGATGCCTTTATCGTAGGGAACGCGGCGGTCATCGAGATCCTGCCTCGCGCGCGCGACATGGCCGAGCGTCTGGTTGATTTCCGGCACACTCATCAGCATCGGGACCAGGATTTTCGTCTTCCCGTAGTGCGACGCGCGCAGGATCGCGCGCAGCTGGACCAGAAACATGTCCGGCTCATTCAGCGAGAGCCGGATTGCGCGCAGGCCGAGCGCCGAAGCGACGGCGGCACGGTCGGGGTTGACCTGCTTGTCGGCGCCCAGATCGTAGGTGCGGATCGTGACCGGCAGCCCGTTCATGCCGCGCACCACCTTGCGGTACGCTTCGAACTGTTCATCTTCGCCGGGGGAATCGTCGCGGTTCAGGAACAGGAACTCGGTGCGGAACAGCCCGATGCCGGCGGCCCCGCTTTCCCGCGCCCGCCCGACATCTTCGGGCAGCTCGATATTGGCCTGCAGCTCGACCGCGACGCGGTCGAGGGTGACCGCGTGCGTGTCGCGCAGCCGCCGCAGTTTTTTGCGCTCAAGCTCCCATTGATGCTGGCGCTGCCGGTATTCCTCGAGCGTGTGCGGGTCGGGGTCGACCACCACCATGCCCAGCGTGCCGTCGACGATCAGCAGATCGTTCTCCACGATCAGTTGCCGCGCGTGATGCAGCGCCACGACCGAGGGGATGTTCAGGCTGCGTGCGACGATCGCGGTGTGCGACGTGGTGCCGCCGAGATCGGTGATGAAGCTCGCGAAGCGGTGCTGCTTGAACTGGATCACGTCGGCCGGCGACAGGTCGTGCGCGACCAGGATCAGGCCTTCCCCGCTGTCGGACACCGGCGAGTAACCCGGCTGTCCGAGCAGATTTTTCATCACGCGTTCGGCGACCTGTATCACGTCCGACTTGCGCTCGCGCAGATAGCCGTCCTCGATCTCGTTGAACTGCTCCAGCAACGCGTCGGTCTGCACCTTGAGCGCCCACTCCGCGTTGCAGCGTTCGGTTGCGATGATGTCGCGCGGGGCTTTCGACAGCGTCGCGTCGTTGAGGATCATCAGGTGCAGATCGAGAAAGGCGCCGAACTCCTGGGGGGCGTTGGGCGGAATCTGCGCGCGCAGTTCCTTCAGCTCCTGCTGCACCGTGGCGAGCGCGGCCTCGAAACGTGCGATTTCGGCGGCGGCCTGTTTCCTGGGGATCACGTAATGCGCGACCTCGAGTCCGGTGCGCGACAGAAGATGCGCGCGCCCGATGGCGATGCCGCCGGACACCGGAACGCCGTGCATGCTGAAACTCATAGGTCGTGGGTCAAACGCGGGTGATTGAGGTGTAGGTTACCCACAAGCGGGCTCCAGCTCAACGCATGTCCGGGAACCCGGGTTTTATTCGCCTTCGCCGAAGCGGTCGGCGATCAGGGCGGTCACGGCATTCATCGCCGCTTCTTCGTCGCGGCCGTCTATTTCGATGCCGATGGTCGCGCCCTTGGCGGCGGCCAGCATCATCACGCCCATGATGCTCTTGGCGTTGACGCGGCGACCGTTGCGCGCCAGCCACACTTCGCAGGGATAGCGCGAGGCGGTCTGGGTCAGCTTGGCCGATGCGCGTGCATGCAGCCCCAGCTTGTTAATAATTAGAGCATCCTGTTTCAGCATCGCAGCATCCGGGGTCAGCGTGTA
>DATKOF010000011.1:0-128967 GCA_035524795.1 Burkholderiales bacterium
CCTGGGACAACAGCACGTCAGCTTCACGCAGCTTGTGGATGATTTCTTCCGCGGTGTAACGTTTCCGAGCCATGGTCAAAGTCTCCTATTTCGGTTAGTTTAGGGACTTTCAACCTGGATCAGGAATTTCAGGACAGGTCAGGCCTACCAATTTTTTCCTCTATCGCTGTTATTTGGCTTTGCGGCTGGGGAAAAGCCGCGAAGCCTGCCACATGTAGAGCGTGATCGGCGCGGACGTGATGGCGACGGTGCCGTCGCCGTTGATTACCCGCGCGGACAGTGTATGTTCGCCGCGTTCGACGCCGGTCAGCGGGAAATGCGTGTCCTGCAGTTTCGCCACCGAATTTCCGTCCAGCAGGATTTCAATCCAGTCGCCGCGGTCGCTGCGCAGCGCCGGCGCTATTTTCACGGTCACCCGTACGTTACCGCTGTTGTCGTGAACGGTCGCCTCATTTTTGGGGTGGGTGATCAAAAGGGAGCGGTAGGGGTCACTGAATGCGGGGGCGCTCAATGCGAGCAGAATCGTCAGCGTTGATAAAAGACAGAACCCATCGAATATGACTTTCATGCCGCCTCCCTGGCCGTACCTTTCATGCCTGACCACCCCGTGATGAGGTCCGCGAACGGCATCGGTTTCCCGAACAGCCAACCCTGGGCGAACTGCACGCCGCGCTCGCGCAGGAATTGCGCCTGCGCCTCAGTCTCGACGCCCTCCGCGACCATCTTGAGGTTCAGCGATTTTGCCATTTCGATGATATGCAGCACCACATGGCTGGTCGGCGTGTCGGTGTTGATGGTGTCGACAAACGATTTATCGATCTTCAGGTAATCGAGTTCCAAACTCTCCAGAGAAGCGAGACTCGAGTAGCCAGTACCAAAATCGTCAATCGCGACGTGGACGCCGACTGCACGTATTTCGTGAATGGTCTTCTTTGCTGTTTCGGGTTTAATGAAGCCGCGCTCGGTCGCCTCGGCGATCAGATTGCCAGGTCCGGCCTTGGTTGCATCCGACAGGCGGCGCAGCAGTTCGATGGTGGCTTCGGCGTGCAGGTCCGCCGAAGAGAGGTTGAAACCGATATGAAAATCCGGGTGCCGCTCGAACAGACCGACTGCGTCATGGGAAATAAGCTGCACCACACGCTCGGTAATGCGTTGAATCAAACCGCTGTCTTCGGCGGCCGGAATGAAAAGATCGGGGCGCACCATCTCGCCATTCGGGCGCCGCCAGCGGATCAGCGCTTCCGCGCCGGCCCATTTCCCCGTTTGCAGATCAACCACCGGCTGATAGACGAGGAAGAACTCGCCGCGCTTCAACGCCGTCTTGATGACACCGGGCAGCGCCAGTTGCAAGCGGGCCAGATAAGAGATGGCAAGCGCGAGCACGATTCCCGCCACGAACCCGACCGGCACCAGTACTTTCGCGAAGGAGCGGGTCTGGTCATAGAGATGGGACACGGGAAAGGCGGCAATGGCGGCGACAAAATGGGTGTTCGAGGCGAGCACGGCGACGATATAACCGCCGGATATAAAGGTGGCTTCGCCACGACGACCTTGCAGCACATTGACCCACGCCGGATCGATGAAGCCGCGGGAAGCATAAGTGAGCCCTCCCGGATTGGCGAACAGGGCAACCGACAGATCCGGCTCCGACTGGTTCACATCAATGGGCAGGTTTCTGTGAATGACCGCCGCAAAACCGTCCTGCTCGATCACCAGATAAGTGTTGTCGTTATCGAACGGCATCTTCACGTTGAACCGTACTTTGGCGCCAGAGGGTGTGATGTAATCCACGGGGCCGACTGGGAACTTCGGTATGGTCACCTTTCCCAATGAAGAGCACACCATCCGGTCGTCGGATATATAACCGACAGCCTGGATGTAAATGGACGAAAGATCGATCTGCCGCATGATATTGACGTTCTCGACGGAGCAAGGATCGGCAGAATGCGACACGCGCAATTTCCTGATGCCATCGCGAATTTGATCTGCGGTGCTGTCCGATCGCCGCAGCACGTCTTGCGCGTAATAAAGCGCGTGATTTATCTCTGTTTTACGCGCTTGTTTATTGGCGAGATAAAGCGCGAACAGTATAGGCGCAGCAATTGCGAGCAATGCCACGATCAGCGTGAGAGCCACAGCGATGCGTTTACTCATTGTTTTACGCAGTCTGCGTGTTGATTTATCCCGTCCGCGTCTTTGTGGGACATTCCACCCCTTTTGCAAAATGTTACGCCCATATCAGCGGCCAGTCATGCGGCATAGTATTCGAATATATCGGCAAAACCAGATGGTTTTTCAATCAAACCGCGGATTTTCGATCCATTGAGCGGCATCCAGGCCGGCTACGGAGAGCGCCGACATTCGAAACGGGGGCTGGCAAGCCTTTTTTGTTGTTCTGTGAAACTGTAAATAAATGCAACGGCACGCCGCGTGAAGCTGATGGGTTTGTTAACCTTTCGGACGGGCAACGACAGTTGATGCGGGGGGACGAAATGAAGACGGTGATGAAAGTGACAACTCTGCTGGCGGCGTTGCTGTTTGCCGCCCAGGTCTGGGCGCAGTTCGGCGGTGATCGGCGCGACGAGGGCGGGCCGGGCGGCGCTCCGCAGGAGCGCGGCGATTCCTTTCAGAACGCGCTGGCGCGGGATTTCCAGGCGCGGCTCGATCGCCTGAAGGAGGCGCTGAAGCTGACGCCGGAGCAGGAAGCCGCGTGGCAGGCGTACGAGGACAAGGTCAGGGCGTTGATGACCGACATCAACGCACATCCCGCCGCGCCGCCGGAAAATCAGACCGCATTGCAGAAGATCGATCAGCAGGTGAACACCGCGCGCGACCGTCTGACCGCGATGGAGGACATCGCGGTCGCCGCCAAGTCGCTTTACGCCGGTCTGAACAGCGAGCAGAAAACCGTCGCCGACCAGCGTCTTGCCGGGACGTTGCCGCAGCTCTATTCCGCCGATGCCGGCGGCGCTCCGCCCATGGGCGGAATGCGCGGAGGCTTTCGTCAGCGTCAGCGGCCGTCCGCGCCACCGCAGCTGCAGTGATGGGGCCGCTGCTGGCCGGCCGCCGAAGAATACCGGCTGTCAGTTTTTGATGCGGGTGATGCGGATGACCTGCGGGATGCGGCGCAGCGCGCGCATGATCTGCGCGAGATGCATCCGGTTCGATACCTGCAGCGTGAAATTCATCGTTGCGTAGCGGTCGCCCTGATCGGGGTCGACCGCGACGTTGTCGATGTTGGATCCGGCCTCCGCGATTTCGGCGGCGACTTTGGCGAGCACGCCGCGCTCGTTGATGACCATCAGCCGGATGCTGACGTCGAACAGTTTCTTGGTGTCGGTCGCCCATTCGACGTCGAACAACTTGTCGGGGTCGGCGCGCAGCTTGGCGATCAGCGGACAGTCGTGGGTATGCACCATCATGCCCTGATCCTTGTTGATGATGCCGATGATCGGATCGCCGGGAATCGGTTTGCAGCACTGGGCGAACTGCACCGCCATGCCTTCCGAACCGCGGATCACGATCGGCGCGCCGGACTTGGGTTCGCTGCGCTGCGCGTCGCCGAGCGACAGCAGGCGGCGCGCGACGACGATACCGAGCCGTTTGCCGAGGCCGATGTCGGCCAGGATTTCGGTGCGCGATTTGGCGCCGGTGTCCTTCAGCAGTTTGTCCCACTGTTCGGAACTGACACGCGCGATCTCCGACTGGAACGCGCTCAGCGCCTGGTTCAGCAGCCGTTCGCCGAGCCGCGCCGACTCGCGGTACTGCGTGGTCTTCAGGAAATGCCGGATCTGCGAACGCGCCCTGGCGGTGGCGACGAAGTTCAGCCACAGCGGGTTGGGCTTGGCGTAGGTCGCGGTGATGATCTCGACGCGGTCGCCGTTCTTCAGCTCGGTGCGCAGTGGCACCAGCTCGCTGTTGATGCGCGCGGCGACGCAGCAGTTGCCGATGTCGGTGTGCACCGCGTAGGCGAAATCGACCGTGGTCGCGCCGCGCGGCAGCGCGAGGATTTTTCCTTTCGGCGTGAACACGTAGACTTCGCTCGGAAACAGGTCGACTTTCAGGTGTTCCAGAAATTCCGCCGAGTTGCCGCTTTCGGACTGGATTTCGAGCAGGCTCTGCAGCCACTGGTGGGTCTTCTTTTGCAGTTCGCTGAACGAGGTGTCGGAACTTTTGTACAGCCAGTGCGAGGCGACGCCGGCCTCGGCGATCTTGTGCATCTCGCGGGTGCGGATCTGCACCTCGACCGGCGCGCCGAACGGCCCGAACAGCGTGGTGTGCAGCGACTGGTAGCCGTTGGCCTTGGGAATCGCGATGTAGTCCTTGAACTTGCCGGGAATCGGGTTATAGAGCGCGTGCAGCGCGCCGAGCGCGAGATAGCACGACGGCACGTCGGCGACGACGACGCGGAAACCGAACACGTCGAGCACGTTGGCGAACGACAGGTGTTTGTCGCGCATCTTGCGGTAGATGCTGTAGAGGTTCTTGGCGCGGCCCTGCACCACGGCATCGACGCGTTCCTGGCGCAGGCGCCTCTCGATCGCCTCCTGAATCTTGCCGACGACTTCGCGGCGGTTGCCGCTGGCCGCGCGCACCGCCTTCGACAGCGCCTGATAACGCAGCGGGTAGAGATGGCGGAAGCTCAGGTCTTCGAGCTCCTGGAAGATCGCGTTGAGGCCGAGCCGGTTGGCGATCGGCGCGTAGATGTCGAGGGTCTCGCGCGCGATGCGGCGGCGCTTCGGCGCCGGCACTGCGTCGAGCGTGCGCATGTTGTGCAGGCGGTCGGCGAGCTTGATCAGGATCACGCGCACGTCGCGCGCCATCGCCAGCAGCATCTTGCGGAAGTTCTCGGCCTGCGCCTCCTCCTGCGTCTCGAATTCGATCTTGTCGAGTTTGGAGACGCCGTCCACCAGTTCGGCCACCGGCTTGCCGAAGCGTTCGCCGATTTCTGCCTTGGTGACGGCGGTATCCTCGACCACGTCGTGCAGCAGCGCGGCGGTCAGCGCCTGCGAGTCGAGATGCAGCTGGGCGAGAATGTTGGCGACCGCCAGCGGATGCGAGATGTAGGGGTCGCCCGATTCGCGGTACTGGCCGTTATGCGCGACCTCGCTGAAATGGTAGGCGGTCTCCAGCCGTTCGACGTCCTCCGGCTTGAGATAGCTGGACCATTCCTTGAACAGCGTGGTCGCGGTCTGTGCGATCGGTTGCAGCATAAGGCTCACTATCCCATATATCGGGACAGCCCGCAAAACCGCAACCGGCCGGGATCAGGCCGGGGTTCGGGAGAGGATTTCCGCCCCGTATTTGCCGGCCGCCAGCTCGCGCAGCGCGATCACGGTCGGCTTGTCGCGGTTGGCATCGACTGCAGGCGCGGCGCCGTTGATCAACTGGCGCGCGCGGTAGGTCGCGGCGAGGGTCAGTTCGAAGCGGTTGGGGACGACTTTCAGGCAGTCGTCGACGGTGATGCGTGCCATGTTGTTCCTATTTCATCCGGTTGGTCGGTGGGTGGTGGCGGGCGAGCTGGGCGTCGCTGCGCAGCCGTTCGGCGCGGACGATCGCGATCAGGTCGCGCACCGCCTCCTCGAAATCGCTGTTGATAATAACATAGTCGAACTCCCCGGCATGGCCGATCTCCTCGCGCGCCGCGGCCAGCCGCCGCGCGATCACGTCCGGCGCGTCCTGCGCGCGCTTGTTGAGCCGCGCCACCAGCGTTTCGAACGACGGCGGCAGGATGAAGATACCGACCGCCTCCGGGATCAGCTTCCTGATCTGCGCCGCGCCCTGCCAGTCGATTTCGAGCAGGATGTCGTCGCCGGCGTCGCGGCGCTCGGCGACCCAGCTGCGCGAGGTGCCGTAGCAATGGCCGTGCACCAGCGCGTGTTCGAGCAACTCGTCCTGCTCGACAAGTTTCCGGAATTGTTCCTCGCTGACGAAATGGTAGTCGCGCGCGTGCGCCTCACCCGGGCGCGGCGGGCGCGTCGTATACGAGATCGACAGCTTGACCCGGGGATCGGCCTTCAGCAGCTCGGCGACCAGACTGGTCTTGCCGCCGCCCGACGGCGCGCATACGATGAACAAGTTGCCGCTCATTCGATATTCTGGATCTGTTCGCGCATCTGCTCGATCAGCAGCTTCAGCTCGAGCGCAACGTTGGTGACTTCGAGATCGGCGGACTTGGAGGCCAGCGTGTTGGCCTCGCGATTCAGCTCCTGCATCAGGAAATCGAGCCGTTTGCCGGCGGCGCCGCCGGCGGCCAGCACACGCTTTACTTCGCCGAGGTGTGCGGCCAGCCGCGACAACTCCTCATCGACATCGATGCGGCTGGCGAACAGCGCGATTTCCTGGCGCACGCGCTCGTCGTCGCCGCCCGCCATCGCTTCGCGCAGCCGCGCCGCGAGTTTGTCGCGGAACGTGGCGATCACCTGCGGCATGCGCGGCGCGACCCCCGCCACCAGCTTTTCCATCGCTGCGGCGCGCTCGGCCAGCACCGCCGCGAGCCGCTCGCCCTCGCGCGCGCGCGCCGCGGAAAATTCATCGAGCGCCGCGCGCAGCGCATCAAAGCAGGCGTCGCGCAGCTGCTCCGCGGCCAGCGTATCCGAGCCGAGCACGCCCGGCCAGTGCAGGATGTCGTCCGCGGTCAGGCCGGCCACGCTCGGCCAGGCGAGACGCAGCTGTTCGCTCAGCGCGCGCAGCTGCCTCAGCGTTTCGGGGTTGAGTTCGAAGCTCTTCTGCGCGCCGGCCGCGGCGCCGAGGCCGATCCGGCATTCGACCTTGCCGCGCTGGACGCGCGCCACCACCATTTCGCGCAGCCCGGACTCGAACGGCCGCACTTCCTCGGGAACGCGGAACTGCACATCGAGATAGCGGTGGTTGACCGAGCGCAGCTCGACGCTGAGCGTCGCCGCGCCGATGTCGCGCATCACGCTTGCATATCCGGTCATGCTGTAAATCATGGGATCGCGTGCGGAACGGGGGATGGAGGGTTGAAGGTAAAATATAACGCTTGGAAGATAGCACAGGGAGACTTATGCGACCAAGTCAGCGTCAGCCCGGCGAATTGCGCGCCATCCGCATCACGCGCCGTTACACGCGGCACGCCGAAGGTTCGGTGCTGATCGAATGCGGCGACACGCGGGTGATCTGCACCGCCAGCGTGCTCGACCAGGTGCCGTCGTTCCTGAAAGGTAAGGGCCAGGGCTGGCTGACCGCCGAGTACGGAATGCTGCCGCGCTCGACTCATACCCGCAGCGACCGCGAGGCGGCGCGCGGCAAACAGAGCGGCCGCACCCAGGAAATCCAGCGCCTGATCGGGCGCGCGCTGCGCGCGGTCGTCGACCTTGAAAAAATCGGCGAGCGCACGCTGCACGTCGATTGCGATGTGATCCAGGCCGACGGCGGCACCCGCACTGCAGCCATCACCGGCGCATTCGTCGCCGTGCATGACGCGGCGGATTTCATGCTGAAGAAAAAAATGATCGCCGCGACGCCGATCCGCGATTTCGTCGCGGCAGTGTCGGTCGGGGTTTACGAGGGGACGCCGGTGCTCGATCTCGACTACGCCGAGGACTCGGCGTGCGACACCGATATGAATGTGGTGATGACCGGTGATGGCGGGCTGATCGAAGTGCAGGGCACCGCCGAAGGCGCGCCGTTCTTGCGCGCCGAACTCGATGCGATGCTCGATCTCGCAACCAAGGGCATCCAGCAACTGATCGCCGTACAGAAAATGGCGTTACAGCAGAACTGAACCGCAGAGACGCAGAGGCGCGGAGAAAACAGGATGCAGGGAAAGGCAAAAAAACGGCCACAGAGGACACAGAGCCCACAGAGGTACCCCTCAAATCCAGAACTGTCGCAGTTTTTCGCTTTTTCTCGGTGTCCTCTGTGATCTCTGTGGCTGGAAGGTCTCTGTCTTTAGTGTTCTCCGCGCCTCTGCGTCTCTGCGGTAAATTAGTCCCATGAAAAAAATCGTCATTGCGTCGAACAACCTCGGCAAGCTCAACGAAATCGCCGCGTTGCTCGCGCCGCTCGACATTGAAATCGTGCCGCAGTCCGCGCTTGGCGTCTCCGAGGCCGACGAGCCGCACGATACTTTCATCGAGAACGCGCTGGCCAAGGCGCGTCACGCGAGCAGCCAGACCGGTCTGCTGGCGCTGGCCGACGATTCCGGCATCTGCGTCGATGCGCTGGGCGGCGCGCCGGGCGTGCGTTCGGCGCGCTTCGCGGACGGGCCGGCCGGCGGCCGCGAGGCGCAGGACGAGCGCAACAACCGCAAGCTGCTCGAACTGCTTGCCGATAAAAGCGACCGTCGTGCGCATTACTGTTGTGCGGTGGTGCTGCTGCGCCACGCCGACGATCCGCAGCCGCTGATCGGCGAGGGCGAATGGCACGGCGAAATCGCACGCGCGCCACGCGGCAGCGGCGGTTTCGGCTACGACCCGTTGTTCTGGGTACCGGAACTGGGCAGGACCGGCGCCGAACTCAAACCCGAAGAAAAAAACCGCATCAGCCATCGCGGTCAGGCGCTCGCCGCGCTCGTGGCGCGCTTGCGATCGCAGCGCGAGTTGCAATGAACGCCGACAATAAAGTTCTTCCTTCACCCTTCATTCTTCACCTTTCACCGCATTTACGCGCGCTGCCGCCGCTGTCCCTGTACATCCATATTCCGTGGTGCGTACGCAAATGCCCGTATTGCGATTTCAACTCGCACGAAATCCGCGGCAAAATTCCGGAAGCGTGCTATATCGACGCGCTGATCGCCGATCTCGAAGCGGCGCTGCCGCTGATCTGGGGGCGCAAGGTCTACACCGTGTTCTTCGGCGGCGGCACGCCGAGCGTATTTTCGGCGGATGGCATCGAACGCATCCTCGGCGCGGTACGCGCGCGCCTGCCGCTCGCGGCGGACGCAGAGATTACGCTGGAGGCGAACCCCGGCACTGCCGAGGCGGAGAAGTTCCGCGGCTTCCGCGAGGCCGGCGTCAACCGGCTGTCGCTCGGCATCCAGAGTTTCAATCCGCAGCATCTGCGGGCGCTCGGACGCATTCACGATGACCGCGAGGCACACGCCGCGATCGACATCGCGCGCGCGAATTTCGACAATTTCAATCTCGATCTGATGTACGGCCTGCCTCAGCAGATGGTCGAAGAGGCGCGCGCCGACATCGAGGCCGCGCTGGCGTTTGCGCCGCCGCACCTTTCCGTTTATCACCTGACGGTCGAGCCGAATACCTATTTCTATCGCCATCCGCCGTCGCTGCCTGATGACGACGTCACGTTGCCCGTGCAGGAAATGATCGAAGAGATGTTGACGAATGCGGGTTATCGCCACTACGAAACGTCGGCATTCGCGCAACCGGGCAGGCAGTCGCGGCACAACCTGAATTACTGGACGTTCGGCGACTATCTCGGCATCGGCGCCGGCGCGCACAGCAAGCTGTCATTTGCGGACAGGGTCGTGCGCCAGGCGCGCCACAAATCGCCGAAGCAGTACATGGAAAACGCGCTGGCCGGCGATGCGGTTCAGCAGCAGCACGACGTCGCCGCAGACGACATCGGCTTCGAATTCATGATGAACGCATTGCGGCTTGGCAACGGTTTTCCGGTCGCGCTGTTCGAGGAACGCGCCGGTCTGCCGCTGACCGCGGTGACGAAGCCGCTGGAGCAGGCGGAAAGGAAAGGGCTGATCACGCGCGACCATCAGCGCATCGCGCCGACCCCGCTCGGCCGGCGCTTTCTGAACGATCTGTTGCAAATCTTTCTGCCCGAAACGCGGGCGGAAGCGAAAGTGCTTTAGGAAACGCCGCCGCTTTCCGGCGCATCAGCGCCGGCTCGATCTGCGCAGCGCCGGATTCAGTTTGTCGATGTCAGCCTGCACCTGCTCGCGGCTGCGCTCATAGACGATCTCGCGCCCCATCACGCTGCCGGAATAGGCAAGCCCGTTGCGCGTCGGCGTCAGCTGGCATTTGACGCTGTGCACGCCCTCGCCGAGCACCACCTCGATGTGGTCGGCGCGCTTGTTGAGCACCACGACATCCATCAACTGGCCGCTTTCGGTGACCCGGACTTTAATTTTTTCAGGAGCCATTGGGTTTAATAATTGGTGTGTGGTCCTTGGGTACTATAAGGAGTTCATAAAGGCTTTGACGGCAGGAGGATGGGGGTGCTCCATTAACGGGAACCTCTACCACCCAAAGCGGATCACCGCTCTTTTGGAGGCTTGGCATTGTAGATGCTGACCAGGTTCTACTCGTTTCGTCAAAGTCAGCTTGCCACTTCAGAGACGAATCAGCTTTGCCGCGACATACCTCCTTCGCGATAGCAATTGCACTTTTAGCGGTGTCAACTGTAGGTGCCGCGTTTACTCCCACTTCCAGAACAAGCATCAAGATCGTCAGTGCTAAGATAATTTTTCGCTTGCCACTTCCTAATTTTTTAACGTCAGCCATTTTGAGGGCGAAATAATTTGATCGGGTGTATAAATATATTTCTGATTAAGCTTTGTTTCGTCTAAACACAACATCCCACACTTCGTGTCCGAGCTTCAATCCGCGCCGCTCGAACTTGGTCAGCGGCCGGTACTCAGGCCGCAGCGCGTAATCGCGCGCGGTATTCACCAGCAATGGTTCGGCGCTTAACACTTCCAATACCTGTTCGGCATATTCCTGCCAGTCGGTCGCGATATGCAAGTATGCGCCCGGTCGCATGCGGCTGGCGAGCAGCGAGACGAACGCGGGCTGGATCAGACGCCGCTTGTGGTGGCGCTTTTTCGGCCACGGGTCGGGAAAGAAAATATGGATGCCGGTCAGCACTGCCGGCGCGAGCATGTGCTTTAGCACTTCGACCGCGTCGTGCTGAATGATGCGCACGTTGGATAATTCTTTTTCGCCGATCAGCTTGAGTAGGCCGCCGACGCCCGGCGTGTGGACCTCGATGCCGAGGTAATCGTTTTCGGGATGCGCGGCGGCGATTGCCGCGGTGGTTTCGCCCATGCCAAAACCGATTTCGAGGATCTTCGGCGCGGCTCTGCCGAACGCGCAGTCGAGGTCGAGCGGTAGCTCTGAGTAGGGGATGCCGAACTTCGGCAATAGTTCGTCATAGGCGCGCTGCTGCGCATTGGAGACGCGGCCCTGGCGCAGCACATAGCTGCGGATGGTGCGGTGCTGGGCGGTGGGCATCACGCCGCAGTTTAACGGTGTGGAGACGGTGACGCCAGAATATGGGCGCGAGCCGCTTATTTTCCGATCAGCCCGCCGGTCGGCGAGCTCGCAGGCAACAAACCCTCGCTCGGCGAGCTCGGGTTGGCCGTGTAAATCTTTTTCGGCATGCGGCCGGCAAGGAATGCCGCGCGGCCGGCTTCGACCGCCTGTTTCATCGCGCCGGCCATCAGTACCGGATTTTGCGCGGCGGCGATGGCGGTGTTCATCAGCACGCCGTCGCAGCCAAGCTCCATCGCAATCGCTGCGTCCGACGCAGTGCCGACGCCGGCGTCCACCAGCACCGGCACTTTGGCGTTGGCGATGATGATCTGCAAATTCCACGGGTTGAGGATGCCCATGCCGGAGCCGATCAATGATGCGAGCGGCATCACCGCGGCACAGCCGGTTTCTTCCAGTTGTTTTGCGGCAATCGGGTCATCGCTGCAATAAACCATGACCTGAAAACCGTCCTTGACCAGGATTTCCGCCGCTTTCAGCGTCTCGCGCATGTTCGGAAACAAGGTTTGTTGATCGCCGAGTACTTCGAGCTTGACCAGCGCATGGCCGTCCAGCAGCTCGCGCGCAAGCCGCAGCGTGCGCACCGCGTCGTCGGCGTTGTAACAACCGGCGGTGTTGGGCAGCAGCGTGAAGCGCGCCGGCGGCAGCGCGTCGAGCAGACTCGGCTGGCCCGGGTCCTGGCCGATGTTGACGCGACGGACCGCGACCGTCACGATCTGCGCACCGCTGGCCTCGACCGCAGCGCGCGTCTCGGCGAAATCCTTGTACTTGCCGGTGCCGACCAGCAGGCGCGATGTGTAAGCCTTGCCGGCAATCAGCAGCGGATCGAGATGTTCACCGGGTTTCATGTCAGCCTCCGCCGACCGCGACGACGATTTCGAGCCGGTCGCCGTGCGCCAGCTGCGTTACGGCGTGCCGGCTGCGCGGCACGATTTCGCCGTTGCGTTCGATCGCGATGCGCTTGCCGGTCAGCGCGAACTCCTGTACCAGATCGGCAATGCTGGCGCCGGGCGGCATGCACCGCGCTTCGCCGTTGACGAGCAATTGAATCATCCTGAGAGCGTGTTCCTGATAATGGGGCATCCGCGGCCTGTGCGGACGCGGGACGACCGATGCAACGGCAATTCTAGGACGGTTTGCGCGGAACTTTCAATCGGCCGCGGCGCTACGGGCGTTTTCCCACCACTCGACAAACCGGTCGGCCGGCATCGGTTTGGCGAAAAAATAGCCCTGCACGTTGTTGCAGTAGTGCTTGGCCAGGTAGCGCACCTGCTCGCCGGTTTCCACGCCCTCGGCGACCACCTCGAATTTCAGGCTGTGGGCCATCGAGATGATTGCGGCCGTGATCGCGGCGTTGTCGGGGTTGACCGCGATGTCGTGCACGAACGAGGAGTCGATTTTCAGCGTGCTGATCGGGAAACGCCTCAGATAATTGAGGCTGGAGTAGCCGGTGCCGAAGTCGTCGATCGAAAATTGGACGCCAAGCGCCTTCAACTCCTTCAGCACCGAGAGCGTGGTTTCATCGTGCTGAATCAGCAGGCTTTCGGTGATTTCGAGTTCGAGCAGTTTCGGATCCATCCCGGTCCGGTCCAGGATTTCCGACACTTTGCTGGCAAAATCTCTCTGCCGGAACTGCTTGGCCGAGACGTTCACCGCCATCCGCAGCGGCGGCAGCCCGGCGCGCAGCCATTCGACGTTCTGGCTGCATGCCGCCTGCAACACCCATTCGCCGATCGGGACGATCAGCCCGGTGTCTTCGGCGACCGGGATGAATTCGCCGGGCGAGATCACATTGCCGTTGTCGCCGTTCCAGCGCAGCAGCGCCTCGACGGCGGAGACGCGGCCGCTCGCGAGTTCTATCTGCGGCTGGAAGCAGAGATGGAATTTCTGCTGCTTCAACGCGCGCCGCAGGCGCTTCTCCATCTGCATCCGCAGCTGGACGTTCTCGTTCATGTTCGGCGCGAAAAACTGGAAATTGTTTTTGCCCTGTGACTTGGCGTGGTGCAGCGCGATGTCGGCTTCTTTCAGCGGGTCGTTGATGGTGCTGATGTTGCTGGCATAAACCGTGATGCCGACGCTGAGGCTGATGAAGAGCTCGTGGCGGTCGATGACGAACGGCGCCGATGTCGTGTTCAGAATCTTCTGCGCGATCGAGGTGATGTCCAGCGTGTCGCGGATATCCGTCAGCAGCACCATGAATTCGTCGCCGCCGAAGCGCGCGGCGGTGTCGGTCTCGCGGATGCAGCCCTTGATCTGCGCGCCGACCTGCTTCAGCAATTCGTCCCCCACCACGTGGCCGTGGGTATCGTTGACGATCTTGAAGTTGTCGATGTCGACGAACAGCACGCCGACCTTCAGGCCGTTGCGGCCGGCGTGCGCCATCGCCTGCTGCAGGCGGTCGATGAACAGCGTGCGGTTGGGCAGACCGGTCAGGTCGTCGAAATGCGCCATCCGGTGCAGCGATTCCTGCGCCCGCTTGATCTCGAGGAATTCGCGCGCGTTGTCGAGAATCAGGGAAAGCGAGTGGGCAAAACTCAGCGCCAGCGATTCGTCTTCCGCGGAAAACTTGCCGCTGCCGCTGGTTTTGTCGCACAGATAGATGCGGCCATAGACGTGCCCCTGATGGGAGATCGGCACCGCCAGCAGCGAGGTCATCGGCGGATGGTTGGCGGGGAAGCCCGCGCTGCGCGGATCCTTCGACATGTCGTCGAGGCGCAGCGCGATGTTTTCACGGATCGTCACGCCGAGCAGACCGTCACCGCGTGGCAGATTGGGAATGCGCGCCGCCTGTTCCGCCGTGATGCCGGTATGGACAAATTGCGCGAGTTCGCCGTTCGGGCCGAGAACGCCGATTGCGCCATAGCGGGCTTCGAGCAGCTTGGCGAGCGCCGCGATGCCGCCTTCGAGCAGGCCGGAATCGAGCGAATTGTGCGACAGCAGGTTCAGCAGCGTGCACGACGCCGCGTGCAGGTCCTCGAGCTTTTTCGACCATGCGACCAGCTGGCGGTGCTCGTCCTCGACCACCTGGTGGAGGCGGCGGATTTCCCTGAGGTGGGCGCGGTCACGGTAGAGCAGCACCTCGAGCAGGCTGGTCGAAGTGACCAGACCGGCGTATTTGCCTTCCGGGGTGACCACCGGCAACACTTCGACTTTCTCCTCCTGCATCCGCTTGCGTATCGTTTCCAGCGGCGTGTCGGCGACCACCGGCCGTACCCGCGGCGTCGACCGCAGCAGGTCGGCGAAGATCCTCTGCGGATAATTGGCGATGTCGCGCTCGGTGACGACGCCGAGGAAATCGTCGAGACCGGCCGCCTCGGGTTGTCTGGAGAACACTGCGTACAGGATCTTGGCGGAACGCTGCGGACGCGGCCGCTCGTCGAATGCGACGCATTCGACATTGGGATGCAGCGCGTCGATGGCGAGTGGTTTGCTCAAACCAGTTTCCCCTCGATCTGCAATTCGATCGCGAGATCGAGATGCAGGATTTCATTGGAGTGCATCAGGGGCTTGATGTGGGTCAGCACGAAAGTAACCAGCGTATCCTGCGGCACGCGCATCAGCAGCGCCTTGCGCACGATGATGTCGCCAATGACGTCGTCATCGGGTTCGATATGCTCGAACTGCGTGGTGGTTACCAGGTCAAGAGCTTTCCGGAGCGCAACGCAGCCGATCGGCGAATCACGCCCCAATACCAGGGCGTCACGCACTGGCGGAATGGTGACCTCCTTGACCTTGGCGGAGATCAATGTGTTTTTTACAGAGGGCGCAGACTGCATGAAATCTCCTCCCATGTGAGCTCTGTCAACAGGGCCTCGGCACCATGCATGGACCCATCGCGGTAAATTAGCGGAAACCGCGCTTCTCCGCCAGATGCCGGATGAGGTATCCGGGCTCGTGCCCGCCGTTATCGTGAGAAGATTTGTCATGGGTCAAGACCGTGGGGCGGGCATCGCCGTCAAACTGGGTACGCTCAACGAAAATTCAAGTACCGCCACCCCTTTCCCGGAAAAGAAAACCCCATTTGCATATACGGCACTGGCATCGAAGGGCTTTAGGACAACGGTGAATCCTCCCGCTGCCAGCCGGGCGGGAAGCGGGATTCTTGGCTCACGGACGTGGCACGCAAAATCGCCACCGATGCCCCCGATTTCGGCCACAGGTGAACTGTCGTAGAATCGGCGCTGAATGCGGGTGTAGTTCAATGGTAGAACGAAAGCTTCCCAAGCTTTAGACGACGGTTCGATCCCGTTCACCCGCTCCAGATCTTTCAAAGGATGAGGCGCGTCCATGAAAAAATTCCTCAAAATTGCCGCGTGGTCCGTGGTCGTCATCGTAATCGTGGCCGGCGCGGCGGTCGCTTATATCGCGGCGACCTTTGACCCCAACCGCTACAAGCCGCAGATCGTCCAGACAGTCAAGGACAAGACCGGCCGCACGCTGAAGCTGGACGGCGATATCAAGCTGTCGTTTTTTCCGCGCCTCGGCGCATCGCTCGGCAGGGCGTCGCTGTCGGAACACGACAGTGATCGGGAATTCGCGTCGTTCGACGATCTGCATGTGGCAGTTGCGCTGTTGCCGCTGCTGTCGAAGCAGGTGGTGGTGGACGGCGTCGAAGTGACGAATCTGCGTGCGCACCTGACGCGCTTCAGGGACGGTCGCACCAGCATCGACGACCTGACTGCGCCCGGCCCGGCGGCGCAGTCCGCGCCGCCGGCGAAGGCGGCCGCGCAGCCGGTTGCGATCGATATCGATCATATCGCCGTCAGGAATGCCGACGTCAGCTACGATGACGAAGGCGCCGGAACCAGGTATGAGTTGTCGAAATTCAATCTGGAGACCGGGCGTGTCGCACCCGGCGTGCCGGCCAGGATCGAGTTGTCCGGCCACCTGCAAAGCGATGCGCCCAGGCTCGACCTCGAAACATCGCTTGAGACGACGCTGACCTTCGATCTCGAAAAGCAGCGCTACAAACTTGACGGCCTCGATTTGCGGGCCGGGGGCCTGGCAGCGGGTATACACGATCTGGCGGCGGCGGCTCAGGGCGATGTCGATGCCAGGCTTGCGAACAAGGAGTTCGTGGTGTCGCGACTGGTCGTGACCGCGACCGGCAAGCAGGAAGGCGGCGACCTCGACGTCAAGCTGAACGTGCCGCAGTTGACGATCACCGAACAGCAGGTCAGCGGACAGAACATCGCGCTCGATGCCAAACTGAGCGCGGATCAGGCGCGGCTGGCGGTCAACCTCAGCGTGCCGGCGATTGCCGGCAACAAGCAGGCGTTCAGGGCCGACGCGTTGAACGCCGACCTTCAGATGACGCGCGAGGGCATGACCGTGCAGGGCAAACTGGCCGCCGCAGTGGCGGGCAATCTCGACGCGCAGCGCTTCGAGCTGCCGAAATTCCAGACCACGCTCCACGTCGAGGACCCGCAATTGCCGAAAAATCCGATCGATGCGACGGTGAGCGGCGCCGCGCAGGCCGACATCGGCAATCAGACCGCGAGCGTGACGTTCGCAACCAGGTTCGACGACAGCGCGATCAACGGCAAGGCCGGGCTGACCAGATTCACGCCGCCGTATTACACGTTCGACATCGACATCGACAAACTCGACGCCGATCGCTATCTGCCGAAGGCGGCACCGACGGCGGCCGCCGCGCCGACCGGCGCAACGCCTGCCGCGGCAGGCGGCGAGCCGCCGCTCGACCTGTCGGCGCTGAAGACGCTGAACGCCAGCGGCAGCCTGAAAATCGGCGCGCTGAAGATCAAGAACGTCAAGTCCTCCAGCGTGCACGTCGTCGTCAAGGCCGCGAACGGCAGGCTCGACGTCAATCCATTGACCGCGAACCTGTATCAGGGCGCGCTGAGCGGCGCACTGTCGGTCAACGCCACCGCTGCGCCGGCGATTGCGGTCAAACAGACGCTGACCGGCATCAACATCGGCCCGCTGCTGAAGGATGCCGCCAATTTCGACACGCTCGAAGGCAAGGGCAACGTGTCGCTCGATGTCGCCGGACAGGGCGCGACCGTATCCGCGATCAGGAAGGCGCTGAACGGCAGTGCGTCGATCAAGCTCAGCAACGGCGCGATCAAGGGCATCAACATCGCCGCCAGAATTCGCGACGTCAAAAGCAAACTCGCCGAACTGAAAGGCGAACAACAGACGCAGCCGGCGAGCGCGACCGAGGAGACCGACTTCTCGGAATTGTCGGCAAGCTTTGGCATCAAGAACGGCGTCGCCCACAACAGCGATCTGAACGGCAAATCGCCGCTGCTGCGGCTGGGCGGCGAAGGCGATATCGATATCGGCAACGAGACCCTCGATTACCTGCTGAAGGCGACGGTGGTGGCGACCGCCGCCGGGCAGGGCGGCAAGGAACTGGTCGACCTGAAAGGCGTGACGGTGCCGGTCAGGCTGAGCGGCCCGTTCAGCGCGCCGCAGTACAAGATCGATTTCGGCGGCATCCTCGAAGGGCTGGCCAAGGGCAAGGTCGAGGAGAAGAAGCAGGAGTTGCAGAACAAGGTGCAGGAGAAACTGCAGGACAAGCTGAAAGGGTTGTTCAACCGTTGAGCGCGCCGCCACCCGCATCCGCGTTCGCGGGACGGGTCATCCGCTGGCAGAAACGGCACGGTCGCCACGATCTGCCGTGGCAGCGCGGGAGCGATCCGTACCGGATCTGGCTCGCCGAAATCATGCTGCAGCAGACGCAGGTGACGACGGTCATTCCGTATTACCGGCGTTTTCTGAAGCGTTTCCCCGACCTCGGCGCGCTGGCCGCAGCATCGCTCGACGACGTGCTCGCGCAGTGGAGCGGCCTTGGCTATTACTCGCGCGCGCGCAATCTGCACCGCGCCGCGCAGCAGATCGTCGCGCATCATCGCGGCCGTTTCCCGAGCGATTTCGAAACGGTGCTGGCGCTGCCCGGCGTCGGGCGTTCGACCGCGGCGGCGATCTGCGCGTTCGCGTTCGGCGAACGGCGCGCGATTCTCGACGGTAATGTAAAACGCGTATTCGCGCGCTGTTTCGGCGTCAAGGGCTGGCCCGGCGCGCCGCGCGTCGAGAACAAATTGTGGGCGCTCGCCGAGTCGCTGCTGCCGCGGCGCGGCATCGAAGCCTACACGCAGGGCCTGATGGACCTCGGCGCGACGGTCTGCACACGCAGCCGGCCGCGCTGCGATGTGTGCCCGCTGCGCGCCGCGTGCATTGCGCTGAAAAGAGACAAACTCGCCGAGTTTCCCGCGCCGCGGCCGCGCAAGGCGCTGCCGCACCGGCGCGCGCGGATGCTGGTGCTGCTGCGCGGCGGCGAGGTGCTGCTTGAAAAACGCGCGCCGAGCGGAATCTGGGGAGGACTGTGGAGCCTGCCCGAGGCGCCGCCCGATGAAGACGTGGTCGCACTATGCCGGCTCCGCTACGGCGCCGACATCGCGCCGCCTTTGCTGCTGCCGACGGTCGCGCACGGTTTCAGTCATTTTCATTTCGATATCGAGCCGGCACGCTGCACGGTAACCCGGTTGACGCCCGCCGCCGGCGAGCCGGGTACGCTGTGGCTGCCGGTCGAGGACGCGCTGGATGCGGCGATTCCAGCGCCGGTGCGGCGCATTCTGAGCGCGTTATGAAGCGCTGGCTGGTCGCCGCGCTGATCGCGTTCGGCGCCTGGCAGTGGTGGGCTCATCGCGCCATCGAGCACACGCCGGGCGAGCTGGCCGCCGCCGAACCGCTGCAGACGGCGATCGAGGGAACGGCACCGCGCTTCGAGAAGAACGGCTATACGATCACCGCGCTCGCGCGCTTCGAGCTTTCCGCACGCGTGCTCGGCGTCGAACGCTACCGCTTCGACCGCGGGGCGCAGCTGTCGCCGCTCGATCTCGCGCTGGGCTGGGGGCCGATGTCGGACAGCGCCGTATTGTCGAAGATCGACATCAGTCAGGGCGGACGGTTCTATTACTGGCACGTCGATCAACTTCCGGTGCCGCGCCGCGTCATCGAAACCGACAGCGCGAACATGCACCTGATTCCCGCAGACGACGCAGTCGCCGGCCAGTTCGATCAGGCGCGCGTCGGTAGCGTAGTGTCGCTCGCCGGCTATCTGGTTGAGGCGCGCGCGCCCGACGGCTGGCACTGGCGCAGCTCGCTGGCGCGCGACGACACCGGCGCCGGCGCCTGCGAGCTGATCTGGGTCGAGAGGTTCGAGGTGCGCTGACGACGTCAGGCGAGCTCGCGGTGCCGTACCAGCACCGGGCACGCCGCGCCGAAGTGGCGCGCCAGCTTTTCGGCGAAATAGACCGAGCGGTGTTCGCCGCCGGTGCAGCCGATGGCGACCGTCAGATAACTGCGGTTGTCGGCGATGAAACACGGCAGCCAGTTCTCGATGAAGCCGCGGATGTCCTCGTACATGCGGCGCACGTTGTCATTGCCTTCGAGGAATTCGACGACCGCGCGGTCGCGGCCGGTCAGCGGCCGCAGTTGCGGGTCGTAGAACGGGTTCGGCAGGCAGCGCACGTCGAACACGAGGTCGGCGTCGAGCGGAATGCCGTGCTTGAAGCCGAACGACTGGAATTGCAGCGTGAGTCCTGACTGGTCGAATTCGACGAACTGCTTGATCCAGGCGCGCAGCGCGGTCGGGTTGAGGTCGCTGGTGTCGATGTGATGGGAAATCGCGCCGACGCCGGCGAGCAGTTCGCGCTCGCGCGCGATGCCCTCGGCGACGGTCAGTCCGTCAACCGACAGCGGATGGCGGCGGCGCGTCTCGGAAAAACGCTTCAGCAGCGTGTCGGTCTGGGCGTCGAGGAACAGCACGCGGGCGTCGATGCCGCGCGTGCGCAGCGCGGCGATCTGCCGCGGCAGATCGGCCAGCGTGTCGCCGCCGCGGGCGTCGATGCTGACCGCGACGCGCCGGTGACCGGCGCCTTCGAGCAGCGCGATCAGCTCCGGCAGCAGCGCGGCGGGCAGATTGTCGGCCGCATAATAACCGCCGTCTTCGAGCGCCTTCAGCGCCACGCTCTTGCCGGATCCGGACAGCCCGGTGATGACGATCAATTGCATCAGGACGCCGGCGGGCCGTCGCCGTCGATCTGCCGCGCCTGGCGTTCGATGAATTCGCGCGTGCTGTCGATGCCGCGCAGCCGCAGCACGTAATCGCGCACTGCGGCCTCGGTCAGCACCGCCAGATTGCGGCCGGCCGCGACCGGAATCGTCACCCGGTGGATGCCGACGCCCAGGATGTCCTGGGTGCCCGGTTTCAGCGGCAGGCGTTCCAGATACAGCTGGTCGGCGCCGGCCGGTTTTTCCAGATGCACGACCAGTTTCAGGTTCTTGCGCGGACGCAGCGCCGCCTCGCCGAAAATGGTGCGCACATCGAGCACGCCGAGGCCACGCACCTCCAGATAGTTCTTGAGCATTGGCGGGCAGCGCCCTTCGATGGTCTCCGGCGCAACACGATAGAGTTCGACCACGTCGTCCGCGACCAGTCCGCTGCCGCGACTGATCAGCTCCAGCGCGAGCTCGCTTTTGCCGACACCGCTGTTGCCGGTCAGCAGCACGCCGAGGCCGAGCACGTCGAGCAGCACGCCGTGCATGGTGACGGATTCGGCCAGCGCGCGCAGCAGGTACGGCCGCAGCAGCGCCATCAGTTCGACGCTGGGCACCGGCGAACTGAGCAGCGCAGTCTGCGTTGCGTCCGCCAGAGCCGTCAGCGCCGGCGGCGCCGGATGTCCGCCAGCAACGATCATGCAGGCGAGCCCGGAAGTCGCCAGCTGATGCAGCATCTGCTGACGCACCGCGGGGTCGAGCGCGTCGAGATGCGCGATCTCGGGCTGGTCGAATACCTGCACCCAGTTGGCGTGGATGAAGTTGAGGTGGCCGATCAGGCCTTCGCGCGATTCGCGGAACCGCTCGCTGTCGATGGCCTTGCCGCCGCCGTCGCGGCCCGCCGTCCATTCGAGGCGCAGCTTGTCGCGGTTGTCTTCAAACAGCTGCGTTACGCTGATTTTCGGCATGGATTTGCCATTCGGTGATCAGCCGGTGGGCGGCAGCGGCGTCGGGACAGGCCAGCAAGCGGGCGCGGAAGGCCTTGTCGCTGAACATCTGCGCGAGTTCGGACAATATCTGCAGATGCTGGTCGGTCGCGCGTTCCGGCACCAGCAGCACGAAAATCAGGTTGACCGGCTGGCCGTCGGGGGCATCGAACGGAATCGGCTCGCGGGTGCGGACGAGAGCGCCGACCGCATCGCGCAGCCCCCTGATGCGGCCGTGCGGGATCGCGGTGCCCTGGCCGAGCGCGGTCGAGCCCAGCTTTTCCCGCGCGAACAGGCTGTCGAATATCTGGCCGCGCGCGATGTGCCGGTGGTTTTCGAGCAGCAGACCCACCTGCTCGAACACCCGCTTCTTGCTGCCGACGTCGAGATCGAGCAGCATGTTTTCCGGCGTCAGCAGTGTCGCGATCGAATTCACGCCGCCTCGAGGTCCACGTCCGGCGCAAAAACCCGCCCGCTAATGGGAGGGACGGTGGTCGGCATGCTTTTCCTTGTGCTTGATGATCTGCCGGTCGAGCCGGTCGACGAGGTCGTCGATCGCCGCGTACATGTCCGGTCCGTGCGATTCGAGATAGATGTCCTTGCCGCTGACGTGTACGTTGACCTCGGCCTTGTGGCGCGTTTTTTCCACCGACAGGATCACGTTGATGTCGATCACGTGGTCGAAGTGGCGCGTGATCCGGCCCAGCTTCTGCGATACGTAATCGCGCATCGCCGGCGAGATTTCCACGTGGTGGCCGCTCAGTTGCAGGTTCATCGGTTTCCTCGTTGACGGTGGATGACGGTAATGGCGCGGCAACGGCGGATCGCCGCTTCAGATTGATTTGCGCAGATTGACCGGCAGTATCTGCATCGATTCGCGGTACTTGGCGACGGTGCGGCGCGCGACGACGATGCCCTGCTGGCCGAGGATTTCGGAAATCTGGCTGTCCGACAGCGGCTTGCGCGTGTTTTCGGAACTGACCAGCTGCTTGATCAGCGCGCGGATCGCGGTGCTCGATGCGACGCCGCCGGTTTCGGTCGTCACATGGCTGCCGAAAAAGTACTTGAGTTCGAAAATGCCGCGCGGCGTCAGCATGAATTTCTGGGTGGTCACGCGCGACACCGTTGATTCGTGCAGATCGAGCGCCTCCGCGATTTCGCGCAGCACCAGCGGGCGCATCGCGACCTCGCCGTGTTCGAAAAAATAACGCTGCCGGTCGACGATCGCCTGCGACACGCGCAGGATGGTGTCGAATCGCTGCTGAACGTTCTTGATCAGCCAGCGCGCTTCCTGCAGCTGGTTCGCGAGCTGCTGATGTCTGGCGTCGCGGTTGCGCTGCAGGATATCGGCGTAAAGACGGTTGATGCGCAGGCGCGGCATCGCATCCGGGTTGAGCGCCGCGAGCCACATTCCCTTGGTCTTCTTGACAATCACGTCCGGCACCACGTAGCGCGTGTCGCCACTCGAAAAACTCGAGCCGGGACGCGGATTCAGCGTGGTGATCAGGTTCTTGATCCCGCGCAGCGCGATGTCGTCGCAATGCAGCAGCTTTCTCAATTTTGAAAAATCGCGCGATGCCAGTGCGTCAAGATGGTGGCGGACGACGTCGAGCGCCTGTCCGCGGCAAGGGGTCGTTTCCGGCAGCGCCTCGAGCTGCAGCGCCAGGCATTCGCCGAGGCTGCGGGCGCCGACGCCGGGAGGATCGAAATTCTGCAGGTGCCTGAGGGCGATCGTCAGTTCCTCGACGCCGATTTCGAGCTCCGGCGGCAGCAGCGCGGCGAGATCTTCGAGGCCCTGCTTGAGCAGGCCGTCGTCGTCCAGCGAGTCGATCAGCAGCGTGACGATTCTGCGGTCGCGTTCGGACAGGTTGGTCAGCGACAGCTGGCGGATCAGGTGCTCGCGCAGCGTTTCCGATTCTGCGGCGAATTGCTGCGGAGGTTCTTCCTCCTCGGCGTCGGCGCGGCCGCTGCTGAAGTCCTCCTCAAACCGGTTGTCGCCGCCGGTTTCCTCGCCGCCGGCCGCCGCGGCGTCCGCGGCCGGGGAGGCGACGGGCGTGTAGGGGTCGTTGGGCGGGGCGCCCACCGGCTGTTCGCGGATGCCGTCCTCGCGCTCGAGCAGGGGGTTTTCCTGCAGCAGCCGTTCGATTTCCTGGTTGAGCTCCAGCGTCGACAGCTGCAGCAGCCGGATCGACTGCTGCAATTGCGGCGTCAGCGTCAGGTGCTGAGACAGTCTGAGTTGGAGCGAATGCTTCATGGTGGACAGGGCTGGGGGCGGACTCCGATAAGAAAGCTGTGTCACCCGGGCGGCTAGAGGCGGAAATGCTCCCCGAGATATACTTTTCTTACGTTTTCATTATAAACGATTTCATCGGGCTTGCCGTAGGCGAGCACGCTGCCGTCGTTGATGATGTAGGCGCGGTCGCAGATGCCGAGCGTTTCCCGCACGTTGTGGTCGGTGATCAGCACGCCGATGTCGCGCGCCTTCAGAAAGCGGATGATCTTCTGGATATCGAGCACCGCGATTGGATCGACGCCGGCGAACGGTTCATCGAGCAGAATGAAGCGCGGATCAGTCGCCAGCGCGCGCGCGATTTCGACGCGCCGCCGTTCGCCGCCGGACAGGCTGACAGCGGGATTGTCGTGCAGATGGCTGATGTGCAGATCTTCGAGCAGTTCGCCGAGCTTGGCGCGGATCCTGTCTTCATCCGAGTAATGCAACTCAAGCACCGCGCGCACATTTTCCGCGACCGTGAGCCGCCTGAAGATCGAGGCCTCCTGCGGCAGATAGCTGAGTCCGAGCAGCGAACGGCGGTGGATCGGCATATGGGTCAGGCGGCGGTCGTTGAAGTAGATTTCACCGCCGTCGAGCGGCACCAGGCCGACCATCATGTAAAAGCAGGTGGTCTTGCCGGCGCCGTTCGGACCGAGCAGCCCGATCACTTCGCCGCTGCGCACCTCAAGTGAAACGTCTTTGACGACGACGCGCGACTTGTAGCGTTTTTTCAGCCGTTCGGCCCGCAATTCACTCATGAATCCGTTCCGGCCGTGGCTGCGGACATCCGCAACCGGCCATGCCGTTCGATATCCACATCAACGGGCGGGGGTGCTGGAAGAATCGTCCGGCGGAGCGACCTGGGTCGTTGCCTTGAGCGTCAGCGGCGGCGTTTTTTGCGGCGCGTTCCTGGACTTGGGCTCGATCACCGCGCGCACCCGGCCGTGCGGTCCGGCCGTCGTCGTCTGTTCGCTTCCCACCACGCGGTAAAGCTCCGTAGTCTGGTCGTACGAGATATGTTCTCCGCGCACTTCGTCGCCGGCCTTTTTCAGCCGCGCATGGTCGAATAACTGCACGCGGTTGGTCTTGTTGTCGTATTCGATGCGTGCGCCGTAACCCTCGACGTATTCGTCGCGCTTGTCGCGTTTCTGACGGAAATTGGCGGGATTGCCGTAAGCGGTGCCGTACTGGAAGCCGGCGGCATCCTGCTGCACCACCATGCGGTCGCCGCGGATCACCAGCGTTCCCTGCGTCAGCACGACGTTGCCCTCGAACGTGGCTACATGTTTGGCGTCGTCCACCGTCATATGGTCGGCCTCGAGATTGACCGGCTTGTTGCGATCGGAACGCTCCGCCGCCGCCGGCAGCGCGGTCAGTATGATCGGGGCGCACAACAGCGCGAACAGCGCGCCGTGCCGCGCACACTCAACCGCGCGTTCTCGCCCGCGGGTTTTCATGGACACCCTGCACATGGGAAAGCAGTTTGAGGACATGGGTTTCGTTGTTGAATTCTAAGCCAACGCCGGTCATAAGTGTATTCCCGTCGCGGATGCTTACCGGCTGGTCGGTCTGCGCGAGATTGCTGTCGGGGATGATTTCCAGTGTGCTGGTTTCCAGCACCAGCTCGCTGCGGTCGCCGCTCGCTTCGCGTACGATCTTTACGTCGTCCCGCAGTTTCGCCGTCTCGCCGTTGCTCGACACCCAGGCGGTGCGCGAAGTCGCGACGATCGGCGCGCGGCTGCGGCTGAAATGCACGAAGCGCGGCGCTTCGAGCTGGGTCGAATCGTCGTCGGGATAATGCGTCATCCGGCGCGCACTCAGCGTGTAGCGCGGCGTGCCGTCTTCGCCGATGCGGGTCGCGGAAAAATCCTCGACGATATAGTCAGGATCGTGGCGCAGTTTGCCCTCGCGTGGAAGATCGGATGGCTGCGACAGATGGTCGATCCAGAATGTCAGCGCGGTAATCGCGGTGAGCAGCGCGACCGGGAACCACAGCGTCAGGCGGTGCATCATGTTTTGAGGTAGGCGGCGAGCCGGTGTTCAAGCGTGCCCTGCGCCTGCATGATCAGTTCACAGGCTTCGCGCACCGCGCCGCTGCCGCTGCCGGCCCGCGTCACGTAGTCCGCATGCTGTCTTACGAGGAGCGGCGCGTCGGGCACGGTGAGCGCCAGCCCGCACCGCAGCAACGCCGGCAGATCGACCACGTCGTCCCCCATATAGGCTGTAGCGGCCGCCTCGATATTGCGCGCTGCCAGCAATTCGGCGAACACGCGCCCCTTGTCGGACGCTCCCTGAAACACCAGCTTGACGCCGAGGTTCTGCGCGCGCAGTTCGACGCAGCGCGAGGTGCGGCCGGTCAACAGCGCGATTTCGACGCCGCTATCCTGCAGCATTTTCATGCCGTGCCCGTCGCGCGAATTGAACGCCTTGATTTCCTCGCCGCCGTCGGTCAGATAAAGCGCGCCATCAGTCATTACTCCGTCGACGTCGAACACCGCGAGGCGGACGCGTCCGGCCTTGTCGTAAATTTTCTGCATCGGTCGTGTTTACGGCTGCGGGTCGATAATCAGATCACTTTGGCCCGGAACAGGTCATGCATATTGAGCGCGCCGACCAGCCGCTGCCCGGTATCGACCACCAGCAGCTGGTTCACCCGGTAGCGGTCCATGATCTGCACCGCCTCCGCCGCCAGTTTGTCGGGGCCGATGGTATGGGGGTCGCGCTTCATCGCGTCGCCGATCCGGGTTTTGTGAAGATCGGTGCCGGCGCTGAGTGCGCGCCGCAGATCGCCGTCGGTGAAGATGCCGACCACGCGCTGCGCGTCGTCCACGATCGCCGTCATTCCCAGTCCGCCGCGCGTCATCTCGCGGATCGCCTCAGCGAGCGTCGTGCCTTCGGCGACGCGCGGCGCGTCGGCCGCGACGCGCATCACGTCGCGCACGTGGGTCAGCAGCCGGCGGCCGAGCGCGCCGCCCGGGTGCGAACGCGCGAATTCGTCGCGGCTGAAACCCTTGGACTGCATCAGCGCCAGCGCCAGTGCGTCGCCGAGCGCGAGCGCGGCGGTGGTACTGGCGGTCGGCGCCAGGTTGAGCGGGCAGGCTTCTTTTTCGGCGCCCGCGTACAGATGGACGTCGGCCTCGCGCGCGAGGCTCGACTGCGGATTGCCGGTCAGCGCGATCAGTTTCGCGCCCTGCCGCTTGATCGGCGGCACGATCGCCAGCAGCTCGGAACTTTCTCCGGAGTTCGACAGCGCGATGAACGCGTCGTCTCGGGTGATCATGCCGAGGTCGCCGTGGCTTGCCTCGGCCGGATGCACGAAATAGGCCGGAGTGCCGGTGCTTGCCATCGTTGACGCGATTTTGCGCGCGATATGGCCGGACTTGCCGATGCCGCTGACCGTGACCCGGCCGCGGCAGGCGAACAGCAGATCGACGGCTTTCTGAAAGCTGTGATCGAGTTTTGCGATGAGTCCGTGAATTGCCGCCGCCTCGATTTCGAGCACCTCGCGCGCCAGTCCGACGGCATCGCCGGCGGCCGGCTGCGACGCTTGCTTTGCGGGTTTCATGGCGCGAGCAGTATAACAAAGTCGGCGCAGAGGCCCGGCGGCGCTCTTGCAATTCGGCAGCGATAAGGCATTATCCAGAAGGCATTTTATGGAAAATTCCCTGCAAACGGTGCTGGTTCTGCTGCTCGCCGCGGTGCTGGTGGTGATCCTGTTCCGCACCCTCAGGCTGCCGGCGATGATCGGCTATCTGCTGCTGGGCGTCGCGATCGGGCCTTTCAGTGTGGGGCTGATCCCGGGCACCGAAAACACGCGCGACCTCGCCGAGTTCGGCGTGGTGTTTCTGATGTTCAGCATCGGGCTTGAATTCAGCCTCTCCAGGCTGGCGACGATGCGCCACGTCGTGTTCGGACTCGGCGCTTCGCAGGTGGCGCTGACGCTGTTGATCGTCGTCGCTTTCACCGTGTTCGACGGTGGTGACTGGCGCGCCGGCATTGTCCTCGGCGGCGCGATTGCGATGTCTTCGACCGCGATCGTCAGCAAAATGCTGGCGGAAAAACTCCAGCTCAATACGCCGCACGGCCGGCAGGTGATCGGCGTGTTGCTGTTTCAGGATCTGGCCGTGGTGCCGCTGCTGATCCTGATCCCGGCGCTGGCGCAGCCGCCGGCGACGCTGGCCACCGGACTCGCCTTTGCGCTGCTGAAAGCGATTGTGGTGCTGGCGATCCTGCTGTTCTTCGGGCAGAAACCGATGCGGCTGTGGTTCAATCTGGTCGCGCGGCAGAAGTCGTCCGAGCTGTTCGTGCTGAATGTGCTGCTGATCACGCTGGGCCTGGCCTTCATCACCAGGGCCGCCGGGCTGTCGCTTGCCCTCGGCGCGTTCATCGCCGGCATGCTGATTTCGGAAACCGAATACCGTTACCAGGTCGAGGACGACATCAAGCCGTTCCGCGACGTGCTGCTCGGGTTGTTTTTCGTGACCGTCGGGATGCAGCTCAACGTTGCGCTGGTCGTTGCCTACTGGTTGTGGGTCGCCGCGGCGCTGCTGATCGTCATCGCGCTGAAGGTCGGACTGATGACGGCGCTGGCACGTCTGTTCGGCAGCCATATCAGCGCCGCGCTGCGCACCGCGCTCGACCTCGCGCAGGGAGGAGAATTCGGTTTCGTGCTGCTGACGCTTGCAGCGCCGCTCAAATTGATGCCGGAACTTCTGCTGCAGGTGACGCTGGCAGCGCTGGTGCTGTCGATGCTGCTGGCGCCGTTCATCATCGAGCGCAGCGAGCGCATCGTGCGCCATATGAGCGGGGCGGAATGGCTGGTGCGCGCGATGGAATTGACCCAGATCGCGACCCAGTCGATCGCCGCGGACCGGCACGTCATAGTCTGCGGCTACGGTCGCAGCGGGCAGAACCTCGCGCGGCTGCTCAACCGGGAAGATATCGGTTTCGTCGCCCTCGACATCGACCCGCAGCGGATCAGGGAAGCCGCGGCGGCGGGCGAACGCGTCGTTTACGGGGACGCCGGACGGCGCGAAGTGCTGATGGCGGCTGGGTTGCCGCGCGCGCGCGCGGTGGTGGTCAGCGTTGCCGATACCGAATTTGCACTGCGCGTGCTGTCAGCGGTACAGCAGGTGCGGCCGGAGTTGCCGGTCATCGTGCGCACCATTGACGACGCCGACATCGAACGCCTGCGCCAGGCCGGTGCCGCGGAAGTGGTCGCCGACATTCTGGAAGGCAGCCTGATGCTGGCGTCGCATGCGTTGATGCTGTTGGGGATCCCGTTGAACCGCGTACTCGCGCACATCCGGCAGGTGCGCGAAAGCCGCTATGCGCTGTTCAAGGGGTTTTTCCGCGGCGTCAGTGACGAGTCCATGAACGCGGCACGATCCGCACCGCGCCTGCATTCAGTGGTGATCGAACCGGGGGCGGCGGCGATCGGTCGTACGCTGGCGCGGATCGGGTTGGAGCAGGCCGCGGTCGAAATCAAATCGTTGCGGCGGCCCGGTGCGGCGCCGGTGGCCCCGATGCCGGATACCGTGATTCAGGAAGGCGACGTGCTGGTATTGCTGGGCACGGAAGAAAGTCTGGCTGCGGCAGAAATCAAATTGCTGCAAGGGTGATCAAGCGACAAAAAACCCGCGCAAGGCGGGTTTTTTGTCGGGCAGCGGATTTGCTTACTGAAGCGCTGTGCCGCCGCAGTTCGGATTGGTGACAGCGGCATTGTATCTCATCGCCGCTGCGCTTCCGGTGACGCAGGTGGAGACGCTGGATTGATCCCAAGCGCCGTTAGTTGCCCGGAACGCGCCGGTTGACGGTATGCCATCGTCGATCTTGTTGTCGAGTTCAAGAAGAATGCTTACGGGAATATTGCCGCCCGTCTTGATGTTAAGATGGGTTGATGCGGTAGCGACATCCTGATAATCGTTGTCGCTTACCAGTTCAACCCAGCCGCTGAAGGCGTTGGTCGGGACCGTTGTCGGAGTTGGGGCGGGGGCGGTGTCAGAACTGGTGTCCGATGCAAGCGCAGCGCATGGGTTAGCGCAATAAGTGCCGGTGATAAACCCCGCGGCGGAAAGTTGCGTCCATACCAGCGAAGTCTCGGGAGCGTCAATGACACCATTTGAGCAAAGCCCTGAGCCTGCAGTGCCGCACCCGGGGGCGGCCCCGCCGTTAACCTGCGGCAGAGAAGTGCTCGCAGTGGTAGTGTCCATGTCTCCCGGCAGAATCCGGTAACGGTCCTGGAATGCCAGATAGGCGACTTTGATCCCGTCGATCTGGGCTGCTATGTTCCGCACCCGCGCGGTGTTGATCAGTTCCTGACCTTTCAATATGCCGCCCAGCAGCAGCCCGATGATGACCAGCACGATCGCGATTTCGATCAGGGTGAAGCCTCGCTGTTTGTTCATGATTTATGTCCCCTTCTGAGTGGATTCGTTACCCGATTTTGCGCAATTCTCGTGCCATCCCTCGATAAGTCTGTTTGGCACATCAATTTTTGCTGATCCTTATTTGTGAAATAGTTGGCATTTGATAATGCCAATGGCGCGCTATTGTATAACATTATGATAATTTTACAATATATTAGCGTCGCTTATTGCGATGCAATATAAATATTCTCTCCTATTGATTGATACAGGAAGATTTGCCTCGTAAAAGGCAGCGTCCAAAAGTCAGTTTTTTGACGTTGGCGACGAGTTTTCGGCGCTTTCCAGCTCCTGTAACCGTCCCATCAGGAAGTGAATTTCATGCGGATCCTGTACCTGGCCGCTGGCGAGCAGCCCGCCGAGCAGGATTTTGGCGCTTTGCGTTTCCCCCATGTCTTCGAGGATGAAAATCTGCATTTGCCTGGCCCAGCCAGGCGCCGCCGGCGCAAGGCGGGCGATGTCGTGCGCATACTGCAATGCCAGCGCGTCGTCATGCAGCCGATGCTTGGCCACGAGGCAGGCGTGGGCCAGCCAGCGCCAGCGCCGGTCGGGATCGCGCAGAAACTCGCGATGCACGAAATCCAGCATCTGGCGTTGGCGCGCCGCGCCGGGCGCCTGCGCGTAGAGCTGCGCCGCCATCAGCAGCGGATACTGGGTGTCCGGATCGAGATCGAGGATCGCGGCCAGCCACTGTATGACGTGCGAATAATCGAGGTTGCGGAACGGGATGCTGATGCCCGGCTGGTTGTCGAATGCCTGCAGGCGCAGCGTCAGCAGTCCCGCCAGCGCGGCCGGTTCGCCGCCGGCGACAGCGCGCAGCACAGCCGGGGAGGGCGGCGCGTTCAGGGCCGCCGCGCTGGCGACCGGCTGCGGTTGCAGCGCCTGCCATGCGATCTGCGCGCCAAGCGCAACGCACAGCACCAGCCATGTGCCCGCGGACACCGCGGTCAGCGGGCGTTCGTCGCGTGTTCTCACAGATTGCGACGCTGGAAATCGAACGTGGTGGCGGCTGCCAGCAACACCGTGTACAGCGCTGCCTGTGCCGCCAGCGCCGCGGACGCCGGCCACGATATCGCGCTGTCGCCGATCAGCCAGGCGCCCTGCGCATAACGATCGAGCGCAGGCAGCACCAGCGCAAGCCCGTCGATCACCCACGAAATCACCTGGTGCGACGGCAGATCGGCGCCGGTCAGCGGCGCGGCGTCCATCAGCCGTATCGCGGTCAACGTGCGCGCAAGCAGGTAGAAACCGAGCACGAAGCTCGCCGCCGGCATCAGTTGCGTGAAAGTCATGATGCAGAACAGACTCAACGCGGCCACGATTGCAAGCTCGCAGGCGAGCGACAGCCCCCACTGCAGCGCCGCATGCGGCGGCGCGAGCGCCAGTTGCGGCGCGGTCGCCAGCAACGCGATCAGCAGCGCGATCAGCAGGAAGCCCAGCAGCCGGCCGAGCACGTAATCGCCGCGCCGCAGGTCGAACGACAATATCAGTTCCAGCCCCTTGTCGTTGAATTCGCGCACGATGCTGGTCAGTATGTGCAGGGTCAGCACGAACACCGCGGCCAGCCGGACCATGGCGGCCAGAAAAGCGGTTTGGATGCGCGCGCTTTCGGTGATCGCCAGTTGGTGCACGAACCATGCTGCGCCACAGGCAATCGCCAATATCGCGATGAACAGCCACCACAGGCGCACGCGCCCCGCCTCGAGCAGCGTAAAGCGGGCGATCGCCGCTATCTGGCGGCCGCGCGCCGAATGGTCGTTGCCTGGAGTCCCTGACATAATGAGGTCTTGACCCGGATGATTGGCGAATGATAACGCAGGCAGATGAGCCGGTAATCAGATTGCAGCGGCAGATCGTCGGCGCCCATCCGCAATGGTGGCTGGGTGGCATGCTGCTCGCGCTGCATTGCGCGCTGGCGTGGGGCATCGACCAGTGGTGGGCGCGCGGCATGCTGCTCGCGCATTTCGGCCTGTTCCTGATGTGGCAGCCGGTGTGGCGCGGCGAACGCAGTCTGGAGTCGCGCCATGCGTTGCTGGTGATCATCGTCGGCGTGCTGCTCGCGGGGTGGAACAACTGGTGGTTGATGGCGGTATGGATCGCGGTGCTGTTCGCGCTGATCGGCGGCAATCTGCTCGGCAGCCGGCAGCCGCGCCAGCGCTTTGCGGCGCTGCTCGCCGCGCTGTATCTGCTGTCGATGCTGCTGATCTGGGTGATACCGCACACCTTCGAGGGTCAGCAGTTCGAGCCGGCGCTGATAGTACTGGTGCGCTACGGCCTGCTGGCGTTGCCGGTCATTGTCATCATGGTCCCGGTGCCGGCGGGCAGCAAATCTTCGCCGCTCGCGATCGATCTCTTTTACAGCCTGTCGCTATTCCTGCTGGTCGCCGGGCTGGTGCTCGGCAGTTTCGTCGTCAAACAGGTCAGTCACGGCGATTATGCGCTGGCGCTCGCGCAGAGTCTGTTCGTGATGGCGCTGCTGCTGATGACGCTGAGCTGGTTGTGGAACCCGCACAGCGGCTTCACCGGCATCGGCTACCAGCTCTCGCGCTATCTGATGAGTCTCGGCCTGCCGTTCGAGCGCTGGGTCAAGGGGATCGCCGACCTCGCCGAGCGCGAACGCGAACCGGCGCGCTTTCTGACTTCGGCGCTGCACGACATGCGCGAACTGCCGTGGATCGCCGGCGTCGCCTGGCAGTCGCCGCACGGCGGCGGGGAAGTCGGCGTGCGGTCGAGATTCCGGACCGAATGCTCGTTCCGGCAATTGACGCTGACGTTCTACACCCGCTGGTCGCTGAGCCCGGCGCTGCTGTTGCACCTCAACCTGCTGACGCAGATGCTGGGGCATTTTTACGAAGCCAAGCGACGCGAGGAAATGCAGCGGCAGAACGCCTACACCCAGGCGATCTACGAAACCGGCGCGCGGCTGACGCACGACGTCAAAAATCTGCTGCAATCGCTGAAGTCGCTGTGCGCCGCGGCCGAGAGCAGCGGCGCCGGTCAGGCGGCCGAACTGCAGCAATTGGTCAGGCGGCAACTGCCGCAGATCGCGCAGCGGCTGTCGGTTACCCTCGAAAAACTGAAAGCGCCGCAACAGGAGGACACCGCAATCGAAGCCGACGCGGCGGGCTGGTGGAGCGCGTTGCAGCAACGCTACGCGCGCAATGAAGTCCGTTTTTCGCTGGAAGAACCGATTTCGACCGACTCGACGGTGCCGGGTGAACTGTTCGACGGCGTCGCCGAGAATCTGCTGCAGAATGCGCTTGCCAAGGCGCGTCAGCATCCCGATATGCGGATCAGCGTGGTCTTCCGTTCCGCAAACGGCGGCCGGCTCACGATCTGCGACAGCGGGCCGGCGCTGCCGCGCGGCATTGCCGCCGATCTGTTCACCGCGCCGGTGCCGTCGCGGAACGGACTCGGCATCGGACTCTATCAGGCGGCCAAGCAGGCGGAACAATCGGGCTATAAACTTACCCTGACCAGCAACGACAACGGCTCGGTATGCTTCGAGTTGAGCGAGGCTGGAATCAGAAATTAAGGCAACTGTCCGGCGCTGATCATTTTGCTCAACAACACATTCGACGACATCCAGGCCACCATATCGTCGAATTCTCCGTTGGCGGCATTGCTTCCGGTCTGCGTATGCCAGACGAATATCCGGTCGCCGTCCAGATTCTCCGCTTCGTCGGCGCCGGTTCCCCCGGTGGCCGCATTGGAGCCGAGCGACCAGACGACGACCGGAGCATTGGAAGTCAAGGTCACCGTGTTGGGGTTGATGCCGCAATTGGAGGCGGTCACTCCGGCGCTGCTGCTGCAGACATAGAGCAGATTGGCGCCGGGTATGTTCGAGATGCCCGCAAGGCGCATGCCGCCCGCTTTGGTAAATGGGTTGGTTACTCCATTGACGGTGTTATTGGAGATCGCGTAGCGGATACGGTTTTGCTGCGAGCCCCAGGCGTCCAGCGCGTAGCCCGAGGCGTCCACCGGAGAAAAGCCGAGCGTTGCCGCCGGCAGGAAACCGTTGAAATAACCCCCCGCATCGGGCAGGCAATTGCCGTTCGTTGCGTTCCCCCCCGCAGCAAAAGCTTCAGCGCCATTACTGGTGCTGGAAGCCGGGCACGGCAGCCGCCCGTTGGCAGCGGCGAAACCGAGCAGCGCTTCCATGGCCTGATCGAGAATTTTCTGGGTTTCGCTGATTTTCCGTTGTTCGACCTGCGCCTGCAGCGGCACCAGAAATGCGCTTACCAATAAAGTGAGGATCAGCAGCGCGACCGCTATTTCGATCAGCGTGAAACCACCCGCGCGCCGATGCTGATCGCGGTCAGGGATAGGTATAGATGCGGTCACGATCGTTTGCGGTCGAGGTGGGCGTCGTAAAGCTGTCGCTGCTCCCATTGGAATTTTCGAAGACGCCGTTTGTCCCCGGCGTCAGCAGCACGAGAATCGGGCTGCAATTGCCGTCGAGGGAAAGTTTGAATGGCCATCCGCAGGGAGTATTGCAGTAACCATCCGCCGTGTCGCAGGCACCTGCGCCGCCCGAAAGATAGGAATAGGAAGCCGCGTAATAAGTCAGCGACGCCCAACCGCCTGATCCGCAATCGGCCGTAAGCCATCCCGGCAGGGTGATCCCGGCGCTGCCCCAGCTGACCGGAAGCGCGTTGCCGCAGGGGAACAGGCCGCGATCGTGGCCCTGGTGACCTGAGGGATTGATGCTGTTGCCGGTGTTATCGGCGGCCCACGGATAATAAAGGCCGCCGGTCGCCGTTTTGTAGTTCTGCAATATTGTCATCATTTCACGGGCCACGCGCTGCTCGACCATCGGCATCAGATCGGCCACGGCGATCGTGATCAATTGATCGTTGAAGCTGTCGCTGGCAGCTTGCGACGTGAAAGCAGGGCCGCCGGTCGCATTGGTGCTTTCCAGATAATTGTCCGGATCGAGCTGATTGGCAGCGCTGTCGCGTGCTTGTCCGGGCAATGCCGAGCCCGGCGAAAATACAATGGCGGCGACATTGGCGACGGGGGCCACACCGGTCACCGATAATGTTCCGGCGGTGCTGTCGTTGATCGCTACTATGCCCACGTAATCGCGGAAATTGGGGGAGAGCGCGTACCACAGACGCTCGCCGCTGGCATCACGCAGATCGGGCAGACCCAGCGTGCGCCATGGCAAACGACCGATGTAGCTGGGACAATTATTTCCGGCGAACAGGTCCGCGCTCCCGTTATTGTCGGTATCGGGGCACGGCAGACTCCCGGGCAGCGATTGATCGGTTGCCGCGCGCGCGATCAAGGCCTGCTTGGCGAGCGCCAGTGCGTTCAGTGTCTTGCGGTTCTGTTCGTTGTGCAACGCGGCGGCGTTGAGCGACGTCACGAACAATGCAGCCAGGGTAAGTCCGATGATCACAACCAGCACCAGCGCCGCATAGCCGGCCTGCCGGCGTGGTGCGTGGAACGGGCGGTCATCGGTTCCGTGCAGGAGACCGGTTCGTGAAGCCACTTTATTGCCCGCTGTTCGGTTCATCCGGATCTGTCGCAGGGACTGGCCTGTTTCGCGTCGCGGTCTCCGGTCTGGTCGGCCCGGATGCCCCCGACGGCGCTGCTTGCTGGACGGCAGATGGACCATTGGCGCCGGCGGCGGTAACGCTTCCGTTCTGAGTTGTGGCGGGAACGGGATGCGAGGTGCCTTCCGCAATGGCGCCGGTGGTCAGTTCCACGGTCTGGCCGACCTTGAGGTCGATGCTGTGACCGCTGTCCGGCGTGGTGAGCTTCACGCGATTGCTGTTCTTGTAAGGAACGATGTTGACGCTGTTTGACTGCCGTTCGGTGATGGCCCGGTTGTTGACCCATACCGTGGTCTTGCCGTCGCTGCGCCGGACCACGCCGTTGATGCTGATGTTCTGCGGCAACGGCGCCGCCTCCTGCGGGTTGTCGTTGCCGATTTCGGTCTGGACGTTCTGCTTGCGCGCACCGTCCAGCGCCGCCCGCTGCGTCGGCGTGAAAAACAGCCGTCCCAGGTCGGCGCCCGCGGCCGTCACGCCATAGGCCGCCAGCAGCAGATACACGAGCCCGCGCATCATGATGACGGTCCTTCCGGTTTCGCGGTGATCCACGCCAGCTCGCATTCGGCGCGCAGATTGGGCTGATAACGGATGCTGCCGCCGGTGTTGGCGCGCGTCAGCATGCACTGGTTGACCGAGAAGATTCCGGCGTTCTGCTGGGCGAGGGCGGTCAGGAATTTCATCAAGTCCCCTTCGTGCAGCAGGCCGAGGTTGATCTTCATCACCGACTGATGCAGCGTGACCTGGCCGGGACCAAGCTCGCCGGCATACGGATAGGATTGCTGTGCGCTGATCTGGTAGTCGATGCCGAACAGCTGCATCTGCTGGTTGGTCAGCCGCAGCGCATCGATCCAGTCGATGCGCCGTTCATCACCGGCGAAGCCGAGTTGCTGGAGATAGTGGTAGCTGTCGAGGTAGCGAACGATGGTTTCTTTTTCGTCCCCCGACTTCTGCAGACGCGTGTGGGCTTCCTGCAGTTGTCGTTTCTTCTGCGCGAGATCCAGCGCAGCCTGCTGCAGCAGTTGGTCGGTGTAATAGATCGCGCCGGCGCCGGCGGCGATCACGATACATAACGCCAGCAGCGGCTTTTTCAGAGTTTCGAGGTCGATGTCGCTCATACCGTCTGTTTCAGTATTATCAGCAGTTTGAATTCGGCCTTGCCGGTTTGCTCGCGGTTGTCGTTCGAGGTATTGCCGGACAGGCTCAGGTCGGGGCTGATATTGAGCGGCAGATGGACGATTTTGACCTGCGCGACTTCCGGCTGTTGCGAGAGTGCAGCCACGAAGCGGTTGATGGTTTCGATCGCGGCACGGTAATCGCCTTGGAATGGACGCACTTCTCCTTCGATTATTCCGCTCTGATGGCGTGTCCCGGCCGCGCTGGCCGCCTGGTTGCCGGAGGAGGAGCTTGCTCCCTCGCTGCCGCTGGTGATGTCCGCGGCGCCGTATTTCCAGCTGAAGGTTTTCAGGGCGATCGCCGGATTGAGATCGAGCGCCTGGCTTACGGCTGCCATCAGCGCTTCCGGCGTGCGGGTGATACCGCCGAGTTTCTGCGCAATCTCGACCGTGCGCCGGAGGTTTTCCGCGGTGGTGGGCGCCGACGGGAATTGACGCGTGATTTCCTGATACCGGGTCTGTTGCTGCACGGTGTCGCGCGCGGCGTCCTCGGCCTTGCCGTGAGTATAGATGACCTGTATGACATTGATCGTGCACCATGCCGTTACGACCAGTGCGGCGGCGCCGGCCAGCGCGTAAACCGCTTGTTGCGCCCGGCGTTGGCGATGGCCGATGGTGATGCTGGCCGGCGCCAGATTGTTGGCCGGCGCGCTCAGCCCGAGCAGATGCAGATACAGCGCGTCGGTCGAGGAGGCGAGCGCGGCCGACTTGATGCCGAGTTTTTCGATGATTTCCGCGCGCACCAGCCGGCGGCATTCGAGGTTCGGGTTGTCACGCGCGATGACCTGCGTCAGATCGTGCAGTGTGTCGTCGCGGTCGATGACCAGCACCGTCAGCGGTTCGTCGAGGGTCAGCGCGCGCATCCCGTGCAGATAAAGCCGGGTGTTCGAAATTTCCTCGGCGACACTCCTGACCGGCTGCTGTCCGCCGCTGTCGATCTGGGCGAGGCGGCTGATGCGCAGTTTCTGGTTGCGGAAATAGGTAAGCCGCATCCCCGAGCTGTGCAGCGACACCACCAGCAGGTTGGGCTGCTTCAACTGCAGTTTTTCGATCAGGATCTGGCCGGCTGTCGGCAGCAGGTAGACGCCGGCGATCGGCAGCCCGCGTTCGACAACGGCCTGTATCCACGGCTCGATCAGGTCGGGGGTGGTCAGCGCGCAGAACAGGTAACGGTCGTCGCGCCGTTTGCCGCTGTCGCGTTCCTGCATCCAGGCGCCGCAGTAAGCGTTGTTGCGGTAATGCTGCCTCAGCTTGCGGCCGATCATCTCGCTGCGGTCGCTGCCGAAACTGTGGGGCAGCAGTTCGAGGCGGTAATCTTCCCCCACCGCATCGGCCATCACATAGACCGTATCGCCGGAAATCCGGGCGAGATACTGCTTGAAAGCGGCCAGTCCTTCGTCATCGTTGGCGAACACGGTGCAGGCGGCGAAACCGCCGCCGCTCCAGCGCGCAGCGCTGATCTGTTTTGCCGACACCGAAACCAGCAACTTGTTTGCCATGATGCGGACGCGCTTCCGTGATCGGATATCTGTTAAAACTTCAGCTTGCCCAGAATATCATATACGGGCCCCAGCACCGACCACATGACGAATGCCAGCATGCCGCCGAGCAGGATGGTCATCGCCGGTCCCAGCATCGCCAGCCCCTTGTCGACCGATTCCTTGACGTCACGGTTGTAGAAGTAGGTGATGTTGAGCAGCGCGGTGTCGAGCGCGCCGGTGTTTTCGCCGATGCGCAGCATGCGGATCACCAGCGGCGGGAAAATGCCGAGGTTCTGGAACGATTCGCTCATGCCGTCGCCGGCATTGATCTGCTGTCCGGCGCGCGCCAGGCCGTCCGCGATCACGCGGTTGCCGACGATGTCTTCGCCGGTTTTCATCGCGTCGAGGACGGTGATCCCGGAGCGGTACATCAGCGCGAAAAAATTGGCGAACCGCGACAGGATGATTTTCTGCAACACCGGACCGATCACCGGCAGGTGCAGTTTGGTGTAATCCCACAGATATTGCGCGCGCCGGTTGCGCCGGATCAACACCACGATTGCGACGGTTGCCACTACCGGCAGGCTGAACAGGAACGGCCAGTAGTTGATCACGAAGTTGGAGGCAAAGATCAGGATGCGCGTCTGCAGCGGCAGCGCCAGCCCCATCGTCTTCAGCAGCTGCACCACCTGCGGCACCAGGTACATCAGCAGAAACAGCATCACGACGATCACCACCACCAGCACCGTTGCGGGGTACATCAGCAGGCGCTTGGTCTGTGACGCCAGCTCGTCCTGCCATTTGAGGGTGTTGCCGAGGTTCTCGAACACTTCGGTCAGGCGCCCGGCCTGTTCGCCGGCACGGATCAGGCTGATGAAGACGTTGTCGAATACATCGGGGTGCTGCGCCATCGCCTGCGACAGGATGCGGCCGCCCTCCATGTCCTCGATCATCGTCGCCAACACCTCGCGGAAACGCGGGTTCTCGATCGAGTCGCGCAGATCGCGGATGCCGTCGAGCAGCGGGATGCCGGAACGCGTCAGCTGCTCCATGTCGAAGCAGAACGTGATCAGGTCGCGCCGGGTGGTGCGGCCGCCGGCGGCGACGAGGCCGCCGGCGGTCTTGTCGATTTCCCTGGAGCTGATCAGGTCGAGCCCCATGCGGCGCAGCCGCAGTTCGAGATCGACCTCGTTGCTCGCTTCGAGCGCGCCGCGCACCGGCTGGCCGGCTTTGTCGACGGCTTTGTAGCGGAAGGCGGGCATCGGCGGCTAGATGAAACGCCCGGTCAAGTCGATCATCCGCGAGACCTCGACCAGGCTAGTGGTGCCGTCGAGTATCCGCGCCACGCCTTCCTCCGCCAGCGGCTTGAAATTCTTTGCCAGCGCCGCCGCGCGCAGTTCCTTGGCGGTTGCGCGCCGCGCGACCAGTTCATCGAGATCGCCGTCCATGATCAGCAGCTCCATCACGGCGCGGCGTCCCCGGTAGCCCTTGTTGCCGCACTTGGCGCAGCCGACCGGCCGGTAGACGTATTCGACGCGCTCCGCCGCCGGGCCGAGGATCTTCCGCTCTTCCGCGGTCGGCACGTAGGCTTCTCTGCAGTGGGTGCACAACGCACGCACCAGGCGCTGTGCGATTACGCCGATGATGTTGCCGGCCATGATGTCGGGCTGGATGCCGATATCGAGCAGGCGCGGAAATGCGCCGAGCGAGGAATTGGTGTGCAGCGTCGAGAACACTTGGTGACCGGTCATCGCGGCGCGGAACGCCATTTCCGCGGTGTCGCGATCGCGGATTTCGCCGACCAGAATGATGTCGGGGTCCTGGCGCATCATCGAGCGGATGCCGTTGGCGAAATCCATCCGCACCGCGTCGTTGACCGAGGTCTGGCGCATCAGCGTGACCGGATATTCGACCGGATCCTCGAGCGTCATGATGTTGACGGTTTCGTCGTTGACCTGCGCCAGCAGCGAATACAGCATCGTCGTCTTGCCGCTGCCGGTCGGCCCGGTCACGATCAGAATGCCTTCCGGCCGCGCCAGCATCAGGTTCAGCTTGGTGAGCGATTCCCGCGGCAGACTCATCCGGTCGAGACTGATGATCGATTTTTCACGGTCGAGAATCCGCAGCACGATGTTCTCGCCGTGGATGGTCGGGTGAGTCGAGACGCGGAAATCGACCGGGCGGCCGTTCAGCGTCAGCGACAGGCGTCCGTCCTGCGGCGCGCGCGCCTCGGCGATGTTCATGTCGCTGATGACCTTGATCCGCACCGTGATCCCCGGCATGTAGGTCTTGTGCAGGCTGCGCACGGTTTCGAGCACGCCGTCGATCCGGTAGCGGATGCGCAGGAATGCATACTCGGGCTCGAAGTGGATGTCGGAGGCGCCGCGTTTGACGGCATCGACCAGCAGCGCGTTGACCAGTCGCACCACCGGCTGGGTGTACTCGGCGCCGCCGGCCTGCAGGCTCTGATAGTCGATTTCGCCGGTTTCGATTTCCTGCAGAATGCCGTCGACCGACAGCTCGTGGCCGTAGAACTGGTCGATGTAATCTTCAAGCTGCGCTTCGCCGGCGAGCAGCGTTTTGATTTCGACGCTCGGGCCGAGCGTCGCGCGCAGCTGATCGAGCGCGATGACGTTGAAAATCTCGGTGATCGCGACCGTCAATACGCGGTCCTCGGCTTCGTAGGCGATCGGCAGCAGGCGGTGGTGGCGGGCGAAATCCTGCGGCACCAGTTTCAGCGCTTCGGGATCGGCCACCACCTGCGCCAGGTCGATTGCCTCCTGGCCGACGGTGCGCGCCATGATGTCGCGGATCGCGGCCTCGGTGACGAAGCCGAGCCGCACCAGCAGGCGGCCGATCGGCAGATTGCTCTGTTTCTGTTCTGCCAGCGCGATGCCGAGCTGGTCGAGGGTGATCAGTCCCTGCTGTACCAGCAGTTCGCCGAGCCGCAGTTTTTTGCGCTGTTCAGCCATGTCGGCCTGTCGATGACGCCGCGTTCATGTCAGTTGGTCCGCTCTTCTTGTCATCTGCGCGGCAGCACTGCGGTTTGCCGTTGAGAATGAGGATTTATTGTGCCGCTTTTTGAAGTTTTCCGATGCGGTCTTCGGCGGCGGTGATGCTGAAATTCGCCCGGCCGCCGCTCCGCGCGAGTTGCGTAGCGCGCTGGTAGAACTCGAGCGCCAGCTTGGGCTGGCCGATGTGGTCGAGGCCGACGGCAAGGTTATAGGCGTAATCGGGATTGTCGGACTGCAGATGGTAGGCCTCGAAATACGCCTGCTGCGCATCCGGCCAGCGCTGCTGGTCCGCGTAAACGTTGCCGAGGGTGAAGTAGAGGGCCGGCGCCGGTTCACTGGCGATCAGCTCCTTGAGCCGGGTTTCGGCGGCCAGCGGATCGGCGCCGCCGAACATGTTGAGCAGGCCGGCCTGCGCCGCGGCGTTGCGCGGATCGAGTTCAAGCGCTTTCAGGTAGCGTTTGGCGGCCGTTTCCCGGTCACCCTGTCTGGACGCGATCGCGGCCAGGCCGAGCAGCGCGTCGAGGTTGGCGGGATCGCTTTTCAGCAATTGATCGTAGCGCTGTTGCGCCGTTGCGAGATCTCCGGATACAAGCGCCTGATAGGCGTCTACCGTGAGCGGGTTCAGCGTCGGCGCCGCGCCGCCGACGCTGACTTTGATGGTGTCGCGAGGCGCGATGGGTACGGCGGGCGCTTCCGGCGCAGCGGATGTCTCCGGTGCAGTGGCCGCCGGTTTGTCCTCTTTTTTTGCCGCCAGCGGCGCCGGAACCGCGCCGTTCTGCAGCGGCAGCAACGGCAGCGCGGTCAGGGCAGACGATGGCGGCGACGGCGTTCCAACCGTCCCCGCACTGGCGGGAGGCGTTGTTGCCACAATTGCCGCCGGCGCGCGGACCGGCGGCGGCGATTGACCGGCGAACAGGCGCGGATTGCTGATCTGCAGGTAGAGGTAAGCGCCATAGCCGATCGCGACTATCACTGCCAGCACTATTACGACTGCCAGCGGACGTTCGCGCACGATGGCGCCGATGCCGCCGCTGTCGCGGCGTTCCGCGCGGATGATGGTCGCGGCCTGCTGTGTTTCCTGCGGTGATGCCGCAGCAGGGGCCGCCCGGCGCAGCGGGGGAGCAGCCGGCTCGAGCGTCAGCTCGGATTTCGATGCGCCGCTGCCGGACCCCGCTGCGGCAACGGTTGAAGGCGGCCCGGATTCGTTGTTATTTTCTTTCCGATCCTGGGCGGCCTTTTCCAGGGCCTTCATCAACAGACTCATGGTTTGGTGTCGGCGGTCTCGCCCGGGGTCGTTTCGGTCACAGTTCCCTGCTGCTGCGGCAGAAAGCGTTGATAGAACTTGAGCGCGTCGCTGTCCAGCGACGGATTGGCGACCACCGTCGGCCGCAGGAAAATCACCAGCTCGGACTTGGTCACATTGTCGTTACGCGCGCTGAAAAATTCCCTGATGACGGGAATGTTGCCGATGCCGGGCACCGCATTGCGCGTGTACTGAATGTTCTCATTCATCAGGCCGCCGAGCACCGCGGTCTGTCCGCTGACCAGCTGCAGCACCGATTCCATCTCGCGTATCTGGATTTCCGGCACCGGATTCGGGATCGTCAATGTCGGATTGGGATCGTTTTTGAAATCGATCACGCGCGAAATCGTCGGCCGTACCGTCAGCGTGACCTGACCGTTCTCGTTGATCTGCGGCGTAACGCCCATCACGACGCCGACGGAAACGGTCTGGGGGGTCGTATTGACGGTCTGCGTTGAGACGCCCTGCGTGGTGTTCTGCTGCGCCTGCACCTGAAAATAAACGATGTTGTCCACTACTTTGAGCAATGCGGTCTGGTTGTTGAGCGCCATCAGTTTCGGGCTTGACAGCACACGGGTGTTGCCGAACTGGTTGAGCAGCTGGATGCTCTCGCTGATGTTGCCGAACTTCGAGGTTGGATTGAAATAACCGACGGTCAGGCTGCCGCCGGTGAATCCGCCGCTGATGCCGCCGATCAGCGACTGCGTGATATTGAGGCCGTTACCGGGATTGGCCGTGGATGCCAGCCGGCTCCAGTCGATGCCGCTCTGGTAGGCGTCGGAAAGATCGACCTCGGCGATCGTCGCCTCGATCAACACCTGGCGCTGCGACGACTGCACGACATTGTCGAGATATTGCTGGATCAGCGCATGCTGTTTCTCGCTGGCGAGTACACTGACGGTGCTGGCGACCGGATTGATGATGATGTTGTCGCGGACGTCGCCCAGCGCCGACGGCAGCGACGGCTGGTTCCCGAAAGCCGTGGTAAACAATTGCTGTGCGCCTTGTCCGGCGCGCGCCGCCGCTTCTGCCTGCTGCAGGCGTTCCTCGCGTTCTGCGCGCACCGCTTCGGCGCGCGCCGCCTTCTGCTCGGCGGACAGACTTTGATTGTGCGTGGAGGCCAGGATGGCGCGGATGTTCTCGCGCAGCGCATCCCAGAAATTATTGGTCGATTTGGTGGTGACGACGGTACTCGAACTGTTTTGGCCACCACTGCTGCCACTGCTGCCGCTGCTACTGCCACTGCCGCTGCTGCCGGTATCCTGGATTTGACCCGATACGCCGATAGTCGAGGTGGTTTCGCGCGATATATTTACATAGTTGACCTTGTAGGTCTTCATGTACGGCGTATCCGGAGTAACGATGATGGTATTGCCCTCGACGCGGTAGCGCAGGTCGACCTGCTTGGCGATGCGGTCGAGAATCGCCGGCAGGGTTTCGTTGACGGCGTTGATGCTGACCAGGCCCTGCAGATCGGGATGGATGTCGATGTTCTGCTTGGTATCGCGCGCCAGTGCGAACAACAATTCCTTGACCGGCATGTCGACGACGGTCACGCTGTAAGTAACCGGCTTGACGGCGGGTTTCGGTGGCGGCACGAAATCGGTGGTGCGCACAGGCGGCGGCGCCTCTCCAGCTGTTGCCTGTGCGGCCGGCGTCGAAATATGTCCTTCGGATTGCGGCAGCACCGACGGACGGTAGCAACCGGCGAGCGCTGTGCAGACCAGCATCGCCATCGCGATTGATGGCACCGGCCACGCGCCGGTGTTGGGGCCGTTTGGCCGGTCGGATCTCCGCCGGGAGCGGGGTGCCGGAGTCATCATCATTTTTCGAATCTCCCTGTCAATGGCGGCAATCGCGCGCCCCTCTCAGGGCACCGCTGACAGCGCGGTCTCGGCGCGTATTCCCTGCACCGTGCGCAGATAAGGCCGGTACGCTTTCAGCGGAGCCGGCAACGCGGCCAATGCGGCCAATGCGCTGCGGCGATCGCTGAAAGAGCCGTACAGAACCGTCAGCCACGGTTTTTGATTCACGAGGGTACGGTACACAAAAATGTCATTGATTTCAACATATTTTCCTATGACATTCAGATGTTGCTTGAGCTGTTGGGGCTGGCCGGTTCCGAGCAACTGGATGGTATAAACGGTTTTGTCCTGCTGCGCCAGCCAGGACAAAGTCGCGGCAGTGCGTGCTTCGAGCGTGTCATTTCCCCCGACAGCCGGCGGCTGGGGTGAATCGGCACTGACAGCGTTTTCTCTAGGTGGATGAATAGGTTGTGAAGATGCCGCCATCACCGGTTTTGCGGGAGTGACTGCGGCGGCTATCGGGGGTGCAGGCACGCCCGGAGTGGGGGTGATGTGTGAGGAAGGCGGGACGGGATTGGCGGATACTGCGGGAGGGGCCTCCGTTGTTGAAGGGGTGATGGTTCCCGCAGCCGGTGGCGGCAGCGAGTGGATCACCGCATTATTGTGGGCCCGGAACAACGCATAGCCTGTAATGCCGGCACCGGCGCCGATCGCGAGCAGCGACAGCACCAGGATCAGTTGTGTTCTGGGATGTCGCGCCGGCGATTTGTACTGGCTGAATTCGCTGTCGCGCACCGCCGCCTTGATGTGCTTGGGCTTCAGCGTGTGGGTATTTTCGGAAAATGCCGCCAGCAATGCCTTGTCCGCGATCAGGTTGATCCGCCGCGTAATCCCGTGCGAGGCTTTGGCGATGGCATGGATGAGCCGCCGCGGAAACAGGTCGGGACCGCTGTAGCCGGCGGTGCGCAGTCTGAAATTCAGATAGTCATGGATTTCGCCGGCCTTGAGCGGGCCCAGGCGAAAACTGTGGGTGATGCGCTCGCGCAACTGGCGCAGCCGCGGCTGGCGCAGGCTGTCGTCGAGTTCAGGCTGGCCGAACAGCATGATCTGCAGAAGCTTGTGGTTCTGCGTTTCGAGATTCGACAGCAGGCGAATTTCCTCGAGCGTCGCCGGCGGCATGCTTTGCGATTCTTCGACGAACATCACTACCTGCTTGCCCGCCGCGTGGCGTTCGAGCAGATAATCCTGCAATGCGCGCATTACTTCGAGCCGGCCGGCGTCGCGCGGCAATTTGATCTGCAGTTCGAACGCGATCGCGTGCAGGATTTCTTCGGGCGAGACGCTGGGATTGGCGAGATAGACGGTTTCGACGTGCGGCGGCAATCGTGACGGCAACATATTGCACAGCATGGTCTTGCCGCTGCCGACCTCACCGGTCACCTTGATGATGCCTTCTCCCTGGCCGATGGCGTAAATCAATGCTTCGAGAATCGGGCCGCGATTGCCGCCGCCGAAAAAGAAGTCGGTATTGGGCGTGATGCGGAACGGCGGTTGCGCGAGCCCGAAGTAGGAGTAGTACATTAATTAAGCAGCCTGCTATTGCGGCGGGTTCTGCAATTCGCCCGACATCGTGTAATTCTGCATCCGGCTATAGAGGGTGGTGCGATGGATGCCGAGCAGCTTTGCCGCCTGCGACAGGTTGCCCTGGGTGATCGCCAGTGCGGCTTCGACATACCCCTTTTCCCACTGCTGCAGCGTCTGGTCCAGGTTGAAGCCCTTCTGCAGCTGCAGATGTTTTTTCGCCGCTTCCAGCACGGCCTTGAAATCCTGGCCTGCCGGCAGGCCGGGCAACTCGGCCTCCATGCTTTCCATGTCAAACTCGGTGCGCAGCTGTTCAGCGTTGATTTCCTGCCCGGCATGCTTTGTGATGAGGCGGATCACGATGTTGCGCAGTTCGCGCACATTGCCCGGGAATCCGTATTCGAGCCACAGACGCATCGCGTCTGCGTTGAGCTCGAACGGTTTGGCGGCGGCCTGGCGGGCGTAAAAATCGCGAAAATGCAGAAGCAGCAGCTGTTTGTCAGGTCCGAGGTCGCGCAGCGGCGGCACGTCGATCGTGAATACCGACAGGCGATGATAGAGATCGGCGCGGAACCGGCCGTTGCGGATTTCCTGGCGCAGGTCGCGATTGGTCGCGGCGATCACGCGCGCGTTGCTGGCCCGGTTCTGGGTCTCGCCAACGCGCTGATATTCGCCGTTCTCGAGCACGCGCAGCAGTTTTGCCTGCAGCTCGAGAGGCAGTTCGCCGATTTCGTCGAGGAACAACGTGCCGCCCTGGGCGTCTTCGAAATAGCCGGAACGCGAAGTCGTCGCACCGGTGAACGCGCCCTTGCTGTAGCCGAACAGCGTGGGTTCGACGAGCGTCGGCGAAATCGCCGCGCAGTTGAGGGCCAGCAGTGGCTTCGATGCGCGCGGACTCTGGCGGTGCAATGCCGCGGCGACCAGTTCCTTGCCGCTGCCGGAGCCGCCTTCGATCAGTACGGGAAACGGCGCGTTCGCGTATTGGCCGATCTGTTGGCGCAGTTTCTCGATCGGCGGACTTTTGCCGACGATGCCGATGTCACCTGCCTGGGCGCCGATTTCGGCGTCGCGGATGTGCAGCGCGTCGAGCAGCAATTTTTTGATTTTTTCCGGGTCGCACGGCTTGGCGATGAACTCGATCGCGCCCAGCGTGCGCGCGTGCCGGGCGTTGGTCTCGTCGTTTTGCCCCGACAGCACCAGGATCTTGATGTTGGGCGAGTAGGCGATCAGTTCGTTGATCAGTTTGAAGCCCTCGTCGGGCCGGTGCGGCGTCGGCGGCAGACCAAGGTCAACCAGCGCCAGTTGCGGCGGGACGTCGAGCTGGCGCAGCAGGCTTTTGACCTGACTGCGCGATTCGGCGACGTAAACGCGGAAATCACGACCGAGCACGAAATTCAGCGTGTCGCTGATCAGCGGATCGTCATCGACAATCAACAGCTCCGGCTTGGCGGATTTATCCATGACATGGACAGCAGGCTAGGCGGCCATTCTGCCAGATAATTTTTGCGTCTGATAGTTTACGTCGCGGAGCGATCTAGGCTGCCGGCCGCTCCTGTTCGATGCAGTGCAAAAATGCCGCTTCGAGACCGCTGCTCGCATATTGCCGGCAGAGCTCGTCCGGTGTGCCGACAAACAGCACGCGGCCTGCATGCAGCACCGCCATCCGGTCACAGATTTCGGCGACATCGGCGAGCGCATGTGAAGTCAGCAGCAGGGTGCCTCCGCGTTGTTTGATCTGTCGTAACTGCGCCTTGAGCAGCGCGCGCGCCTTGGGGTCGAGCCCGCTGGTCGGCTCGTCGAGAACGTACAGATCCTTGTGCGCGAGGAAACTCGCGGCCAGCCCGAGTTTTTGCGTCATGCCCTTGGAATAGGCGCGCGCCGGCATCTGCAGCGCCGCGCGGTCGAGATCGAGCGCTTGCAGCAATTGCTCGGCGGCGGCGCGGTCGTAGTCGACTGACTGCAGCGCGAGTACGTAGCGGACGAAATCTTCGCCGGTCGAGTAATAAGGCGGCATGAAACGTTCGGGCAGGAACGCCATTCTGGCGCGCGCTGTGCGCAGCCGGTGCGGAATGCCGAAGATTTCGATGCCGCCGTCGTCGAACGCGCAAAGATCGAGCAGGCACTTGAGCAACGTGGTCTTGCCGGCGCCGTTGACGCCGACCAGGCCGAAAAATTCACCGCGCGCGATATCGAAGGTGACCTCGTGCAGCGCCGTGGCCCGGCCGTATTTCTTGACGACTTTGGAAAAACTCAGCGCGGAGGATGACATAAGCCGTCAAAGTATCTGAAAGTATACTTGTGAACAAGTGACGTCGCGCGCGGGTTTGGCCGCGATTCGGCGTTGGTTTACAATGCACGGCTTTGATTTGGGATTGATTTTCGTGGCCACCGACAATCTCGTCGAAATCAGCGGCGTCAGCTATTCCTACAATAGCGGGCGGCCGGTGCTGACCGACATCAACATGACGATTCCGCGCGGCAAGGTGGTCGCGATCATGGGCATCAGCGGCTCGGGCAAGACTACGCTGCTGCGGCTGATCGGCGGAGTGCTGAAGCCGACCCGCGGCCAGGTGAAAGTGGATGGTCGCATTACGCATGAACTCGATGTGGAGGGCCTTTACCGGCTGCGACGGGGCATGGGGCTGCTGTTTCAATTTGGCGCGCTGTTTACCGACCTGTCGATATTCGACAACGTTGCTTTCCAGATGCGCGAGCATACCGATCTGCCGGAATCGATGATCCGTGATCTGGTCATGATGAAACTCCAGGCGGTCGGCCTGCGCGGCGCACACCGGCTGATGCCGTCCGAATTGTCCGGCGGCATGGCGCGACGGGCGGCGCTCGCGCGCGCGATCGCGCTCGACCCGACGCTGATCATGTACGATGAACCGTTCACCGGCCTCGATCCGATTTCGCTCGGCATGATCGCCAACCTGGTGCGGAAACTGAACGACGCCCTCGGCGTGACTTCAATCGTGGTCACGCACGATGTGCAGGAGGCGCTCGACATCGTCGATTACGTGTACTATCTTTCGGAAGGCGTGATGGTCGCGCACGGGACGCCCGAGCAGATTCGCGCCTCGCAGGACCCGCTGGTGCATCAGTTCGTATGGGGTGAAATGGACGGCCCGGTCGCATTTCGCTATCCGAGCCGGGGATTCCGCGCGGAGGCCGGCCTTGTTTAACCGTGGCGCCATCGTCAACATCCGCGGTATCGGCCATCATACGATCGACAGCGTATTCCGGCTCGGTTACGCCACGCGTTTTTTCGCGTTGACGCTGCTGCACTCGGGGGTCGGCTTTCGCCGGCCCCGTCTGATCATCCGCGAACTCTATTTCACCGGCGTGCTGTCATTGATCATCATTCTGGTGTCCGGGTTGTTCGTCGGCATGGTGCTCGGCTTCCAGGGCTTCCACACATTGCAGACCTACGGTTCGGAGTCCGCGCTCGGCGTGCTGGTCGCGCTGTCGCTGGTGCGCGAACTCGGGCCGGTGGTGTCGGCACTGCTGTTCGCGAGCCGCGCCGGCTCGGCGATGACCGCCGAGATCGGTTTGATGAAGGCGACCGAGCAACTGTCGGCGATGGAAATGATGGCGGTCGACCCGATCGCGCGCGTGGTGGCGCCGCGTTTCTGGGCCGGCGTAATTTCGATGCCGCTGCTGGCGGCGATGTTCAGCGCGATGGGCGTGTTCGGCGGCTATCTGGTCGGCGTCGTGCTGATCGGCGTCGACGAGGGATCGTTCTGGTCGCAGATGCAGAATGCGGTGGATTTCCGCGAGGACATATTGAACGGCGTGATCAAGAGCTTCGTATTCGGCATCGCCGTGACATGGATCGCGCTGTTCGAGGGCTATGATGCGCCGCCGACTGCGGAAGGCGTGTCGGGCGCGACCACACGCACGGTCGTGACATCGTCGCTGGTCATCCTGGGGCTGGATTTCATATTGACTTCATTTATGTTTCGGGGGGCGTGATGGAACGTTCGACACTTGACCTGTGGGTAGGCCTGTTCGTGTGCGCCGGCGTCGGCGCATTGCTGGTGCTGGCGCTCAAGGTCGGCAACATGAGCGGCTTCAACGTGACGGATACCTACCAGCTGCAGGCCCAATTCGACAACATCGGCGGACTCAAGGTGCGCGCGCCGGTCAAGAGCGCAGGTGTGGTGATCGGCCGCGTCGCCGGCATCCAGTTCGACAACAACCGGTTCCGGGCCACGGTGGCGATGAACATCGACAAGCATTTCCAGTTTCCGAAGGACACCTCGGCGTCGATCCTGACGTCGGGCCTGCTCGGCGAACAGTATGTCGGGCTGGAAGCCGGTGGCGATGAGGCGATGCTGAAAAGCGGTGACACCATCACGCTCACGCAATCGGCGGTGGTGCTGGAAAAAATGATCAGCCAGTTTCTTTACAACAAGGCGGCGGAAGGCAACAGCACTTCCAAGTAATCGCTTTATCGGGAAAAGGAGATCGTTGCAGTGAGACGCTGGATATCGAGTCTGCTGGTAGGCGCCGCGTTTTGCGCCGCGCCGTCGTTTGCGCAGTCGCCGGATACGGCGCCCGATGCGCTGGTCAGGAAGGTTGCCGAAGACACGCTGACGATCGTGCGCTCCGACCGCGACATCCGCGCCGGCGACCGCAGGAAAATCATCGACCTTGTCGAGGTCAAGGTGCTGCCGTACTTCGATTTCAACCGGATGACGCGGCTGGCGATGGGCAAGAACTGGCGCCAGGCCGATCCGCAGCAGCAGCAAGCGCTGGTCAGCGAATTCCGCGCGCTGCTGGTCAACACCTACGCGTCGGCGTTCACCAGCTACAAGGACCAGACCATCGACATCAAACCGGTGCGGATGGAGCCCGGCGACACCGACGTCGTGGTCAAGACGGTGATCAACCAGCAGAACGGACAGCCGCCGGTCACCATCGACTACAACATGGAAAAGGTCGACAGCAGCTGGAAAGTCTACGATTTCACGGTCGAAGGGGTGCGCTGGGTGCAGAATTACCGCAACACCTTCAACAACGAAGTGCAGAACGGCGGCGTCGATGGCCTGATCAAGACGCTGCGGGAAAAAAACCGGTCGCTGGCGCAGGCCTCCGGCAAGGCCGATGATTGAGCGCGACGGCGACACCGTCCGCGTCAGTGGAGCTTTGACACTGGCGACCGTCGTGTCTCTGCGCGACGCGGGCGCAGCATGCCTCACTGCTGGCGACGTGATGGTGGACCTGAAGGCGGTGACCGAAGTGGATTCGTCGGCGTTGAGCCTGCTGCTCGAATGGCGGCGCGAGGCGCAGCGCCGCCATCTGCGCATCCGTTATTCCAACCTGCCATCCAACCTGACCAGCCTGGCGGCGCTTTACGGCGTCGGCGAAATCATCGCCGGGGACTGAGCGATCGGATTCGTCGGCATGGTGCTGCCCGCACAGATCCAGTCCTGCATCGAGCAGGGGCTCGAGTGCACGTCGTTGCAGGTTACCGGCGACGGCCGCCATTTCGAGGCGATCATCGTCAGCCCGGCATTCCGCGGCATGCGCAGGGTGCAGCAGCATCAGCTGGTCTACCGTGCGCTCGGCGACCGCATGCGCGACGAAATCCACGCGCTGTCGATGCAGACCTACACGCCGGAAGAGTGGGCGGCGAAACAGTCCTGATATTCCTGCCATGGACAAGCTGGTGATCGAAGGCGGCGTTCCGCTGACGGGACAGGTGCGTGTTTCCGGCGCCAAAAACGCCGCGCTGCCGATCCTGTGCGCGGCGCTGCTTTCCGAGCAGCCGCTGCGTGTGGTCAACGTGCCGCATCTGCGCGACGTGACAACGATGCTGAACCTGCTGGCGCAGATGGGGGTTGCGGTATCGCTCGATGAAAAACTCGGCGTTGAACTCAATGCCGCCGCGATCGGCAACCCGGTCGCGCCGTACGATCTGGTCAAGACGATGCGCGCGTCGATTCTGGTGCTCGGCCCGCTGCTTGCGCGCCACGGCGAGGCGCGGGTGTCGCTGCCGGGCGGCTGCGCGATCGGCCTGCGGCCGGTTGACCAGCACATCAAGGCGCTGCGGGCGATGGGCGCGGTGATCGAGATCGAACACGGCTACCTCCACGCGCGCGCGCGGCGGCTGCACGGCGCGCACATCGTGATGGACATGGTCACGGTGACCGGCACCGAAAACGCGATGATGGCGGCGGTGCTCGCCGACGGCGAGACCGTGATCGAAAATGCCGCGCGCGAGCCGGAAGTCGTCGACCTTGCCGACTGCCTGAACGCGATGGGCGCGCGCGTCGCCGGCGCCGGCAGCGACGCGATCCGCATCGAGGGCGTCGCACGGTTGCGGGCCGCGGCGCACCGCGTAATGCCGGATCGCATCGAGACCGGCACTTTCCTGACCGCGGCCGCAGCCACCGGCGGCAGCATCGAACTGTTGCAGACGCGCGCCGACACGCTCGATGCCGTCATCGAAAAACTGCGCGAAGCCGGCGCGCGCATCGACGTCACCGATGACCGCATTGCGCTGTGCATGGACGGCCCGCCGTGCGCGGTCAACGTCCGTACCGCGCCCTATCCGTCCTTTCCGACCGATATGCAGGCGCAATTCATGGCGCTGAACAGCGTTGCGCGCGGCACCGCGCTGATCACGGAAACCATCTTCGAGAACCGCTTCATGCACGTGCAGGAACTGCGCCGGCTCGGCGCGCGCATCGAAGTCGAAGGCAATACCGCAGTGGTATCGGGGGTGGCACGGCTCGACGGCGCGGCGGTGATGGCGACTGATCTGCGCGCGTCGGCCAGTCTGGTGCTGGCGGGGCTGATCGCGCACGGCGAGACGGTGATCGACCGCGTTTATCATCTCGACCGCGGCTACGAAGCGATCGAGGAAAAGCTGTCGCGGCTCGGCGCCCGCATCCGGCGCGTGCACTGAAGGCGCGGGTGCCGGGAATTCTCCGCCGCGGCGATGTTAAACTAGTCTGGCATTTACAGGACGCTCCATGCCCTCGGCGAACATCGTTGAAATCGTCAAACTGCGCTTCGGCTATCCGGGCCGGCCGCTGCTGAAGGGTATCGATTTCACGATCGCGCGCGGCAAGGTGGTCGGCATCATGGGCGCCAGCGGCTGCGGCAAATCGACGCTGCTGCGGCTGATCGGCGGCCAGCTGGTTCCGGCCGGCGGCCATGTCAGCGTCGACGGCCAGATCGTGCATGAACTGGGGCGCGACGCCCTCTACCGGCTGCGCCGCAAGATGGGGATGCAGTTCCAGATGGGCGGGCTGCTGACCGATCTGTCGGTGTTCGAGAACATCGCTTTCCAGATGCGCGAACATACCGATCTTCCCGAAACCATGATCCGCGATTTGGTGCTGATGAAGCTGGCCGCGGTCGGCCTGCTCGGCGCCGATCAACTGATGCCGGCCGAGCTGTCGGGCGGCATGGCGCGCCGCGTCGGACTGGCGCGCGCGATCGCGCTCGACCCGATGCTGATCATCTACGATGAACCGTTCGCCGGGCTCGATCCGATTTCATGCAGCGTGATCGGCAACCTGATCCGCAGCCTCAACGATGCGCTCGGCGTGACGTCGATCGTCGTTTCGTACGATGCGCACGAGACGCTGAAAGTCGTCGACGAGGTCTGCCTGATTTCGGATGGCGTGGTCGCCGCCGCCGGCACTTCTGCCGAGATGCGTGATTCAAAAGATCCTTTTGTGCGCCAGTTTCTCGACGGTGCGCCCGACGGGCCGGTGCCTTTCCAGTACCCGCATGATCCTTATCAGGCAGATCTCGGCCTGACCGCGTAGCGGCGAGTCCGGCGCCGTTCGCCATCGGCGCGGCAGAGCTCCTTGTTTTCATTTGCTTTCCCCGGGTTTGCATCATCCTTTGCGGTAGAATGCGCTTTTTGTTTTTGGAGACGCAGCCGATGCTGGGCATCGCGTTGTCGAAGGGGCGCATTCTGGACGAGGCGCTGCCGTTGTTTGCGGCGGCGGGCATCCGTGCGACCGAAGACCCGGCGGTTTCGCGCCGACTGATCATCGACACCACGCGCCGCGGCGTGCGGCTGATTCTGGTGCGTGCGAGCGATGTGCCGACCTACGTGCGCTACGGCGCCGCCGATCTCGGCGTCGCCGGCGGCGACGTGCTGATGGAGCAGGGCGGCGACGGCCTGTATCAGCCGCTCGATCTGGGAATCGCGCACTGCCGGATGATGGTCGCGGTGCGCCGCGGCTTCGATTACCGGCGCGCGGTGCGGCCGGGCGCGCGGCTGCGCGTCGCCACCAAGTACGTGGAGACCGCGCGCGAGCATTTCGCGGCGAAGGGCGTGCACGTCGACCTGATCAAACTCTACGGTTCGATGGAGCTCGCGCCGCTGACCGGGCTCGCCGATGCGATCGTCGACCTGGTCAGCAGCGGCGCCACGCTGCGCGCCAACGATCTGGTCGCAGTCGAGGAAATCGCGCCGATCAGCGCGCGGCTGGCGGTCAACCAGGCCGCGTTCAAGTTGAAGCACGCCGAGATCCGGCCGCTGCTCGACGCGTTGCGCAGGGTGGTCAGTTGATCGCGATCAAACGGCTGCGCTCGGACGCGCCGGATTTCGAGCCGCAGCTGGCGGCGCTGCTTGCGCTCGACGACGCTGCAGACCGGCAGATCGATGCCGCGGCTGCGGCGATCCTCGATGACGTCAGGCGCCGCGGCGACGCCGCGGTGCTCGAATACACGCGCCGTTTCGACCGCGTCGAGGCCGCTTCCGTCGCGCAACTTGAAATTCCCGCCGCCGAGATGCGGCGCGCCCTCGAACAACTGCCGGCGCCGCAGCGCGCGGCGCTCGAGCAGGCGGCGGCGCGCGTGCGCGGCTATCACGAAAGACAGGTCGCGCAGTCGTGGCGCTATATCGACGACGACGGCACGCGGCTCGGCCAGCAGGTGACCGCGCTCGACCGCGTCGGCCTCTACGTGCCGGGCGGCAAGGCCGCCTATCCGTCGTCGGTGCTGATGAACGCGCTGCCGGCCCGCGTCGCCGGCGTCGGCGAGATCGTGATGACGGTGCCGACGCCGGACGGTGAGAGAAATCCGCTGGTACTGGCGGCAGCGGCGCTGTGCGGCATCGATCGTGTTTTTGCGATCGGTGGTGCGCAGGCGGTCGGCGCGCTGGCCTACGGCACGGCGACGGTGCCGGCGGTCGATAAAATCGTCGGCCCCGGCAACGCCTACGTCGCGGCGGCCAAGCGCCGCGTGTTCGGCGCCGTCGGCATCGACATGATTGCAGGCCCTTCGGAAATCCTGATCGTCGGTGACGGCAGCGTGGAGCCGGACTGGATCGCGATCGACATGTTCGCCCAGGCCGAACACGACGAGATGGCGCAGGCGATATTGATGTCGCCGGACGCGGCATACGTCGCGCGCGTGGCAGCGAGCATCGAACGGCTGCTTTCCGATATGCCGCGGCGTGACGTGATCCGCGCCGCGCTGGAGCGGCGCGGCGCGCTGATCGAAGTGGGCGATCTCGACGAGGCGTGCGCGCTCGTCAACCGGATCGCGCCCGAGCACCTCGAACTCGCGGTCGCCGACCCCGAGCCGCTGCTGGAAAAAATCCGCCACGCCGGCGCGATCTTCCTCGGCGGCTATACTTCGGAGGCGCTCGGCGACTACTGCGCCGGCCCCAATCACGTGCTGCCGACGGCGCGCAGCGCGCGCTTTTCGTCGCCGCTCGGCGTCTACGATTTCCAGAAACGCTCGAGCGTGATAGCGGTGTCGCGGCAGGGCGCGCAAAAGCTCGGCGCGGTCGCCGCCGAACTTGCGCGCGGCGAAGGCTTGTCCGCGCACGCGCTGGCCGCGGAATACCGGATGAAATAGCCGCTGTCGAGCCGCGCGCGAGCGCAGCGGGAGCGGGCCAGGGACGATGGTCCGCGTTCATCGCCGCCGATCCGCGATCAAAACCGCTGAATTCATCCGCCCATGCCGCAGACACCCGACGATATCATCCGCGACGAAATCCGCGCGCTGACCGCGTATCACGTGGCGGACGCCGCCGGCATGGTCAAGCTCGACGCGATGGAAAATCCCTATCCGTTGCCGCCCGCGCTGCGCGATGAAATCGCCGCCTGCGCCAGGGATGCAGCGCTGAACCGCTATCCCGATCCCGGCGCGCGCGAGCTGAAGGCGTGCCTGCGCGAAACCATGCAGGCGCCGGCCGGCATGGATCTGGTGCTGGGCAACGGCTCCGACGAGCTGATCCAGATGCTGGCGCTGGCGGTCGCTCGGCCGGGCGCCGCGATGCTGGGCTGCGAGCCGTCGTTTGCGATGTTCCGGATGATCGCGGTGTGCGCCGGATTACGCTACGTCGGCGTGTCGCTGACCGCGCGTTTCGCGCTCGATGTGCCGGCGATGCTGGCGGCGATCGAAACGCACCGTCCGGCCCTGATCTTCATCGCCTATCCCAACAATCCGACCGGCAATCTGTTCGACGCCGCGGCGCTGGAACGCGTGATCGCCGCTGCGCCGGGCCTCGTCGTGATCGACGAAGCCTATCACGCATTCGCCGGCAGGAGCTTCATGCCGCGTTTGGCCGAATTTCCCAATCTGCTGGTGATGCGCACGGTCTCCAAACTCGGGCTCGCCGGCCTGCGCCTGGGACTGCTTGCCGGCCGCGCAGAATGGCTGCGCCACGTCGACAAATTGCGCTTACCGTATAATGTCGGTGTGCTGACACAGCGGATCGCGGTGGCGGTATTACGGCATCACGCGGTGCTTGACGAGCAGGCAGCCGCGATCAGGGCCGCGCGCGCGCAACTGCTGCGTGAACTGCGGCGGATGACCGCAGTGGAGGCCTACGACAGCGATGCCAATTTCATTTTATTCAGGGTGGCCGACGCGAACCGGACATTCGACGGGTTAAGGGCGCGTGGGGTGTTGATCAAGAACCTGCACGGCGCGCATCCGCTGCTGGCGGAATGTCTGCGCGTGACGGTCGGTACCGCGGGTGAAAACGCGCGCTTCCTCGAAGCGCTGGCGGCGACCCGGAATTCCTGATCCCGGACTCGTACTACCTCTACTGCGATGCGCACCGCCGACATCAAGCGCGACACCAAGGAAACACAGATCCGCGTCAGACTCGACCTCGACGGCAGCGGCGAGGCGAAACTCGCTACCGGCGTGCCGTTTCTCGATCACATGCTCGATCAGGTCGCGCGCCATGGCGTGCTCGACCTCGATATCGCCGCCCATGGCGATCTGCATATCGACGCCCACCACACGGTCGAGGATGTCGGCATCACCTTCGGGCAGGCGGTGGCGGCGGCGCTCGGCGACAAGAAGGGCGTGCGCCGTTATGGTCACGCCTATGTGCCGCTCGACGAGGCGCTGTCGCGCGCGGTGATCGACCTGTCGGGGCGGCCGGGGCTGGTGCTCAATATCGATTTCGCGCGCGCCCGGATCGGCGAGTTCGACGTCGACCTGATGCGCGAGTTTTTCCAGGGCTTCGTCAACCACGCGCAGGTCACGCTGCACATCGACAATCTGCGCGGGGTCAACGCGCACCATCAGGCGGAGACCGCGTTCAAGGCGTTCGGCCGCGCGCTGCGCATCGCGGTGGAACTCGATCCGCGCGTTGCGGGCGTGACGCCTTCGACCAAGGGGAGCCTGTAGGCCGCGTACGGTACTGACCGATGGATATCGCTGTCGTCGATTACGGGATGGGCAACCTGCGCTCGGTGGCAAAGGCGCTCGAACACGTCGCGCCGCAGCTGAAAATCGTCGTCACCGACGATCCCGATGCGGTGCGCCGCGCCGCGCGCGTGGTGTTTCCGGGGCAGGGCGCGATGCCCGACTGCATGCGCGAAATGGACGCGCGTGGCCTGCGTCCGGCGGTGCTCGACGCCGCCCGCCGCAAGCCGTTTCTCGGCATCTGCATCGGACTGCAGATGCTGTTCGAGCGCAGCGAGGAGGGCGATACCCCGGGCCTGTCCGTGCTGCGCGGGCGGGTGCGGCGCTTTGCCGATGGGATGATCGACGCCGGCGGCGCGCGGCTGAAGGTGCCGCACATAGGATGGAATCAGGTATGGCAGACTGCGCCCCATCCATTGTGGAGCGGAATCGAGGACGGCAGCCGGTTCTATTTCGTGCACAGCTACTACGTCGATCCCGCCGATTCCGCGTCGATCGCCGGCGCCAGCGATTATCCGGGCCGCTTCGCCTGCGCGATCGCGCGCAACAACCTGTTCGCGGTGCAATTCCACCCCGAAAAAAGCGATCGCGCAGGGCTGCAGTTGCTGTCCAATTTTGCCGGCTGGCAACCGGCGGCGGCCAGCGGCACCCGGCAAGCCGAGGCGGTTGAGCGATCTGCGTGACGTGTAGTATGATGATTTCGTCGGTTCAGAATCCATCATTTCCCCTTCGGCCAGCCACTTTTCTATCGCATCTCTGCGCGCGTGTCGCGCCGTGAATCCCGTTTAATCCCGTTGAACCGCCATCGCGCAGCATGCTGATTATTCCTGCGATCGACCTCAAGGACGGCAAGTGTGTGCGCCTGAAGCAGGGTGCCATGGACGATGCCACCGTCTTTTCCGAAGATCCGGGCGCGCTGGCCGCGCACTGGGTCGAGTCCGGCGCGCGGCGGTTGCACGTGGTCGATCTCAATGGCGCGGCCGCCGGCCGGCCGAAGAACGAGGCCGCGATCAGGATGATCGTGGACGCGGTCGGCGGGCGCATTCCGATCCAGCTGGGCGGCGGCATCCGCGATCTCGACACCATCGAGCGCTATCTCGACCACGGCATCGGCTACGTGATCATCGGCACCGCAGCGGTCAAGACCCCCGGTTTCCTGCATGACGCATGCACGGCGTTTACCGGACACGTGATGGTGGCGCTCGACGCCAAGGAAGGTAAGGTCGCAGTCGACGGCTGGTCGAAGATGACCGGTCACGATGTGATCGATCTCGCCAAAAAATTCCAGGATTACGGCGTCGAGGCGATCATCTACACCGACATCGGGCGCGACGGCATGTTGACCGGCATCAATATCGAAGCGACCGTCGAGCTGGCGCGCCACATCACCACGCCGATCATCGCCAGCGGCGGACTGACCGATCTCGAAGATGTCAAGGCCCTGTGCAAGGTCGAATCCGAGGGCATCATCGGTGCGATCACTGGCCGCGCGGTTTATCAGGGCACCGTCGATTTTGCCGCGGCACAGAAGCTGGCCGACAAGCTGGCCAAGAAAAAGGGTTCAGGATCGGGGATCGAGGATTGAGGAACTTGCTGAACCCTGAATCCTGATGCTGGCCAAGCGCATCATCCCGTGCCTCGACGTGACCGCAGGGCGCGTCGTCAAGGGCGTCAATTTCGCCGGTTTGCGCGACGCCGGCGATCCGGTCGAGGTCGCGCGCCGCTACGGCGAGCAGGGCGCCGACGAGCTTGCGTTTCTCGACATCACGGCGAGCAGCGACGGGCGCGATCTGATTCTGCCGGCGATCGAGGCGGTCGCGGCACAGGTGTTCATTCCGCTGACCGTCGGCGGCGGCGTGCGTTCGGTGAACGACGTACGGCGACTGCTCAACGCCGGCGCCGACAAGGTCAGCATCAATACTGCGGCGGTGCAGAATCCGCAGTTGGTGGTCGACGCCACCGCGCGCTTCGGCGCCCAATGCATCGTCGTTGCGATCGATGCCAAACGCGCCGCCGGTCCCGGCCCTCTGCGCTGGGAAGTCCATACCCATGGCGGGCGCACCGCGACCGGCCTCGATGCCGTCGAATGGGGGCGCCGTATGCAGCGCGCCGGTGCCGGCGAAATCCTGCTGACCAGCATGGACCGCGATGGCACGCGCCAGGGGTTCGATCTCGAACTGACGCGCGCGTTCTGCAACGGGCTCGACATACCGGTGATCGCAAGCGGGGGGGTCGGCAACCTGCAGCATCTGGTCGATGGCATTCTGCTCGGGCACGCAGATGCGGTGCTGGCCGCCAGCATTTTCCATTATGGCGAATATACGGTGCAGCAGGCCAAGCAGTTGATGGCGCAATGCGGCATCGAAATCAGGCAATGAAGCAGCGGGCGGGACAGGCGTAGAATCGGGAATATGTCCGAAAACTGGGTGAACAAAGTGAACTGGTCGCAGGATGGCCTGGTGCCCGCGATTGCGCAGGAAGCCGGCAGCGGGAGAATTCTGACGCTGGCGTGGATGAATCGGGATGCGCTGACGCGCACCGCGCAGACTGGCGAGGCGCACTACTGGTCGCGCTCGCGCCGGAAAATCTGGCGTAAGGGTGAAGAGTCGGGCCATGTACAGCGGGTGAAAAACATCCGTCTTGACTGTGACGACGACGCGATTCTGCTCGAGGTCGAACAGATCGGCGGCATTGCCTGCCACACCGGCCGGCACAGCTGCTTTTTCCAGTTGCTGAAGAACGGCGAGTGGGTCGTGACGGATGCCGTGTTGAAGGACCCGCGGGAGATTTACCGGAAATGAGCGACGCGGAGATATTGCGGCGATTGTCGGAAACCATCGCCGCGCGCAGGGGCGCGGATGCAGAGAGTTCCTATGTTGCGAAATTGTTCGACAAGGGACACGAGGCGATACTGAAGAAGGTGGCCGAAGAATCCGCGGAAACCCTGCTGGCGGCCAAGGACGGTGATAAACTGCACCTGATACGTGAAACCGCCGATTTGTGGTTTCATTGTCTTGTGTTGCTGGCTTGGCATGGGGCGGCGGCCGATGACGTATTGAAGGAACTGCAGCGGCGCGAAGGTGTCTCCGGCCTCGCGGAAAAGGCTGCGCGCAGATAATGCGGTGCGGCGCATCAGAGGAGCGATTATGGGATCTCTCAGCATCTGGCACTGGCTGATCGTGTTGCTGGTCATCGTACTGATCTTCGGCACCAGGAAGCTGCGCAATATCGGTTCCGATCTTGGCGGGGCGGTGCGCGGATTCAAGGAAGGGTTGCATGGTGAAGACAGCAAACAGGGCACGCCACCGACCACGACTGCGGGCCGCACCATCGAGGGCGAGGCCGGCAAGGAAAATTCCAAGACATGAAGCGCAGGCGCAGAACCGGCGGTGACGGAAAAAGACATCATCGTTTCGCCCGGCCGCCGGCAGCTACCTGCGATTTCTCATGTTCGACATCAGCTTTTCGGAACTCGTCGTCATAGCGGTCGTGGCGTTGATTGTCGTCGGCCCGGAACGATTGCCGACAGTCGCGCGTACTTGCGGCCGCCTGTTCGCGCGCGCGCGGCGCTGCATCATAGAAATCAAGACCGACATCGCGCGCGAAATCGAGATTGAAGAGCTGGAGCGCGCCCGCGGGGGCTTCAAGGCGGGAGTGCATTCTGTGGAGCAGGCCGCGGCACGGGAAACCGACGCCGCGCGCAGGCACCTCGAAGACATCGTTGCTGCGGCAGGGCCTTCAAGATCCGCACCGACGGATGAACCGGCGAAACCTGCCCGCAAGCAGGTTTGATATTGCGTCGCCCGAGTGGCATGCAGCAGGACACGTTTATCTCCCATCTGATCGAACTGCGTAGAAGGCTGCTGCGCTCCATTTTTGCGGTGCTGCTGGTGTTCCTCTGCCTGCTGCCGTGGGCAAAGGAATTGTACGCCCTGCTCGCGCATCCCCTGCTGGCGGCCCTGCCGCAGGGCGGTCGCATGATAGCGACCGACGTGGTGGGGGTGTTTCTGGTGCCGCTCAAGGTGGCGCTGCTGAGCGCGCTTTTGATCGCGCTGCCTTATGTGCTGTATCAGATATGGGCATTCGTGGCGCCGGGGCTGTATGCGCACGAAAAGCGCTTGGTGTTTCCATTGGTGGCCGCGAGTATGCTGCTGTTTCTGGTCGGGATGGCCTTCGCCTATTTTCTGGTGTTTCCGCTGGTGTTTCGCTTCATGGCGTCAATCGCGCCCGAAGGTGTCGCCTGGATGACGGATATCGACAAATATCTGAGTTTTACGCTGGCGATGTTCATCGCATTCGGCGTGACGTTCGAAGTGCCGGTCGTAATTGTGGTGTTGGTGTACATGGGCGTTGTCAGCGTTGAAAAACTGCGTGACAGCCGGCCGTACATCGTGGTCGGCGCATTTGTGGTCGGCGCGGTTTTTACCCCACCCGACGTGGTTTCGCAATTGATGCTCGCGGTCCCGTTGTGGCTGCTTTACGAAATCGGCATCATCGTCGCAAGCTTTATCAGCGTGCGCCGGAGCGCCGCATCCACAACCCGCCCCGCTGACATCGACTAACCATCCTGTTCGGGGGCAAGCTGCTGCCGAGGGCGTCTGCCGACGTCGGTCTGCAGATCCAGTTCCTTGCCGCTGCGTATCACTTTTAGCGTCGTTGTGGTGCCGGGTTTCAGCGCGGCGATCGAAGTGAGCGTAGTCGAGTAATCACTGACCGGGCGCCCGCCGACCGCGATCAGAATATCGCCGGGCTTGATATTGGCGCGGTCGGCCGGCCCGTTGTTGACTACTTCGGTGATCAACGCGCCGCTTATCTTCGGCAATTTCAACGATGCGACAAGCTCCGGCGTCAATTCCTCCACGCCGATGCCGACCCAGCCGCGCGTCACCGCGCCGTGTGCAATGATTTCCTGCAGTACCTGTGCGGCGAGACTGGAGGGGATTGCGAAGCCGATGCCTTGGGAACCGCCGCTCCTGGTGTAAATCGCGGAATTGATGCCCAGCAAATTACCGTTGCTGTCCACCAGTGCCCCGCCGGAATTGCCCGGGTTGATGGCGGCATCGGTCTGGATGAAGTTCTCGAAAGCATTCATCCCGACATGACGCCCGAGCGCGCTGACGATGCCGGAGGTTACGGTCTGTCCGACGCCGAATGGATTGCCGATCGCCAGCACGATGTCGCCGACCCGCGCCTGATCGGACTGCGCGAAAGTGATGGTCGGCAAATCTTTAAGGCCGATCCTGAGTACGGCAAGATCGGTATCGGGATCAGTCCCGACAACGCGCGCCGGAGAATGCCGGCCGTCCGCAAGCGCGACTTCAATTTCATCCGCCGCTTCGACCACGTGTTGATTGGTCAGAATGTAGCCTTCGGCATTGACGATAACGCCCGAGCCGAGGCCGGTAATGCGCTGAGGCTGCGCCCCAAGCTGATTGCCGAAGAAAAAACGGAACATCGGATCGTCCGCGAATGGATGCCATTGTTGCTTGATTTCCTTGCTGGTGAAGATGCTGACCACCGCTGGCATTGCATTCCCGACCGCCTCGTTGAATGAGGCCAGCCGGCCGTCGGTGCTGCGCGCCGCCACCGCGACCGGCAGCGCACGCTGGGCCACGACGGCTTGCCGGCCGGGGAGGAATTTTTCAGGCAGCAGATCCGGCCGCAGCGTTGTTACCACGAACAGAACGCCGAGACAGACCGTCGCGGTCTGGGCGAAAATCAACCACAGTCTGTACAACATCATGGCTATACCAAAAACAGTGACCCCGGCAGGTCGGGACATTGGATGCGCTTGCGAAGGGTACGCGAACCGCGACCCGGACTCCGATTTTCTATGTTTTTAATTATTGCCCAAACCATTCGCCAGCGAAAGAGATGCATATTATCCCATGCGCGAATCCCGGCAGATTTGATCCGGGCCTTCGGGCATTTTCTGATCCCGCAGAATCCTTTTTGCCGGTAACCCAGGGTAGTCGACGCAGCAGAAATTAATTTAATCGATTGAAGTATATACGATTTTTACGAAAATGCTTAAATTTTCCTGTATGGTTGGGTAAAATACGAAATTTTGTTTGGCGGTGACCGGGATGCAAAAGCCCGTCTTGGGCAAATACTCATTCCTTATCCTGCCAGCCACAGGATATTTGCATAATGATGACACTTTATTCCGGCACCACGGATCCGTTCAGTCAGCGTTGCCGCAACGTGCTTTATGAAAAAGGCATGGATTTTCAGATCATCGACGTCGACCTGCACAATAAACCGGAAGACCTGGCGGTGATGAACCCGTACAACGAAGTGCCGGTGCTGGTCGAGCGGGACTTGATCTTGTACGAGGCGAATATCATCAACGAGTATATCGATGACCGTTTTCCGCATCCGCAACTGATGCCTGCCGATCCGGTAATGCGCGCGCGAGCGCGGCTGTTCCTGTTCCGGTTCGAGCAAGAACTTTTCAACCATGTCGAAGTTCTTGAAAAAGGCAATCAGCGCGGCGCCGACAAGGCGCGTATCTCGATCCGCGACAATCTGGCCCAGATCGCGCCGGTATTCACCAAACAGAAACATATGCTGGGAGATGAATTCTCCATGCTCGATGTCGCGATCGCGCCATTGCTGTGGCGGCTTGATTATTACGATATCCAGTTGCCGAAACAGGCGGCGCCCTTGATGAAGTACGCCGAACGGCTGTTCAGCCGGCCGGCGTTCATCGATTCGCTGACCGCGTCAGAGAAAGTGATGCGGAAGTGATTCCTATGGCTACGCAGGGGTCGAGCAAACCTTACTTGATCCGCGCCATCTGTGAATGGTGCGGCGACAATGGCTTCACGCCGTATCTGGCGGTGAAGGTCGATGCCCGGACCCGCGTGCCGCTGGAGTACGTGAAGAACGGTGAGATTGTGCTCAATATCAGCAGAGACGCGACCCATCGCCTGACGGTCGGCGACGATTTCGTGCAATTTGCCGCCCGCTTCAATGGGACATCACGCGAATGCTCGATCCCGATCGCCGCTGTGGCCGGCATTTTTGCGCGCGAAAACGGCCACGGTATATTTTTCTCCGCGGATGATGCGGCTTCGCAATCCGGTGTGACCCAGGCGACGCCGGAACTTGATCAGTCCGCGCCTGCCGGCCGGGTGCGGCTGCAAGTCGTCAAATAAAACAAGCAGCGCGGCGGATATATAATTTCCGCCGTGCGCCTCATGTTTCATGGCAGGATACAGCAACGACCAACGCGCCGGATTAGCTCAGTGGTAGAGCAACCGCCTTGTAAGCGGTAGGTCATCCGTTCGAGTCGGATATCCGGCACCGCCCTTGCCGTGTTCCTGTAGCCGGCACGGCGGGCGCCAGCAGGCACCGGATATTGAGCATTGATAAATGCAAAGGGCGGGGGATATGAAATTCAGGGAAATGCTCAAATCTCCGGTGTTTCCGCCGGGGCATCAGTGGCGGATCGAGAAGCGCAAGGGTGGCTACGAATCCGACGTCACCGCGCTGGTGCGCGGCATGCAACGGGACGAACGCATCCGGCAGGATCAGCGTTTTGCCTGGGAGCGCTGGCGCGCCGACAGTCAATCGAAATAACGGCGCCCGGCGGTAATCAGAATACCGTAATGCATTGGCTGGGTTGGTTGCAGAGCGACCGAGCCGCGGGTATTTCTTTGCCCTTCGCCAAGTAATAAATAATCTCCAAGGCAACGGTTTTTAATGAACCACGGTGCCTGTGCGGCTTATATCGCCGTGCACCAAGATCTTCCATAGTTATATGGGCTCATTTGACAAGCCAATGAAAATCCATATAATGCCGCGATTTTTGCATTGCACAATCCAGTTCGCAGGCCACCAGCAATATCAGAAATTTATTGCTTAAGGCCGAGCAAACCACTAGAATCGCCGGGATTTTTTTAGGTGACCACAAGCTATAGTGGTCTTTTGAAATCGGTTTTCGAGGAGATATGTTGCCCTAGCAAGGTGACTATTCACACCGGCCAGTGAAGCTGCTGGTGTTTATTACGAAAGGAGGTTTTGCGTATGGCAAAATCACACCCCGAACAGTTGGCCAGCCGCCGACGAGTATGGATCATCACGGCCAGTTTCATTTTGCTGGCTTCCCTTGCGTCTTTCAGCCTGTTTTCGATCAACCCGCGCAGCAGCAATGATTGGCTTGCCTTTGTGGAAGAGGGCATTGACGGGTTGAATTTTGCGCCTCAGGCGGCGGCATCCCAGTCCGGAACAGGCGTTCCAGCGGGTCCCGAGCTGGCTAAATACCGGGCGATCGGCGAGTATCTGGCCCATCGTTATCGCGTGTCGCCCGAAATGACAACGGACATCGTTGCCAGAGCTCATGCGGCAGGCAACTCATTGGGGCTGGATCCGCTGCTGATTCTGGCGGTGATTTCGGTCGAGTCGCGCTTCAACCCGATCGCCGAAAGCGGCATGGGGGCGAAGGGGCTGATGCAGATAATTCCCCGTTTCCATAGCGACAAGTTCGATTCGGTTGGCGGCGAAGGTGCCGCGTTTCAGCCGGCGACCAATATTCTGGTGGGAAGCCAGGTACTCAAGGAGTATCTGGTACGCACCGGCGACATCAATGATGCGCTCCAGATGTATGTCGGCGCCTCTTCCCTGGAGACCGAGAATGGTTACGCGGACAAAGTGCTTGCCGAGCGCGAACGGCTGCGCCAGGTGCTGCGCCAGTTCCAGAATCGTCGGCAGCAACTGGCCGAGTTGTGATGTCGCCGGATTCGCCGGCGCCGTGATAAAGTCGGGCCGTCCATATTGATGGAGCCGCCGTGGCCGAAGCGGGTTTTCCCAAGGATTTTTTCGAATTCATGCAGAAGGCGTGGAACCCGCTGTCGTTTCCGCTGCCCGGCATGATTACGCCGACGGTGAATATCGAGGAAATCGAGAAGAAAATCGGCGAACTCAAAACGGTCGAAGCGTGGTTGACGATGAACACCGGCTTCGTGCAAATGACCATCCAGACCCTGGAAATGCAGAAAGCGGCGCTCGAGAGCCTGCGCAGCGGGAACGCGCCCCCGGCCACGCCGGCGGCCGACGCCAAGGGTTGACCGTTTTGCCGCCCGCATTCAGCCCGCGATATTTTTGAATTTTTCGGCCGCCGCGACGAGTTCGGCGCGGATTCCTGGCTCCCATGCCGAATGGCCGGCGGCAGGCACAATGATGTACTCGGCTTCCGGCCATGCGCGATGCAGATCGTCAGCGCTGACGATCGGACATACCGCGTCATAGCGACCCTGCACGATGATGGCGGGGATTCCACGCAGCCGTCCCGCATTGTCGAGCAGCGAATTCTCGGGCAGGAAAATATCGTGTATGAAGTAATGCGCTTCGAGGCGTGCGAGGCCAAGCGCAACGGCATCGCTCGCGAAATAGGAAACGGTTTCCGCGCTCGGCAGCAACGTCGAGCATGACCCTTCGTAGACGCTCCAGGCGCGCGCCGCCGGCAGATGTACCGCGGGGTCGGGATCGATCAGACGGCGATAGTAAGTGCCAAGCAGATCGCGTTGTTCCGCTGCCGGAAGCGCGCCGGCGAACGTGCGCCACGCCTCCGGGAAGAAATTTTTCAGTCCGTACAGAAACCAGTCGATTTCGCTTTTGCGGCAGAGAAAGATTCCGCGCAGGATGAAACCGAGACAACGACCCGGATGCGCTTCGCCGTAGGCGAGCGCGAGCGTGCTGCCCCACGAACCGCCGAATACGATCCAGCGTTCGATGCCGAGATGCATGCGCAGCCGTTCGATATCGGCAATCAGTTGCGGGGTCGTGTTGTCTCGCCATTCACCGAGCGGGGTCGAGCGTCCCGCGCCACGCTGGTCGTAGATGACGATGCGGTAATGGACGGGATCGAAGAAGCGGCGGTGATTGGGCGTACTGCCTGCGCCCGGCCCGCCGTGCAGGAACAATACCGGCGCGCCGTCCGGATTGCCCGATTGCTCCCAGTACATGGTATGAATCACATCGAGCGCTTTCATGCCGCGGGCGAACGGTTCGAGCGGCGGATAAAGTTCGGTGCGCATGATGAATTCAAACATAACACAGACGCTGTGCGACCGGGGTTTACAATAGCGGGGGACAGCCATGACAACGATCAGACAGGAGGATTTCATCCAGAGCATCGCCGATGCGTTGCAGTTCGTCTCCTACTACCATCCGGTCGATTTCATCAAAGCGATGAACGAGGCGTACCGGCGCGAGCAGTCGCCGGCCGCGAAGAACGCGATCGCACAGATCCTGATCAACTCACGAATGGCGGCGGAGGGGCATCGGCCGGTATGCCAGGACACCGGCATTGATGTCGTGTTCCTGAGAATTGGCATGGATGTGCGCTGGGACGCCCGCTTGTCGGTCACCGAGATGGTGAATGAGGGCGTGCGCCGCGCCCATCTCGATGCCGATAATCCGTTGCGCGCCTCGATCGTGAGCGATCCCGACGGCGCGCGCGCCAACACCGGCGACAATACGCCGGCCGTGGTACACATGCAGGTGGTGCCCGGCGATCGCGTGGAAGTGAAACTCGCGGCGAAAGGCAGCGGTTCCGACAGCAAATCGAGGTTCACCGCGCTCAATCCCAGCGACAGCGTGGTCGACTGGATCCTCGGACAGGTACCGGCGCTCGGCGGCGACTGGTGCCCGCCCGGCATTCTCGGCGTCGGCATCGGCGGCACCCCGGAAAAAGCAATGCTGCTCGCCAAGGAATCTCTGCTCGAACACATCGACATTCACGAGCTGCAGGCGCGCGGCGCCCGCACACGCGCCGAGGAATTGCGCCTCGAGTTGTACGAAAAGGTAAACGCGCTCGGCATCGGCGCGCAGGGTCTCGGCGGCATGGCGACAGTGCTCGACGTCAAGGTGCTCGATTATCCGACCCATGTGATCATGAAGCCGGTCGCGATCAACCCCAACTGCGCGGCGACCCGTCACGTCAAGTTCACGCTCGACGGCTCCGGCCCGGCGCAGTTCGCGCCGCCCCGCCTCGACGACTGGCCGCAGATCACGGTTGATCTGGCACGTGGCGCGCGGCGCGTCAACCTCGATGCATTGACCAAGGCCGAGACCGCGACGTGGAAGGCGGGCGAGCGGCTGTTGCTGAGCGGCAGGCTGCTGACCGGCCGTGACGCCGCGCACAAGCGCCTAGTTGACCTGATTGCCAAAGGCGAACGGCTGCCGGTCGATTTCACCAATCGCCTGATCTATTACGTCGGCCCGGTGCGCGCGGTGCGCGACGAGGTGGTCGGACCCGCGGGGCCGACCACCTCGTGCCGCATGGACAAATTCATGGAGGCGATGCTGGCGCAGAGCGGACTGCTCGGCTCGATCGGCAAATCGGAGCGCGGCGAGCAAGGCCTGGCCGCGCTCAAGCGCCATCGGGGCGTGCATCTGATCGCAATCGGCGGCGCCGCCTACCTGGTCTCGAAAGCAATCCGCGCCGCGCGCGTGCTGGCATTTCCCGATCTCGGCATGGAGGCGATCCACGAATTCCAGGTGGTGGACATGCCGGTCACCGTCGCGGTGGACAGCAACGGCAATTCGATCCACGACAGCGGGCCGCGCGAATGGCGCACCAGGATCGCCGGCATCCCGGTCAAGAATGCCTGAAGCGGGTTGCTGCGCCGGCATCCGGCGCGCGTCTGCTATAGTTTTGTTTTCGGATTCCTTCGGACACGAAAGATGAGCCGGGCCTTCATCAAGGAAAGCGACGAACAACTGTCCGCCGACGAGTTGCCGGAGCGCCCGCCCAGCGAACATCCGAATTACGTGACGCCGCGCGGCCTCGAGCAATTGCACGTCCGCCAGCAGCAGTTGCAGCACGAGCACGCGCAACTCGCGGAGCAGGACGATCCGCTGCTGCGGCAGAGAAAACTGGAGACCGAACGCGACTTGCGCTATTACAACGCCCAGATTGCACGCGCGACCGTGGTTGATCCGGCCGGCCAGCCGCACAACGAGGTGCGGTTCGGCGCAGCGGTCATCATTCGCGACGAGCAGGGTGCGCGACACGAATTTCATATCGTCGGCGACGACGAAGCCGATATTATTTCCGGCTGCATCAGCTGGGCGTCACCGCTCGGCAAAGCGCTGATCGGCGCCGCCGTCGGGGACCGCGTCACATGGCAGCGCCCCGCCGGCACCGTGGAAGTCGAGATCGTCGACATCGGTTATCCGCCGGCCGTCGCCGGCACGTAACGCGGGCATGATTTTTCTTTCCCTCGCACTTGCGCTGCTGATCGAGCAGCAGTGGCCGCTGCGCGGCGGCAATCCCGTTTACGCCGGTTTCGCCCGTCATGTGTCGCGACTGGCGCGCGGCTTCAGCGCCGGCGGCGGCGTGATATCGTGGCTGCTCGCGGTGGTGCCGTCGATGCTGGCCACGATGGTGGTTTCATGGTTGCTGCATCGCGCCGGCGGTGTGTTTATGCTGGTATGGAACGTCGGTGTTCTGTATCTGGCGCTCGGGTTCCGTCATTTCAGTTATTTTTACACTGATATTGCGCAGGCATTGCAGCGCGGCGATTTGGCGCGCGCGCGGGATCTGGTCGGCGAATGGCGCGGCCGGCAGGCGGCTGAACTGGATGAGAACGAGGTTGCGCGCGTCGCGATCGAGCTCGGCCTGACGTATTCCCACCGCCATGTGTTCGGCGTGATCGCGTGGTTTCTCGTGCTGGGGCCGGCCGGCGCGATTGGTTACCGGCTGTCGGCACTGCTGGCGGCGCGCTGGGGCGATACGCACGACGACGAACGACCTGTATCCGGGCAGTTCGCGCGCCGCGCCTACCAGATCATCGACTGGATTCCGGCACGGCTGACCGCGCTCGGCTTTGCTGCGGCCGGCGATTTCATGGGCGCAGTCGAGTGCTGGCGCGACCAGGCAGCGGACTGGCCCGAGCCGAACCATGGAGTGGTACTGGCGGCCGGCGCCGGCGCGCTCGGCGTCAGGCTCGGCGGCATGTTATATCGGGAAAACGGCATCGAGGAGCAGAGGCCGTTGCTGGGCGACGGCGGCGAAGCCGGCCTCGATTATATGCAGGCGGCAATCGGGCTGATCTGGCGCGCGCTCGTGTTGTGGATGTTCCTGATCCTGCTCGCGACCATCGCCAGCCGGTTGTGACCGCGCGCCTACAGCTCGAACAGCCGGTCGAGCTTGGCGGCACAGATGAAATCGTTCTCGGAAAGACCGCCGATCGCGTGCGTCGAATAGGCGACGCGGCACTGGTTGTAGCCGAGCGCGATGTCGGGATGGTGATCCTCGCGGTGCGAGATCCACGCCGTTGCATTGACGAATGCCAGCGTCTGGTAATAGTTCTTGAACGCGTAGCTCTTGGCGATCACCTTGCCGTCGCCGTCGCATTCCCAGCCCTTCAGTTGCTTGAGCAGGGTCTCGATTTCCTGCGGCTTCAGCGGCGCGACGCCGCCTTCGCAGGCTTTGCATTTCCTGTGCGCAAGATCGGGTGTGGTCATCAGTGGCCTCACGGAAAATGATAATAGGTGCGGTTCAGGAACGCCGCAACGTGGATTTCCTCGGCGGCCGTCCAGCGCGCCCCGGTTTGCGTTTCGCAGAAACGGATGCGGTTCAGCAGCGCGGCGGCGTCGGGAATGATGCTGTTGGGGCGGGTGAAGATGCCGCTGCCGTCGCCGCCGACGATTTTCACATGGCACGAATTGCAGCGCGCGGCATCGAACAACCGCTCGCCGGTGTCCGGCGCGCCCTGCGGAAACGGATCGGCCGGCGCGGATGTCGCGCACATCGTGAGCAGAAGCGGCAGCAGGCGCATGAGGTTCCGATCCGTCAGGCTGCGCCGGATTGCAGCCGCGCGATGCGCAGGGGTGCCGGCGGGTGCGAATCGTAGAATGCCGAATGCAGCGGATCGGGCGTCAGCGTCGCCGCATTGTCCTTGTAGAGCTTGATCAGCGCCGACACCAGCGCCGGCGCCGACGCGTGGCGCGCGGCGTAACGGTCGGCTTCGAATTCGTGCCGGCGCGCGTAAACGCTGGTCAGCGGATGCAGCAGGAACGCGAACTGCGGGCTGACCAGAAAAAACAGGATCAGCGCCATTGCGGTCGATGGCGTCTGCACGCCGAGCCCGGCATAGAACCACGGCGCATCGATCAGGCGCGAGAGCAGCCACAGCAAACCGAGGCTGGCGGCGAAAATCCACGCCATGCGCTTGACGACGTGCCGCAGCCTGAAGTGACCGAGTTCGTGCGCAAGCACCGCTTCGACTTCGGCGGCGTCGAGCCGTTCCAGCAGCGTATCGAAAAACACGATGCGTTTGGATTTGCCGAAGCCGGTGAAATAGGCGTTGCCGTGGCTGCTGCGGCGTGAACCGTCCATCACCATCAACCCCTGCGCGCGAAATCCGCAGCGCGCGAGCAGTTGTTCGATCCGATGTTTGAGTTGCGGGTTGTCGAGCGGCGAGAATTTATTGAACAGCGGCGCGATCCAGATCGGATACACGATCAGCAGCAGCAGATTGAACGCGACCCACACCAGCCAGGTGTAGATCCACCATGCGTCGCCCATGCGTGCCATCAGCCACAGCACCGCGCCGACCAGCGGGATGCCGAACGCGGTCGCGACCAGCGCGTGTTTCAGCGTATCGGCCACGAACATGCGCGGCGTCATCTTGTTGAAGCCGAAACGCTGTTCGATGCGGAAGGTGCGGTAGCAGGCGAGCGGCAGCTCGGCCAGCGTCAGCACCGCGGCGGTGAGCGCAATCAGCGCGACGCCGCGCACGATGCCGGGCCCGATGCCGGCGGCGGCCAGTTCGTGCGCCAGCTGCAAACCGCCGCCGAAAGTGAGCGCGAGCAGCACGCCGGCTTCCAGCAGCGCGCCGGCGATCTCCAGCCGCGTTTTGGCGATGCTGTAATCAGCGGCTTTCTGGTGGGCGTCGAGCGTGACCTGTGCGCCGAATCCGGCGGGAACCGCAGTACGGTGCCGCCGGATGTGGGTGATATGGCGCGCGGCGAGCCACAGCTTGACGGCGGTCGTCGTCAGCAGCGCGGCCAGAAAGGCGATCGAGAACGCGGACATGGCGCTGGTTATCTTACCACCGCAAACTGTGACAAAATACGCCCATTTTTCTCCCGCCGCCTATGCCCCAGGACGCCAGCAACCTGATCTGGATCGACATGGAAATGAGCGGTCTCAATCCGGAAACGGACAAGGTTCTCGAGATCGCGATCGTCGTCACCGATTCGAATCTCAACACCGTGGCCGAGGCGCCGGTGCTGGTGGTGCACCAGGGCGACGCGGTACTCGATGCGATGGACGCATGGAACCAGTCGACGCACGCCAAATCCGGACTGGTCGCGCGCGTCAGGGCCTCGACGCTGACCGAAGCCGAAGCCGAGGCGCGGATGATCGAATTTTTGCAGCAGCAGGTGCCGGCGGGCGTGTCGCCGATGTGCGGCAATTCGGTGCATCAGGACCGCCGCTTCCTGTCGCGCTATCTGCCGAAACTCGAAGCGTACTTCCATTACCGCAATCTCGATGTCAGCACGCTGAAGGAACTGATGAAGCGCTGGCGGCCGGAACTGGCGGCGGGGATGACCAAGCACGGCAAACACGAGGCACTCGCCGACATCTACGAGTCGATCGACGAACTCAAGTACTACCGCGAGCATTTCCTGAAGCTGGGCTAGCGGGCGCTTTTGTAGAACTGAATCAAACCACGTGTGGAATCGTCGAGTCCGGCCGGCAGTTGCGAGTGGTCGAGCGCGGTCAGGATGCCGGCGGCGAGTTTCTTGCCGAGTTCGACGCCGGGCTGGTCGAACGGATTGACGTCCCACACCGCGTTCTGCACGAACACCTTGTGTTCATAGAGCGCGAGCAGCATGCCGAGCGCGCGCGGCGTCAGCTTCTTCAGCAGGATCGAATTGCTCGGCCGGTTGCCGGGAAACGCCGCGCCGTCTCCGTTCATCAGCGCCGCGGTCTGCGCCAGAAAGTTGGCGATCAGCATGTCGTGCTGGCGTCGCGGTTCGTAGTGCGGCTCGCACGCCGCGATGAAATCGGCCGGAATCAGCCGCGTGCCCTGGTGCAGCAGCTGGAAGAACGCGTGCTGGCCGTTGGTGCCGGTCGCGCCCCAGATTACCGCACCGGTGTCGTAATCGACGGCCGCCCCGCCGCGCGTCGTGGATTTGCCGCTCGACTCCATGTCAAGCTGCTGCAGGTAGGCGGGCAGCAGCGCGAGAGGCTCCGCGTACGGCAGCACCGCGTGGGTCGCGGCGCCGAAGAAATCGTTGTACCAGATGCCGAGCAGCGCGAGGATTGCCGGCAGATTGCGCGCCAGCGGCGCGTTTCTGAAGTGTTCGTCCATCGCGCGCGCGCCGGCCAGCATGTCTTCGAAGCGCGGCATGCCGATCGCGAGCACCACCGGCAGTCCGACCGCCGACCACAGCGAGTAGCGTCCGCCGACCCAGTCCCACATCGGAAACACGTGCTCCGGCGCGACGCCGAAGGCGGCCGCGCGCTCCGGTCTTGCGGTGACCGCCGCGAAGCGTGCCTTGCCGGCCGCCCACGTGCGCGCGGTCTCGGCATTGGCCAGCGTCTCAAGCGTGGTGAAGGTTTTCGAGGTGACGATGAACAGTGTCGTCGCCGGATCCAGCATCGCCAGCGTGCGCGCCAGCGCCGCGGGATCGACGTTGGCCACGAAGTGCAGGCGCGGGCCGTCCGCGTACGGCGCGAGCGCTTCGACTGCAAGTGCCGGCCCGAGGTGCGAGCCGCCGATGCCGAGATTGATGACGTCGGTGATTTTTTTTCCGGCTGGAGTGGAGACTTTCCCCGATCGCACGCCGTCGCTGAACACGCGCATCCGCTCGCGCGTCGCGCGGATCTGCGGCAGAACGTCGGTGCCGTCCATCATGACCGGCGTATCGCCGCGCAGCGCGGTGTGAAGTGCAGCACGGCCTTCGTTGACATTGATCCGGTCGCCGCGGAACATGCGCTCCGCCTGGCCCGCGACATCGCGCTCCTTGGCGAGCGCGATTAGCAGCCGCATGGTTTCGGCGTCGACCAGATTTTTCGAATAGTCGAGCAGCAGGCCGTCGAGTTCGAGCGAGAAATTCTCGAAGCGCCGCGCGTCGGTCGCGAACAGCTGTGCGAGGGTCACGGCGGCCAGCGTCCTGCGGTGCGCCGCGAGCGCCTGCCAGACCGGAGAAAGGGTGAGCGGCGACATGCGGTCGGGGGAGGTGGGCCGTTTATCCGAGGCGCTCGAACACTGCGGCGATGCCCTGGCCGCCGCCGATGCACATTGTGACCAGCGCATAGCGGCCGTTGATGCGCTGCAATTCGTAGAGCGCCTTGACGGTAAGGATCGCGCCGGTGGCGCCGACCGGATGGCCGAGCGCGACCGCGCCGCCGTTCGGGTTGGTTTTTCCCGGATCGAGCTTGAGATCGCAGGCGACCGCCAGCGCCTGCGCCGCGAACGCTTCGTTCGATTCGATCACATCCATGTCCCCGACTTTGAGACCGGCTTTGTGCAGCGCGCGCGTGCTGGCCGGCACCGGCCCGATGCCCATCAATTTCGAATCGACGCCGGCGACGCCGTACGAAACCAGCCGCGCCAGCGGCCTGATGCCATGTTTTTCCGCCGCCATTTTTTCCATCAGCACGACCGCCGCCGCGCCGTCGTTGATCCCCGAGGCATTGCCGGCGGTCACCGTGCCGTCTTTCTTGAATACCGCGCGCAGTCTGGCGAGGTTTTCGAGGCTGGCGTCGGCGCGCGGGTGTTCATCGGTGTCGAACACGGTGGTGCCTTTGCGTGTCTTCAGTTCGACCGGCACGATCTGCTCCTTGAAATAACCTTTTTCGATCGCGTTGATCGCGCGGCGGTGACTCTCGACTGCGAATGCATCCTGCTCTTCGCGCGAAATCTTCCACTGCGCGGCGATGTTCTCGGCGGTGATTCCCATGTGCGTGGTGTCGAACGGGTCGGTCAGCGCGGCCACCATCATGTCGACCACGCTGGTGTCGTTCATGCGACTGCCCCAGCGCAGCGCCGGCAGCAGGTAGCCGCCGCGGCTCATCGACTCGACGCCGCCGCCGACCGCGGCATCGGCGTCGCCAAGCACGATCGCCTGTGCCGCGCTGACGATCGCCTGCAGCCCGCTGCCGCACAGCCGGTTGACGGCGAACGCGGTGGTTTCTTTCGGCAGTCCGCCGTCGATTGCGGCGACGCGCGAGATGTAGAGGTCCTTCGCCTCGGTATGGATCACGTGGCCGAATGCCAGTGCGCCGATTTCTGCCGGCTCGATGCGTGCGCGCCGCACCGCTTCGCGCACTACCTGCGCCGCCAGCTCCGACGGCGGCACATCCTTCAACGCGCCGCCGTAGCCGCCGATCGCGGTGCGCACGCCGCTGACCACGACCACTTCGCGTACCTCGCTCATGTTTTTTCCTTGCCGATGGGATTGATTCAGGGGAAGTTCGAGTTTACCGCCGGCGCGCTGCCGGTGTCGAGACGCGGGCGGTGCCCGCTATTCGACGCGCCGGTAGAGCCGGTAGCGCTCGACGTTGTCACCGGGTCGCGCGCTCTCCCAGATTTTGCGCCAGGCGCCGGACGGCGGGCGTTCGACATGCGCGTTGCCCTGGATCAGCAGCAGCCCGCAATCACGGCGGCGCTCCGGCACCTCCTGGCGGTAGGTGATGATGCCGGCGAAATATTCGAGCATCGCGCGCTGTGGTTCGCCGAGATCGCGGCTTTCGATGCAGCGGTAGCGCGCCGGCAGCGCTTTCTGCATGCCGGCGATCATCGAGCGGTAACTCTTGCCGGCGTCGACCCAGCCGACGAACAGCGTCGCCGCCAGCCCCCACAGCACGGTGACCGCGGCTGCCCATGCGATGACCGGCCGGCGCGGACCGCGCTTGAGCTGCAGCAGCAGCACGATCCAGGCGATTGTGTAGAACATGCCGAATGCGAACGGCAGCCATTTGAAGCCGGGCATGTATCCCGGCTGCATTTCGTGCAGATGCGCGTGCAGATCGGCTGGCACGCCGAACTCAAGCGCGGTCCAGTAGAACCACGCGACGAACACGAAGAACCAGCCGCTCATCACGCTGAACCAGTAAATCAGATTGGCCGCGCCGCGCCGCAGCGTGTCGGTCGCCGGCGTCGCCAGCAGCGTCAGCGGCAGCAGCATCGGCAGCGCGTACAGTTCGCGTGCGTCGGCCGATGCCGACAGCACCGTAAACAGCACCAGAAAGGCGGCCAGCGGCAGCGCAATTTTCGGTTCGAGCCAGCGGCCGCGCGTACGCCACAACACCCAGGCCGCGAGCGGCAGTGCCGGCAGCGCGTACCACGGCAGAATGTTCAGATAAAAGGAGTGTTCGGCGCGCGGCCCCAGATCGTTGGTGCCGAGAAAGCGGCCAAAGTTGTTGGTCCAGAACCACTCGTCGAACAGCGCCGGCGACCGCCGGTACAGGGCCAGCGGCCAGATCATCAGCCACGGCGCACAGGCGAGGGCGGCCGCCGCTAGGGACAGCAGGTGACTGCGGGTGCGCCATGCCGGCAGCAGCGACAGCAGCAGTGCGATGACGCCGAACACCCCCGGCGCCAGCAGGCCTTTCGACATGAAACCGATGCCGACGCCGGTGCCGAGCCAGAATCCGCCGGGCAGCGGCCGCCGCAACGCCAGCGCGAGGCCATAAAACCCGATCGCGAAGCCGGTCAGCAGCGAGATGTCGGTAATCAGTTGATGACAGCGCACGACCAGCCCGATACAGCCGAGCAGCGTCAGCACCGCGATACGTCCGTAGCCGCGGCCGTAAAGTTCGCGCGCGGCAAGCCCGGTGAACAGAAAGGTGAGCGCCATGTAGACGCCGGTCGCCAGCCGCGCCGCATCGTGCAGCGGCAGGACGGGCGACAACAGCGCGGCGACAGCGGCCGCGCTCAGATAATAGAGCGGCGGCTTTTCCATGAACGGTTCCTGGGCCAGCTCCGGCACCACCCAGTCGCCGCCGTGCAGTTCGTGGTAGACGATGCCGAACGTGTAGGCTTCGTCGGGTTTCCACGGATCGTGGCCGACCAGCCCGGGCAGGATCCACGCCGCCGCCAGCACGCACACCCCCCAGAGCGGAAGCGTTGCGCGCGCCGCCGCAGTATCGCCGTCCGCCGTCATCACTGCGGGGGAAAATCCGGTTTCATGCCAGCGGCCGTTGCCACAACTGTTCAAGTACACGCAGCGGCGCGTAGCGTTCTTCCTGCATTGCGGCGACCGGCAGATAGAACGTCTGTTCGAGCATGAACTGGCCACGCAGCGCCGCGTGCATCACGCGGTCGGTATAGACGATCCAGGTGGAGCCGGCCGGAAACTCGATGCCCTGTCTGGGTGAGCTTCGCTGGTACTCGAAGTCGAGTTTGGCCCGGTCGTGCAGGTTGAGCATGATATGGTCGTAGGCGCTGCGGCGGCCCCTGGTGATGCCGAACGCGGCCAGCAGCTGCGCACTGCCCGGCCACTGCGGCGGAACGCGGTCGCGGAAGCGGCGCGCCATGTCTTCGAACGGTTCGCCGACGTTCCACGCGCGCGGTTCGCCGCGCGGATTGAGGTTGCAGAACATGCGCAGGATGCGCCGACCCTGGTTCGGACGCGAGGCGAAGGCGTCGATATGCAGGCGCGAGTCGTCTTTTTTGTCCGAGCTCGGACGGCCTTCGACCGCAGCCGGCCGAAAGCTGGTCAGTCCCCATTCGAGCGCAGCCGAATAATGCGGGCACAGCGCAAGCAGCAACGTGCGTGCCTGGCGCGAGAAACGCGCCAGCAGCGCGGCGAGCGCGGCGCGATCGCCGTCGGCGGCGGAGGTGTGCCGGATCTCGGAGTTGCGCGCGTCGTAGCTGATGTTTTTGGCCTTGCCGTCCAGCCATCGCGGATCGATGAGCCGCCGTTCCTCCGGCGCCGTTTCGAATGCGAGTTGCGGCAGGAACAGGATGCCGCCGCGTTCCAGCGCGGCGGTCGCCTGCGCCGCCAGTTGCGGACCGACGGCCGGTGTCCAGTCCGTGAACGGCAGCGTTAAGAGGACATCATTCATTGTCGGAAACCGGGTCCGTCACAAGCCAGGTGCTGCTTTTTGCAGGACGTCCGTGACGCGGATTTTAGCTCAAGCCGGAGAGAATCTCCCGCAGTTCATCTTCCGGCGTCTGCCCTGCGGGCGGCGCGCGCCGCGCACGTCCGTACCAATAGCGGGCGTTGCCGTGATCGCTCTCGATCCGATGCAGCACCGCGTGGAGTCGGCAGGCAACCGGATCGTCCTCGTCCTGCTGCACGATCCGGTGCGCGCGGTCCCAGTCGCCGGCCAGCGCCAGTTCGACTGCCGTGCGCAGGTCTTCGGTATCCATTGTGCCGGGTAGCGTGGGCGGCACCTGCGGCGAAGTCAAGTGCGCCAATAAAAAAGGCGGCCTCAGCCGCCTTTCCCATAGCAAGCCGCGTGTCAGACCGCGGCGCTTTTGCCCTTGGCAGTCGGTTTGCGCTGGTATTTCTGCTTGAAGCGTTCGACGCGGCCGGCGGTGTCGACGATCTTCTGCTTGCCGGTATAGAACGGGTGGCACTCCGAGCACACTTCGATGTGCAGGTCGCGGCCGAGCGTCGAGCGCGTCTTGAACTTGTTGCCGCAACTGCAGACGACGGTGATTTCCTGGTATTCGGGATGGATTTTCTCTTTCATGGCGGATCCTTGCAGCAATGCCGTTTTGCGAAAAGGCGCGATTATCCTCCAGCGGACACGAGCTGGCAAGCCACCGTCAGCCGCGACGCATCGAGTCGAAGAAATCCGCGTTGTTCTTGGTCGCGCGCAGCTTGTCGACCAGGAATTCGGTCGCCTCGAGCTCGTCCATCGGATACAACAGCTTGCGCAGCACCCAGATCTTCTGCAGGATTTCCGGCTTGATCAGCAGCTCCTCGCGGCGCGTGCCGGAGCGGTTGACGTTGATCGCCGGGAAGATGCGCTTTTCGTACATGCGCCGGTCGAGGTGGATCTCCATGTTGCCGGTACCCTTGAACTCTTCGTAGATCACGTCGTCCATCCGGCTGCCGGTGTCGATCAATGCAGTCGCCAGGATCGTCAGGCTGCCGCCTTCCTCCATGTTGCGCGCCGCGCCGAAAAAGCGCTTCGGCCGCTGCAGCGCGTTGGCGTCAACGCCGCCGGTCAGCACTTTGCCGGAAGCCGGCACCACCGTGTTGTAGGCGCGCGCCAGCCGCGTGATCGAGTCGAGCAGGATCACCACGTCCTTCTTGTGCTCGACCAAGCGCTTCGCCTTCTCGATCACCATCTCGGCGACCTGCACGTGACGCTGCGCCGGCTCGTCGAACGTCGATGACACGACTTCGCCCTTGACCGAGCGCTGCATTTCGGTGACTTCCTCAGGACGCTCGTCGATCAGCAGCACGATCAGCACCACGTCCGGATAGTTGGTCGTGATCGCGTGCGCAATGTGCTGCATCAGCACCGTCTTGCCGGCCTTCGGCGGCGATACGATCAGGCCGCGCTGGCCCTTGCCGATCGGCGCGATGATGTCGATGATGCGGCCGGTCAGGTTTTCCTCGGCCTTGATGTCGCGTTCGAGCTTGAGGTGTTCGGTCGGGTGATACGGAGTCAGGTTTTCAAAGAGGATTTTGTTCTTCGCATTTTCCGGCGGCTCGTCGTTGACCTTGTCCACCTTGACCAGCGCGAAGTAACGTTCGCCGTCCTTCGGCGTGCGGATTTCGCCCTGGATCGAATCGCCGGTGTGCAGGTTGAAGCGGCGGATCTGCGACGGACTGACGTAAATGTCGTCGGTGCCGGCCAGATACGAAGTATCGGGCGAGCGCAGGAAGCCGAAGCCGTCGGGCAATACTTCGAGCGTGCCTTCGCCGAAGATCGATTCGCCTTTCTTGGCGCGGTTGCGCAGCAGCGCGAAGATCAGTTCCTGCTTGCGCAGGCGGTTGGCGCCCTCGATTTCGTTCTTGGCGGCCATTTCCACCAGTTCGGTGACGTGGAGGTTTTTGAGTTCGGATAAATGCATAGAATTGCGGCTCAGGGGTTAATCATGTCGCACGGGAAAACCACAAACAATCGGGAGAAACGGAAAGAAATGCCGGGGCGCCCGCGCGGCCTGCCGTTGCTGTAGTTTAAAACCGGGCCGGAAACTGCGGAAGGGAGATTAATCGGTTCGATAGAGGCTGTCAATCAAATGTGGCTGTCGATGAACGCGGTCAACTGTGACTTGGAGAGCGCGCCGATCTTGGCGGCTTCGACATTGCCGTTGCGGAACAGCATCAGCGTCGGGATGCCGCGCACGCCGTACTTGGCCGGCGTGTCCTGGTTGTCGTCGATGTTGAGTTTGGCGATTTTCAGCCGACCGTGGTATTCCCTGGCGACCTGGTCGAGCACCGGCGCGATCGCCTTGCACGGGCCGCACCATTCGGCCCAGTAGTCGACCAGCACCGGGTCGCTGGACTGCAGCACCTCGGATTCGAAAGTGTCGTCGGTCACGTGATGAATGTGCTCGCTCATGAAAGCTTCTCCGGTCGTTCCAGAATTTTGGGGAACAACGCCGCGAATCGGCGTCGCAGAACTTATGCGCTTATATCCTAACTCAAAATTCCACATCTTGGGAAGCAAGCTATTCGCGGCCGTGATTCGGGACCGCGGGTTTCTGCTAAAATGCACGGCTTTCGATTTTGCCAAAAGATGAAATTGGCCAAGGGATTACCATGACTTACGTCGTTACTGAAACCTGTATCAAATGCAAATACACCGACTGCGTCGATGTCTGTCCCGTCGATTGTTTCCGCGAAGGTCCGAACATGCTGGTCATTGACCCCGACGAATGCATTGATTGCACGCTGTGCGTCGCCGAATGTCCGGTCGAGGCGATCATGGCCGAAGACGACGTGCCGCAGGGACAGATCGATTTCATCAAGTTGAACGCCGAGCTGTCCAAGGTGTGGCAGCCGATCATCGAGAAGAAACCCGCGCCTCCCGACGCCGATGAGTGGGCCAAAACGAAGGAAAAAAAGCATCTGCTGGAGAAATAACGCGGGCGCTTTGCTCTTGGCTGCGGCGTAATTCACCATGGGCGACCGGCCGGCCGGGGTTGTCCGCCATCCGTTTCCGGTGGCCGAGCTGCCGGCGCGCGCCGCGCATCACATCATTGCCGACCGCCGCGCCGAATTGCCCGATCTGACGCGCTGCGTCATCCTCGTTCCCGACCTCCATGCCGCGGCCGCGATTGCGCAGGCGCTGTACGCCGCGGCGCAAATGCCGGTCGTGCTGCTGCCGCGCATCACCACGCTCGTCGCGTGGGCCGCGCAGATCCCGATCGAAGCTCAGGCAGTCGCGCCGGCCGCGCGCGAGGCGATGCTGTACGCGGCGCTCGACCGGCGCCACTGGTTTGCGCACGGCGACCGCTGGGCAATCGCCGCCGAACTCGCCGCGCTGTTCGACGAGCTGACGCGCTGGCGCGTTGCGCTGCCGGAAACGCTCGACGATTTCACGCGCCGCATCGAATCCGCCTACCGCGCGCGCGCCGGCCATGCGCTGTCATTTGAAGCGCGCGTCGTGCACGAGCTGTGGCGTGCGTTCGCCGGCGCCGGCGCCGCCGACCCCGAGGCCGTACATGCGCTGCGGCTCGCCGCGCTGGCGCGGCAGGCGACACTGCCGCTGTATGCGATCGGCCTGGAACGGCTGGCGCCGGGCGAGCGCGAATTTTTCGACCGCTACGCCGAGCGCGCGCCGGTTATCGCGTTCGAAGGCGACCGCGCGGCCGGCGATCCGCTCGCGCAGACGCTGCACGCGGCGTGGCCGCCGGCGGTCGAGCTGGCGCTGCCGGCGCGCGCGCACGCGCTGCGCGAGATCGTCCCCGACAGTCCGCTCGCCGGCCGGCTGCGCATCGTCGGCTGCGCGCATGCCGAGGCCGAAGCGCAGGCGATCGATACCGCGGTACGCGAATGGCTGCTCGCGGGCAGGCGATCGATTGCTGTCGTGGTGCAGGACCGCGTCGTTGCGCGCCGCGCGCGCGCGCTGCTCGAGCGCGCGCAGGTGCTGGTCAAAGACGAAGCGGGCTGGGCATTCTCGACCACCAGCGCGGCGACCGTGGTCGGCCGCCTGCTCGACGTCGTCGCCGGCGACGGCTATCACCGCGACCTGCTCGACCTGATGAAATCGCCATTCGCTTTCGATGACCTGCCGCCCACCGCGCGCCGCGCGGCGGTCGCGCGTTTCGAGCAACTGGTGCGCCGGCACGGCGCGGTCGCCGGACTCGGCGCGTTCCGCGAACTTGCGGTGCGCGCCGGCGACGCCGAAGCGCAGGCGCTGATGGAACGCGTGATCACGGCGGGCCGCGCGTTCGGCCGCGGCCGCGCAACGCTGGTGCGCTGGCTTGCCGCGCTGCGCGAGGCGCTCGCCGCGCTCGGCGCCGCCGCCGGCTTCGAGGCCGACGCCGCCGGCAGCCAGTTGCTCGAACTGCTCGACGCGCTCGAGCGCGAGCTCGCGGGCGATACACTCACGATGCCGTTCGCCGAATGGCGGCGCTGGCTGGCGCGCCGGCTTGAGGATGCGACTTTCCGCGACCGCGCGATCGACAGCCCGGTCGTGTTCACCCATCTCGCTGCGACGCGGCTGCGCCGTTTCGACGCGGTGCTGGTCGCCGGCGGTGACGCTGCGCACCTGCCCGGCCCCGATCCGGCCGCGCTGTTCTTCAATCAGGGCGTGCGCGCCGAACTCGGCCTGCCGACCCGCGCCGATGCGCTGCGCGAGATCGAAGAGCAGTTCGCCGCGCTGATCGCGATGAGCGGCGAACTGACGGTCACCCGGCAGCGCACCGTTGACGGTGAGGCCAATCTGCTGTCGCCGCTGTTGCAGCGGCTCGACACGCTGCATCATCTGGCGTGGGGACGCGGGCTCGATGATTCGGCGCTGGCCGCGCGTGCGCCGCATGCGCAGGTGACGCCGCCGTCCGCTTCCGTTCCACCGCCGGCGCCGAGCGCGCAGCCCGCGCCGCGCGCACCGGCGACACTGCTGCCGGAGAAAATTTCGGCGAGCGGCTACAACGCACTGATCGCCTGCCCGTACCAGTACTACGCGCGCCATCTGCTCGGCCTCGATGAGCTCGACGAGGTGCAGGAGGAGATCGAGAAGTCCGACTACGGCCAGCGCGTGCACCGCGCGCTCGCGCGTTTTCACAGGAAATATCCGCGCGTCGCTGAACTGGCGCCGGAGGACGCGCTGCGCGCGCTGAACGAAATTTCCGAACACGAATTCCGCGACGCGGTCGCCGCCAATTATCTCGACCGCGCATGGCTGGCACGCTGGCAGGCGCTGATTCCCGATTATCTCGACTGGCAGCGCGCGCGCGAAGCCGCCGGCTGGCGCTTCATCACGGGCGAAGCCGAAAAGGAAATCGCGATCACGACGCCGGCCGGGCACACGCTGATGCTGCGCGGCCAGCTCGACCGCGTGGATTGCAATGAGGAGGGCGCGGCCGCGGTGATCGACTACAAAACGCGGCGTGCGCCGGCGCTCAAAGAAGCGCTCGCCGCACCCGGCGAGGATGTGCAGTTGCCGGTCTACGCGTTGCTGTGGGGCGTACCGGTCGCCGCCGCGCTGTTCCTGTCGATCGAGCGCGACGGTGTGACCGAGGTGCCGCTGAAGCAGGACATCGCGCCGCTGGCGCAGGCGGCGCGCGTGCGGCTTGCGGCGATGTTCGATGCGCTGCACGGCGGCGCGCCGCTGCCGGCCAACGGCGCGGAACAGGTCTGCACATACTGCGAGATGCGCGGCCTGTGCCGTCTCGATTACTGGAAATGAGTTGGAAATGAGGCCACGATGAGCGGATTCGAGCTCGAGGAATTCAACCGCGCCGCGCTCGACCCGGCGCGCTCGGTGGTGGTCGAGGCGTGCGCCGGCAGCGGCAAGACCTGGCTGCTGGTGTCGCGCATCGTGCGGCTGCTGCTGGCCGGCGTCGCGCCGTCGCAGATCCTCGCCATCACTTTCACGCGCAAGGCCGCGCAGGAAATGGCGGCGCGCCTGCGCGACTGGCTCGAGGATCTGGCCGTGAAGGACGACGGCTGGGTGCGCGATTTCCTGCACGCGCGCGCGGTGCCCGAACACGAGCTTGATGTGCTGCAGGCGCGCGCGCGCGGCCTTTACGAAACTTTCCTGACCGCGCAGCCGCCGCTCACGATCGCGACCTTCCATGCATGGTTCCTGCAATTGCTGAAGCGCGCGCCGCTCGATGCCGGTGCGCTCGGCGATGTTGCACTCGCCGAGCGTATGTCGGCGCTGATCGACGAAGCATGGCAGCGCTTTGCGCAGCAGCTGCAGCGAGGCAGCGGCACGCCAGCGGCGCGCGGCCTCGAACTGCTGTTCCACGACTACGGGCTCGACAATACGCGCCGGCTGCTCGTCAGTTTCCTGCAACGGCGCGGTGAATGGCGCGTCTTCGTCGACGTACGCGAGGGCGACGCCGCGGTCGCGTTCGCGCTCGCCGAATTCGCGCGCGACCTGGAAACGCCGCCCGATTTCGATGTCGTCGGAGCGCTGCTCGCGGACCGCGCCTTCGTCGCCGAGGTCGAAGAATTCGCCGATGGACTGGGCAGAAACATCGCCAGGGATCAGCAATTCGCCGCGGCGTTGCGCGCCGCACCGGATGCGGCGGCGCGCTTTGCGGCGATCCGCGACGCGCTGTTCACCGGCGGCCAGGAGCCGCGCGTGCGCAAGCCGGGTGCAGCGCAGCAGAAACGGCTTGGCACCGACGGCGAAGCGCGCTTCCTCGCGCTGCACGAGCGGCTGGCCATGCGCGTCGGGCAGGCGCTGCGCCAGCTCGCCGACCAGCGCGCTTATCGCTTCAACGAAGCGGCGCTGCATTGCGGCGCCGCGCTGCTCGCCGCCTACGACGAGGTCAAGCGCGAACGGCGGGTCATCGACTACGCCGACATCGAGTCGCGCGCGTTCGAGCTGTTGTCGGGCGGCGACCACGCCGCCTATCTTCAGTGCAAGCTCGACAGCCGCTATCGCCATATCCTGGTCGACGAATTCCAGGATACCAATCCGCTGCAATGGCTGACGCTGAAGTCGTGGTTCGACGCCGCGGCCGACGCCGACGCGCGGCCGGTGGTGTTCCTGGTCGGCGATCCCAAGCAGTCGATCTACCGTTTCCGCCGCGCCGAGCCGCGGCTGTTCAGCGAAGCGGGCGAATACCTGTGCCGCCATTTCGATGCGCAGGTGCTGTTCCAGAACGAGTCGCGGCGCTGCGCGCCCGTGATCATCGCCGCGGTCAACCGCGTGTTCGAGGCCGAAGCCGCGTTCCAGGGCTTCAGCGAACACACCGCGCATTACGGCGGTCTGCCCGGCCGCGTCGAGGTGCTGCCGCTGGCGGCGGCGGATGCTGCCCCGCTGCCGACGGTCGACGAACTTGCGTTGCGCGATCCGCTGACGATCCCGCGCGCCGTCGAGGAAGACCTGCGCCGCGAGCGCGAAGCTGCGCAACTGGTCGCACGCCTGCGCGCCATCGTCGGCCGCTGGGAAATCCGCGATGATCCGCACGGCGCACGCGGGCGCGCCGTGCGCTGGCGCGACGTGATGGTACTGGTGCGGCGGCGCACCCATCTCGCGATCTACGAACGCGCGCTGCGCCACGCCGGCATTCCGTTTCTGACCTCGCGCCAGGGTGGACTGTTCGACACGCTCGAAGCGCGCGACATGGCGGCGCTGCTCGAATTCCTGGTGTCGCCGTTTGCCGACCTCAGCCTCGCGCATGCGCTGCGCTCGCCGCTGTTCGGCTGCAGCGACGACGACCTGATCGCGCTGGCGCAGGCGGAAGGGGAAAGCTGGTGGCAGCGATTGCAGATGATCGCGCGCAACGATGCTTCGCCGGCGTTGGCGCGCGCCCACCACCTGCTCGAAGCGTGGCTGGCGCGCGCCGGCACGCTGCCGGTGCACGACCAGCTCGACCGCATCTATTTCGAAGGCGACGCGCTGCGCCGTTATGAGGCATCGGCGCCGGCGGCGCTGCGCGCGACGGTCTCCGCCAATCTGCGCGCGTTCATGCAGCACGCGCTCGACGTCGACTCCGGCCGCTATCCGAGCCTGCCGCGCTTTCTCGACGAACTGCGCGACATGCGCGACGCGCCCGACGAGGAAGCGCCCGATGAAGGCGCGGTCGGCGATGCCGCCGATGCGGTGCGCATCCATACCATTCACGGCGCGAAGGGACTCGAAGCGCCGGTGGTGTGGCTGCTCGACTGCGCGGCGGGCGGCGACCGCACCGAGGCTTACGCCACGCTCGTCGATTGGCCGGTCGCTGCCGCCGCGCCGCGGCAGATTTCACTGCGCGCACGGCAGGACGAGCTGTCGGCGGCGCAGCGCCGGCAGCTGCAGGAAGACGCCGCGCACGCCGAGCGCGAGGACTGGAACCTGCTCTACGTTGCAATGACGCGCGCGCGGCAGGCGCTGCTGGTCAGCGGCTGCGACGGGCGCGGCGCCGGCGATTCGTGGTATGTAAGCCTGCGCGCCGCGCTGGCGCGCGCCGGCGCGGAGGAGAGCGGAAGCGCGGATGTACTCGTGCTCGGCGCAGCGCTTGAGCCCGTGCAGCCCGCTGCCGCTGCCGCCGCGGCGCACGCAGTCGATATCGGGGCCGCCGCCGAACCGCCGCCCGAATTGCTGCGCCCGCTGCCGACCGGCGTGCGCGAGGCCGTCGTGGCCGGTCGCGGCGCGCGCTACGGCGTGCTGTTCCACGCGCTGATGGAGCGGCTGGCGGCGGATCCCGCGCTCGCGCGCGCCGCCGCGCTGCGCGAACTCGGCGCGCAGGGCTTTGACCAGCGCGACATGACAGCCGCGTGGGAACAGGCGCACAATCTGCTCGCGCGGACTGAACTCGCGCGCTTTTTCGACGCCCAACGTCATGTGCGCGCGCTGAACGAAGCGCCGGTGATCGACGCCGAAGGGCGCGTGCAGCGCATCGACCGCCTCGTCGAGTTCACCGACGAATGGTGGGTGCTCGACTACAAGACCGATGTGCTGCCCGCGGCGGCGGGAGCGGACGCGGTGGCCGCCGCCGCGGAGCCGTACCGCGCGCAGCTCGCCGTCTACCGCGAAGCGGTGCGCCGTTTGCAGCCGGGCAAACGCGTGCAGGCGGCGGTCCTGTTTTCCGGCGGACAGCTGTACCCGTTCGACTTCAAGGACTGAACCGATGCTGCCGACCGTCACGCGCGCCCTGATCATCATCAACGTTCTGGTGTTTTTCGCCGAGTCTCAGCTCGGCGACTCCCTGATCATGAATTTCGCGCTGTGGCCGATCGGCACGCCGCAATCGTCCGGCACGCTCGGCTTCCAGCCGTGGCAGATCGTCACCTACAGCTTCCTGCACGGCGGGTTCGAACACATCTTCTTCAACATGTTCGCGCTGTTCATGTTCGGCGGACAGGTCGAGCTGCTGATCGGCGCCAAGCGTTATTTCAACCTCTACTTCGCATCGGTGATCACCGCCGCGCTCACGCAGCTTGCGGTTGCCGCGCTCGCCGGCGGCGAGCCCTATCCGACGCTCGGCGCGTCGGGCGGCGTGTTCGGTCTGCTGCTTGCCTACGGCTATTATTTTCCGAACCGGATGGTGATGCTGGTGATCCCGCCGATCCCGATGCGGGCGCGCACGCTGGTGATCGTCTACGGCGCGCTCGAACTTTTTCTCGGCGTCACCGGTGCGCAGGCCAGCGTCGCGCATTTCGCGCATCTCGGCGGCATGCTCGGCGCCTGGCTGGTCATCAAGCACTGGCGCGGCGGCGGGCCGCAAAGACTGACTTGATTGCACAGAATCAAGATCTCACCCGCGCGCAGACTGTTTCACCGAATTGCCGGTCAGAGCGGCCTGATATTGGTCGCTTTCGGGCCCCTTGCGCCGCTCACTACATCGAAGGCCATCTTCTGCGCTTCCTTGAGGCTCTTGAAGCCGCTGCTCTGAATCGTCGAGAAGTGCGCAAAGAGGTCCCTGCCGCCGCCGTCGGGCATGATGAAGCCGAAGCCCTTGGCGTTGTTGAAACATTTCGCGATACCCGTGCTCATGACGGTCTTTTCTGAAAGAATAAAATAAATGAACGATCTCTGCCGGATAGCGGGTCCTTCGAGTGTTTTACTGGCCTTGCTGCTGCTTTACCGCCTGAACTTCGATTTCCACTCGCCGGTCGGGCTGCAGGCAGGCGATCAATTTCTGGCGCGTGCCGGTGCAGGTGTTGCCGGTGACCGGATCGCTCTTGCCCCTGCCCTCGGCATGTATGCGGTCGGCAGCGATGCCTTTGCCGGCCAGATAATCCTTGACCGCGTTGGCCCGTTTGACCGACAGCTTTTTGTTGTAGGTATCTGAGCCGAGTCGATCGGTATAGCCGACCACCGAGATCGTGTCGTAACTGGCGCCGTCCAGACTGCTGGCGAAAGCGTCAAGCTTGCTCCGGCCTTCCGGCTTGAGCGTTGCCTTGTCGAAATCAAACAGCGCGTCTGCCGACAGCGTCAGTTTTTGCGGTGGCAGGGGCGGTGGCGGCGGTGGCGGAGGAGCCTCGACGACCGGCTGGGCCGCGAAGCGGCAGATGCCGGCGTTGATCTGTCCGCGGATTTCGCCCGCGGGATAGGCGGCGCTGTGCACGTTGATGTACAGGCCCGCGGCCCGGAAGCTTGCGTACTGGCTGGGTGTCAGCCTGGCTCCGTACGGCACCGCCCAAACATTGTCCGAGACTTGAACCAGGTTGATGATTACCGGCCCATTGACGCCGACCGCTCCTTCGCTGATGTCGACCGAGGTCGCCGCGATGCCGTGGAGCGTCACGGTGCCGGTCACCCAGCCGCCTTCGCCGAAGTCGAGGTCGGCGCGTCCGGTCGCCTGAGTCCGGACTTCAGGCACCTCCATCACACCGCCTACATCGATCTGGGCGTTTTCCTTGACGCCGGACGTGGCGCAGCCGCCCATCATCGCCGCGGCGAGCAGGCATACGGAAATAGCGAGAAATTTTTCGACGGCGATCTTCATTTTTTAGCCCTCTCAAAAAGCATTATCAGAGCAAATGGCAACCCCGGAACAAATTCAGCTCATTCAGCCCCCGCTTGCGGCGGCCACAGGAAAACGACATCGGTGTGTTTTCCGTTGCGGACCCAGACGGTTTTTTGCAGCGTGGTACCGCCGTATTCAGCCTTGACCCGGTATTTGCCGTTGGGCGCCGCCGCGTTCTGGTCGCTCCCGGCGTTCGGCGTCGCCGTTGCTGCGCCGGCTAACGTCGCCAAAATCAACGTTATTCCCCATCGGGCCACTGCTCTGTCGATGCCGTTCATGTCTCTCAATTCCATTTTTGGTTGTTCATTATTCCACTAACTGGCGCAAGGGGGTGAGAGGGTTTTTTCTGAAGAAATTGTAAGAAAAAGATGACAATTGCATCGCGGCCAATAAACAATGGCTTATTGGCGAAACCGTTTCATTTTGTAAATAAAAAAGGCCGTTGTCCGGGCTCCTAAGGCCTCGAATCACCGGCTCAAGCAGGTTGATGATGGTTGCCTCAGGCCTTTCGGGCTGGCGGCGACGTCGGGGGGGGCTGCCACGCTTCCTTAAGGCGCTTGGAGCTACTGTCCGGGATCGCCGGAGAATTCACGAAGAGGCCTTGCCGCTGTTTGCGCGCAGCGCTTGCCGCACGCACGCCGCCGCGCTACCGTTTCATCATGGATGAAACTGCTACCGACGAAGAGTGCCCTGGTATCGGTACGTTGACGTGGCGCGCCAAGTACCGGCGCTATACCGACGATGGCAAAGCCGAGCGCACTGTCGCCGATACCTGGCGCCGCGTTGCGCACGCGCTGGCGCAGGCCGAGGTGCCGGCGCAGCGCGCCGAGTGGGAGCAGCGCTTTTACGCGACCCTCGAAAACTTCCGCTTTCTGCCGGGCGGGCGCATCCTGGCTGGCGCCGGCACTGCGCAGCGCGTGACGCTGTTCAACTGCTTCGTGATGGGCGAGCTCGACGATTCGCTCGACGGCATTTTCGACGGCCTCAAGGAGGGCGCGCTGACGATGCAGCAGGGCGGCGGCGTCGGTTACGATTTTTCGACGTTGCGGCCGGGAGGGATCCCCGCGCGCAATTCAGGCGTCGTCGCGTCGGGTCCGGTATCGTTCATGCGAATCTGGGACGCGATGTGTGCGACGATCCTGTCGACCGGCGCGCGGCGCGGTGCGATGATGGCGACGCTGCGCTGCGACCATCCCGACATCGAGGACTTCATCGCGGCCAAGCACGCGGCCGGCGAACTGCGGCATTTCAACCTGTCGGTGCTGGTCACCGACGATTTCATGGACGCGGTCGGGCACGACGCCGAGTGGCCGCTGGTGTTTCCGCTCGCCGAGGCCGGCGCCGAAACGGTCATGCGCGAATGGCCGGGCGCGTCCAACCCGCGCGCATGCACGGTGCTGCGCCGCGTGCGCGCCCGTGCGCTGTGGGATGCGATCATGCGCGCGAACTACGACTACGCCGAGCCGGGCGTGATTTTCATCGACCGCGTGCAGCGTCTCGACAACCTGTATTACTGCGAACGCATCAGCGCGACCAATCCGTGCGGCGAGATTCCGTTGCCACCGTACGGCGCGTGCGATCTCGGTTCGATCAATCTGACGCAGTTCGTGCGCGAACCATTCACACCACGGGCGCGGCTCGACCTCGACACAATCGCGGACACCGCGGCGGTCGCGGCGCGGCTGCTCGACAATGTCTACGAGGTCGCGAATTTTCCGCTGCCGGCGCAGCGCGACACCGCGCGCTCATCGCGCCGCATCGGGCTCGGCATCACCGGGCTCGCCGATGCATTGCTGATGCTCGGCGTGCGCTACGACAGCGCGCAGGCGCGCGATGTCGCCGCGCAGGCGATGCGCACGATCTGCCACAGCGCCTGGCGCGCGTCAGTCGCGGCCGCGCGCGAAAAGGGCGCGTTCCCGCTGTTCGCCGCCGACCCATATCTGCGCGGCGAGTTCGTGCGCGCGCTGCCGCCGGACATCCGCGACGCGATCGCAGCGCACGGCATCCGTAACAGCCACCTGACGGCAATCGCGCCGGCCGGCACCATCAGCCTGCTCGCGGACAACGTGTCGAGCGGCATCGAGCCGATTTTTGCGGCGCGCTTTCAGCGCAACGCGCGACTGGCCAGCGGCGAGGTGCAGACGCTCGAAGTCGCCGACTATGCGTGCCGGCGCTACCGCGAACTGAAACACGACGCGGAGGCGCTGCCGCCGGCGCTGGTGACCGCGACCGGAATCGCGCCGCAGGCGCAGATCGCATTGCAGGCGGCGTTGCAGCCCTATGTGGACAATGCGATCTCGAAGACCGTCAACGTCGCCGAGGATATCGGCTTCGATGCGTTCAAATCGGTGTACGAAGACGCCTATGCATCCGGTCTCAAGGGCTGCACCACGTTCCGTCCGAATCCGGTGACCGGTGCGATCCTGATCGCCGAGCCGGCGCCGCCGGCGCATTGCTGCTCGGTCGAGCGCGAAGCCGACTGACGCGGACGAACGATCAAAGCCAGGCGGCGCCGCGCACGCCGCCCGAATCGCCGTGCGCGTTGCGCACGAGCCGGGTGCGCACGATGTCGGTGAACGCCCAGCGCCCCCATAGCTGCGGCACGTTATCGTAAAGGCGCGCAACGTTGGACACGCCGCCGCCGAGTACGATGACATCCGGATCGAGCACGTTGATGATCGAGGCCAGCGCCCGCGCCAGCCGATTTTCATAGCGGCGCAGCGTGGCGTCGGCGGCGGGGTCGCCGTCCGCCGCGCAGCGCGTAATCTCGTCCGCAGTGAGGCGCGCATCAGAGTATTTTTCGTGGTCGCGCGCGAGCCCGGGCCCCGACAGGAAAGTCTCGATGCAGCCGTGCTTGCCGCAGTAGCAGAGCGGGCCCGGACGCTCGCGGTCTTCCGCCCACGGCAGCGGGTTGTGCCCCCATTCGCCGGCCGCGACGTTGGGGCCGGTCAGCGCCCGGCCGTCGACGACGATGCCGCCGCCGACGCCGGTGCCGAGGATCACGCCGAACACGACTGCGGCGCCGCGCCCGGCGCCGTCCACCGCCTCCGACAGCGCGAAGCAGTTGGCGTCGTTGGCGAGCCGCACTTCGCGGCCGAGCGCGCGCTCGATGTCGGGCTGGAACAGTTTGCCGTTCAGGCAACGCGAGTTGGAGTTGCGCATCAGACCGGTGGTCGGCGACGGCGCGCCGGGCGTGCCGATGCCGACGCTCGCCGCAGGGCCGACCGCGGTCTCCGCCTCGTGCACCAGACGCGCGATCAGCGCCAGTGTCGCTGCATAATCGTCGACCGGCGTCGCTTCGCGCCGGCGCAGCAGCGCGTTGCCGCCGGCATCGAGCGCGATGATTTCGGTCTTGGTGCCGCCGACGTCGATGCCGATGCGGACGGTCATCGTATCAACGTCACGGCATCTGGATTTTGCCGCCCGGCGGCAGACCGCCGCTCTGGGGGATCACGATCGAAGACGCTGCCTGCCGGCGCATCTCCTGCAGTTCCTTGACGGCGTGCTCGACGCCTTCCTTGGCGGCCGCGCCGTAGTTTTTGATCGCTTCATCGAGCGTGACCGCCTGGATTTCGAACGTAACCGGCAGCGCGCCGACCGGGGTCAGAATCTGCGCTTCGCCGACGTAGAGCGTGGTGCGCGAGACGTCGTCCGTGCCGTCGCTTTTGACCGGCCGCATGACGCGGATGGTGCCGACCTTACGGTCGGTATAGATGTCTTCGCGATAGACGCCGCCGGCGTCCATTTTAAAGTCCGGGTTTCTTGCCTCCTGTTGGGCCATGATTTGCCTCGCCTGTTTTTGTGGTGCAAAACCGTAAGCGTAGCAGAACCAGCGATCGGAAATTATTCGGCGGGCCGCTTGACGCCGCAAACCAACTCGCGCAGGCTTGCCAGGCGGCGCTGGCGAGGGCCGCGCAACCAGGAGGAAGGAGGACGCGGAAATGCAACCCAACGTCGGGAAAATAGATCGCGCCATTCGTGTAGTGGCGGGGCTCGCGCTGCTGAGCCTGCTGTTCGTGTTGCCAGGGAACGCCCGCTGGTGGGGGCTGCTCGGGGTACCGCTACTGGTCACCGCCTTCGTGCGCTGGTGCCCCGGTTATGCGCTGATCGGCGCCAGCACCGACGGCGGCGCGCCGGACGCGAAGTGAACGCGCGGTCCGGATGGCTGCTCGGCGCGTGGGCCTGCGCCGGCATCGTCTGTGCGCAGGCCCCGGTCGAAGACGGCCGCCGGACGCTGGACGCAGTGCTCGATGCGCAGCAGAAAGCGGGTGCTGCCTATCACGACTGGCAGGACGCACAGGCCGAGCGTGCGCGGTCGGAAGAAGAATTCAAACAGGCGACCGCAGCCTATCAGTCCGCGCGGCAGCAACTGAACGAAAGCGATCAGCGTGTCGCAGCCGCGAAGAAAGCGCTGGAGGCGGCGCAAACGCGGGAAGCTGCGGCGCGCAGCGCTTACGACAAGGCGACTGCCACGGTCGATCGGGCATGGGGCAAGAAAGCGCCGGCCGGAAAATGATGTGAGCGCAAGAAAACGTAATATGCCATTGAAAAATAAATGTAAGTTTATTTTTTGTAAAAATTTATTGCATAGCAGCAGAAATGCTTGCATGAAGTGGCCTGTTCACGCATAATGAAACTGCGTTGGGTGCCTTTTCAGGTGCCGGCGCAACTCCTCCAAATCCTCCTCCTTTGGTGGAAACTTAGCGCAACCCTTCGGGGTTGCGCTTTTTTTTCCCCGCTCTCCGAACGGGAACATTTCATTGGAGACGGTTTTTATTAGCCCATCGCGTTCTCGGCACCCAATGTGCTGCAACGCACAAAAACGGTTTTTCCGTGCATTTGTCAATGCCCGGTCGGCATTTGCCTCGCATTTTCCCGGCGTTCGAAATCAGTACGCGACAGGGAGGTGTGAATGGAGTTGTTATACTGCCCGGCCTGCATCAACGCCGCCGTGCGTGACGGATGCAACCATGAAAATTCACGAATACCAGGCAAAGGAGATCTTGCGCAACTATGGCGTGCCCACGCCACGCGGCATGCCATGTACGACTGTCGATGAGGCGGTCGCCGCGGCACGTCGGCTGGGCGGTGCGGCATGGGCGGTCAAGGCTCAGATCCATGCCGGCGGCCGCGGCAAGGGCGGCGGCGTCAAGCTGGCGAAGTCGCTGGACGAAGTTGCGCAGCACGCCCGGCAATTGCTGGGCGCGCGGCTGAAGACGCCGCAGACCGGCCCGCAGGGACAGCCGGTGCGGTGGTTGTTGATCGAAGAAAGCGTCGCCATCGAGCGGGAGATTTACGTCGGACTGACGGTCGACCGCAATCGCCAGCGCGTGTGTCTGATGGCGAGCAGCGAGGGCGGTGTCGAGATCGAGGAAACCGCGGCGCGTACGCCCGATCGGATCCACCGGGTACTGATCGACCCGTTTGCCGGACTGCGCGACGGCGAGGCCGATACGGCCGCGCGCGCGGCGGGTGTTCCCGACGCATCGATTGGCAAGGCGCGCGCCGCGTTGCAAGGGCTGTGGCGCGCGTTCGACGCGACCGACGCGGCACTGGTCGAGACCAATCCGCTGGTGGTGGCCGCCGGCGGCGATGTCGTCGCGCTCGATGCCAAGATCAGTTTCGATCCGAACGCGCTGTTCCGCCATCCCGATCTCGCCGCGTTGCGCGATTTCGATGAAGAAAATCCGTCCGAGGTCGAGGCGTCGCAGTACGGTCTGTCGTATATCCAGCTCGACGGCGACATCGGCTGTCTGGTCAACGGTGCCGGGCTGGCGATGGCGACGATGGACATCATCAAGGTCTATGGCGGCAGCCCGGCCAATTTTCTCGACGTCGGCGGCGGCGCCTCGGCCGAGAAAGTGACAGAAGCGTTCAAGATCATGCTGCGCAACCCGCAACTGAAGGCGATTCTGGTCAACATCTTCGGCGGCATTGTCAAATGCGACCTGATCGCGACCGCGCTGGTCGAGGCGTCGCGTGCGGTCGGTCTGCGCGTGCCATTGGTGGTGCGGCTCGAGGGCACCAATGTCGAATCCGGCAAAAAAATTCTCGCCGCGTCGGGGCTGCCGGTGATCGCCGCGGCCAACATGGCCGACGCCGCGCAGAAGGCGGTGGCCGCAACCCGGGGGGCGCCATGAGCATCCTGATCGACCGCAACACGCGTGTGATGACGCAGGGCATCACCGGCAGGACCGGCCAGTTCCATACACGGCTGTGCCGCCAGTATGCGAACGGCGAAAACTGCTTTGTCGCCGGCGTCAATCCGAACAAGGCGGGCGACAGCTTCGAAGGCATCCCGGTGTTCGCGACGGTGCGCGAGGCGAAGCAGCAGACCGGCGCCACGGTGTCGGTGATCTACGTGCCGGCGTTGTTCGCGGCGGCGGCGATCGACGAGGCGGTCGATGCCGGACTCGACCTCGTGGTGTGCATCACCGAAGGCATTCCGGTACGCGACATGATCCGCGTCCGTTACCGGATGGAGGGCAGGCGCACTCTGCTGATCGGGCCGAACTGTCCGGGCATCATTACGCCGGATGAAATCAAGATCGGCATCATGCCCGGCTACATCCACAAAAAAGGTCCGATTGGCGTGGTGTCGCGCTCCGGCACGCTGACTTACGAAGCGGTCTGGCAGTTGATGGAGCAGGGGCTTGGCCAGTCGGGCTGCGTCGGCATCGGCGGCGACCCGGTCAACGGGCTGAAGCACCTCGACGTGATGAAGATGTTCAACGATGATCCGCACACCGAAGCGGTCGTCATGGTCGGCGAGATCGGCGGCGCGGATGAAGAAGAATGCGCGCGCTGGGTCAAGTCGCACATGCAGAAACCGGTGGTCGGCTTCATCGCCGGGCTGACCGCGCCGCCAGGCAGGCGCATGGGGCACGCCGGCGCGATCATCTCCGGCGGTCAGGGCACTGCCGCGGAAAAACTCGCGGTAATGGAAGAATGCGGGATCAAAATCACCCGCAATCCGGCCGAAATGGGCAAGCTGACCAGGGCCGAGCTGAGATGATTTGCCGGCGCGGTCGTTAGCCATGGAAATGCTAGCCACTTCCGAATTCTGGGGCGGTCTGTTCGCGATCATCTGGATCAACCTACTGCTCAGCGGCGACAACGCCGTGGTGATCGCGCTGGCCGCGCGCTCTTTACCGCCGAAACAGAAAAAGCAGGCGGTGATCTGGGGCAGCGCGGCTGCGATTGCGATGCGGGTGGCGCTGATGATACTCGCGGTCGAACTGCTGAAGCTGCCGTTCCTCAAGATCGTCGGCGGCCTGCTGCTGCTGTGGATCGCGATCCAGCTGCTGACGCCGGGCGCGGGGAATGGCAGCGCCGGGATCAAGGACAGCGGCAATCTGGGCGCCACGATCCGCACCATCATGTTCGCCGACCTCGTGATGAGTCTCGACAACGTGATCGGCGTTGTCGCCGCCGCCAACGGCAATCTGGTGCTGCTGGTGCTGGGGGTTGCGATCGGCATCCCGCTGATCGTATTCAGCAGCACGCTGGTGCTCAAGGTAATGGACCGTTTTCCGCTGCTCATCACGCTGGGCGCCGGTCTGCTCGGCTATATCGCCGGCGAAATGCTGATTACCGATCCGGCGGTTGCGGGCTGGGTCGAGGGCAATGCACACTGGCTCAGGGACATCATGCCGGGGCCGCTTGAATTTTCCGCGGCGGGCATTGCCGGCGCAGTCGCGGTGGTCATTGCAGGGAAACTGCTTGCGGCGCGCACGGAAACTGGAAAAATCGTTGATCTGATGGAACGGCGGGGCCGTGATTGAATGGGGGCGGCAATGTTCGCGATACTGATAGCGGTGGATGGGTCGGAGAATGCGTTGCGCGCGGTAAATTTCGCGGCAGAGCAGGCTCCGCAATACAAGGACGAACTCGAAATTCATCTGCTGAATGTGCAGTTGCCAGTGGCATCCGGCGCCGTCAGACGGTTCATCGGGCACAAGGAACTCGACCACTACTATCAGGATGAAGGGACGGCGGCGCTGGTGTCGGCGCGCAAACGGCTCGACGACGCCGGTCTGCGCTATCACCACCATATCTGTATCGGCGCCCATGCCGAAACCATTGTCGGTTGCGCGCAGGAAAAAGGCTGCAGAATGATCGTCATGGGCGCGCGCGGGCTGGGTTCGTTGGCCGGCATCTTGCTCGGTTCGGTCGCCACCCAGGTGATCCATCTGTCTCCGCTGCCGGTGCTGATCGTCAAATAGCCGGCGCAGAACGGCATCCGATTGCGGATTTACGGCAGATCACGCCCGGCACGGCGAAATGGACGGCTGCCAGGCCGGGCGGTTTGCCTGCCAGCAGACCGTCCGGCACGGCAATTGCTCTTGCGGATTTTATGCGGGACACTCTTCCTCCACGAAGGGGGCTCTTGTAACGAAAGGGGTTTCTGGTTAAATTGTGAAAAAAAACATATATTTTCACAGCATATATCGTAAAATGAATAATTCAATACTGGTAACCTGCCATAACATATAGAAAAAGCGGGAAGGGATGAAAAACTCGGCGTTTTGGAAGTCCGACTGGTTTCTCGGGGCCGTCGTTACGCTGGTATTGCTGATTGCCTCCGGTGGCGATCTGATCCAAAGCCTCGAACGCAAGGCCTATGATCTGGGCGTGCGTGCGGCCTCGCGTACCCCGTCGGATCGTGTCGCGGTAATTGCGATCGACGACGAGAGCATCGCCAACATCGGGCGCTGGCCGTGGCCGCGCGACGTGCACGCCAGGATGATCGACCTGCTGGCCGGCGCCAAGGCCAAGACCATCGGCTATTCGGTGTTTTTCACCGAGCCCCAGATCGATCCCGGTTTCGCCTACATCAAGCAATTGAAGGAGGCGTTCGGCGCGTCGTCGCTGAAAAATGGCGCGCAGGGCGAGCAGTTTTATGCGCTGCTCGGCGAAGCCGAGGACGCGCTGAATACCGACCAGAAGCTGGCGGCCAGCATCAAAAACGCGGGCAATGTCATTCTGCCGATGGTTTTCAAATTGGGCGAGCCACAGGGTAATCCCGACCATCCTTTGCCGGATTACGTGCTGGCATCCAGCCTGCAGGTCGCGGGCGCGAACAACGACAATCTGCCGCTGTCGGGAGTCGAGCCGTTGTATCCGATACCGGAATTTTCCACTGCTGCCGCCGGGCTCGGACATCTGAATGCCAAGCCGGACGTGGACGGCGCAGTGCGCACCGAGCCTTTGGTGATACGTTATTACGATAAATTCTTCCCCTCCATGGCGTTGCTGCTGGCGACCAAGAGCTATAACCTCAACGTCGGCGATATCAAGGTGGATCTCGGCAAACAGGTTCAAATCGACAAGTTGCACATCACGACCGACGCCGATACCAGCATGCACACTTTTTTCTATGCTGACAAGGGCGACAAGCCCCCGTTCAGCGTAGATTCCTTTTCCGAAGTCCTGAGCGGCAAGATCCCGGCCTCCAAGTATCAGGACAAGATTGTGCTGATCGGGGCTACTGCGACGGGAGTGGGCATTTCGCAGGTGACGCCGGTATCGGCATCAACTCCGCCAGTACTGGCGCTCGCACATAGCTTATCCTCGATTCTGCAGGAAAATTTCTTCGTCGAACCAGGTTGGGGTTTCTGGGTGAGCAAGCTCGTGTTTATCCTGGTCGCCGCCTATCTGATCGCGCTGTTGCCGCGGCTCAAGGCGGGCCGCGCCGCAATCTGCACCGCGGCGATTTTCGCGGCGCTGATGATCGCGCATTTCGTGCTGATGACGACGCAACTGATGTGGATCCAGCTGATGGCGGCGGCGACGCTGCTGCTGGTCGGACACCTGGCATTGACCACCAAGCGTTTCCTGGTCACTGAGCGCAGTAAGGAAGTCGCCGATGCCGACCTGATCGTGACCAATCGCAGTCTCGGTCTTGCCGAGCAAGGGCGCGGCAATCTTGACGCCGCCTACGATTACCTGCGGCGGCTGCCGAAGGAAGACCGCACCGCCGAACTGCTCTACAACCTCGCGCTCGATTTCGAACGCAAGCGGCAGTTCAACAAAGCCGAGTCGGTGCTTCTGTACATCGCCGAATGGGCGCCGAAGTTCCGCGACGTGCAGGAACGCGCGCAGCGCTCGAAGGTGATGTCGGAGACGGTGATTCTCGGCGGTGCAGCGGGCCATCCCGGCGGTACCATGATGCTGAACGCCGGCGAAAAGCCGATGCTCGGCCGCTACCAGGTCGAGAAGGAACTGGGCAAGGGCGCGATGGGTGTCGTCTATCAGGGCAAGGACCCGAAGATCGGCCGCGTCGTCGCGATCAAGACGATGGCGCTGTCGCAGGAGTTCGAGGCCGACGAACTGGAGGACGTCAAGGAGCGTTTCTTCCGCGAAGCGCAGACCGCGGGTCGCCTCGCCCACCCGCACATCGTGACGATCTACGACACCGGCGAAGAGCACGACCTCGCTTACATCGCGATGGAATTCCTGAAGGGCAAGGATCTGACGCCCTACATCAAGCCCGACAACCTGCTGCCGCTGCCGAAAGTGATGTCGATCATCGCGCGGGTTGCCGATGCCCTCACCTATGCGCATGCCAATAGCGTCGTGCATCGCGACATCAAACCGGCCAACATCATGTATGAACCGGAATCCGATTCGGTCAAGGTTACCGATTTCGGCATCGCGCGCATCACCGATTCGTCGAAGACCAAGACCGGCATGGTGCTCGGCACCCCCAGCTATATGTCGCCCGAACAACTGGCCGGCCACAAGATCGAGGGCCGTTCCGATCTGTTTTCGCTCGGCGTCACGCTGTATCAGCTCGCCTGCGGCCATCTGCCGTTCCAGGGCGATTCGATGGCGCAGCTGATGTTCAAGATCGCCAACGACGCGCCGACCGATATCCTGAGCTATAACCCGAACCTGCCGCCGTGCCTGGTCGCGATCATCGATCGGGCGCTGGCCAAACAGCCCGATCAGCGCTATCAGACCGGCGCCGAGATGGCGCAGGCGATCCGCGAGTGCATGGGGAGCGGCGGCGACGCTCCTCCCAAGCAGGATGTGGTCGATATCGGATTGTAGCCGCCATCATGACGACGAAACTGGGCGCCGCACTCGAAGTCGTGACCGCGACCGATCCCGGCATGGTGCGTTCGCATAACGAGGACAGCATCGCGGCGGACCGGGAACTGGGGCTCGCGGTGCTGGCCGACGGGATGGGCGGCTACAACGCGGGCGAGGTGGCGAGCGGGATCGCGGTGGCAATGCTGACCAGCGAGATGCGCGAAGCGCTGGCGGGCACCTCGGCGAACGAAGCGGACGCGTCGGGAACCCCGTTCGCGGTCACGCTGATCAGGGACAGCGCAGGCAAGGCCAATGCCGCGATTTATCAGGCCGCCCAGAGCCAGCCGCAGTACGCGGGCATGGGCACAACGCTGGTCGCCGCGTTGTTTTATGATAATCACGTGGCGATCGGCCATATCGGAGATTCGCGGCTGTATCGGCTGCGCGGCGACGGTTTCGAGCAGGTCACGCGCGACCACTCGTTGTTGCAGGAACAGATCGACAGCGGCATGATAAGCAAGGAGCAGGCACGTTATTCCCAGAACAAGAATCTGGTGACACGCGCGGTCGGCATCGATCCCGAGGTCGAAACCGAGGTTCACACGTACGAAGTCGAGCCGGGAGATATTTATCTGCTGTGTTCGGACGGCCTGAGCGACATGGTCGAGGACGAGGATATCCACAATACGCTGTCCATGCTGAGGACGAATCTGCCGCTGGCGGCGCAACAACTGATACAGCTTGCCAATGACAACGGCGGGCGCGACAACATTTCGGTGATTCTGGTGCGGGTGCTGGGAGATTATGCGGTGCCCAGTGGCTGGTTTGCCAGGCTCAAGGCCTGGTTTGGATAATACGGTGACAGGAAGATTGCCATGGCGAAGCTAATCATGAGTCTCGACAACGCGGTGATCCGCGAGGTGCCCCTCGACAAGGAGCGCGTCACGATCGGCCGCAAAGCCCACAACGACATCCAGGTCGACAATCTGGCGGTCAGCGGCGAACACGCGGTGATCGTGACAATACTCAACGACTCGTTTCTGGAAGACCTCGGCAGCACCAACGGCACCCTGGTCAACGGCAATCCGGTCAAGAAACACATCCTGCAGACCAATGACGTGATCGAAATCGGCAAGTACAAGTTCAAATACGTCGCCGACCAGGGGGCCGGCAAGGCGTCGGTGGCCGATTTCGAGAAAACCATGGTGCTGCGTGGTCCGGTGCCGCGCGCGGCTGCAGCACCGGGGGCGGGAGGCTTCGGCGATACCCAGATCAATACCACGACCACCGTTTCCTCCCCCAGCCATCCGCCGGCCAGCCTCGGCAAACAGCCGGAGAAGATGGCCGCGGTGCAGATTCTGACCGGGCCGAACGCCGGTAAGGAACTCGAACTGACGAAAAACCTGACCACGCTCGGCAAGCCCGGCGTGCAGGTCGCGGTGATCACGCGCCGGCCGCACGGGCACTTCATCACCCATGTCGAGGGCGCCAATTTTCCGATCGTCAACGGCAAGCCGCTCGACGCCCAGGCGCATCAGTTGAATGACCATGACGTGATCGAACTGGCGGGCGTCAAGATGGAATTTTTTCTCAAGAACAGCTAGCTTCCCTCAATCTTTCGGCTGCGGCCGGCGATGATTCGCACAGAGGGCGACGCCGGCGGGTGCCGACACTTTCCAAGGCGACACATGACCATGCTTGCTGAGGCGGCCGGATGGAGAGCCTGAAAAAACACGCCGTACGCATCGGTCTCGGCCTCATCCTGGTCGTCGTTTTCCTGCTGCACGCGGGCAAGTGGATCGAGTTGCCGCTGATCGGGCGGCTCGAGGCGATCGTCTACGACACGCGGCTCGAACTGACCATGCCGCGCACCGTCGACGACCGCATCGTGATCCTCGACATCGACGAAAAGAGTCTGGCCGAGAAGGAAAAGGGCGGCGAGGGCCACTGGCCGTGGCCGCGCGACCGGCTGGGCGCGCTGCTCGACGAACTGTTCGACCACTACCAGATCACGATCGTCGGTTTCGACGCGGTGTTTGCGGAGCGCGACCAGAGTTCCGGCTGGGGCGTGCTGCAGCAACTGGCGCAGAAGGAGCTGCGCGACGTCGGCGGATTCCAGTCGAAGCTGCGCGGACTGCAGCCGCAGCTCGATTACGACGGAATTTTTGCCGCCAAAATGCGCGGACGCCCGATCGTGCTCGGCTACACATTTTCCGATAACGATACCGCTGGCACCAAGGGCGCGCTGCCGGCGCCGACGCTTGCCGCCGGCACCTTCGCCGGCAAAAACATCGATTTCCGCAGATACGCCGCCTTCACCGCCAACCTCCCGGAATTGCAGCAGGCGGCCGCCAGCGCCGGTCATTTCAATCTTGATCCCGATGACGATGGCATTCTGCGCCGCGTGCCGATGCTGGTGGAATTCAACGGCGCCTATTACGAGCCGCTGTCACTGGCGATCGTGCGCATGCTGGCGGGGTCGCCGTCGGTGACGCCGGAATTTGCGCCGGGCAAGATCTGGTCGAAGAATTACTCGGGGCTGGAGTGGCTGAACGTCGGTTCGCGGCGCATCCCGGTCGATGAAAAAGTCACCGCGCTGATCCCGTACCGCGGCGGTCAGCGCAGCTTCAAGTACATTTCCGTCGTCGATGTGCTGCATGAACGGGTGCCGGTCGGCGATCTGAAAGGCAAGATCGTGCTGGTCGGCACCACCGCGCCGGGCCTGCTGGACCTGCGCGCGACGCCGGTCGGCTCGGTCTATCCCGGCGTCGAAGTGCACGCCAACATGATTTCCGGGATGCTCGACAACGACATCAAGCAGAAGCCGCCGTATGTGATCGGCGCCGAGTTCATGCTGGTACTACTGGCCGGAGTCACTCTCGCGCTGCTGTTGCCGACGCTGAGTCCGCTGAAGGCGCTGATCACGACATCAATCACGCTGCTGCTGCTGATCCTGATCAACGTCGTGGTGTTCCATTACGGCAATCTTGTGCTGCCGCTGGCATCGGCGCTGGTGATGGTGGCGCTGCTGTTCGCGCTCAACATGTCGTACGGCTTCTTCGTCGAGGACGCGCGCAAACGCCTGATCACCGGGCTGTTCGGCCAGTACGTGCCGCCGGAACTGGTCGATGAAATGGCGAAGAATCCGGAGCAGTTCAGCATGGCGCCGCGCGCGCAGGAACTGTCGGTGCTGTTTTCCGACGTGCGCGGGTTCACCACCATTTCCGAAAGCCTGTCGCCGGAAGACCTCGCGGTGTACATCAACGAGTATCTGACGACGATGAGCCTGGTGATCCGCGAACGCCACCGCGGCACGCTCGACAAGTACATCGGTGACGCGATCATGGCGTTCTGGGGCGCGCCGCTGCCGGACCCGGCGCACGCGCGCAACAGCATACTCGCGGCGCTCGACATGCAGCAGGAGGCGGTGGCGCTCAACGAAAAGTTCAAGGCGCGTGGCTGGCCGACGTTCCGGATCGGCATCGGCATCAATACCGGGGTGGTGCGCGTCGGCGACATGGGGTCGCAGATCCGCCGCGCCTATACCGTGATGGGCGACGCGGTCAATCTGGCGTCGCGGCTGGAGGGCATCACAAAGGAATACCACGCTGATATCATAGTGGGCGAGGCGACCCGGAATGCGGTTTCCGACATCGTGTTTCGCGAGTTCGACAAGGTGCGCGTCAAGGGCAAGGACGAAGCGGTGGCGATTTACGAACCGCTGGGGCTGCAGGGGCAGATCAGCAAGGCCAGACTCGATGAAACCAAGCTGTACGGACAGTTTCTCCGACTTTACCGGGCCCAGGACTGGGACCAGGCCGAACTGCAGCTGTTCAATCTGCAGAAAATGGCGCCGGACAACGCGCTCTACAGCCAGACGCTGCCGGAGCGTATTGCCCATCTGCGCGGGAACCCGCCGGGCGCGGGTTGGGACGGCGTATTCACCTTCAAGACCAAGTAGAACCTATCTCAGAATCCCCCATGAGCCGCGTTTACACGAAAAATGCTCAGCTGCCAGGCGCGCGACGAAGGTCGTATTCGAGATACGATGCCGAGGAGCGCAACGTCGCAGACGGGCATTTTTCGTGCAAACCCTTCGGGGCGGGGCGTTGCGGGCGGTCTGCGGTGTCGCGCCGCTTGCGAAGGGGGATGGCCATTCGCTGCGCGGCGCTTCGTGCATCCCATCCCGCAACGCTGACGCCGCGGCCACGCGGGATTTTGAGATAGGTTCTTAGATGAAACTCAGAATTCTCGGTTGCAGCGGCGGCATCAGCCGCGACCTGCGCACCACCTCGATGTTGATCGACGACGATGTGCTGATCGACGCCGGCACCGGAGTCGGCGACCTGAGCATCGAGCAGCTCAAGCGCATCGACCATGTGTTCCTGACGCACTCCCATCTCGACCACGTGGCTTCGGTACCGTTCATGGTCGACACCGTCGGCTGGCTGCGCGACAAACCGATCACCGTGCACGCGATCGAGCCGACGATCAAGGTGCTGCGCGATCATCTGTTCAACTGGAAACTGTGGCCGGATTTCGCCGAGATCCCCGATGCCCATCAGCCGTTTTTGCGCTACGAGACCATCACGCTCGGCAAGACGATCGATCTGAACGGCCGCAAACTGACGCCGCTGCCGGCCAATCACGTGGTGCCGGCGATCGGCTACCAGATCGACGGCGGCCGTGCGAGCCTGGTGTTCACCGGCGACACCACGACCCACGATCCGCTGTGGCGCGAAGTCAACAAGATCGAGAATCTGCGCTATCTGATCATCGAGACCTCGTTCTGCAACCGCGAGAAGGCACTCGCGATCGAATCCAAGCACCTGTGCCCGAGCATGCTGTGCGAAGAACTTGCCAAGCTGAAGCGGCCGGCCGAAATCTACATCACGCACCTGAAACCGGGCGAGGTCGAGGTCACGATGCGTGAAATCATGGAATGCGGCGGGGCGTGGAAACCGCGCATGCTCGAGAACGATCAGGTGTTCGAACTGTGATCACATCATTGCAAGGAGCGGGCATATCATGAGTGCAGTGCTCGAAAGCAAGGCGACGGCCCAGGACAGCCTGCTCGCCGAGAAGCTGAATTTCTCGAAGCGGCTGCAGGCCGTCACCAACAAGATCCACGCGACCAACAACATCGACGAGATCATGCTCGAACTGAGCCAGGATATCTGCGGCCTGTTCAACGCGGACCGGCTCACGCTCTATCTGATCAGCGAGGACAAGACCTCGATCGTGTCGAAGGTCAAGACCGGCCTCCATTCGTTCAAGGATCTCAAGTTGCCGATCGCCGAACAGAGCGTCGCCGGCTTCGTCGCCGTCCACAAGAAGGCGATCAACATCAAGGATGTCTACGACGACAACGAACTCAAATCGTACAGCCCGCAGCTCAATTTCCTGAAGCAGGTCGACAGCAAGACCGGCTACCGCACCAAACAGATGCTGGTGGCGCCGGTGGTCGACGCGCAGAACAAGGAACTGATCGGGGTGGTGCAGATCATCAATTCCAAGACCGGCCAGCCGTTCCCGCCGGTGATGGAGGAAGGCGTCGCGCATCTCTGCGAAACCCTCGCCATCGCGTTCCGGCAACGCCAGAAACCGGCGATGCAGGTGCGCGGCAAATACGACCATCTGGTGACCAACGCCGTGCTGTCCGCCGAAGAGCTTGAACTGGCGACGCGCTCGGCGCGGCGCAAAAACCTCGATATCGAAACCGTGCTGTCCGACGAATTCCAGGTCAAGGCGGGCGCGATCGGCGAGGCGCTCGCCGCCTATTTTCAGGTCCCGTACGAGCCGTTCAAGGCGGACCGCGTCAAACCGCTCGACCTGCTGAAAAACATCAGCCGCGAGTTCGCCGAGAGCAACGGCTGGGTGCCGATCGACGATACCAAGGACGGCATCCTCGTGCTGACCACCGATCCGGAAAAGATCAAAGGCTCGCGCGTCGTCAACAACGTCTTCCCGAAGAGCAAGGTCGTCTACAAGGTCTGCGGCAACCGCGAGTTCGTGATGACGCTCGATCAGACTTTCGGCGGCGGCGGCGCCGCATCCGGCATGGTCGACGACACCACCGACATCGGCGACCTGCTGTCGGGCATGGAGGGCGAAGAGGCGGGTGAAGACAACAACGAAGATGTGGCGTCCGCCGCCGCCGACAACGAAGTGGTCAAGCTGGTGAACAAAGTCATCGTTGACGCCTACAAGCAGGGCGCCTCCGACATTCACGTCGAGCCTTATCCCGGCAAGGCCAAGACCGAAATCCGCTTCCGCAAGGACGGTTCGCTGGCGCCGTACATTTCGGTGCCGGCCGCCTACCGCAGCGCGATCGCGGCGCGTCTGAAGATCATGTGCGACCTCGATATCTCCGAACGCCGCAAGCCGCAGGACGGCAAGATCAAGTTCAAGCGCTTCGGGCCGCTCGACATCGAGCTGCGGGTCGCGACGATACCGTCGCAGGGCGGCGTCGAGGACATCGTGATGCGGATACTCGCCGCCGGCGAGCCGATTCCGCTCGACAAACTCGGCCTTTCCAAGCGCAATCTCGAACAGTGCAAGGAGGCGATTTCCAAGCCGTACGGACTGTTCTTCGTGTGCGGGCCGACCGGTTCCGGCAAAACGACGACGCTGCATTCGGTGCTCGGCTATCTGAATACGCCGGACACCAAAATCTGGACTGCTGAAGACCCGGTCGAAATCACCCAGCGCGGCCTGCGCCAGGTGCAGATGAACCCGAAGGCCGGACTCACTTTCGCAGTCGCGATGAAAGCGTTCCTGCGCGCCGATCCCGACATCATCATGGTCGGCGAAATGCGCGACAAGGAAACGGTCGGCACCGGCATCGAAGCGTCGCTGACCGGCCACCTGGTGTTCGCGACGCTGCACACCAATTCCGCGCCGGAATCGATCATCCGGCTGCTCGACATGGGGATGGACCCGTTCAACTTCGCCGACGCGCTGCTCGGCATCCTCGCGCAACGTCTGGCCAAGCGGTTGTGCGGTAAATGCAAGAAACCCCATGTCGCGACCGAGGAGGAGCTCGACAAGCTGATGGAAGAGTATGTGACCGAGCTGCTGAACACCGAGAGCTGGAAAAAGGATCTGAAAAAAGCGCGCGCCGAACTGAAGGAAGAATGGCACCGGGAATTCGGCAACGAAAAGGGCGAGATCACGATTTACGAGCCGGTCGGCTGTGAGGTCTGCGGCGGTGGCGGCTACAAGGGTCGCGTCGGCCTGCACGAACTGCTGATCGGCACCGACGCGATCAAGAAGAACATCCAGGAACATGCGCGGGTCGCTGAAATGTTCGCGACCGCGCTCGAAACCGGCATGCGCACGCTGAAGCAGGACGGCATCGAAAAGGTGTTGATGGGCATCACCGACATCCATCAGGTGCGCGCGGTCTGTATCAAATAGGAATTCCCGCCGTGAACCAGATGCAGCGCCCGCCCGATCCTTCGAACCTGTTCGAGCGGCTCGAACAGCTCAACCAGATCGGCGTCGCGCTGTCGAAGGAAACCGACATCAACCGGCTGCTCGAGGCGATCCTGCTGGCGGCCAAGAACATCACCAACGCCGACGGCGGCACGCTCTATCGCGTAACCGAAGAGCGCACGCTCAAGTTCGAAATCATGCGCAACGACACGCTGGGCGTCGCGATGGGCGGCACCACCGGCGTCGAGATACCGTTCTACCCGATCTATCTCTACGACAAGGACGACAATCCGATCAACTCGATGGTCGTCGCCTACGCCTATCACCATGACCGCTCGGTCAATATCGCCGACGCCTATATCGAGGAAGGCTTCGATTTTTCCGGCACCAAGAATTTCGACAAGAAGACCGGCTACCGCTCGCAGTCGTTTCTGACGGTGCCGATGAAGAACCACGAAAACGAGATCATCGGCGTGCTGCAGCTGCTCAACGCCAAGGAGCGCGCAACCGGCCGGGTGGTGCCGTTTTCGACGGAAGACCAGCAGCTCGCTGAATCGCTGGCGTCGCAGGCCGCGATCGCGCTGACCAACCGGCTGCTGATCAACCATCTCGAAAACCTGTTCGAATCGTTCATCAATCTGATCAACGCCGCGATCGACGACAAATCGCCGTACACCGGCGGCCACTGCGAACGCGTGCCGATGCTGACGATGATGCTGGCGGAGGCGGTCAACAACGTGAAGGTCGGACCGCTCCGCGATTTCCACATGACCGACAAGGACCGCTACGAACTCAAGATCGCGGGACTGCTGCACGATTGCGGCAAGGTGACGACGCCGGTGCACGTCGTCGACAAGGCGACCAAGCTGCAGACGATCTTCGACCGCATCCATCTGCTCGACACCCGCTTCGAGGTCGTCAAGCGCGACGCCGAGGTCGCGATGCTGAAGGCGAAAGCGGCGGCGCTGGAAAAAGGCGACGCGGCGGCGGCGAAAAAAGCCGAGCGCGACTTCGAAATCCGGCTGCGCGAAATCAACGAGGACCGCGAATTCCTGCGCTTCACCAATGTCGGCGGAGAAGCGATGAAGGAGGACGAACAGCAAAGGGTGCGCGCGATCGCGTCGAAGTACCGCTGGCGCGACGTGCAGGGCAATCTGACCGATTTCCTGACCGCCGAAGAGGTCGAGAACCTGACCATCAAAGCCGGCACGCTGACTGCCGCCGAACGGCAGATCATCAACCACCACATCGACGTGACGATCCAGATGCTGGAGGCGCTGCCGTGGCCGCGCCACCTGAAGCACGTTCCCGAATATGCGGGCGGCCACCACGAACGGATGGACGGCAAGGGTTATCCGCGCGGGCTGACGCGCGACCAGATGTCGGTGCAGGCGCGCTGCATGGGCATCGCCGACATCTTCGAGGCGCTGACCGCGAAGGACCGCCCCTACAAGAAGGGCAAGACACTGTCGGAATCGCTGGCGATCCTCGGCAAATTCAAGCTCGGCGGCCACATCGATCCCGACCTGTTCGACGTGTTCGTGTGGGAAAAGGTCTATCTCAAGTACGCGGAACAGTGCCTCGACCCGCAGCAGATCGACGAGGTCGATGTGTCGAAGCTCCCCGGCTATGCGCCGCCGCCGCTGCATTGATGTCTTTCGCCGCTGACGCTGTGCGGCACATTCTGCCGATTCATGTGCCATCACCCGGGGCAGCCGTTGCAAAGCAGGTTGTTGGATGCTGCGGAAGGGCGGTCTGGCGTTAAAATATCACGCTGTCAGCGGATTTTGTCGTTGGCATGGAGTTTGCGGTGAATACGTCCGGACGGGCATAATTTCCCGGCTCATTAACAACCTACAGGAAGGAGCTTCACATGGTTCGCCAAATGCAGAAAGGCTTTACCCTGATCGAACTGATGATCGTGGTCGCGATCATCGGCATTCTGGCCGCGGTCGCGCTGCCGGCGTATCAGGACTATACGATTCGCGCCAAGGTGTCCGAAGGCCCGACGCTGGCTGACGGCATCAAGCTTGCTGAAACCGAAACCTTCCAATCGAAGGGGCCGGGAGATATGACCTGTTCCGATGCAACGACTTGCGGCAACATCGGCGCCTCCCTCCCGTCTGGCACGAACAACATTACGTCTATTGTGAGCGGCGCTGATGGCACGATCACCATTAGCTACACTGCTGCAGTGGTGCCGAGCGGTGCGAATGTGCTGACCATTGTGCCGAGCGTGGCGCTGAACGATATCAACTCCGCGGGCAGCCAGGTCAACTGGTCGTGCGGCGGCGCCGCCACCACGGTTGATCAGAAATATCTGCCTTCGACCTGTCGCGGCAACACCGGCAACGCTGCCGGCTATGGCTCGACCAGCACCAGCAGCTCTTCGAGCAGCAGCTCCAGCTCTTCTTCGAGCAGCTCGGGCAGCTGATCGTTCCTTCCCGGCCGTGCAGAAAGCCCCTCGCAAGAGGGGCTTTTTGTTTCAGCAGACGCCGGGGATGAAGCGGTAATGGATCTGCTGCTTGTAGCGGTCGTAGCCGTCGCCGAGCAGCGACAGATGCCGTTCTTCGGTCCAGGCGCGGGCGGCATAGATCACCGTGAACAGCGCCATGCAGCCGACGGACCACAGGCCTTTTTCGAGCGAGCCCGAAAACGCCGCCGCGAACGTCGGAAGGGCGCCGATCCACCACGCGAGATTTTTGGCGGCATAAGCGGGGTGGCGCACCCAGCGGTACGGTCCGCTGGCGATGACGCCGCGGTTGGTCAGGTTGCTGGCCTTCCAGCCGAGCGCGACCGAGGCCCAGGCATAGATCGCCATCAGACCAAGGATCAGGCAGTCGGCGCCGATTTCCAGAGCGGAATCCGTGAAGCGCGGCGCGTCGGACGACTGCCAGGGGAAGACGTAGGTCGCCATGCCGTTGAAGGGCGGATAGCAGGCGATGCAGACCGCCCATCCCAGAAACGTCGGCTCCACGCTGCGAATGACGTTATCGAGCCGCGGAATTTCGACCATGTAGCCGAACGTGAAAATGATGACGTCGACGAAAAACAGCAGATTCAGCAGCAGCAGATACAGATGCAGGTGAAAGCCGGCCGCCACGGTGGTCAGCGCGTGGTATTCCCGCGCCACGATCGCGAGGTTGTTGACCACGAAATTGATCATCAGCGGCAGGAAAAAGAATTTGAGCGCGATGGCGAGCCACGCCTGCTTTTCCGCGAAGCCGAAGCGCGGCTGTTGCCGGCGCGCCCATCGCATCAGCCACGATAGCGCGATGCGCGCCTTGCTGACGGTGGCCGGGAACAGGCGGTAGTAGGCGATCAGCGCGACGGTGTAGACGATTCCCGCCGCGGTCAGCAATCTGTCGGCGGTCAGCGGAAACCAGATCGTGCCGCTGTCGTTGTGGATCAGAAAATAGCCGTTGAAAGTCCGGACCCGGAAATCGCCCGCGGACAGCGCGATTCCCGCCCACATCACGATCAACGTCGGCAGATAATTGGCAAAGAAATTTTTCCAGTCACGGTTTTCCGGCATGGGCATCGTCCATGGAAAGAGCGGAGCTTATCAGCTAGCCGCCTGTTCCGGGATACGGCGCCGCGTGTTGCAGGAAGTAACCGCGTTTGGGAACTTGCGGGCGGCTGGCTTATCATAGGGGCGTGAAAATCCGCAATCTGATGCTCGCGCTGGCGCTGCTCGCCGTTCCCGCCGCCTTTTCCCAGAACCTGCCCGATCTCGGCGATGAATCCCAGAGACTGCTGTCGCCGCTGCAGGAGCTGCAGCTCGGCCGCGAAATCATGCGCGAGATACGCGCCGACCCCAGCTATTCCGACGATCCCGAGGTCGTCGACTACCTGAACGCGCTCGGCCGCCGGCTGGCGATGGCGAGTCCCGATCCCAACCAGCAGTTCGATTTCAACCTGCTGATCGATCCGCAGATCAACGCTTTTTCGCTGCCGGGCGGTTTCGTCTGCGTCAATTCGGGATTGATCATGACCGCGCAGAACGAATCCGAGCTGGCCGGCGTGCTGGGCCACGAAATGGGCCACGTCGAGCAGCGTCACTTTGCGCGCCAGATGGCGGAGCAGCAGCGCGGGCAGATACTGTCGCTGGCGACGATGGCGGCCGCGCTGCTGGCGTCGCGCGCCAATCCCGATCTGGCGCAGGCGGGAATCATGGGATCGCAGGCCGGTTTCGTGCAGAGCCAGCTCAGCTATTCGCGCGACAAGGAACGCGAAGCCGACCGCGTCGGTTTCCAGACCATGGTCGGTGCCGGTTTCGACCCGCAGGGCATGGCGTCGTTTTTCCAGCGGCTGCAGCAGGCGACGCGCCTCGAGGATGACGCTCCGGTTTATCTGCGCACCCACCCGCTGACCTACGAGCGGATCGCCGACATGCAGAACCGCGCACAGAGCGTCCCTTATCGCCAGGTGCCGGACAGCCTGGAATTCCAGCTGGTGCGCGCCAAACTGAAGGCCGAGATCGGCGACGCCAAGGACAACGTCGCCTTTTTCGAACAGAGCCTGAGCGAGAAAAGGTATCTGAATGAAGCGGCCAGCCGCTACGGCCTGGCGGCGTCGCTGGTGATCGCCAAGAACTACGACCGCGCCAAACAGGAGATACAGACCCTGCGCAAGCTGCTGCCCGGAAATCCGATGGTGGCCGATCTCGCCGCCCAGATTTACGACGAATCCGGAGACACCAACACCGCGCAGCAGATCTACCACGACACGCTGCAGGCGTATCCCAACTACCGCGCGCTGACTTACGATTATGCCGACGTCCTGCTGAAACACAATCAGCCGGCGGCGGCGCTCAAGCTGGTCGAGAAGCGCCTGCAGTTGGCGCCGTCCGACTATCATCTGTACCAGTTGCAGGCGCGCAGTTACGCGGCGCTCGACAAACACCTGCTCGAGCATCGCGCGCAGGCCGAGGCCGATTTCCGCCTTGGCGACATCAAGGCCTCGATCGAACAGTTGCGGCTCGCGCAGAGAAGCGGCGACGGCGATTTCTATCAGATGGCCGGGGTGGAGGCGCGGCTCAAGGAGCTGCAGGCGCTGCTGCCGCCGGAAGATGACGATCGCAAGGACCGCCAGGGCCGTCACTGAGTAACGGTTCCCCGCCCGCTCCGTCACAGCGGTTTTTATTTGTCGTGCGGCGTCCGTCACGGAACGGACGCAAGACGATGCTTTATAATCCCGGGCTCCCGGCAATCGCAGGACGTGCTGCGTGAATAAAATCGGCAAATACGAAATCATCCGCGAACTCGGCAAGGGCGCGACCAGCGCCGTCTATGAGGCGCTCGATCCGTTCGTCAACCGGCACGTTGCGGTCAAGGTCGTGTTCGCCGACGCCCTCAGCAACAAGGAGCACGGACGGCGTTACCGCAAGCTGTTCCTGACCGAGGCGTCGCTGGCCGGAAAACTGGCGCATCCGCACATCGTCAGCATCTACGACGCCGCCGCCGACGACGAAGCCAGCTATATCGTGATGGAATACGTCGACGGCACCACGCTCGAGCAGCACAGCCGTCCGGAGAACCTGCTGCCGGTCAACAAGGTGATTGAAATCATCTTCAAGTGCACGAAGGCGCTCGATTACGCGGCGAAGCACGGCGTGATCCATCGCGACATCAAGCCCGCCAACATCCTGCTGTCGGGGGAGAACGACATCAAGATATCCGATTTCGGCGCGGCGCTGACCAGCGCGACCGAAACCACCCAGGTCACCGGCATCGGTTCTCCGGCCTACATGTCGCCGGAGCAGGTCAAGGAGCAGCCGCTGACGCATCAGACCGATATTTTCTCGCTCGGCGTCGTGCTGTATCAGATGCTGACCGGCAGACTGCCGTTCCAGGCCACCAACAACTACAGCATGGTGTATCAAATCATCAATGCGGAGCCGCCGCTGCCGAGCAGCATCCGTCATGAGATTCCGCCGCAGCTCGACGCGATCGTGATGCGCGCGCTGCAGAAGGATACCGCTGTCCGCTATCAGACCTGGGAGGATTTCGCGCACGATCTGGTCGCGGTGTTCGGCAATCTTCAGCAACCGGAGAAAAACATACCCGACAGCGAGAAGTTCGACGTGCTGCGCAAGCTCGCTTTCTTCGGGGGATTCAGCGACACCGAGTTGTGGGAGGTGCTGCGGATCACGGCATGGAACAAGCATGCGCCGGGCACGGTGCTGATCAGGGAAGGCGACGTCGGCCAGTCGTTCTTCATCGTGGTCGACGGCGAAGTCAAGGTGACGATGCAGGACAAGCTGCTCAACCTGCTGAAGAGCGGGGATTGCTTCGGCGAGATGGCGTATCTCGGGAAAAAGCAGTTTCACCGCACCGCGAGCATCTCGGCTGCGACCGACATCACCGTGATCGAGATCAAGGCGGAGTCCCTGAACCACGCCAGCGAAACCTGCCGCCACCATTTCAACGGCGCTTTCCTCGAAATACTGGTTGACCGGCTGTCGATGGCCAACACGCGGCTGTCGCAATTGCTCGCAGACCGCAACATCAGCGTGTTCTGAGCACCGCCGGCATGGACATGCAGTTCGACCGGGAACTCGACGTGCGCGGCCTCAATTGTCCGCTGCCGGTACTGCGCGCGAAGAAATCGCTGGCCGACATGGCTTCGGGGCAGGTGCTGAAGATTGTTGCGACCGACCCGGCCGCCGAACTGGATTTCAAGGTGTTTTCGATGCAGGCCGGACACCAGTTGCTGTCGTCGCAGACGGCGGGCGTCGAATTCGTGTTTTTTCTGAAGAGGCGCTAGCGTCAGTTCAGGCGCGCGAGTTGCGCGCGCAGTTTTTCCAGCGTCGTGCCGTATTCGGCGAGTCGCTTGCGTTCCTGCTCGACGACTTGCGGCGGCGCCCGGTCAACGAACGACGGATTGGACAGCTTTGCCATCGCCCTGCCGATCTCGCCCTCGAGGCGCGCGATTTCCTTGCTGAGGCGATTCTTCTCGGCGCTTGCATCGCCCTCGACTTTGAACGCGAACCGGACATTGCCGGAGATGCCGACGGGCGTATTGAGTCTGGAGATTTCGTCGTCGTGATTCTCGAAAACACTGGTAGACACCAGGGCGCGGTTTGCCGTCATCGCGGACGGCGGCAGACTTATCGAATAATAGACGGGTGTCTTCTTGTTCGGCGGAAGCTTCATCTCGCTCTTCAGATTTCGCGCGGCGAGGATGAGCTGCTTGGCTTCGGCGATTTCCTTTTCCGCCTCTTCATCGATTTTCTCTGGCTGGCTTTTCGGGTAGGGCGCAAGCATGATGGTGTCGCCAGACTTGCCGGCGAGCGCCTTTACGTTCTGCCATAGTTCTTCGGTAATGAACGGAATGAAGGGGTGCGCGAGGCGCAACGCGGATTCCAGCACGCGCACCAGCGTTCGTCGCGTGCCGCGCTGCTGCTTCTCGTTGCCCATCGCTAATTGTTCCTTGGCGATTTCTACATACCAGTCGCAATACTCGTCCCAGACGAAGCGATAAATCGCGGCGGCTGCGTTGTCGAAGCGGTATTCCGCGAAGCCCGTTTCCACCTCGGCCTCCGTCCGCTGCAGCGCGCTGACGATCCACCGGTCCCAGGCCGAGAGCTCGACGGGCAGTCTTTCGTCCTGGCCGCAGTCCCTGCCCTCGGTGTTCATCAGCACGAAGCGGGTCGCATTCCACAGCTTGTTGCAGAAATTGCGGTAGCCGTCGCAGCGGCCGAGATCGAAGTTCAGCGTGCGCGAAAAGGTTGCCAGCGAGGCGAACGTGAAACGCAGCGCATCGGCGCCGAACGCCGGGATGCCGTCCGGATAGTGGGCGCGGGCGTATTTTTCGATTTTCTCCCTGTGGCCGGCGAGCAGCAGCCCCTGCGTCGATTTTTCCAGCAGCGCTGGCAGCGTGATGCCGTCGATCAGGTCGATCGGGTCGAGCGTGTTGCCCTTCGATTTCGACATCTTCTGGCCTTCGGCATCGCGCACGATCGCGTTGATGTAGATGTCGCGGAACGGCACTTTGCCGGTGAAGTGCAGCGTCATCATGATCATCCGCGCGACCCAGAAAAAGATGATGTCGAAGCCGGTCACCAGCACCGACGACGGCAGCCATGCTTTCAGGTCGGGCGTGTCATCCGGCCAGCCGAGCGCAGTGAACGGGATCAGCGCCGACGAGAACCAGGTGTCGAGCACATCCTCATCGCGTTGCAGATGTCCTTTATAACCTTTCGCCGCGGCTTGCCGATGCGCATCTTGTTCGCTGCGCGCAACGTGGACATTGCCTTGATCGTCGTGCCACGCCGGAATCTGATGACCCCACCACAGTTGGCGCGAGATGCACCAGTCCTGGATGTTTTCCAGCCACTGGTTATAGGTCGTGGTCCAGTGTTCGGGGTAGAACTTCACCTCGCCTTTGGCAACGGCGTCGAGTCCACGCTGCGCGAGGCCGTCCATCCGGATGAACCACTGGTCGGTCAGCATCGGTTCGACGACGGTGCCGGTGCGTCCCGAGCGCGGCACGCGCAGCCTGTAGGGCTTCTCCGAAGCGAGCAAGTCCTGCCGCTCCAAATCCGCAAGAATCTTCTTGCGAGCTTCGAAGCGGTCGAGGCCGCGGTAAGCCGCGGGCGCCTGTTCGTTGATCCTGGCGTCGAGCGTCATCACACTGATCGGCGCGAGCCCGTGGCGCCGGCCGACGGCCCAGTCATTGAAATCGTGCGCGGGCGTGATCTTGACGCAGCCGGTGCCGAATGCGGGATCGACATAATCATCGGCGATCACCGGGATCGTGCGCCCGGTCAACGGCAGCTGCACCTGTCTGCCGACAAAACTTTTATACCGTTCGTCCCCGGGATTGACCGCGACCGCGACGTCGCCGAGCAGGGTTTCCGGCCGGGTGGTGGCGACGACCAGCGCGCCCGAACCGTCGCCCAGCGGATACTTGATCTCCCAAATCTTGCCGTCCTCCTCCTCGCTTTCGACTTCGAGGTCGGACACCGCGGTCATCAGCACCGGGTCCCAGTTGACGAGACGCTTGCCGCGGTAGATCAGGCCTTCTTCATGTAGACGCACGAAGACTTCGGTGACCGCGCGCGACATCCGTTCGTCCATCGTGAAGTAGCCGGCGTGCCCGCCGTCGCTGCTCGCGTAGTCCCAGTTGGCGGAAGCGCCGAGCCGCCGCATCTGGCGCGTGATGGTCGAGCCGGACTGCTGTTTCCATTGCCAGACACGCTTGATGAATTCTTCGCGCCCGAGATCGTGGCGCGTTTTGCCTTCGGCTTCGAGCTGGCGCTCGACGACGATCTGGGTCGCGATGCCGGCGTGGTCGGTGCCGACGATCCAGTTCACATTGTCGCCGCGCATCCGGTGGTAGCGCACCAGCGCGTCCATCAGCGTCTGCTGGAACGCGTGTCCCATGTGCAGCGTGCCGGTCACATTGGGCGGCGGCAACTGGATGCAGTAAGGCTTGCCGCAGTCGCCCGCGGGTTTGAAATAGCCGCGTTGCTCCCATTCGGGATACCAGCGCGCTTCGATCGCGTGCGGCTCGAAACTTTTGGCGAGACTCATTGCCGGGGCGTCTGCGGATCGCGGGGAGCGCCTGCCGCGGCATCCGACGGTTGGGTGCCATGCGAGAGCGTTTCTGCAACCGCGCTCCGCACCATTGCCTCGATGTCCGTTTTCAGTTCGCCGCTGAATTTTTGCAGCGCTTGATCGAGTGCGGCGACGATTTCGGCCGGCGGCGATGGCAGGGCCGCGATTTCCTGCTCGAACTGCGATTTGAGTTTCCGGTAGACCGCCTGCTCAAGACTGGATGGAGCCGGCTGCGTGACCGGGGATTCGCCCGCCGGGGCCGGCGTCGGCGCAGGCCCCGGCGTTGCGACATCGGTCAATGTCGGAATGGCGTCGGCGGCCGCGCCGACTGCTTCGGTCAGCACCGGAATCACCGGCGTGGCGGCGGTGGTTTTGCGGCGCGCGAGCAGCGTGTCGGCGCGGTTCAGCAGCGCGGCGCTGTCCTGGATCTGGCGGTCGATGTCGTCGGACATGCGTTGCTTGCCGCGCGGCTACTGTGCCTGCTGGCTCAGGTCGTGATTGCGTATCTCATAGCCGCGGTCGCGATAGAACTTGTAACGTCCGCGCGCCGCGCGGCGGTCGTCCTCATCTATCGAGACGACTTCGATCAGGCGCTGGAAACGGCTGAAGAACTCCGGCAGATCCGGCCGCAGATTGAGCAACACCTGATCATGCACCAGATTCGTTCCGCTGTGATCGACGATCACCGGCGTGACTGCGGCAAGGTCATGCCGCGGACCGCAATGCGGCACGAAGCCGATCGCCGGCGTCGTCCACAACATGCGGTCGAGTTTGCGGACGGTTTCCTCATCGGGGCAGAACGCGAACACGCGCAGTCCGCCGGCGACCGCTTTCGCGCTCAGCTTGCACGCGGTCTGCAGCCTGTCCTCGACGTGGAAATAGAAGTCGATCTGCGTCATCGCGGTTCGCTCAGCGGTTTGCGGCGCAGTCGAGCAGGAACTGCGCCAGCAGCGGCACCGGCCGGCCGGTGGCGCCTTTTTCCTTGCCCGATTTCCATGCGGTACCGGCGATGTCGAGATGCGCCCATTTGAATTTCCCGGTGAAGCGCGCGAGAAAACACGCGGCGGTCACGCTGCCGGCGGCGCGGCCGCCGATGTTCGCGAAGTCGGCGAAATTGCTGCGCAACTGTTCCTGATAGTCGTTCCACAGCGGCAGACGCCAGGCGCGGTCACAACTCGCATCGCCGGCGGCGAGCAGCCGGCCGGCGAGCGCATCGTCGGCGCTGAACAGGCCGCTTGCGACGTGCCCGAGCGCGATCACGCAGGCGCCGGTCAGCGTTGCGATATCGATCACCGTCTGCGGCTCGAAGCGCTCGGCATAGGTCAGCGCGTCGCACAGGATCAGCCGGCCCTCGGCGTCGGTGTTGAGCACCTCGATGGTCTGCCCCGACAGGCTTTTCACGACGTCGCCGGGTTTGGTCGCGCTGCCGCTCGGCATGTTCTCGGTGGCCGGGACGATGCCGACGATATTCAGCGGCAGTTTCATTTCGGCCGTCGCGCGGAGCGTGCCGAGCACGCTGGCGGCGCCGCACATGTCGAATTTCATCTCGTCCATATCGGCGGCGGGTTTGATCGAAATGCCGCCGCTGTCAAAGGTCACGCCCTTGCCGACCAGCACGATCGGTTTGCGCCCGCGGCCCGCCCCCTGATATTGCAGGACTATCAGCTTGGGCGGTTCGACGCTGCCGCGCGCGACCGACAGCAGCGCGCCCATGCCGAGCCGCTGCATGTCGCGCTTTTCAAGCACTTGTACCTTGAGCCGATGCGATCGGGCCAACGCCCTGGCCTGCGCGGCGAGATAGCTCGGCGTGCAAACGTTGCCGGGCAGGTTGCCGAGATCCTTGGCCAGGCCGACGCCGTGCGCGACCGCCACCCCGCGCTTCAGCGCCGCCGCCGCGCGCGCGGCTTCGGTGCGCTCGACCAGCAGGGAAAATTCGCGCAGGCCGCGCCGCTGCTCCGGTTTGCTCTTCATCTGTTCGAAGCGGTAGGTGGCGTCGGCCGCCACCAGCACCGCCTGCGTGACGCGCCAGCCGATGTCGCGCCCCCTGTTCGCCGCGCTCAGGCACAGCACCGCGTCCGGAATGCCGCTGTGGTCGAGCGCGCACACCGCGCTGCGCACCGCGTCGCGAAACGCGCGGTCGCCGAAATCCTGCTCGCGGCCGAGTCCGACCAGCAGCACGCGCTGCGCGGCGAGTTGCGGCACGCGCGGCAGCAGCAGGGTGGCGCCGGATTTTCCGTCGAGATCGCCGCGTTTGAGCAGCGCCGACAGATAGCCGCGCGCCGCGCGGTCAAGCGCGCCGCCCGTCGCGCTCAACTTGCGCGAGTCGAACACGCCGACCACGATGCAGGCGGTCCGGATGCGCTCCGGAGCGCCGCTTTTTATGCTAAATTGGATGAGGTTTCCCATAGGTGCCGGATGTTTTCAGAAGCTTCTGATTATCTTCGCAGTCCGCCCAAAAATCAAAGCGTGTTCCGGCGATGATCTTCCGCACGTCGCTGCTGCGCGAATTCACGGCGTCGGCGGTCGCCACTTTCGTCGTGCTGCTGGCGATCGCGATCGCAACGCAGTTCGTGCGCTTTCTCGGTCTGGCGGCGAACGGATCGATTCCGCTGGAAGGCGTGTTCGCGCTGCTCGCGTTCACGCTGTTCAATTATCTGCCGGTGCTGCTGTCGCTGACACTGTTCATCTCGGTGCTGATGACGCTGACGCGCAGCTACCGCGACTCGGAAATGGTGGTCTGGTTCTGCTCCGGGCTGGGGTTGACCGCGTGGCTGCGGCCGGTGCTGCTGTTTGCGTTGCCGCTGGTGGCGCTGATCGCGCTGATCAGCCTGTTGTTCGCACCGTGGGCGATGATGAAGAGCGAGGAATTCCGGCAGCATATGGATTCCCGCAACGACGTATCGCGGATGGCGCCCGGCGCGTTCCGCGAATCGAAGCAGGCGGACCGGGTGTTTTTCGTCGAGGACATCAACGAGCACGACGGCGTGGTCAGCAACGTCTTCGTCAGCTCGGTCGAGCACCAGAAGGTCGGCGTCATGGTCGCACGGCGCGGGCTGCTGCAGACCGCAGGCAACGGCGACCGTTTTCTGGTGCTGCTCGACGGGCGGCGCTATGAAGGCGTGCCCGGGACGACCGAGTACAAGATCGGCGAGTTCGGCCGTTACGCAATGCGCATCGAACCCTATGAAGCCAAGCTGGCGGCGCCGTCGGCCAAGGCGCTGTCGACCCCGCAACTGCTGGGCGATCCGACCGCCGCGAATCTTGCCGAACTGTCGTGGCGAGTCGGCCTGCCGCTGTCGGCGCTGATCCTGGCGTTGCTGGCGATCCCGCTGTCATTCGTCAATCAGCGCGCCGGCCGCTCGCTGAATCTGGTGCTGGCGATCCTGATCTACATGATCTACAGCAACTGCGTGAGCATCGCCCAGGCGTGGGTCGCGCAGGAAAAAATCGGCTTCATGGCCGGCCTGTGGACGGTGCACGTGGCGATGCTGGGCCTGCTCGCGGTGATGGTTGCGCGGCGCATGACGCTGTTTTCGATCGCCCGTTATCTCAAGTGAGAACGCTCAAGCGCTATCTGTCGGCCGAAATCACCACGGCGGTGCTGCTGGTGTTCGCCGGGTTGCTGATGCTGTTCGCGCTGCTCGACCTGATCCATGAGCTCGAGGATCTCGGCAAGGGGGGATACCGCCTGCTGCGGGTGCTGACTTTCGTGCTGCTCAGCATGCCCGGCCACGTTTACGAACTGTTTCCGATCGCGGTGCTGATCGGCACCCTGTTCGCGCTGGCGCAGCTGGTTGCAAACTCGGAATACAACGTAATGCGCGTATCGGGAGTTTCGCTGTGGCGGATGGCGGGTACGCTGGTGCAGATCGGCCTGCTGTTCGCGCTGCTGACTTTCATCTTCGGCGAATTCATCGCGCCGCCGGCCGAACGCACCGCCCAGCAGTTGCGCGTACAGGCGCTGAGCGGCGTGATCGCCCAGGAGTTCCGTTCCGGCCTGTGGGTCAAGGACGAGGGCAGTTTCGTCAACGTGGCCCAGGTACTGCCCGACTCGGTGCTGGTCGGAGTCAAGATCTACGAGTTCGACGCCGAACACCGCCTGCGCGCGATCAGCTTTGCCCGGCGCGGCGAATATCGGGGCGACCACCAGTGGACGCTGCAGGACGTGGAACAGACCAACTTCGAGGAACTGAAGACCACGGTCAACCACATCCCGGAGGCGCAATGGCATTCCGTGATCGATCCCGGCCTGCTCAGCGTGCTGCTGGTGTCGCCGGAGCAGATGTCGGCATGGTCGCTCTATTCCTATGTGCGGCATTTGCGGGAAAACAACCAGCAGACCGAGCGCCATGAAATCGCGCTGTGGAACAAGCTGGTTTACCCGTTCGCGGTGCTGATGATGATGGTGCTGGCGTTGCCGTTCGCGCATTTCCGGCAGCGCGTCGGCAACATCGGCGCGAAAGTTTTTTCCGGCATCATGCTCGGCATCGGTTTCCACATGCTGGGACGCCTGTTCACCTACTTCGGGCTGCTGCGTGATTGGCCGCCGTTCTGGAGCGCGCTGTTCCCGACACTGGCTTTTCTCGGGCTCGCTCTCGGCATGATCTGGTGGGAGGAGAAGCGGTAACGGCGCCTGATCGGGCGCCGTCCGCGCGTTGCACGGCGGTTACTGGGCGGGCGGGGGAACGCCCCCGGGCCTGGTTTCCAGGGACTGCTGGTATTGCGATTTGATCCGCGCGCGTTTCTCCGGCGGCAATTTGTTGAATTCCCGGTATTTCAGACGCGCGGTCTGGCGCTGTTCGGGCGTCAGCTTGACCCACTCCTGCATGCGTGCCTTGAGCCGCTGCTGCTCCACCGGCTTCATCTTCGGATAACGGTCCGCGCGCTTGATCCATGCCTTGCGGCGGGCCGAGTCGAGGCTGGCCCAGTCATCCTTGAGCGGGGCGAGCACCTGTTGCTGTGCCGGCGACAGTTCGCTCCAGTCAGGCCTGGCGGGAGTCGTGGTGGCCGAGGTGGGGGTGGCCGCAGATACCGGAGCGACGAAGCACAGGCATAGAACTATTCCGAGGAACGCTTTATCCATGCTTCGAAATTGTTGTCGAGATAGGCGTTGATCGGCAGGTCGTCCGTCAGCAGGCTCAATTCGATATCCGCGTCATCGTCGTTGTTGTTGCTGAGTTGCCAATAAGTGACGCCGGCGGCGCTTGCCAGCACCAGCGCGGCGGCTGCCAGATAGTGGACGAGGGCAATACGCCCATGGCCGAAAAACGAGCCGGCGTTGCCGGCCCATGCCATGCCCAACGCCCAGCGCGGCTCGCGGCAGTGGGCAAGCGCCGCTTCGCGCGCCGTCCGCAGCCGATGACGCGTGGCGGGCTGGATTTCATCCACCCCGCGGTCAAGATAACGGGCGATTTTACGCGCCAGTTCCTGTTCGTCGTTCATAGTGTAATGCCCTTTTTCCGCAACAGTACGGCCAACGCATGCGCAGCCCGCGAGCAGTGTGTTTTGACACTGCCCTCCGAGCATCCCATTGCCGCCGCCGTTTCCGCGATGTCCATCTCTTCCCAGTAACGCAGCAGGAAAGCCTGGCGTTGACGTGGCGGCAGTTGCTGGAGCGCCTGTTCAATGATTTCAAGAATTTGCGACTGTTGTAACGAATTGTAGGGAGTGGCTTCCCCGGGGGCGTCGGCATCCGGCTCGATCGTTTCCAGGGGGTCGTGCTCGGCTTCCGGGTCGGCGGCAAGCGACGAAATCTGCGTGGTCCACAGTGCGCGTACTTTCTGGCGCCGGTAATAGTCGCGGATCGTGTTCTGCAGAATGCGCTGGAACAGCAGTGGCAGCTCGGCGCTCGGGCGTGCCGGATATTTTTCCACCAGCCGGGTCATCGCTTCCTGCACCAGTTCGAGCGCGACCTGTTCGTCGCGCACCGCGAACAGCGCCTGCTTGTAAGCGCGCCGCTCGGTCACTATGAAAAACTCCGAAAGTTCCTTATGGGTAGCCAGAAAAGTGGATGGGGATGTTATGCCGTGTTCAAGGCCGCCGCAGGTCGCCGGCGGCCCTCATTTTCGCACCGCGCGCATTTTCGATTCGCCGTGCCGTTCTGATGATTATCATTCAATCGCTCCTTGTCAACGGTATCATATTGTTTAATCGAAGATTTGGCTTGACCAAACCCGATGTGAAATGTATCGTTAACGGTTCCCTGTTTTACCAGAAATCCGACGCATCGACATGGAATTGAGCGGCGCCGAAATCGTAGTGCGATGTCTGCAGCAGGAAGGGGTCGAATATGTGTTCGGCTATCCCGGCGGCGCGGTGCTGCATCTCTACGACGAATTATTCAAGCAGGACAAGGTCAGGCATATCCTGGTGCGCCACGAACAGGGCGCGGTGCACGCGGCCGACGGCTATGCGCGCTCGACCGACAGGGTCGGTGTCGCGCTGGTGACCTCGGGCCCCGGCGTCACCAATGCGGTGACCGGCATCGCGACCGCCTATATGGACTCGATCCCGCTGGTGGTGATCTCGGGCCAAGTGCCGACCCATGCGATCGGCGAGGATGCGTTCCAGGAATGCGACGCGGTCGGCATCACCCGGCCGTGCGTCAAGCACAACTTCCTGGTCAAGGACGTGCGCGACATCGCGCTGACGATCAAGAAGGCGTTCTATATCGCCGCGACCGGCCGGCCGGGACCGGTGGTGGTGGACATTCCGAAGGATATCACCGCACCCACGCAGCGGGCGGAATTCGATTATCCGCAGTCGATCACGATGCGTTCCTATAATCCGGTCATCAAGGGGCATATCGGACAGATCAAGAGGGCGGCGCAGCTGTTGCTCAAAGCGCAGCGCCCGATGGTCTACGCCGGCGGCGGCGTGATCCAGGGACGCGCCGCGACCGAGCTGACCGAGTTGGTGCGGCTGCTCGGCTTTCCGTGCACCAACACGCTGATGGGGCTCGGCGGCTATCCGGCGACCGACCGGCAGTTCGTCGGCATGCTCGGCATGCACGGCACCTACGAGGCGAACCTGGCGATGCAGCACTGCGATGTGCTGCTCGCGATCGGCGCGCGCTTCGATGACCGCGTGATCGGCAATCCCGGGCATTTCTTCCAGGAACCGCGCACCATCATCCACATCGACATCGATCCGTCGTCGATCGCGAAGCGCGTCAAGGCCGACGTGCCGATCGTCGGCGATGTGCGCGAGGTACTGCGGGATCTGATCGCCCAGATCAGGGCATCACAGCAACAGCCCGACCACAAGGCGCTGAACCAGTGGTGGGCGCAGATCGAACAATGGCGCGGCCGCGACTGCCTCAAATACGACCGTGCGAGCAAACTGATCAAGCCGCAGCGCGTGGTGGAGACGCTCTACGAGATTACCGGAGGCGAAGCGTTTGTAACCTCCGACGTCGGGCAGCACCAGATGTGGGCCGCCCAGTACTACAAATTCGACAAGCCGCGGCGCTGGATCAATTCCGGCGGACTCGGCACGATGGGCTTCGGCTTGCCGGCGGCAATGGGGGTGCGGCTCGCCAACCCGGATGCCGACGTCGCCTGTATTACCGGCGAGGGCAGCATCCAAATGTGCATCCAGGAACTGTCGACCTGCAAGCAGTACCACCTGCCGATCAAGATCGTCAATCTCAACAACCGCTATCTCGGCATGGTGCGGCAGTGGCAGCAGATCGATTATGCGAGCCGCTACTCGGAATCGTACATGGACGCGCTGCCGGACTTCGTCAAGCTTGCCGAGTCCTACGGCCACGTCGGCATGCGCATCGAGCAGCCGGCCGACATCGAGCCGGCGCTCAGGGAGGCGTTCAGGCTCAAGGACCGTCTGGTGTTCATGGACTTCATTACCGACCAGACCGAGAACGTATGGCCGATGGTCAAGGCCGGCAAGGGGCTGAGCGAAATGCTGCTGGGGTCGGAGGATCTGTGAGGCACATCATTTCGATCCTGCTCGAGAACGAAGCCGGCGCGCTGTCGCGCGTCGCCGGCCTGTTCTCGGCGCGCGGCTACAATATCGAATCGCTGACGGTGGCGCCGACCGAGGACGCTTCGATGTCGCGGATGACGATCGTGACCTCGGGTTCCGATGACATCATCGAGCAGATCACCAAGCAGTTGAACAAGCTGATCGACGTCATCAAGGTGATCGATCTGTCAGAGGGCGAGCACATCGAGCGCGAGCTGATGCTGGTCAAGGTGCGCGCGGTCGGTAAGGATCGCGAGGAAATGAAGCGGGTCGCCGATATTTTCCGCGGCCGCATCATCGACGTGACTGACAAGGACTACACGATCGAGTTGACCGGCACCGGCGCCAAGCTCGACGCGTTTCTGAACGCAATCGACCACGGCGCGATCCTGGAGACGGTGCGCACCGGCGCTTCCGGCATCGGCCGCGGCGACCGCGTGCTGAAGATTTAATCTGGCGGGTTTTCAAAAGAGGGGTTTATGAAAGTCTATTACGATAAAGATGCCGACCTGTCGCTGATCAAGGATAAACAGGTGACCATCGTCGGCTATGGTTCGCAGGGACACGCTCACGCGCTTAATCTGAAGGATTCGGGCGTCAAGATCACGGTCGGGCTGCGCAAGGGCGGCGCGTCGTGGGACAAGGCGAAAAACGCCGGACTCACAGTCAGGGAAATTGCCGCGGCGGTCGACGGTGCCGATGTCGTGATGCTGCTGATGCCCGACGAGCACATCGCGAAGGTTTACCGCGATGAGGTCGAGCCGCACCTGAAGAAAGGCGCGGCGCTGGCGTTCGCGCACGGCTTCAACATCCATTACGGACAGGTGGTGCCGCGCAGCGATCTCGATGTCATCATGATCGCACCAAAGGCGCCCGGTCATACCGTGCGCGGGACTTACACACAGGGCGGCGGTGTGCCGATGCTGATCGCGGTGCACCAGGACGCTTCGCACAAGGCGCGCGACATCGCGCTGTCGTACGCGGCTGCGATCGGCGGCGGCAAGGCCGGTGTGATCGAGACCAATTTCCGCGAGGAGACCGAGACCGACCTGTTCGGCGAACAGGCGGTGCTGTGCGGCGGCTGCACGGCGCTGGTACAGGCCGGGTTCGAAACGCTGGTCGAAGCCGGCTATGCGCCGGAGATGGCCTACTTCGAATGCCTGCACGAACTGAAGCTGATCGTCGACCTGATGTACGAGGGCGGCATCGCCAATATGCGTTATTCGATCTCGAACAACGCCGAGTACGGCGACTTCACGCGCGGGCCGCGCATCATCACCGACCAGACCAAGGCCGAGATGCGCAAAATCCTGAAGGAAATCCAGACCGGCGCCTATGCGCAGGAGTTCCTGCTCGAAAACCAGACCGGCGCGACCAAACTGAACGCGTTGCGCCGGATCGGCCGCCAGCATCCGATTGAGATCGTCGGCGCCAGGCTGCGCGACATGATGCCGTGGATCAGGAAGAACAAGCTGGTCGACCAGAGCAAAAATTAGGGAGATTTCCATGCCACGAATAAAACTGGCGGCGGTCATGCTGACTGCGCTGGGCGCTCTCACCGGCTGCGGCGACAAGGTGCCGGAATCGGAGGCGGCGAAGCAGCTCGGCAACATGCCCAAACAGACGCTCGACAAAGTGCAGAACGGTCTCGATGCCGCTGCCCAGAAGGACGCGGAGCGCAGGCGTGACGCCGACGACGCGGCGCAATGAGCGACAGCCGGCGATATCCGCATCCGCTGATCGCGCGCGAGGGCTGGCCATTTGTCGCGGTGGCGCTGGCGCTGGCGCTGACGGCCACCGCATTCGCGGGCCGGGGCTGGGCGCTCATATGCTGGCTGATCGTACTGTTCGTGCTCCAGTTCTTTCGCGACCCGCCGCGCACGATTCCCGCCGATCCGCAGGCGGTGCTGGCACCGGCGGACGGACGCATTGTCGTCGTCGAGCGCACCGATGATCCCTACCTCCACCGTCCGGCGCTCAAGATCAGCGTGTTCATGAACGTGTTCAACGTGCATTCCAACCGCAGCCCGGTTGACGGCGAGGTGCGCGAAGCTTGGTATCACGCGGGACGCTTTTTCAACGCGGCGCTGGCCAAGGCGTCATTCGAAAACGAGCGCAACGCGCTGTGGATCCGCACCCCCTCCGGCACCGACGTGACCTGCGTGCAGATCGCCGGGCTGATCGCGCGCCGCATCCTGTGCTACGCCAAGCCCGGCGACTTGTTGGCGCGCGGCCAGCGCTACGGCTTCATTCGCTTCGGCTCGCGCGTCGATCTATACCTGCCGCCGACGGCGGTACCGCGCGTCAGCGTCGGCGATACGGTCCACGCTGCCGCCAGCGTGGTGGCGACACTGGACTGACCGTGTACGAGCCGCACGACAAATGGGTTGGCAAAGGGCGGCTGCGCCGGCGCGGCATCTACTGGCTGCCCAACCTGTTCACAACCGTCGCGCTGTTCGCCGGCTTCTACGCGATCGTGCAGGCGATGAACGGACGCTTTGAACAGTCGGCGCTGGCGATCCTCGTCGCGCTGGTATGCGACGGCCTCGATGGGCGCGTTGCGCGCTTCACGCGCACGCAGAGCGCGTTTGGCGCCGAGTACGACAGCCTGTCTGACATGGTGTCGTTCGGTGTCGCGCCGGCGCTCGTGATCTACGTCTGGGCGCTGAAGGATTTTGCGACCGCGAAAAACATCCCGCTGCTCGGTCCGTGGCTGACGACCAAGCTCGGCTGGATTGCGGCGTTCATCTACTGCGCATGCGCGGCGCTGCGGCTGGCGCGCTTCAACACCCAGCTTGAAATCGCCGACCGGCGCTTTTTCCAGGGACTGCCGAGCCCGGCGGCGGCAAGTCTGATCGCGGGCATGGTGTGGGCGTTCAACGGCTATCAGATCCAGGGCGCCGACGTGAAGTGGCTGGCATGGTGTCTGACCGTATTCACCGGCCTGACCATGGTCAGCAACTTCAAATATTACAGCGGCAAGGACATCAACTTGCGCAAGAGCGTGCCGTTCAGCTATGTCGTGCTGATCGCGTTCGCAGTGGTGTTTCTGATGACGGTATCGAGCACGCTGCCCGAAATGCTGTTTTCATTGTTCGTCTGCTATGCGCTGTCGGGCTACGTGATCGCGGTGTGGGAAAAACTGCGCCGACCGCCGCGCGACGTCCCGCCATCCGTGCTGTAAGAGGGCCTTGTCAGCTGCGGAAAAACCCCTTATATTGTTTTGAATGAATGCGCATCGGGCCAATACGCCGTTCCTTTCCGCCGGTTTCCTGCCGGACGGCCTGCTGCTGCGCCTCGGGCGCTAAATACTCCTTTCCCCATTTCGTTTTGTGTGCTCGGGTCCTCGAACCCGGGACCGGTTTTTATGATGCGGCCTGCAGTGCGGGCCGCGACGAGGCATATCGGAGACTGCCATGAGCAAGGATAGATTGATCATATTTGACACC